>JAZQVY010000013.1:0-96925 GCA_045632085.1 Alistipes sp. | reverse complement strand
TGCCCGAGATTGCCCTCACCTCGCAGCTCATCGAGCGTATGCGTCGGGTCTTTGGCGAACGTGTTACGACATATCACTCCAAGCTCACCGCACTGCGTCGCACCGAAAGCTATCTGAGGCTTACGGCATCCGAGGGTGGCGAGCTTGTTGTCGGAGCACGCTCGGCGCTGCTTCTGCCACACCGCCATCTGCAGCTCGTCATCGTCGATGAGGAGCACGACCAGAGCTACAAGCAGAGCGATACCGCTCCCCGATATAATGGCCGCGATACGGCCATCTACCTCGCCTCACTCCGAGGCGCAATGACTCTGCTTGGCAGTGCCACACCATCGCTTGAGAGTTATGCCAATGCCCAGAGTGGCAAGTATGGCTACTCCGAGCTTCTGGAGCGTTATGGTAATGCTACACCTCCCGAAATCATCGTCTCCGACACCACTCGTGCTGTCAAGCGAGGCGAGAGAAAGATACATTTCAACCACGTCCTGCTCAATGCCATCGATTCGGCCCTGCAACGTGGTGAGCAGGTGATTCTATTCCAGAATAGACGAGGCTTTTCGCCCTTCTTGTCGTGTCGCAGCTGTGGCTGGACAATGCGATGTCCTCACTGTAATGTGACACTCACCCAGCATCGCACCACTTCGCGTATGGAGTGCCACTATTGCGGCTACACAGCAGCTGTTCCCAATGCCTGCCCCCAATGCCATACCCCCGAACTGTCGCCTATGGGCTTCGGTACGGAGAAGGTGGAAGAGGCTATCGAACAGCTATTCCCCAGTGCAAGGGTTGCCCGACTCGACCGCGACACCTCCACTTCGGAGAGTGCCTACAATCGTATAATCCACGATTTCGAGAGTGGCCAGACCGATATTCTGGTTGGCACCCAGATGGTCAGCAAAGGTTTCGACTTCGGCAAGGTCTCGGTGGTGGGAATTCTCAATGCTGACAATCTGCTTAACTCGCCCGATTTCAGAGCTTCGGAGCGTGCATTTCAACTGATGATGCAGGTGGCGGGCCGTGCGGGTCGTCGCGACGATGCGCCTGGTGTGGTGGTGATTCAGACCTCGCAACCCGACAATCCCGTTATCGGCTGGGTGCGACGTGGCGACTATGAGGCTATGGCTGGGAGTGAGCTTGTGGAGCGTCATACGTTTGGTTATCCACCCTATTCGCGTCTGCTGAGGGTGGTGATGCGAAGTGGTGATCCGCAGCTTCTGCGCCGATGCTCGGCCAAGCTCGCTGAGGTGTTGCGGGGGAAGTTTGGTCGCAGAGTTGTAGGTCCAGTATCGCCTCCGATAGATCGTATCCGAGGTGAATATATAATCCATCTGATGGTGAAAATCGAAAATGGCCGCTCCATTGCCCGTGCTCGCGAATTGCTCCGTGATGCAGTGGGTGAGATTGCGGCTAATGCAGAGTTCAAGCAGGTAAACCTTGTGATAGATGTCGATGCTCAGTGAGATACTTCTCGACCTCAGACGTTTGGTTGCAGCACCTGTTTGCCCCATATGTGGCAAGGAGTTGCCGGACGATAATGTGGGTGTATGTACGATGTGCGAGATATCCGCACCGTTGACAAATAGCTGTTTCGAGAGTGATAACGCTATGATGGAGCGCTTCTGGGGATTGATGCCTGTCGAGCACGCCTCAGCCTTTTTGTGGTATGTCGAGGGTAGCGACTGGCGCACCGCAATCCATAATTTCAAATATAAAGGGGCTTGGCATACGGCCTATAATCTGGGCTGCTGGTATGGCTCGCAACTCAAGCAAAGCGGTAACTATAGCGATGTGGATTTGGTGGTACCGGTTCCTTTGCATTGGCTTCGACGCCTTACGCGTGGCTACAATCAGTCGGAGTATCTGGCCGACGGAATTGCCCGTCAGCTGGGTGTGAAGGTGGAGCGTCGGGCCATCTATCGTCGTCAATACAACCGCACGCAAACTTCCAAAAGTCACTCCGAGAGGTGGGGTAATGTGGAGGGAGTCTTTGCTGTGCGTGATGCCGAGCGACTGCGTGGTCGCCACATACTTTTGGTTGATGATGTCTTCACAACGGGAGCTACCATAATGTCGCTGGGCGATACCATTTTGAAGGCTGCACCCGATGCACGTCTAAGTGTAGCCACTCTTGCTACCACCCATAAAAGTCTTAACCGCAAGCCGTAGAGTTTCGCTCCAACACGCTTGCGGTTAATTCTTATATATAAATATATGTATATTACTATCTGCTAATAGAAGTAGAGCTTCAGACCCACCTGCAGAACGTGCATATACTGCTTGAAATCGGAGTACTTCTCGGGCAGGTCGTATGCACCCTTGTCATTGATGTGAGGACGACGCATATTTATCTGGTAACCTGCATAAAGATCGAAGCGCACCTCGCGACGCAACAGGAAGCGCAGACCACCACCCACGCCAGCCATCGAACCAAACACCTTGGCACGACTGCTCATATAAATCTGTGGTCCCAGGTGAAGGTAGTTGAACCAACGGTAGCGCTGCTGCATGACCGACTCGCCATAGTAGTAGTTGAGCGTACCATAGATAGGCATTGCATAGCCATTGTCCTGGAACAAAACACCACCCTCGACACCTGTAGCAAGGTGCTCGCCCCACTTATACTGTGCGCCGAGGAATACGTTGCTACCCATCAAATCGGGGCTCACGTTATAGCGTGTAGTGTATCCCTGCTCGGTATACTTGATGCGGTCTGTCTGGGCAATTGCAAAGTTGCAGCTTGAGCCCAGCGAGAACTCCCAGTTACGATTTGACTTCGACAACTCGTAGTCACGCACCTCTTTTTTCTTCTTATACTTTGGAATGTATGTCTGCGAATATGCCATACCACCGCACATCGAGAGCAACACCAAGAGCATCAATAATTTTTTCATCGTAATATTCTATTTAGCTATGCAGCGCCTTATGGCGCCTCTACAATAACGATTGTAGTGAATCTTTTATTTTATGCCACGCACATTTTTCTCCCACGCCCAAGCTGAGCGGAGTGTGTCGTCCAGCGAACGTTCAGCCTTCCAGCCCAACTCCTCGTTAGCCAGAGTGGTGTCGGCCCAGATAGCAACCACATCACCCGGACGGCGTGGTGCAATCTTGTAGTTGAGCTTAAGCTCGTTAACACGCTCAAAGCTGCCAACCAACTCCAAGACAGATACTCCATTTCCTGTACCAACATTGAAAATCTCGTATGCCTGCTTGTTCTTACCCTCCACCATACGGGTTATAGCCACAACGTGAGCCTTAGCCAAATCAACTACGTCGATATAGTCGCGAAGGCAAGAGCCGTCGGGAGTATCATAATCATCGCCAAAGACGCTTAGGCACTCTCTAACGCCTGCGGCAGTCTGTGTGATAAATGGAACGAGGTTCTGAGGAACACCACGAGGAAGCTCGCCGATGAGAGCCGATGGGTGAGCACCGATAGGGTTGAAGTAACGCAAGGCGATACCCTTCAATCCGTCGTATGCTGCAGTCGAGTCGCGCAAGATATCCTCACACATCTGCTTGGTGTTACCATAAGACGATGTGGCAGGCTTGCGAGGAGTAAGCTCTGTTACTGGCAACTCGTCGGCCTCGCCATATACTGTAGCCGATGAAGAGAAGACGATGTTGGGTCGGCCAAACTCGCGCATCAAATCCACCACGTTCATAAACGAAAGTAGGTTGTTGCGATAGTACTTCATTGGGTCGCTAACCGACTCACCCACAGCCTTGTAGGCTGCGAAATGGATAACAGAGTTAAAGTTGTACTGCTCGAAGAGCTTGCGGAAAGCCTCCTTGTCGCAGCAGTCAACGTTGACGAAAGGTACATCAACACCTGTAATCTTGCGTACGCCCTCCACACCACTCATATCAGAGTTTGAGAGGTTGTCAGCTACAACCACGTCGTAACCTGCGTTTATCAACTCCACGGCAGTATGCGAGCCAATATATCCAGCTCCACCCGATACCAATACCATCTCTTTCATAGTTCTGTTGCTTTGTTTTGCACACCCTTTGGGGTGTGGCTGTTAATTTTATCCGTCAAAGATACACAAAACCCGCGAAGTTGCAAAGCAATTTGCCATAATTCGCAATTGGTGGTGTGGTATATGGCGGCAGAGGGATGTTTTGCCGCTTCACCAATGCCTTAAAATTTGCGAATTAGTCGGCTTGTGTTTCGTGTTGTCTCCAACTTATTGTGCTATAAAATAGCCTCCGACATCTCCTTGCCCGCAGTTTGTAGCGCATTTTGAATTTTTGCCATCTGCGCCTCGGAGATGTAGGTGTCCCTTGTCTTGTATTGTCTTAATAGACTTGCATTTATGCCAGCCCTTTTGGCGAATTTTGTCACATTTATAAAGTCAAAATAGTTAAAGACCGATGCGATGTCGTATTTGTATTCCCATTCTACATTCTGCAACTCTTTAGGTATCTCTTCGCCAGTTTCGGCGAAATATGACAACAATTCATTGAAGCCCTTTATGAAATCGGTTTTAGCTTCCGCAACGGTGGCTCCATCGCCCACTACTATTGCGCCTTTGCCTATGAAATATGCGCTATATGTTCCATCTTGTCCCTTTTCTACAATCGCAACTCTCTTCATATTGCTTTAATTTATTTTGTTTTTCTCAACGCTCGGCAACTTTGTGGCCGATTTACGATGCAAATATATAACTATTATGTTATAGTAACAAGCCTGCGGCAGCTTAAATATAACATTTTTGTTACATGTAGCTATAAAGTGAGAATTGGAATGAAATTTTTGGATAATTTAAAAGAAAATTCAGTTCCCTCGGGTACAAATTTTGCAACCTTTATCGGTGGATAAATTTTAATATTTTTCGTTATGTTTTTCGTGTGGTATCTGCTTATAGGTCTTGCGGCTGGCTGGCTTGCAAGTCTGGTTGTCAGGGGTCGTGGCTCGGGCTTTTTTGTAAATATCGTGGTGGGTATAATCGGCGGCCTGCTGGGCGGCTGGGTGGTGTCGCTGTTTGGGTGGTATCCGATAGGGACTTTCTCCTCGCTTGTGGCCTCCACTATAGGTGCGATTGTGCTGCTATGTATTCTTTCGCTCTTTACCAATGCTCGTCGCTATCGTGATGACTGATTGCTTTCAAATGGTATGAAAAGCTTGCGAAAAGCGGTTTTGAGCAAACTTTGTGACTCGTAAAGTTGCAATAGTCAAAAAAAATTACGATTATTGTCTGCCGGCCCCAAAAAGAGGAAAATTTGGCGGCTTGGCAGATTTTTTTGCTGAAAAACCTAATTCCTAAATTTGATAATTATGAAGAGATTTTCTGCGCTTCTGCTTGCGCTTACGGCTTTCGTGGCGTGTAGTACTCCAACACTCATCACCGAAGATGAGCTCTACCGCGAGTATGCTCCCGATGGAGTTCCATTCGTTGTGGCCGACTCGATGTGGACAGCCGATGGCTATGGTAACCACCGTGCTATTGTTGAGGTGCAGAGCGATTGCCGCGTGGCTCGCGTGACGCTTCCCTGGCGTCGTCCCGATCTTCGCATCGAGAGCAAGGGTGTGATTGTTGTCGACCCTGCTTCCGGAGAGCAGATTGTAAATGTAGTGGCAGAGAATATTGACAATGAGCGTGGTGTTATTCTGTTTGAGCCTAAGGCGGGCAAGGGAGAGTATCACGTCTATTATATGCCATACAATTTCCTCTATGGATGGAACGATGGTCGTTGGGGCGAGCCCTGGAACCACTACTTCCCTGCTGAGTATACCCCCGAGAAGGAGTGGGCCGAGCAGACTGCCAAGGCCGAGAATGTGGCCGATGCCCAGGTGCTACGATTCGAGGAGCGCTCGCGATTCGATGCCTTTACCTCGATGGGAAACATCGCCACTGCGGCCGAGACCGAGGCTTTGCGTGAATTGGCGCAGTCGAAGATGCTGCTCTTCCCCGAGGATCGTGTTTTCCAGATTCGTCTGAAAGATAGACTTCCTGTTCGTTGGGCGATGAATGGCCCGTCGGCGGAGTTTAGAGGTGTGGCGTGCCGCAATGAGTATTACACCTGGCAGATTGGTGTGTGGGCCGCAAAGGGCGATTTGGAGAATCTGAAGATTGAGTTTTCGGACCTCCGTTCAGGCTTTAGCCGTATTGCAGCCGATTCTATCACCTGTTTCAACACCGAGGGTGTGAATTGGGACGGTAAGCCGCTGAGCTTCGACATAAATGTTAAGCAGGGCGAGGTGCAGGCTCTTTGGTGCGGAGTGCAGATTCCCGAGAATGCCAAAGCTGGAGTATATCGTGGCGAGGTGAAGGTTTCGGCAGATGGCGTGGAGCCTCAGACTATTGATGTGGAAATTAAGGTGTTAAGAGATATTCTTGCCGATAGGGGCGAGAGTGATTTGTGGCGTATGGCACGCCTCAGATGGCTCAATTCGCAGATTGGCGTGAGCGACTCGCCAACGCGCGACTTTGAGGATGTAACCCGCAACGAGAATACCATCACAGCAACCGATAAGCAGGTTGTAATCGGCGCAAACGGTCTTCCTCAGTCGATGAAGGTGGGTGAGCGCGAGGTGCTGGCCGAGCCATTCGCTTTTGTTGTGAAGAGCTCGAAGGGCGATATCCGTTTCACTGCTGGCGATTTGAAATTTACCTCGGCTACGGCTGGTTCTGTTGGTTGGGAGAGTAGCACCAAAAGCGGTGGAATTAGCTTTACTTGCCGTGCCAATATGGAGTTTGACGGCTATCTGCATTATGAGGTGGAGTTCTCGGCCGATGAGGATGTTGTGGTGAATGATATCTGCCTGCAGTCGCACTACTCTGATTATAGCTCAAAGTACTATATGGGTGCCGGATATGATGGCGGTCTCACGCCTACCCACCACCATTGGGACTGGAAGGGTAGCTGGGATAGCTATTGGATTGGCGGTGCCGAGGCGGGCGTGAGAGTAGAGCTCCGTGGCGGCAGCTACAACGGCCCTCTGATGCGTGACTACACCCCCGAGCAGCCGCTGTCGTGGGCAAATGGTGGTCTGGGATATGTCGATGTGATGCATAAGGCCGACAGTGAAGCTCTTGTGGTGGCAGGTTCGGGCAAGCATACTCTCTCAAAGAAGCCACTCTGCTTTGAGTTCGATTTGCAGATTACCCCCGCCAAGCCGGTCAATATGGCCAAGCACTTTGGCGAGCGTTACTACCACAACGCCCCACGCTACTTCAATAGTGCGGGCAAGGCCGAGGGTGCCAATGTGGCCAATATCCACCACGCCAACCCCGAAAACCCCGTTATCAACTATCCGTTTGTTGCGGGTGACAAACTGAAGGCCTTTATAGATGAGCAGCATAAGGATTCGTGCCGTATCAAGATATACTACACCGTGCGTGAGCTCTCGAATTATGCCTACGAAATCTATGCTCTCAAGTCGCTCGGCCACGAGATTCTGGCAGGTGGCGTGGGCTATGGTACGCCCTGGCACCACGAACACCTTATCGACGACTACGCCCCTGCGTGGTACTCCGAACTGCCAAATCATACGGCCGATGCTGCGCTCGTGATGACCAGCTTCTCACGCTGGATTAACTACTACTTGGAGGGTTTGCGTTATATGTTCGATAACTATGGTATCGATGGTATATATATGGACGACGTGTCGTTCGACCGCCCCGTAATGAAGCGTATGCGCCGAATTATGGATGCTCATCACCCCGATGCGCTAATCGACCTGCACTCTCATCGTGACTACTCAAATGGCCCTGCGCAGCAATATACAGGCTTCTTCCCCTATATCAACCGCTTGTGGTTTGGCGAGGGCTTCAGCTATGTGAAGATGACTCCCGATGAGTGGTTTGTGACCTTCTCGGGTATTCCGTTTGGCCTTACAAGCGATATGCTTGAGCAGGGTGGCAACCCTTGGCTCGGTATGGTCTATGGCGCTACTTCGCGCCACTCGGCTGGCTTCAACCCTGCGCCAATGTGGAAGTTGTGGCGAGAGTGGGGTATCGAATCTTCTAAAATGATTGGCTATTGGGACGATAAACCTGTTGTAGAGTGCTCGCACCCCGAGGTGAAGGCTACGGCATTTGTTAAGGATGATGGTCTGCTTATCGCCATTGGTAACTTCTCGTGGAAGAAGCAGAACGTGGCGCTCAAAATTGATTGGGAGGCTCTCGGCCTGAAGGAGCAGGAGGTGGAAATCTATATGCCCGAAATCGAGGAGTTCCAGGCCGCACAAAAGCTTACTTCGGCAAGTCGTATTCCTATTGACATCAAACGAGGAGTAGTGGTCGTGGTGAAGAAGAAATAGGATTTAAAATCTATATAGAAAAGGGGCAGCTCAACTAGGTGAGTTGCCCCTTCATTTTCGGGATTATATCCAGAGGTGGGATTAGCGAATAAAGTTTTCCACCTTTAAATCTGTGACCCTGCTCTTGAAGTCGCCTGCCTGTTGCAGCGGGAAGTAGAGAGTTGGGACATAGTCATACTGCTTCTTCTCGGTAATCCAGCGTTTTTCGCGTTTGAGCTCGTCCTGCAACTTGCCATTCACATATAGACGAGTTGCAGTATTGGTGCACTCGATGCGAATATCGACGCTCTTGCCCTCCTCCACATAGTAGTCGAATGTGTTGAGGTAGCCGTCACGCACGAAAGCCATACGACCATCAACGGGGCTCGTGAGGTAGAAATCAGTAACCTTATTCGAGAAGAGCTTTGTACCACGACTCTCCTTTGCGCAATCGATGTGGAAGCTGATCGTGTGGTCGAAGCCAGCCTCTGCGTGAGGATAGCTCTTGCCTGGCTTCACCGATGGAATGGTGTAGACCACGCTATTAGGCTCGCCATCAAACAATCCCAGCTCGTTGACACCTGGTGCCTCCGAAAGCATTTTGCTCTTGCTTACGAACTCCTCCACAGGCAGAGTCTTGTAGGTTGGACTCCAGGTGATAGCCGATACAAGGTGCAGGGCTGGATAGCAGCGATGGTGAATATCGTCAACCGAGATGCCATTCTCGGCAATATCGTTCCACACGCAGTACATTGCACCCAGCAAAGATGGATCGAGTGGCTCCATCTTGTGGTTGTTGATGATGGTAGGATCCCACTTGTTGTAAATCTTATCGGCTTCAAAATAGTCGGCGTAGTATCCCGCTGCGGGCACTATATACATATACCACGAGGGGGCTGTTATCATCTTATATCCGAGCCTCTTCATATCGGCAGGGTTGGAATATTTTGGATACCAGCAATGCATAAGGACATTCTCCACCTTTACGGGAGTCTCACCTTTGGCGTGAGTCAGGGCGCCCCAAATGCAGGCCTGCTTGCCGAACTTCTCCACGAAACGGATATAACGGTCGGTGAAGGCGCGGAACTTCTCTACTGTCTCTTTGTCTTTGTTTGAATACTCATCTGTTCCGATGTGTACCTGCTTGCCCACGAATACAGGATCGTCGCCCTCGAGATACTCGGTAAACAACGAGTCGAGGAAAGTATATACATTAGGATTGTAGAGATCGAGATGGTCGAGGCCATACTTCTCCGAGCCAAACTCCTTGCGAAAACGCGAGAAGGCCAACGAGTGCGAGGGGACGTCGATTTCGGGAATCACATTCACGTGTACCTTAGCTGCATCCTTCTGGAACTGGCGAAATTCATCTTTACCATAGTGGCCATCTTTGGCTGTAAGCTCTGGGAAGAGTTCACTCTCGAGTCGGAATGCTGTGTAGGTCTTATCCCAAGTATCTTCGTATTTTTTTGCAGCACGGTCGTTGAGGTGAATCTGGAAGGTGTTCATCTTGTAGTAAGCCATAATTTTGGCATACTTCTCAAGATAATCCAGAGGAATATGCTTGCGACCGCAGTCTATCATAAATCCACGCATAGGGTAATCGGGCCAGTCGCGTATGCTTCCCCTGGGGAGTGATGCGCCTTGGCTTGCCTCCAACATCTGCAACAGGGTGCGAGTACCCCAATACGCGCCTGTAGTGGTTTGTGCATTAAGGGTGATTTGGTCAGCAATGTCTATGCTGTAACCCTCGTCGCCCAACTCCTTGTCGCTTACGAGGCTAATAACGATAGCACCCGTAGCACCCTTTGAGGCACTCTTGGCCTTCATCTCTTTGCCGAATAGTAGGCCATAGTCCTCGGCCATAGCCTCGGCTACGCTGGCCAATTCAGCGTTGGTGTAGATAACTTTGGTGCTGGCGCTGACGGCTGTATTGCCCTCACCTCCTTGCCAATAGCGCAGTTCGGGGATTACAAATGGTTTTTCATTGCTGGCCCACAAGGTGGTTGTGATGCACAATGAAACCAACATTAACGATAGTGCAATGATTCGGTTTCTCATATTTTGAATTAGTTTTCTTGAATCTACTTAACTCTATACGAGGCGGCGGATAATCTGGTCGCGGTCGCCATAGAGGAAGTCGATAATCGGAATCTCAATCATCGTGTAGGCTCCTGCCTTCTGGCGCAATACGGCGCGAGCGCCAGCCACCAGAATCTGGCTTGTGAGGGCAGGGTTGTTGATGCTCATATTGAACTCAAAGCGCTGGTTCTGAGTCTGACCTGAGACACCCTTGCGTACCATATTCACACCGTGACCCATATCAAGCAGAGCATCTACGCTCTCAACCTTCGTAACGTGAGTTTCGTCGTGAACAAAGTATGCATCGTTCTTGATTGCCTCGGCAACCGTGTCGAAGTCGTAACCCTCCTCCAACTCGATGTAAACCATACGGCGGTGGATACCTGTTCCCACAGGAATTGTCATCGAGAGGGCAGCCTTCACACCCTCGATAGCCTTCACCGCTACAGTGTGACCCATACTCATACCTGGGCCGAAGTTGGTGTAGGTGATGCCCTGTGGGGCGCACACCTCCAAAAGTGCGCGAACCACCGAGTCGCTTCCTGGGTCCCAGCCGGCTGAGATGAGTGCCGCAGCGTTGTGCTCCTTGGCAATTGCGTCCAGGCGGGCGCGAGTGTCGGCAATGCCGCTATGGATATCATAGCTATCTACGGTCGAGATACCCAACTTCAAAGCCTCCTCGGCGCTCTTCTCCACCAAACGTGATGGGGTGCAGAGTATAGCCACATCCACCTTCTCGAGCTGCTCCAAAGAGCTTACAACAGGATATTTCGATTCGCCTGCCGAAGCTACCGATGATGCACGTCGCACGATACCTGCAACCTCAAAATCGGGAGCAGCCTCCAAAGCTTCAACTACATATTTACCTATATTGCCGTAACCCACTACGGCAGCCTTAATCTTACTCATAACCTGTATTTATTATATTAACTATCTGCAAAGATAAAAGGTTTTCGGTAGGATTATTCACTTAAAGGCAGTTTTTTGCGAATAAATCTATCGAAAACCTTTCGTTTATCGCCCACTCTGTTTGGCTGGGCGAAGAGCTTTAGCTCTTATTGATTATCCTCGCCCTCGCCACTGCTGAATACGTTGAATCGGCGAAGACGATGGTTGCGGCGACTCAGCACAAACATCTCGATAAAGAGCAAAACGAGTGCCACAGCCAGCGGATACTGATACTGCTCGTTGTACTCCTCATAGCGCACTGTCGTAAGCTCGCTCTTCTCCATAGCGTTGATGCCAGCCACAATCTCCTCCAGTCCAATCGACTGTTTTGTAGAGCGTACATAAGCTCCCTCGCTGATCGATGCAATCTCCTGCAGCATCTGCTCGCCGAGCTTCGATACGACCATCTCGCCATCCTCGTCCTTCACGAACTCGCCATCAATCTCGATGGGAGCACCCTCGGGCGTACCAATACCTATCGTGTAGATGCGCACACCCTGCTCTTTGGCTTTGCGTGCAACCTCTATAGCATCTTTCTCGTGGTTCTCACCATCGGTGATGAGCACTATCACTCGGCTCTTCTCGTTCTCTGCGGAGAATGTAAGCATAGCCATCTGCAGAGCCTTGCCGATATCGGTTCCCTGCTCGCTGATAAGCGATGGCGACAGACGCTTGGCAAACGACTGAGCCATACGATAATCCGACGTGATGGGCAGCTGCACCATAGGCTCGCCGGCAAAGGCTATAAGTCCTACTCGCTCCTGCTTTAGACCCTCGAAAAGTTTGCTGATGGCATACTTCGTGCGCTCCAGTCGGTTAGGCTCGAAATCCTCGGCCAGCATAGAGTTTGATACGTCCACCACCAGCATCATCTCCACACCCTTGGCCTTCTCCTCTCTGAGTTTCGAACCAAACTGGGGACGTGCTGCGGCCACCACCAAAAATATGTAGGCCAAGATAAAGAGTGCGGCCTTCAGTCGCAGGCGACCCTTCGAAAAGTCGGGCATCAGCCCCTTCATCAGCTCGGGATTGCCAAACTTAGCCACCAATCGGCGACGGCGGTGGGCTGCCAGTGCATAGACTAGTATCAGCAGAGGCACCAAAGCCAATAGATACAATATTTCGATGTGTGCAAATCTGAACATAATCTTATGGAATACGTTTTAGCAATAGTTGGCTTATGATAAACTCCATCATCAGCAGCGCCAGAGCGCCGAGTAGCATCAGAAGCCAATTTTCGTGATATAGCGTGAGGTCGGTAATCTCCACCTTGCTCTTCTCCAGCTCGTTAATCTCGTTGTAGATGTGGTGAAGTTTCTCGTTGTCGGTAGCGCGGAAGTAGCGACCACCTGTGCGGGTGGCAATCTCCTCGAGAGTCTTCTCGTCAATCTCCACAGGCATAGGCTGATAGCTCACGTTGCCAAACATATCCACCACAGGGTAGGGGGCCTTGCCTCGCGAACCAACACCCACAGTATAGACCTTGATACCCATATCGGCTGCAATGTCGGCTGCCATCAGCGGGCCAATTACTCCGCTATTGTTCACACCGTCGGTGAGCAGGATTATCACCTTGCTCTTGGCGTCGCTCTCACGCAGACGGTTTACGGCCGTTGCCAAGCCGTTGCCGATGGCTGTGCCGTCGTCGATAATGCCGCTTCGCAGGCGTGCAAGCATCGTGATAAGCGAGTTCTTGTCGGTCGTCAGAGGACTCTGTGTAAATGCCTCGCCCGCAAAGGCTGCAATACCTATGCGGTCGCCAATGCGATCGTTGATAAAGGCTGCAGCTACCTCTTTGGCTGCAGTCATACGGTCGGGCTCAAAATCTCGGGCAAGCATTGAGCCAGAGATATCCATCGCCAGCATAATGTCGATACCCTCGGCATCGGTGTGGCTCTTATGCTCGATAATCTGAGGACGAGCCAGAGCTACAATCATCGCTCCTACGGCTGCGCAACGCAACACAAATGGTGCGTGCCTGAGCCAATATCGCCAAGTGCGTGGAGCACGACGCACACCTTCAATCGACGATATGCGGATAGCCGCACCTCCTCGCAGTGCGCGATAGATGTAGTGTGCTACAGCGGGCACTATAAGCACCAGTAGCCACAGTAGATATGGATTTGCGAATCTCAACTTTTCTCGGTTTTAATTTCTGAAAATCGGCGGTTCTCGCCGCCTTGTTACCAATTCTTACGACCCTTTATGATAACTCCCTTAGCCTTCTTGTCGAGCTTGTCCTGAGTCTTATCCTCTTGCGCCTGGATAGCATCCAGGAGCTGCTGTTGCTGCTCCTCGCTCATCTTGTTGCGATTTTGATTGCTGTTTTGCTTATCCTGCTCGTTGGGTTTGGGCTCATCTTGCTTGTCCTGCTTGTCATCACCTCCATCATCCTTGTTCTGATCATTGTTCTGCTGATTCTGATCATTGTTCTGGTTCTGGTCTTGGTTCTGATTTTGCTTCTGGTCGTTATTCTGGTTCTGATCCTGATTTTGGTCGTTGTTCTGATCCTGATTTTGGTTCTGCTGCTGCTCGAGTAGCTTCTTTGTGTAGGCGTAGTTGTACTTTGCCTCCATATCATCGGGACGCAGCGTCAAAGCCTTGCGGTAGCTGCTGAGTGCCTCCTGCAACTTCTGCTGTACAAACTGGGCATTTCCCAGATTGTAATATGCGTCGGCGCGGGCATCTTCGCTCTGCAGCGAGTCGATTGAGGCGGCCTTCAACAGCCCCTCGGCCTGCGAGAGGTATCCCGCACTGAGGTTGGCTTCAGCTGACTCCTCGCCATTAGGATTCTGACCTCCCATCATCATATTGGCCATAGCCATTGTGTCGGCCATAGCCTGACGAATCAGAGAGTTGGCCAAGTTGTATCGTCCCTCGAAGAGTGTGCTATCCTGCAGCAAAGCCTGCTGATAAGCGCCCGAACTGCGAGTATATAGCTCGCGGGCGAAGAGTCGGTTACCCTTGCGTACAAGGCCTCTCTCGGGCATATTCTGAGCTACAGCCATCTGGGAAAAGCTCACAATGGCTGCACACACGACCACAATATATTTCAACAAATGTCTCATATCTATTTTCGCTGCTCTTCTTTTGATTCAATATCTTCTTCGTCGCCCTCTGTAACCTCGACAGGCTTGGTCTGCTCAACAAAATCCCACACTGCACGATATGCAGCCTCGTTCTCCTCGGCCTCGGGCAGAGCCTTGGCAAACTTCACCAGGTCGGCCTCACGCAGAATCTGTGTCAAATCCATTGAGCTCTTCTGTGGAAGCTCCACGCTGCGCATTGCCTCGATAATCTCGTCGGAGGTCATCTCCATAGCTCCCACGCCATAGCGGCCGGCAATGTATGAGCGCACGATGTCGGTAAGCGTAGAGTAGTAGAGCTTGTGCTTATCCTCCTGCCACAACCTCTCACTGCGTAACTTCTCCAGTGCGGCAAAGGCCACAACGTGGGGTGGAAGTGGTGGTGCTGGCTTGAAGATGTTGCCCAGACTCTTGCCATAGTGGCGCATAATGCGTATGACAAGGTAAATAAGCAAAGCAAGCAGCAACAACGCTATGATAGCCCATTTGATATAACCGGTAATCTCGCCGAGCTTGAATGGCAGATTACGCTGTGGCTTGATATCGAAAATGGCGTGTGACGTAGAGTCAATAAGAAATGTAGTGACAAGCAGGTCGATGGTGTCGGTAGAGCGCACCGTGTCGATAATATTCTTATCGGCATACATCACCTGTGGCACCACTCTGTGGATACCCTCCTCAAAGGCAGCCAGAAGGAAACTCTTGCGGAGCTTCAGTCGGCGGCCATCGCGAGAGAGCGTATCTATGGCTCTATCTTCGATAAGCTCATATGCCTCGGCACCCTCGCCTCCGAAGTTGGGGAAGAAGACGCCCTGCATCAAATCCTTCTCCACCTCTATTGAGTAGAGGAATCTGTCGCCAATGCCAATCGAGTCGGGCTCGATATTGCCACTTACCTTGGGCGCATTGAGCTTCACCACAACGGTATCGACCTTGGGCGTGCTGCTCTTGTCGGCCTGGGTGTTGGTTTTACCCTGCGCCCCTGCCTGCAAGCAACTACCCACCAGGGCAAATACCATTGCCACGGCTGTCAGCCACAATTTTAAATTTTGAATTTTGAATTTCGAATTCATTATTTATCTCTTCTTAAAGAGTTTTATCAGTTCGACCACATAGTCGCCGTCTGTCGGAATCATTGCCGTATCGATGCGGTTACGACGCAGCAACTCGGTGATGGCAGCATTGCGCTGGGCCCAGCTATCGGCATAGTGTTCTCTCACGCGACGTGATGAGGTGTCAACCCACACCTTGCGTCCTGTCTCGGCGTCCTCCAACTCAACAATACCCACATCGGGCAGCTCAGCCTCGCGCTGATCCCACACTCTGATACCCACCAAGTCGTGCTTCGAGCCGGCAATCTTGAGTGAGTCCTCCAGTGCGGCAGCATCGCGTGGCGAGTTCATAAAATCCGAAAGGATAAATGTCGTGCAACGCTTCTTGTTGACGTTGGTGAGGTATCTCACAGCCTCCGAGATGGCAGTGCGCTTCGACTCGGGGCGGAACTTAATAAGCTCGCGGATAATAGTGAGGATATGGCTCTTGCCCTTCTTTGGAGGGATAAACTTCTCGACCTTGTCGGAGAAGAATATGCAACCCACCTTGTCGTTGTTCTGCGCAGCCGAGAAGGCCAGCACTGCAGCAATCTCGGTGATGACGTTCTTCTTCAGGCGGTCGGTGGTACCAAACGAACGAGAGTCGCTCACGTCAACCAAAAGCATCATCGTCAGCTCGCGCTCCTCCTCATAAATCTTGATGTGGGGCTTCGACGAGCGGGCCGTAACGTTCCAGTCGATATCGCGCACATCGTCGCCGGCACGATACTCCCTCACCTCAGAAAACGACATACCGCGTCCGCGGAAAGCAGTGTGATACTTTCCCGCAAAGATCTCGTTCGACAGGCCTCGGGTCTTAATCTCGATTTTGCGAACTCGTTTGAGAATATCGTTCTCTCTCTCCTGCATCGCCATTAGGGTACTACGACGTTGTTAAGTATCTCGGTGATAATCTGCTCGGTTGTGATGTTCTCAGCCTCAGCCTCATATGTGAGGCCAATTCTGTGGCGCAATACATCGTGGCACACAGCACGCACATCCTCTGGAATAACATATCCACGACGGCGGATAAAGGCGTAAGCGCGAGCAGCCTTAGCAAGCGAGATGCTGGCACGAGGTGAACCACCATAAGCGATGAGTGGCTGCAACTTCTCGAGGCTGTACTCCGCTGGCTCGCGTGTAGCGAAGATGATGTCGATGATATACTTCTCGATCTTCTCGTCCATATATACATCCTCCACCACTCGGCGTGCCTTCACGATATCCTCGGGCGAGATAACCTTGGCTGGCGATGGCATACCCTCGCCGGCGAGGTTCATGCGCACAATCTCGCGCTCCTCCTGCTTCTTGGGGTATGAAATCTTGGCCTTCAACATAAAACGGTCAACCTGCGCCTCAGGCAGTGGGTATGTACCCTCCTGCTCCAATGGGTTCTGAGTGGCCAATACGAGGAATGGCTCGGGGAGCTTGTAGGTGTCGTCGCCGATTGTCACCTGGCGCTCCTGCATAGCCTCCAAAAGCGCACTCTGCACCTTTGCGGGCGAACGGTTAATCTCATCGGCCAGTACGAAGTTGGCGAAAACGGGACCCTTGCGAACTACAAAATCTTCGCTCTTCTGAGAGTATATCAGTGTACCGATAAGGTCGGCTGGAAGAAGGTCGGGGGTGAACTGTATGCGGGCAAAATCGGCGTCAATAGCCTTTGCCAATGTGGTGATGGCCAAAGTCTTAGCCAGACCAGGAACACCCTCCAACAAGATGTGACCATTCGAGAGCAAACCAATAAGCAGAGTATCGACCAGATGGCTCTGACCCACGATAACCTTGCTCATCTCCTGACGAAGGGTATCGACAAACACGCTCTCGCGCTCGATACGCTCATTGAGCTCCTTGATGTTGATTACTTCACTCATATCTTTAAATCATTTTTTCGGTGGCTGGCGACTTGGCGCCAACCAATTCATTATTTTATTGTTGTTTTATCTCTTTTTTGTTCCCTTTGCGATTGGGGCCTGGCGTACTGCGTGGCCCTTATGTGCTACTTGCTCCGCGCGCCCGCGTGTAGCCTCGCGCTTAATGATAAACGCATCGCAGGGGTATATTATTGCAAATATAATAAAAAATTATTGAGGTAAATTATGAAAATGCTATTTTTCAAGGAGTCAAAAATTGGGGTGGGTTGCGCTTGGTAGAGTGCGCTGGTTTATAATGAGTTGAAAAATAGTATGATAGCTGGCGCTGTACGGCAGGCGATATATGGTGTAGAGAAGAATTTTTACGCTTGTTGCGAATTGTTATTTTTGGGGTGGCTAAAAGTGATAAATCATAATTTAGGGGTTGTTGTCGACACAAAAAAAAGGTTTCGGACGAGATATGCTAAATATGCCGTCCGAAACTCATTATCACAATAGCCTATGACTAAATCGTATCTTGTCTTAAGTAAATGATTTTGTGTCCTAATTTATGGATTAGTATCGCTTGCCCAACTTTGCGTTAAGCGTTTTTCGTGTGGTTTTTGTGGTTGAAAGTGCTGATAATTATCACTTTATGTCCATACTTGAACGGAACCTGACATTGCGTCTGGCGGCAATCTTCACCTTTTCGCCAGTGCGTGGATTTCGTCCTACTCGCTCTGATACCTCGGCTGTTGAGAAGACTCCAAAACCCGAAATCACAACTTTCTCACCTTTGTCGAGGGTCTCTTCTGTGATGTTAAACAGAGAGTCAACAATCTTTTTCACTTCACTTCTCGATACGGTAGTCATTTCTGCTATCGCGTTGACTAACTGCGATTTATTCATACGTTAAATTTATTAAGATTAGTTATAGGTTATAATGTGTAATACGAAGTTAAGCATAATATCTTAGACTACCAAAATTTTATGCAAATTTTTCAGCGCTGAGAATGAGCGAGTTAAAAAAAATATTAAAGAAATTTGTTAAAAAATTTGGTAGATACAAAAAAGTGTTCTACTTTTGTGCCTGGAGAGATGGCAGAGTGGTCGAATGCGGCGGTCTTGAAAACCGTTGATCTTCACGGGTCCGGGGGTTCGAATCCCTCTCTCTCCGCCAGAAACAGAGAGGGGTGCAAGTAGCACTCCTCTTTTTTTATACTGCTAAACCTAAAACTTTCACATATGAACAGAAAAGATTTTATCTATCAGACAGCCGTAGGGTTGGCTGCTCTTGGCGTTGGTGTAAGTTGTACACAGCAGAAGAGAAAGAAGATCTCGAAAATTGCTCCACAAACTGTTGCTGCTGAAATGGGTGATATCCGTGCGGTGTTGCTCCACTTGGGTCGTAATATGTGGTGCGACTATCCAACCGAGATGATGGGTGCTCCAGCTCCCGAGAGCGCCGAGTCGATGAACCGCAAACCCAAATACAAGATTGTCTGCACTGTTGATATCTGGCGCAGAATTGTAGACCACGCTGCCAAGGCTGGTGTCAATATGATTGTTATTGACTTGGGTGAGGGCCTCTACTATCCAAGCCACCCCGAGTTGGCTGTTGAGGGTACGTGGAGTGTGGAGACTATGCGTGAAGAGATAAAATATATGAACGAGCGCGGTATTGAGGCTGTGCCTAAGCTCAATTTCTCAACTGCTCACAATGGCTGGATGGGTGATTACACTCATATGATTTCGTCGAAGCCATACTACCGTATGTGTGAGGAGGTTATCAGCGACGTAGTCGAGATTTTCGGTCACCCTCGTTTCTTCCATATCGGTATGGACGAGGAGCGCCTCGACTTCCTGCAGCGTCAGAAGGCTCAGTATGTATGCTCTCGTATGGGTGAGTTCTGGTGGCAGGACTTCTATCACATCGTTCGCGAGGTCGAGAAGCACGGCGCACGTCCCTGGATGTGGAGCGACTATTGCTGGAATACCGAAGATTTCTATGAGAAATGCCCTAAGAACGTTATCCAGCAGAACTGGTACTACGATCAGCAGAATGGAGGCTTCGATATTGAGACCAACCCCACAACCGATGCCCGAATCCTGAAGGCGTTTGTCAAGCTTGATGAGGCCGGTTTCGACCAGGTGCCTTGTGGTACTAACTGGGTTGGCTGGAAGCGTCGTGAGTTGGGACTTAAGGCCGACGATGTGATGGGTAAGCTCGTTAAGTTTGGTCGCGATAATATCTCGAAGAGCCGCCTACAGGGATTTATGATGGCTACGTGGCTGACCTCGGTCGATGATGAGGAGGTGCTGCAAAAAATCCTGAAGGGCATCGATCTCCTTGGCGAGGCTATGAAATAGGCAAGCTTATGGAGCTGCCCGATAGATGTTTTGGCAGACTTCAGACGATAAAAATAACCCCCAGAAGCGGTAGCTTTTGAGGGTTATTTGCTTTATGTAGGTTGGGTTATAGTTTTGGTTCCCAGTCTTTTTCGTATTTGCGGCCCCAGAGTTGGTTAATCTCTTTGTCGGCGTTGAGGATTCTGCCGCTTACGGGGTCGATTTCGAGCGAGTGGCCCACTCGGTGTGCTATGTTGCCATACTGCACGAGCTGCGTGCTTGTGCAGGCCTCCACTATGTCGGAGTTGAGCTTCTCGCCCTTGCGTATGCCGTTGAACCAGTTGCGGAAATGGAATGCATCGAGAGCCTCCGATGGGTTGAGTAGGTTGCCCTCCTCAAACTTCAAATCGCTCTTCACCTCCTTGATAACCTTGCCCTTCAAGTCGCAAATCTTGTAGTCGTTGCCGCTTGAGAGGAACAATGTGCCCTTCTCGCCATAGAATGCAACGCCCAGGCCGAGGTTATCTACAGGCTGAGTGTGGCAGCTGCGACCCTCCCACGAGCCCGACGCCAAGTCGCCAAACTGATATGTGATGAGCTGTGTGTCGGGTGTCTCCCAGTCGTCCTGGTAGTGGTAGCGGCCACCTATAGAGTCCACCTTTGTTGGGAATGTAGCCTGCAAGCCCCAGCGCATCAAATCGACAAAGTGTGTTCCATTGTTGAGTGCCTCGCCTGTTCCCCAGTGCCAGAACCAGTGCCAGTTGTAATGCACAATGTTGTCTTTGTATGGACGGCGTGGGGCAGGACCCTGCCACAAATCCCAATCCAACCACTCTGGCACAGCAGCCTCCTTGCCTATACCTATCGACTGACGTGCGTTCACATACCACGACTTTGCGTAACGCACCTTGCCGATATTTCCGGCCTGCACCTCTTCAATACCGGCCTTCACATTTGGCCACGAGCGGCGCTGATTACCCACCTGCACTACAGCCTTGGTCTTCAGGGCGGTGCGTATCAGCATATCATTCTCGGCAGGGTTGTGGCTTGTTGGCTTCTCCAGATAGACGTGCTTGCCTGCCTGCATAGCCATTATGGCTGCCGGCGCGTGCCAATGGTCGGGCATAGCAATCACCACAGCGTCAATGTCGGGATTCTGGAGCAATACTCGCAAATCGCGCTCGCCCTTGGGAGCTTTGCCTGTGATGCTCTTCACGCTCTGCTGACAGCGTTCGATGGCTCGAGTATCTACATCGCAGACGTGAGTAACCTCGCACTCGGCTGATAATTTGCTAAGTTCGTTGGCGATGGCTCGGCCGCGTGAATTCACACCAATCACACCTATGCGAATACGTTCGTTGGCACCTGCTACTCTTCCGAGTGATGAGTTTGCCCACGCTGTGCCTCCGCCAAACGAGAGGGCGGCAGCTCCAGCAAGCGTCTGCTTCAAAAAATCTTTTCTCGAAATCATATCTTTGTAGTTTTAGTTTGTTCTTTTTGGGTTAGCCAGAGCTTCTGGTTGGTTATTTATACTGCTTGAGCAGCTTCTTGGCCTCCTTTTGACCTGTGCGATAGGCCTCCTCCATAGTCACTCGCTCGCCACCTCGCTCGGCGCTGAGGTTGGCGGCACGCATAAAGGTGAATATCTCCAGAGTCTCCTCGCGCGAGATAGGCTCTTTGCCGGTTTTGAAGAAGTTTAATATCTCTTTGAGCAGATCCTTGTATCCAACGTATCCGCCGGCAGGAACTGCCGTCTTGCGGTCGGTGTAGACTGTTCCGCCGTAGAGCTGTGTGCCATCGAGGAAGGCGCGGAATGTGCCGATTCGACCATCTTTCCACTCGCCAACCACAACGTGCTCCTTGTCGGTGGTGATGCGATTTACCGCCACACAGCCTGTTCCCATCACTGTGTAGAGTGTCTCGATGCCGTGAATTCCGTAGAATCCATATTCGGGGTGCGAGGGCTCTGGATTGTGAGGTGAGAAGCAGTCGGCCCCCTTCACCTTACCCTCTGCGCCTGCGCGAATCTGCTGATTGCGAGGGGTGTAGCGGAGTGTAGATGATGAGAAGAACTTTGCTCCATATCGCTCGGCCAATTCGCAAATAGCCATCGCCTGCCCCAATGTTGCAGCGAGGGGCTTGTCGATAAAACAGGGCTTGCCCGACTTGAATACCTCCACCGCCTGCTCCAGGTGTGGGTGTCCATCGTTGGTCTCCAGCAGTATGCAGTCAACCTTCGCGAGCAGCTCCTCGATAGAGTCCACTATCTCAACACCACTCTTCTTTACCGCTTCGATGTAGCCTGGTATGCGTTTGTACGACGATTCGATGGTTCGAGAACCATAAGGGTAGGCCGCCACCACACGATAACCCTCGGCCCAAGCCTCGTTGCCTGAGTTTATGAGTTGTGTGAAGGCTGTAGCGTGCGACGTGTCGAGTCCGATTATACCAATCTTTATCTCTTGTGCCGAGATGCTTGATGCAAACATTGCGGCCACAAGCAAAATTATAAAACGTCTCATATCGTTAGTTGTTTAATATGGTTATTGATCTACTTCGCAGTTGCCCCGCCAGCCTTTACCCAGCCATCGTAGCCCACGCTCAGCTCCACCACCTTGTAGCCGTTGCCGGCCATCACGCCAGCCACCTGTTTGCTGCGGCCACCGCCCTTGCAGTAGAGCGCTATTGTCTTCTCTTTGGGGAGCGATTGGTAATCCTTGAAGAATGTGGCACTACGCACATTTAGGTTGCAGTCCACGCCCTCGATGTGGCCAGCGGCGTACTCTTCGGGGGTGCGCACGTCAACCACATAGACATCATCTCGCTCGATGTATTTTGCGAAGGTCTCAACGTCGAGTGAGCGGAAGTGTATGCGCGCAGACTTCACTCCAGCACACGAAGCCATACTCAACGCTATAAGGAGTAATAGTAATCTTGTTTTCATTTTCAATTTAGTTGTATAGTGAGTAAATGTGGTTTGTGGTTACATTGCCACAACCATCAACACTGCGTTAGGTTCGAGCGTCACCTCGGCAATACCGGCCTTGACTGTGATAGGTATCTCGGTGTAGATTCTTGCGGAGTCAATCAGGTAGCCCATCACTTCGCCTGTGAAATCGTCGCCCAGGTTAATCTTCACTTGCTTGTCGCGGATTACATTGTTGTCATCGTTGTATCGTGTAACGAGCAGTCGCAATGCTCCCGCTGGGCTGATGGCTGCAGTGGCGTATAGGTCGCCAATCTCCTCACCCGAGATGCTTGTCTTCGCCTGCTTGCCGTAGCGGCTTAGGTGTGACCACGCATAGAGACTGTAGTATGGTGGCAGTGGTTTCTGGGTGTAGAAGTCAAATAGACCATTGAATAGTGTGTAGGGGCGTGCGTCGTAGTACATCAACTTGTCGACACTTGAGTCTTGACACGCCGACATTGTGGCTGCGACAAAGGCTGCGCCCTTGACTGCCGACATTGTGGCGATGCTATAGGCAAAGTCCTTGGTCCAATTCTTTATGTAGTTCCATTCGTTGAGTATGCTCTCGGTCTGGGTGTAACCATACTTGTCGCAGAGAGTTCTCATACGGTTGGCCTTGGCCACTATATCCTGAGGCTTGGTTGCGTAGATGTGCCACGAGAAGAAATCGATGGGGACCTTGTTTGCCGACATATGCTTCATAAATTCTTCGGCCCAATCCTCATATCCAGCCAGCGCAGGGCCTCCAATCTTCAGGTTGGGGAAGCATTTTTTCAGGTGGCGTGTAGTGATGGTGTAGAGCTCAAAGAAACTCTCGGCTGTACCGCCCCAGGTCTTGGGTGATGTCCACCAATCATATTTGTCGAGGTCGGGCTCGTTCCAAATCTCCCAGTAGACGATGTTGTGGTGGAATCCATCTGCCCAGCCCTCATTGTAGTGGCGGATGATGTGCTCGCAGATGGTGGCCCACTTCTTGAAATCCTTTGG
This sequence comes from Alistipes sp., assembly GCA_045632085.1. Taxonomy (GTDB): domain Bacteria; phylum Bacteroidota; class Bacteroidia; order Bacteroidales; family Rikenellaceae; genus Alistipes. The sequence goes on along the minus strand of JAZQVY010000013.1, from coordinate 73,316 downwards.
TGGGTATGCGCCATTTTTCTGGCCGTGGTTCTCGATGCTTTGTCCCAGACGGAAAAATACCTGCGAGCCACCCTCTTTTATGATGCGCTCTATGTAGCGATCCGTAAGAGTGAAGTTATAGCTTTTGGGTTTGCGGGCATCTTTGCTGAAGTCGGGAAAGATTGCTGTTATATCCACAGCTTGCGAGCTGCCGTAGTTCTCACTTAGGGCGGCGTCGTGGGTACGTGCATAGGGGAATTTGGCGGCACGATATGCCTCATAGTTGTCGAGATCCTGTCCGTCGTAGCTCTCTGGACCTTTGGGCGCGTTGTTCACTCCATTCATAGGCTTTATTTCGCCTATTATATCCTGGCGATGTACCACTATTTCCTGTGCGAATCCCACCTCGGTGAGAAAGAGAGCCATAACAAAAATTAAAAATCTCCTCATAGCTTAGTAGTTGTTTGTATTAATCTGCTAAAAGCTTTGTGGGCAACTGATGGTTGGCGCGTTGCCTTCAACTACAAATATACAAAATATTGGAGATTTAATCGTATTCTGGGCGGTGAAAATTCGAGATGCTTTGGCGCTTATTGCCCTTGTGGCTATGCTCAGATGTGCTTTGTGTGGGAAATAATTTTGCAGAAGGCTGGTTTGTTTTGTGGATGGCTGGGGGATTGGGGATTGGGATTGGGATTGGGATTGGGATTGGGGATTGGCTACTGCGCAGCCTAAAGTCTGCTCCGCTTAACGCCTTTCCCCTCTGCTTGCCGCAGAGGCTCTCACAAGAGATTGATTTGCAAGCCTGCTTCGCAGCCTCTTTTTTTATTTGCTATCAGGTAATCCAAGCAAGCTCGTCTTACCCATAACAAACAAAAAAAGGCTTTGGATATCCAAAGCCTTGCAAATCAATCTTTTGTAGTGGATAGGGGATTCGAACCCCTATGTCATGCGTGAGAGGCATGTATCCTAGCCCTTAGATGAATCCACCATTGTTTTGTTTTCGTGGTGCAAATATAGGGCAAAAAAATGATTCTGCAAATTTTTCCTCAAAAAAAATGCAAAAAAAATGATAATTTCTTTGGTTTTGCCCCGTTTTTGGGATTTTGAGGGGCTATTTAGAGCAAAAAATCAGGCTCCCCGGAGGAAGCCTGCTATATGATTTTACGCACCGCGGCGCAAAATAATCACGAAAAATTTTACTCAAAGACTACTTTTCGAGGTAGTCGAGTATGTTTCCGCTAATCTGCATCAGCGAAATCTCGCACAATTTGGTGTTGTACTCAGCCGTGAGGATTCGCTCCTCGGCATCGAGCAAGCTCTTCTGAGCCTCGCGCATATCGATACCTGGCAGGTCGCCCAGCAAGTAACGCTCCATAGCGATGTTATAGTTCTCCTTTGCGGCGATAAGGTTCTCCTTCTCGAGCTTAATAACCTCCAGATTATTCTGGTAGGCCTGCCAGAAGTTCGCCAAATCGGCCATCAGCGACTGCTGCAACTGCTCTTTGCTGTATTGAGCGTTCTCAATCTCGATGCGGGCATTCTGCTGCTCACGGCGACGGTTGCCATCAAAGATGGTGAAGCCCAATTTCAAACCTACATTTGGTCCTAGTGTACCGCGAGTCTGAGTAGCACCCTTAGCATAGATGTTGTGGGTGTAGCCATAGCCCGCTACAAGGTCGAGGTAGGGGTAGTTGCGAGACTTTACGGCCTTGAGCTCCAACTCTGAGATAGTTGTGTTGCGATCTGCCAAGAGAAGCGACGCATTGCTCTCGATAGTTCCGGCGCTCAGCTTCTCCCACTCCAATTCGCTGTTTACATCGATAGTGGAGTCGCTCGCTATACAGCGCTCGTTGATATTGGTGTTAGCCATCAACTCGTTGATGCTGATGTATGAGGCTGTAACACGCTCCTGCTGAGTCATATATTGCGATGAGTCGGCATTGAAGTCAACTTTTGCCTGCAATAGGTCGAGGCGTGAGAAGTCTCCAATCTTGTAACGTGCCTCAGTGATGCGCAGACGCTCGCGTGACAGTGCCACAGCATAGCGGTAGTTCTTCAGACGCAGAGTCTGCTGTATGAGGTTGTAATACTCGGCTGTGAGACTGGCTACAAAATCCTCGATAGTGATGCGAGTCTTCAGTTTGCCCATCTGTTCCATCTCGCGCAGCTTCTTCAGGTTGGTCTGCACACGCATACCATCGAAGAGTGTCCAGTTGAGCGAAAGACCCACGTCGAGAGTCTGGTCATACGATGCTTCATCGACAGTCGAGCCACCCTCGCGCAGAGTGGTCTCGGTGCTCTTGGCTGTGCCTGTGTAACCCGATGAGAGCGAGAGCGATGGCAACATACCCGCATTGGCTAAGGTGGCATTGTTGCTGCTTATGCGCTCGTCGTTACGAACGATTCTAATGTCGTAGTTCTGCTCCAAACCCGTCTCGAGGCACTCCTTGAGCGAGAGCACTTTTTGCTGCGCCATAGCTGGCAGCAGGGTGCCGAGTGTCAATATAATCGATAAAATATATCTCATAAGGCGTTATTTTGTCGTTTTCTTGCTTCTGTCGGTAGAGATGTAGGTGTAGATGGCTGGTACAACGTAGAGCGTAAGGATTGTCGAAACAACCAAACCTCCCACAACCGCGATACCCATCGCTATACGGCCATTTGCACCCTCGCCTGTTGCGTAAGTAAGTGGCAGCAGACCCAGGATTGTAGATGTACTTGTCATCAGGATTGGTCGCATACGCTGCAACGAAGCCTGCTCGATGGCGTTCCACATGCTCTCGCCCTGCTCCTGCTTCTGGTTGGCGAACTCCACGATAAGGATACCATTCTTAGCCACCAAACCAATAAGCATAATGATACCAATCTGGCTATAGATATTCATAGTCTGACCTGTCAGCGACATAAATATCAGCGCACCAGCGATAGCCAATGGCACAGTAAGCATAATCACCAATGGGTCCTTGAAACTCTCAAACTGTGCTGCCAAAATCAAGTAGATGAGCAAGATAGCCAACAAGAAGGCAAACATCAAACTTGATGAGCTCTCGCGGAACTCCTTCGAATCTCCCGTAAGCGCTGTGCGGAAATCGTCGGGCAGCACCTCGGCTGCAATGCGGTCCATCTCGTCCAAACCGTCACCGATGGTCTTACCCTTTGCCAAACCTGCCGACACGGTAGCCGACAAGAATCGGTTGTAGTGGTAGAGCTGTGGTGGCGCCACATTCTCCTCCAACTCCACAAGGTTATCCATCTGAATTATCTCGCCGGTGTTACTACGCAGGTAGATAGACTTCAAGTTTGAAGGCTTGTTACGTTGCTGGCGGTTAATCTCGGCCAGAATCTCATACTGCTTACCATTCATATAGAAGTAGCCCATTCGCTGACCACTAAGACCATACTGCAGAGTCTGTGCAATATCGCGTGTCGATACACCCAACAAGTTGGCCTTGTCTCGGTTGATGGTGATGCGAGCCTCGGGCTTACTGAACTTCAAGTTCACGTCGGCCATCTGGAACACAGGACTTTCGTAAACTTTCTCCAGGAACTTGGGCAATACCTCCTCCAGGCGGTCGATAGTAGTAGCCTGCAACACATACTGAATAGGCATACCGCCACGACGGCTACCAAATGTACTCTGCTGCTGCACAAAGGCACGAGCCTTGGTCTGCTTGCGTACTGCGCGTGATAGCTCCTCGGCCATATCCATCTGTGAGCGCTCACGAGTAGCGATGTCCTCCAATGCAATCTGGATATTTCCTCGTCCGCTGCTCACACGTGCTGTCACATAGCGAGACTCGGTTATAAGCGAATCGACCAAGCGGTTGATACCCTCGGTGTAGTCGCGCATATATTCGTATGTGGCACCCTCGGTACCGCTTGTGTTAATTGTAATCTGCGAACGGTCCTCCAATGGAGCAAGCTCGGCTGGAATTGTTGACCACAACCATACAATCAGACCCATTGTCACAGCAGTGATAGGGATTGCAATCCAGCGAACCTTCAGGAACTTACTCAATGTGTTGCTATAGAAGTTATTGAGACCCTCAAAGAATGGCTCGGTCTTAGAGTAGAACCAGCTCTGCTTCTCCTTCTTGACCAAAATCTTCGATGCCAACATTGGCGTAACTGTGAGGGCCGCAAATGTCGAGATAATCACCGCTCCCGAGATCACCAAACTAAACTCGATGAAGAGTTTACCGGTCATACCCTCCATAAAGACGATAGGGAAGAAGACGGCCAGCAGGGTAACCGACGTAGAAATTACGGCAAAGAAAATCTCCTTCGCTCCGTCGATACCCGCTTCGAATGGTGTCATACCTCGCTCGATTCGCAGATATATGTTCTCGGTCATTACGATGGCATCGTCCACCACCAATCCCACCGACAGCACGACGGCCAGCATCGTAAGCACGTTGATTGAGAATCCCGCAATGTACATAAAGAAGAATGTACCAATAAGCGATACGGGAATCACAATACAAGGGATAAGCGTCACGCGGAAGTTACGCAGGAAGAGGAAGATGATGACAACCACCAATACAAAGGCCTCGAAGATAGTATCCTTTACCTCCTTGATTGAGGCGCGGATAAAACGAGTGTTATCGAAACCATATGTAAGTTTCACATCTTCGGGCAGGTCCTTGCGCATCAAATCTACACGCTCATATACGGCGTCGGCAATGTCGATGTGGTTAGCACCAGGCTGAGGAACCACTACAACACCCACCATAGGCACTCCGTTCATCTTCATATAGCTTCGGATATCCTGTGGGCCGAGTTCCGCGCGACCAATGTCGCTCAGACGAATGATGCGTGTATCGTTTTTCTTGATTACCAGATCGTTAAACTCTTTGGCCGTATGCATCAAACCCATCGTACGGATTGTAAGCTCGGTGGTGTTACCCTCGATACTTCCCGAGGGGAGCTCCACGTTCTCCTTGTCCAGCGCGGTCTTCACGTCGATAGGGGTAATACCGTGACCTGCCATCTTATCTGGGTCGAGCCATATACGCATTGAGTAGCGCTTCTCACCCCAAATCTGTACGGCACTAACGTCGCTGATAGTTTGCAGCTGCTCCTTGATTGTAAGGTCGGCAATCTCACTGATCTCAAGCAACGAGCGCTTATCGCTCTGCACCGCTACCATCAAGATAGGCATAGCATCGGCATCGGCCTTTGATACTGTTGGAGGGTCACAGTCGCGAGGCAGGAAACGCTGCGCACGCGACACCTTGTCACGCACGTCGTTGGCTGCGGTCTCCAAGTCGACCGACAACTCAAACTCCACAGTAATTCGGCTCGAACCCTGCGAGCTGACACTCGACAACGAGCGGATACCGGGGATACCGTTGATATTCTGCTCCAACGGCTCGGTAATCTGATTCTCGATAACATCGGCGTTTGCTCCTGGGTATGAGCAGTTTACCGAGATGATTGGGTTATCGACGCTGGGGTACTCTCGCACACCCAAGTAGCTGTAACCGATGACTCCGAAGATGATGATAATCAGCGTCATCACCGTCGCGAGTACGGGGCGTCGAATACTAAGTTCGGATATATTCATACTCTTTGGGGTGCAAATTATTCAACAACATCAAGTACTACTGGCAAGTCCTCACGCAGCTGAAGTGTACCCGACGTGATAATGGTATCGCCCACCAGCAGACCCTCTATAATCTGAATCTGAGCATCGGTTCTAAGGCCTGTCTTTACGGCTACAGCCTTAGCCTTGCCGTTCACATACTTGTAAACCTTGTCCACACCCATCTCAGGTACAATAGCCTCGGTTGGAATAGCAATAGCATCGGGAATATCCTGCATCTGAATCTTTGCCGATGCAAAGCGTCCGGGTGTCAATCGTCCGTTGGTGTTTGGGTAGGTGGCACGTACGGTCATCATTCGTGTCTCAGCATCTACCTCCGACTCCTTGGCATATACTGTGGCGTCGAATGTCTCGTTGATACCCTCCACAGTGAAGCTGAGCTTTGTACCCTTCATAATTTGGTCGGCATAGCGCTCTGGGATATGCATATCAATCTTCAGTGGCGAGATCTTTGTCAATTTAGCAACCACAAGTGTTGTGTTGGCAAATGCACCCTCACTGACGTTACGAAGTCCAATCACGCCATCAAATGGAGCGCGGAGCTCGGTCAAGGCTATGTTTTGCTTCACGATGTCGATGTCGGCGTTGAGTATGGCAAGTTCTGTGCGTGCCTTCTCGAATGCCTCCTGGCTCACGGCATCTTTCTCCAAAAGTGTACTCTGGCGGAATACGCGGTCATTAGCCAGCTTCAGCTGCGCCTCGTAGCGTGAGAGCTGTGCTAAAAGAGGCTTGTCGTTAACCTTAGCCAACAAATCGCCCTTGCGCACCCTTGCACCCTCCTCGAAGTTGATCTCGATGATCTTACCCGAAGTTTCGAATGTCAAATCCACCTCCTCGTCGGGCATCAGGTTACCTACCATCGAGAGCTCGTCGGTGAGTTTCTGTGTCTTGACAACCAATCCGTTTACATTTAGAATGTTGCCCTTTTTAGCCTTTGGACCAGCAGGTGCTTCAGCCTCAGATGACTTGCTCTGGCTATAATATTTGTAGCCACCCGCAATCAAACAGAAGCCTGCAATAACGGCAGCCGTAATAATCCATTTTTTCTTCATTTTACATAGCTTTTTTGTAAGTAAACATATATACAAAGGTAATAAAAAGTCCTTTTTTTAGCCTCTTTTATCTCTTTTTATAGGGTGAATCGCCAAAATTTGCGGGTGAAATGATAGCAGCAGTCAATAGCTAAATTTTAGCACAAAAAAAACTGCCCAGCCTTGCGGCCGAGCAGTCCTCGAATCGGGTAAACCGATTATTACAACTCCTTAACGCGTACGTTACGGATCTTCAAGCCATTACCGTGACCCAAGAAACCGATACGACCCTTCTCGTTGAAGAGACCTGGGTGGTTCAAGTGGTCAACAGTGTATGGGTTGTAAGCTTTTCCGTCTGGTGATACGTTGTGGCCCTTACAAGCCTTGCGGATGTTACCATCAACGATAACCTCGCCGTTTACTGTAACCTTGATGTTATCGCCCTTGATGCGAATCTCCTCTGTGTTCCAAGTGTTCAACTCAGGTGATACGATACGCTTAGCAGGAATGATACCATATACAGAACCGTGAACCTGGTGAGGCTTGAGGTTCTTGTAGATAGGATCGTCGTGGTCCAAAATCTGAATCTCCATACCCTGGTATGCAGCATCTGTGCCAGGGATAGCACGGATACCAACACCATTGTTGATACCTGGGCGTACGAAGCAGAACTCAAAGCGGAATACGAAATCCTTGTACTCCTTCTTTGTGTAGAGGTTACCTGCGCTACCATAAGCAGCGTTTACGTTCATTGCACCGTCGATAGGCTCATAAGCTGCGAGGTTACCCTCCCACTTGTCCATATTCTGACCGTCGAACAACATCTCAAAGCCCTCTGCCTTCTCCTCTGCTGAAAGCTCCATGATGATAGAGTGTGACTCGCGTGCCTTGTTCTCAGAGATGAACTTCTCGATATCCTTACGCTTGTAAACTGCGTCACCATCGTTCAAAGTTGCACCAACCTTCTCCAAGAGAGCCTTCACCTCAGCTGAGTAGAACTCAGGGTGCTTAGTAGCAATCTGAAGAACTGTGTTAGCAGCAGCCTGTGCAGTCTCAGCGTTGTCCATATAAGTAGAAGCCAACATCATAGCTGGGTATGTCTGAGTAGCAGCCAAAGCTGTCAATGCAGAGTTCTGAACCTTTACAGATGGCTTAGTCTCCAATGCGTTACGCATGTTCATATACTTCTGCTCAGCAGTGAGCTTCTTAGAATCTGATGTAAGCTTGATGTAGCGAGACAAAGCCTGATCCTTACGCTCAGCGTCAGTCTTAGCAACCTCGAACAAAGGACGAATCAAAGCGTCGTTGTTCATAGACATCATACTCTTGAACGCCATGTTCTCAACGTTACCAGCCTTGTAACCCTCCATGATAGGAGCAACTGCCTCGTTAGCGCCTGTAGCAGCCAATACTGGGTAGTAGAGGTGCTTCTTAGAAGACTTAGCGATGCGATCCTGAACCATCTTAACCTGATCAGCTGCAGACTTCTCGCTGATAGCCTTGATGATACCTGGAGTTACATTCTGACCAGCCTCCAACATATCGCACAATGTGTTGAAATCCTTCTCAGAAGCGATGTTGTTCAAAGCAGCAACAGCAGCCTTGTCACCACCCTTAGCCCACTCGATAACCTTTGCAGAAGCAGCAGGCAAACGACGCTGAGCCATAACAGCAGTAGCGATAGACTTGTTCTTGTCACCAAGAGCAGCAATGAACTTATCGTTGATCTTACCGTTGAATGAGAGCAAACCAGCAACCAAAGCCTTGTTTACAGCCTCGCTATTCTCAGTATCCATCTTAGCGATCAAAGCCTCCAAAGCCTTATCACCACCGATGCGGCTAGCAGCAGCGATAGCAGCGCAAGCAACGTCATCGTTAGCGTTCTTTGTAGCAGCAGCAACCAAGTCAACCTGTGATGCAACGTGGTTAGCACCAAACCAGTTCAAGATATCAACCTTAGCACCCTGGCTAGCCTTTGCATAAGCAGCAGCTACAGTAGCATAAGTAGCGTCGTTAGCAAAAGCCTCAGCAGCGCGCAATGCACCATAACGGTACTCGCTGTCTGGACCAGCCAAAGCCTTAATTACCAATGGAGTAGCCTCAGCCTTGTTGAGGAGGATCATAAGATCCAAACCAGCCAAGAATACGTTTGTGCGGTCATCCTTCATCAACTTCTTAGCAGCCTTCTCAGCAACCTTAGGCTCGCTCTTTACGAGCTTAGTCAAGAGCTTCATGTAAGCGCCGTAAGCGTCAGTAACCTCATATGCGTTGTCAGCAGCAGCTGAAGCCTTCTCCAAAAGCTTCACTGACTGTGATGTACCGCAAGAAGCAATAGCGTTGAGGATCTGGCACTTCAAAGCGTCGTCGCCACCCTCAGCCAACCAGTGGATAAGAATGTTCTCAGCCTCAGGAATCTGCTTGTAAGAAGCGATGTTAGCCAAGAGGAAACGTGGAGCCTTGTCAGCCTTCATAAGATCCAAAACGAGCTTCTCTGTACCAGGCATAGTAGCCAATGTACGAGCTGCGAAGTTGCCCAAGTACTCGTCACCGAGCTGAGCAGCGAACCACTCTGCGTCCTCGATTGTAGCGCAAGTCTCCAAAACAGTCATAATGAATGCCTTGTTAACCTTGTCACCAACCTTAGCGAAAGCGTTCTTCAAGCCCTTACGTACCTCTGCACGCATAGCCTGATCCTTAGTTACGTAAGCTGCTGTACCATAGAGTGCGTACTCGATAGCTGAGTTACGAACACCCTCCTTTGCTGGCTGCAACATAGTCGCAACCATCTCAATACCCTCAGCACCTGTCGATGCCAACTCAGCCATCACCTGGTTGTACTGAGTAGCGTTATCGGCGGGCAACTGAGCCAAAGCGTCAGCCACGATAGTCGAAGCAACGCGATTACGAGCGTCCTGTGCATTGATGCTTGCAAAAGGCATCACCGCCAACAGGGTCAGTAATATAAATATTCTTTTCATTATTGTCTCTAAGTTTTGTGGTTAATTACATTTTCCAAGGACCACGCATTGGCTGGTCGATGAGTGCATTAGCAGCGTCGTCGCCGATGAACTGCAACTTAACAGGGTCGAAGTTCAATGTACGGTTCAAACGCAATGCGCAGATACCCATATTTACGATAGTTGCAGAGCGGAAACCGTTGATCTCGTTCAATGCGAACTTCTCGCGAGTGTGAACACACTTGATGAAGTCTGTGTTCTGTGGCTCTGGATCTGGCATCTCAGCCAACTTATCCATAATGTTAGGAATTGTGCACTGGAATCCTCTGTATACGCAACCCTTTGGACCCTCGATGAATGGACCATTTGGAGTCTCATAACCCTCACCCTCGAGAATGATCTGGCAACCGTCCTCGTAAGTGTAGACAATCTTACGCCAGATACCGATTGCATCTGGGTGCTGCTGAGGAGCATCAACCTCTACCTTTACAGGTGAAGTGTTATCCTTGCCCAAGATGTACTGTACAGGGTCGATGTAGTGCTGACCCATATCGCCAAGACCACCACCATCGTAATCCCAGTAACCACGGAAAGTCTGGTGAGTACGGTGCTCGTTGTAAGGCTTGTAAGGTGCAGGACCCAACCACAAATCATAGTCAAAGTGCTTTGGGATAGGCTGCTCAACGAGGTTCTCCTTACCTACCCAGAAGAACTTCCAAGGGAAGCCGTTGTTACCAGAGATAGTAACCTTCAAAGGCCAACCCAAAAGACCGCTATCTACCAACTTCTTCAAAGGCTCAACCTTTGTACCGAGGCCGTAGAATGTGTCCTTGAAACGGAACCAAGTGTTCAAACGGAAGATACGGTTGTTCTGACGAACTGCCTCCATTACGCGCTTACCCTCGCCGATAGTACGGGTCATAGGCTTCTCACACCAGATATCCTTACCTGCCTTAGCAGCCTCTACTGACATGATACCGTGCCAGTGTGGAGGAGTAGCGATGTGAACAACGTCAACGTTAGGGTCGTTGATAAGGTCACGATACAAGTGGTAACCCTTAACATCCTCGCCCAAACGCTCCTTTGTCAAACGAACGGCACGCTCCAAGTGGTTGTCGTCGCAATCGCTGACTGCTACCAAACGGCACTGCTCGTTGCTTGAAAAGTGGTTGGCAGAATAACCGATACCACCCATACCAATAATACCCTTAGTCAGCTGATCGTTGGGAGCAACGTGACCTGGGCCACCGAGGACATTACGCGGAATGATTGTCAGCGCAGCAAGTCCTCCCAGAGATTTGAGAAAATCTTTTCTGTTGATTGCCATAATCTTAAATATTTATTAACGGTTTGTTAGTTTCGCAGGTTTATAATGCGTCAAAATTCGGTATAAAGTTACAATTTAATTCCTAATTGACAAAATTATATCAGTTAAATATTTTTTCATGGCAAATTCTTTCACTTCCGATAGCTCCGAGTCGATTCTTTTTCAGTTTGATAGCCTCTGTTGCGAACTCTCTGTTTGGGGTGTAAATCGCCGGGGCTGGCTTGCAAAATTGTTGTGAAATGAGTATATTTGTCTAAGAATCCACCTTTGGTGGAGCGTGTATGCAAGTCTATGAAACTTAAAACTATATAACGATGAAGAATCTCTTTAGTGTCGAAGGCCGTGTGATAGTAATCACTGGAGCAACGGGTATTTTAGGCTCGTCGATGGTTGAGCATTTTGCTGAGCAGGGTGCTAAGGTTGTTATTATTGGCCGCAATCGTGAGGCGGGCGAGCGTCTGGAGAAGGCTGCTCGTGAGCAAGGCGGCGAGGCTATGTTCCTTGAGTGTGATGTGCTCAATAAGGCTATGCTCGAGCAGTGTTATCAGGATATTATGGCTGCATATGGTCGTATCGATGTGCTTATCAACGGCGCTGGCGGTAACCAGGCAGCTGCGACCGTTCCACCCGATAAGACAATCTTCGATTTGGATGTCGATGCTGTGCGACAAGTCGTTGACCTTAACCTCTTTGGTACTATTCTCCCAACTATGGTATTTGTGAAGGCTATGGCCGAGCAGAAGTCGGGTTCGATTATCAATATTGCCTCGGAGGCTGCCCTGCGTCCACTCACTCGCGTGGCGGGATATGGCGTTGCGAAGGCTGCTGTGATTAACTGGACAAAATATATGTGTGGCGAGCTTGCAATCAAGTTTGGTGAGGGTCTGCGTGTGAATGCAGTTGCTCCGGGCTTCCTGCTTACAAATCAGAATCGCACGCTGCTCACCAATCCCGATGGCTCTCTCACGCCTCGCGCAGAGACAATCATCGCCCACACTCCATACAAGCGCTTTGGCGAGCCAGAGGAGTTGCTCGGCACGCTGCAGTGGCTGGCTTCGGACGCTTCGAAGTTCGTGACGGGCACACTGACCGTTGTTGATGGTGGTTTCGATGCCTTCTCGATCTAGCAAAAAGAACTAATTATTGGTAAATAAGGTTATATATTATATATAGGTATATGTATCTTTGTAGACAATCTTGGCGTTGGTATGGGCCTAACGACCCAGTGACGCTTGCAAATATTCGTCAGGCGGGAGCGACCGATATTGTTCACGCCCTGCACCACATCCCCAATGGCGAGGTGTGGAGTGTAGAGGAGATTAAGGCTCGTCAGCAGATGATTGCAGATGCTGGTCTGGTGTGGAGTGTGGTGGAGAGTGTGCCTGTTCACGAACACATTAAGACTCAGACTGGCGATTTTCAGCGATATATCGACAATTATAAAGAGTCGATTCGTAATCTTGCAGCGTGTGGCATCCATTGCATCACCTATAATTTTATGCCTGTTCTGGATTGGACTCGCACCGATTTGGCCTATGAGGTGGAGGATGGCTCGCTGGCTCTTCGTTTTGAGCGTGCAGCTTTTGTGGCCTTCGACCTCTTTATCTTGCAGCGCGAGGGTGCCGAGGCGGAGTATAGCGACGAGGAGAAGCAGCGTGCTAAGGTTCGCTTTGAGCAGATGAGCGATGAGGAGCGCCTGCGCCTTACCCGTAATATGATTGCTGGTCTGCCTGGCTCCGAGGAGAGCTTCACCGTTGAGCAGTTCCGCGAGGCTCTCGACCGCTATAAGGATATCGGCGAGGAGCAGTTGCGTACAAATCTTATCTATTTCTTGAACGAGGTCTGCCCTGTGGCTGATGAGTGTGGCTCCGAAATGGTTATTCATCCCGACGATCCGCCATATCCCATTCTTGGTCTGCCCCGCATTATGTCAACGGCTGATGATTTCCGCCTCCTGATTGAGGCTGTGCCAAATCCGTCGAATGGACTCTGCTTGTGTACGGGCTCTTTTGGCGTTAGGGCCGATAATGATTTGCCATCTATGATGCGTGAGTTTGGTGATAGGGTAGGTTTTGTGCATCTGCGCTCTACACGTCGTGATGCTGAGGGTAATTTCCAAGAGGATAACCATCTCGAGGGCGATGTTCCGATGTATGAGGTGATGAAGGCACTGCTCGAATTGCAGCAGCGCCGCCAGGTGCGCCTGCCTATGCGTCCCGACCACGGCCACCAGATGTGTGACGATTTGGGTCGCAAATCCAATCCTGGTTACTCTTGCTATGGTCGCATGCGAGGCCTCGCTGAGCTTCGTGGTTTAGAATTGGGAATTGCAATGTCGATGGAGCGATAGGTTACAGATTATTATTCCATATTTTAGTCGAGAATTAGGGTTTCACCCTGTTTCTCGACTTTTTTAATTTATTATTTCTAATTAATTTCTCTCGTTTTGATTCTTCGGGGCTCTATTACACCTCTTATCCCTAAATTTTATCACGAAATGCATTTATTTTTCAGTTAACAGCAAAAAAATCTCGCAAAAATTGCATATGCAAAGCATATATGCAACATATTTATTCTCGAATTAATTATATTATTTTTCGCATAAAAAATAGGGTTGACGGTAATTTTGAATGCATAATTACCAATTAATTTCAAATTCTACTAAAAATGTTTTCAATTGCTTGCTTATAATTTGTAACTAAAACGTTTGAAAATTAACGAGTTTGTAATTTGCATACCCTTTTATGGGTCAATTTTGCTAATATGCATAATGTGCATATTTAATTGGAAAAATAGTAGATTATTGGAATGGGAAACTATGCATATTCTATGCAATGGTGACACCCTTGTGCGAGCTTAACTCTCAGATAATCAATAATATAGGGGGGGGTAATTGCAAAAGAAAAAAATGCGAAAAAAATTGTGCGAACACTTGTTTTGTTGAAAAAAAGTGTTACCTTTGTGTACGATTGAATTAGGGATTTGTTTAAAACAATCATTTTTTATTAACGACAGGGCTATTAGCTATAGTCGAAAGTGGTTTTTTGGGACCTTGTGATTTATCAGAGGGAAAAGTGGCTACTTCGCAATTGTTGATCGGCTCCATAAGTCAAAAATTATGGCGTTTGTAATTAATTTTACGAATTAATTTACAAGCTCCATGGTTCGTCGGCTCGTCGCTTATAATATATAATGGTGTTTAGGCGAATCCTAAATGAGGGAAACCATTTTAAGCGATGAAAAAATTCTTTTTTATTCTTTTAGGCTTGTTGGCCTTGGGCTCTGTTCAGAATGCGGACGCTCAAAATTGGGCAGTGAAGTCCAATTTGCTTTACGATGCCACCACATCTATCAATCTCGGCTTTGAGACTGCTCTTGCCGAGAAGTGGACATTCGATATGTCTGGTAACTGGAATCCATTCCAGTTCTCAAACAACAAGAAGTGGAAGCATTGGTTTGTACAGCCTGAGGTACGTTACTGGACTTGCCGCAAGTTTGGTGGCCATTTCTTTGCTGGACACTTGTGGGGTGGTCAGTATAATGTAGGTAACGTAGGCTTTATCCCCGATTTCTTGGGAACTCCTTTCTCACAGCTCAAAGATCATCGTTACGAGGGTTGGTTTGCCGGTGCAGGTATTGGCTACGGTTATGCCTGGATGCTCGGTAAGCATTGGAACTTAGAGGCCGAGATTGGTGTGGGTTATGCTTACACTAATTTCGACAAGTACTTCTGCCCTAAATGTGGCGAGAAGATTGGTAATGGCGATCATCACTACATCGGCCCTACTAAAGCGGCTATCAACCTTGTATATCTCTTCTAAATCTTGTGAGCATTATGAAAAGAACTATCCTTTATACTATATCTCTAGCTATCGCTGCTTTGATGGGCTTCTCTGCCGCTGCGCAGCAGATTATGCAGGGTCAGGCCGAGGTTAAGAACCTCAGCGTGACTCGAGACCGCGACAACGCTAAGGTTAATGTCGCTATGAACGTCGATATCTCTAACCTCGAAGTAGGTGCCGATGAAACGCTTATCCTTACCCCTGTTATCGCTAAGGGTGATAAGGCGGTCGAAATGCCTTCTATCGAGATTATGGGTCGCCGCGCTTGGATGTACTGGCGTCGCAACGGCGAGCAGACCGTAACTGCTAACCCTATCTACGCTGAGCGCGTAGCTAAGCGCGCAGAGCGCATCGCTGGCCAAAAGCAAGCCGTCGCTTACGCTACAGAGCTCGCTTTCGAGCCTTGGATGAAGAGCGCCAACGTTTCTATCAAAGAGGGTAGCTGCGGTTGCTCTATGACTCCCCTCGCTTTGGGACAGAGCCCTCTGCAGCGAATCTTGCACGACCCTTACAAGCCTCAGTACGTCTTGGCTTTTGTTGAGCCTGCTCCTGAGCCAATCAAGGTACGTGACGAGTCACACTCGGCTTACATCAACTTCAAAGTCGATAAATACGAGATTCTCGAGCAGTATAAGAGCAACGCTACCGAGCTCGCTTCTATCCTTAACTCTATCGACAAGGTAAAGCAGGATGAGGATCTAACCATCACCTCTATTACTATCGAGGGTTGGGCTTCTCCCGAGGCTACACAGGCGCACAACCAGCGACTCTCGCAGAACCGTGCTAACTCGCTCTCTGACTACGTATCGGCTAAAACAGGTATCGAGCGCTCTCGCATCGAGGCTATAGGACGTGGTGAGGACTGGAAAGGCTTGCGCGAGGCGGTGGTTGCAACTCCTCGTCTGCTCGACCAGAAGAAGGTTCTTGACATCATCGACCGAACAGACCTCTCGCTCGACCAGAAGGACAAGATACTCTCTGAGCTCGTGCCTCCTACTATCTATCAGCGTCTGATGAACGAGATGTATCCTAAGCTCCGTCGTAACGACTACCGTATCGTTTACAACGTGCGTAACTTCAACATCGAAGAGGCTCGCGCTCTTATCGATACAGACCCTCGTAAACTATCGCTCAGCGAAATGTACAAGGTCGCTGGTAGCTACCAGAAGGGGTCGGCGGAGTATAACCACGTGATGGAGGTTGCGGCTAAAACTTATCCTACTCAAACAGCAGCTGCCGTAAATGCCGCAGCTGTGATGATCGGAAAGGGCGACTCTAACGCAGCGTTGGCAATCCTCAGCAAGGCCGACCAAAACGACAAGAACGTTCTGCTCACAACCGGTTACGCATATGCTAAGATGGGTAACAACGATAAGGCTCGCGAATGCTGGCAGAAGGCTGCCGACAAGGGCTCTGCAGAGGCTAAGCACAACCTCGCAGAGTTGGCTAAGAGCCTGGAATAATGCAAACAAATAATTTATACAAGTATAATTAACAAACAAACAAATTTTTTTAACATCTTAAACTTCTATTATTATGAAAAAGTTATTCGTTTCAATGCTTGCAATTGCAGCTCTCGTTAGCTGTAGTAAGGAAGAGGAAGTTTCTTACGCTGACTCAATGAACAAGACAATCCAGATTTCTATCCTTAACGAGACTGAGGGTACTCGTGCAGAGGGTGGTGACACTGCTACTGGTACTCATGGTGCAGCTGTTGCAGCTAACACTGATCTTAAGGTGCTTTTCGCTAAGGCTGATGGTACTATCCTTTTCGAGGATTATTTGACAAATCAAGAAGGTGGTACAACTACAAATGACGGTCACACTGGTGTTGGTACTCCTGAAGAAGACCCTACTTACGTTAAAGATGAGTCTACTGACAAGTATATGTGGCACAATGTTCCTGCTGCGGTGAAGAAGATTGCTGTTGTTCGTTATGAAACACGTGATTTGCCAAAGGCTGCTGCTGAGGATGAGGATGCTCCTACCAATTTCGTAGGCAAGAACCTCTCTGCTCTTTTGGCTTTGGCTAAGAGCGAGTCTGAGAACTTGAACCGTCCAGTTGATGAGATTATTCTTTATGGCGACGATGAGGGTACTTTCCATGACACAGGTGCTACTCACCGTGTAGGTGCTACTTTCTTCCACGTATGGCAGGCTGATGTAACAGTTGCTCCTAAGGTAGCTCGTTTGGAGGTTCACAACATCGAGTGTACAGACCTTGGTGCATTGAACGCCGATGGTAATCCTGATACTTATGATATCGATGAGTTGCTTCTTAAGAGCCTTACTTGGACAGGCGCAGAGAATGGCCCACACACAGCTCCTGGTTTCGGCGAGCAGCGTCTCTATGGTGAGAATGAAGAGGATAAGACTGGCTATGATGCAAATACTTGCCCAGAGGGAACAGCTCGTTCTAATTCATACACTCCAGCTCATGGTGCTTGGTCTTGGAATGTAGCTCCTTGTACATTTGGCGATATGGTGTTGGATATGGATGCCTACGCTTACAATTACGCTATTGCAAGCCGCAACCTTCCTTTGACTGTAACAGACCTTGCTACTGATGAAGCGAAGACAAAGGTTGACAACGCATTAAAGGCTGGTAATATTTACACACTCGACCTTACTTTCAACCAGTCTAACATCAAGACTGAGGATGGTATCTGCGTCGTTGTTAAAGTTGAAGTTGCTAAGTGGGTTGTTGAGAAGCGTTACCCAGTTTACTCAATGTAATTTTTGAAATTTCAAGTTCTTTTCGGAGGGCTTAAAATTTATAAGGATTGATTTTTTCGGTGCCTCCCCTCGGGGGAGGGGAGGCGCTTTTTTCAAACAAAACATACTTGTATAAAGCATAAAACATCGGCAACTTAGTTGCCACATAACAATAAACCACAGGCGCACGTGCGCCCTAAAAAACAAAATGATTATGAAGAAAATCCTATATATGTACTTGCTCGCCTCGGTCGTTCTGCTCGCGAGCTGCATCAAGGAAGATTATGCCGACTGTGAGCGCTGTACTCTCACTTTCAGCTATTTGGGCGATGGTACTTGGGACGTTTTCCCCGAGCATATTACTCGCGTGAGCTTGTATGTTTTCAACTCAGAAGATCGTTTGGTGCAGACCAAACTCATCGAGCAGAACGAACTGAAAGCATTTCAAGGTACGAAGCTTAACCTCGAGCCTGGTGACTATCGCGTCGTGGGCGTAGGTAACAGCTTCAACAAGACCGAAGTGACTAACCTCTCGTCTTCGAATATGTCGCAGATTCAGTTCCACCACCCTAAGGCCGACGATGGCGGCGTGGTAGAGGGTAACGACTCGCTCTATCTGGGACAGAAGACTTTTACTATCCCTTCTACTTACTGGTACGAGGACGATGTGCCTTTCCGCTCATCTCACCTCAAAGTATCGTACACTGTGAAGAATTATCTGAATCCATCAGCCCCATCAACAGAAGAGTCGGCGACTCGTGCCGGCGCAGCATTGGATTTAAGAGTTAAGAACTTGTTGCCTCAGACCGACTTTACTAACAAGGCCAATGGTCAGAAGATGACTTACAACCCCGTTTTGTCGCTCACACCAGAGAAGGGCGAGCATAATGCTTACTTCAACATTATGCGCCACGCGAAGGACTCTGACGTAGAGTTTGAGCTTGTGGACAAGGCGACTGGCGAGGTGGTACACACTCTTGCTTTGGCCGACTTCCTGACCCAGTTCCCTCAGATTGATGTGACTAAGCAGGAGGTACTGATTCCTATCATTGTTGAGTTTGGTATGGGTGTTACTGTTACAGTTCCAGACTGGTTGATTGAGGATCGCGATCCTATTTACGGAGAAGTTGAATAATTAAAGAATACGACGATGAAGAAAATATCTAACATAATCGTTTTGGGCCTCTGTCTCGCCGCGTTCTTTACATCTTGCGTAAAGGAGGAGAACTACGTACGCGAGATAGCTGAGCTCAATGTAAACCTCACCCCAATAGAAGAGAATGGAAGTGTTGTGCAAGGTGACGCGATTACTGATGCTATGATTTGGGCGTTTCAGTGTACGCTCAATGATGAGACTGGTGCTCCTACAATCGAAGATAGTGCTACAGCTATAGGTGCTCGCTATGTGTATGACCTTGATACCTATGGTAGCATCTCGGTACATGTGCCTCTGCCTATTTGTAATGGCTCGCAAGATTATCTCTTGGTAGCAGTTATCAATACTCAGGCCTATGGTAACTTCAATCTGACCTCAGGTAGTACTTGGGGTGCAATCAAAGCTGCTACATTTGATAGTACTGGCGCATTTTGGAGTACTTATCCCAACGACGTAGGTTTGACTCCTGAGGTGATGCCAATATCTAACTGGACAACATTTACCGTTAAAAGTAATAACACACACACCGATAATTGTTATCAGCTCAACCTCCCAGTTTATCGCACAGTGAGCAAGGCTCAGTTCTTGGTTGCCAAAGCCACTAATGATTTCGATCTTAATATCTTGGATGTTAAGGTTGTAGCAAACAGCGGTTACTCTACAGGTGCATTGCTAACAGCAAATCCAGAGACTGCTGACGGAGATAATTCTGAGAAGATTCAGCGCGGTAAGCCTGATGCGGAAGCCTCTACTTGGTGGTGGGCATCGCCAACAGCAGTACCTACAACTAATACTCCTGCTGAAGGTGAGACCGTGGCAGAGGGTGAGGGTGAGACAGAATCCGAAACAACTACACCTCCAGCTATAACATATCAGCTTAAGAATAGCGATAGCGGTTTTTCTCCAGTAAATAATGTTACAACGGAAGTTTCTGCCGATGATCATGGCGATGATGCTACATATGCTTGGATAGGTTCAACATTCTTGTTTGAAAACAATAATGATGCTCCTTACGGTGAGACAGGTTGTTATGATGCTGCTCAAGGTAATGGCTATAACCTTTATGTTAAGTATTCGGTTGACGGCCAGGAGCAGGAGGTTTATACTCCTCTCGGCAAAGTTGTTCGCAACCACGATTACCAGGTGCGTGCTTTGGTCGAGGCTGGCGGTAAGCTCTCGCTTGACCTCGTAGTCAACGAGTGGAAAGAGGAAGAAGTGACCTATAATTACACCGAGCAGGTAACTGTTGAGGGCGGAAATAAATTGAAATGGACTAAGTGTGCTAATGAATCTGAACCTATTGGCAATGTTAAAACCGTGACTCTCGCGGCGGCAGATTCTGACAACAACACACCTTATGCAGAATGTGAGTTCTACATAAGTACTCCCGAAGATGCCGAGTGGCACGCAGCTTTTGTAGAGGGCGCTATCAATGCCTTTGAGTTTGTTGACGCAGGTAAGGGTGTTTCTACTATAAAGGGTCAGGTTGGTGCAAAATATGCGAACGGAGAGCCTGTTAAATCTACCATCAAGATTCGCGCTAAGCAGGCTAATGTTTCAAGTAACGCCGAGGCTTTCCTATCGATTGTAGTGGTTACTCCTGACGGTCGTACGCTTTCTACCGATGTGTTGACCGAAAACTTTAGATATAAGATATTACAAACTGGTTCATTCTCTAATAACTAATATGCGCATTGCGATATGAAGAGATATTTTACATATATTTTGAGCTTTCTCCTGATTTCGTGCATCGTGGCATGTACGAAGAGTGAAGACGTGGTAAATCCTAATGCCGAAGGACATATGGCATTGCGCCTGGTGAGCAGTACGATGACACGTTCGGAAACTCCTGGAAATGGTGTTGGTATTGGAGCAAACGACGACGCGAATAACGAGGACGCTATATTGTCTGCAGATCTCTACTTCTATCCAAGTAGTAAGGAGGGCACTGCCAAGTTGCACAAGCGCATCTCTTTTGTTAAAGAGGTTGAGCCAGAGGAAGGTACGGATACTCAGATTCAAATTGAGAAAGAGACTGCGACAATCAGCAACCTTGCTATTCCTGCAGATGTGATGCAGGCTGTATTTGGCTCTGGAACTACTGGATATGTATATGTTGTTGCTAATGCTCCTGAGGGATTCCAATCTCCGGAGACAGATCTTCCTACTCTAGCTGACCTTAAGGCTTATACTGTTAGCGTTGACTCATGGAAAACCTCAAAGGCTAATGCCGCAGATCCATCAAGTGCTCAGACTTCATTTGTAATGGCTGGTGATGCCACTGTTGACAAATTGGGTAATAGTGTAAGTGGTGAAGTATTCCTCACTCGCGCGGCTGCTAAGATCGAGCTTTCGATTACCGATGTTGTGTCATCTGTAACTGTGGGTGATGAGACGTGGACTCCTGTTCTTGGCACTGATAATGATGGTTCAACAATTCTTGTTAGCCTCAATTACGCTGTGGGTGGCTCATATATTGACGGCGCTTATGACAAGGCGAAGTTTGCAAACGATAACACTCAGCAGGACTATGGTTTTGTTCCAGGTGAAACCGTAGCCTACAACCAGGCTCATCCATTCTATAGCTATGCTTCTGACTGGGGTGCAGGTGGCGCTAATGAGCCTTACTTGCTCTTGGTGGTGCCTTGGGTTAAAACAGAAAATGGTTCTACAACTCGACAGAACACCTATTATCAGATTCCTGTGGGTAGCCTCGATGCTAAGCAGATCAAGCGCAACCACTACTATAAGGTGAAAATCAACGTAGGTACTATGGGTAGCTTCGAGCCCCAGACTGCCACTGAGATTACCCCCAGCTACACTGTTATTGATTGGAGTACTGGCTCGATTTCTACCGATATCAAGGAGGCCCGCTATCTGGTGGTGGATGAGAATTATGTAATCGCCAACAACTTGGAGGATATCGCAGTTGGTTTCAAATCAAGCCATCCAGTGGAGATTGAAGTTGTAGAAAGCACATTTGGAAACTATTATACGTCTAGTAAAAATCAGTGGACAGCTGTTGAAAATGACAATGAGGTTACTTTGGACGGTACAACTACTGGTAGTATTAAATTCCATCATTCGTTGGATAATACACGCGTTGAATCAACCGGCGACCCAGAGAAGCGTTATGACTATCAGGTGAATACCGTAAAAGTGAAGATTTATCAGCCAGGTTATGAGAATACCTACTTCCAGGAGGTAATTATCGAGCAGCGTCCTGCGTTGTATTTGCTCTCTGACAGTGGAAATTTGAGTGAAAATAACTATGTAATGGTTAATACTAACAGAAGTTACTCAACTGCAGGATCTTCAAGCGGTAACATCCTTGAATGGGAGTCAGTAGGTACAAGTTCAACTGGTTTTGCGACAATTTTTACAATATCTGTTAGCTCATTTGATAATTCAACAGCGAACTATCTGATTACAGACCCTCGAGTTCCTGCGAATAATGATATTATAACTCAATTCGCAAGTTACCGGACAGATGGTTATAGTACTATAGCCGCAGGAGATATTGAAGAGGACGAGGCAGGCGACAGCGACCTCTCTGGCTACAGACGAACAATTCAGGGTGCTGCGGCAGAAAATCTTGTAGCACCAAAATTTACAGTTGCATCGGCGTGCGGTACATATAAGAATGGTGATGGCTATATACATGCAGAGACAAGTGGTTATTACCGTTGTGCAACATACCAGGAGGCCGGTTATCCTGCCGGTAGATGGCGAATTCCCACACCTGCTGAGTTGAATGTAATTGGCCGTTTGTGTGCTGAGAAAAAGATTACGGAAACGATTTTTAAACCAAATGTAGTATACATGAGTTCTAATGGACCTTACACATATAATGAGACCAATGGAACATTTACCAAGTCAAGTTCTACTACGTCAAGTTCTATCCGTTGCGTATATGACACTTGGTACTGGAATGATAAGGCCAAGGATGATTCTAAGTTTATCTGGGGAGCCGAGGGCGATGTAGCCGAGAAGAAGGCTGCAGGTACATATGATGATTATTTTACACCCGTACAGCAATAACATTGTAAATACTGATGATTATGAAAAAGATATTATTTGCAATAGTTTCGATATTTGCCTTGGCAGCGTGCGTCAAGGAGGAGTTGCCACAGTCGCAGCAGCAGATTGCAGATGGCGATAAGGTTACTCTCACCTTTGGCGTGAAGGTGCCCGAGGCAGGCTCTGCGACGCGAGCTATGGGCGACGACAACGAGGAGATCAGCCGTCTCGACGTGATCGTGTTCGACAATGCGGGTTACTTTGTAGATGCAGTTCAGGCTACAGCGGTTGCCACTGATGATGTCCCATACGATAGCGAGACAAAGACTTTCAAAGTCTCGTTGAACTCTGCAAGCCGTGAGCGCCGAATCCACTTTGTAGCCAATGCCGATCCAGCTCAGATCGCAGCTATCAAGGGTCATGAGGATGCGGCTATCAGTTCGCTCGTTGTTTCGGGCACAACCGATGCCTACTGGCAGCGTATGGTGTATGGTGGTATTGGTGTTGATAGCGATGATTTCACAGCTCCTGCCGATTTCTTTGGTAAGGACACTCGAGTTATTCCATTGGTGCGTAACTATGCCAAAATCACTGTTACAGATAGCAACGCAACCGATGCCTTTGAATTGACAGGTTATAAGGTGTTTAACACACGCTCTCAGGGCTCTGTGGCTGCTTACGATGAGAAAGTGGGCCAGTTTGTAGATTTCTCTAAGGCTCCTGCCGAGGGAAGCGGAAAGTTGTTCGCTGCGAAGAACTATAGCGAGTTGTCGAATTACACTCCCCTCGAGAAGGGAGAGTTGACATCTTCAGCAGCTTATACTCCCGACCCAACTTATGTACGCGAGACATCGAAGAATTCTCCTTATATCATCATTAAGGGTAATTACACAGAGAACGGACAAACAACTGAGTGCTACTACAAGCTCGATTTTATTCTCGACGGTGTGGGTGGCAAGGCCAATATCTTGCGTAACTTCCAGTACAATTTTGTTATCAATGCGGTAACAAAGAAGGGTACAGATGAGGAGACAGCAAAGAACCAGACCTCTGGCGAGAATGGTTTGTCGTTCGACGCAGGTACTCAGTCGTTGCTTAATATCTCCGACGGTGTGGGACAGTTGTTCGTAAATGCCACAACAGTGGTGTTGGTTGATGGTAAGCCTTACGATTTGAAGTATAAGTATATCCCAGCCATTACATCGCCTAACACAACAGGCAACAACCAGGTTACTTTAACCGGATTTAGTGGTGGCAAGGTTATCAATACCTATACCCCAACCACTACAGAGGGTATTGCCACAGTTGATGGATGGAGCACAATCACCATCACCCCCAACGCTCTGCCTACAGCAGGTTTCGAGACCCAGGAGGTGGTATTGTCAACCCCATCGGGCTTGGCACGTACAGTGAAGTTCATTTTGATGCAGCCCTATGCGATGACCGTCAATGCCTATGATGGCGTAGAAAAAGATGAAGAGGTTGATGCTGCACTTAACGAGGATGTTTGGGTCGATGTTGCAATTCCAAATAATGTCGATGCTTCGCTCTTCCCATTGGAGTTTGTATTCGAGACAGAGAAGAATAGCCTCAGCCCTAATGCTTCGGCCAACACTATGCCTGTGCGCACTGGTGAGTCTATCATCCCTGGCTCAGATGCTGAGGCCAACACATTTGGCTTTGTATATACTCTTACTAAATCAGCGTATGATACTTGTACTACCGATGCTAATGGCAACAAGGTATTCACCGCTAAATTTAAGACAAGTAAGGCTGCCAATGCTACCAAGGTGTATGTCTACAATCCCTACTTTGCATTGGGTAACGACCGCTTCCGTAATCCATCAGCTAATTACACCTACGATATCGAGGCTGTTTTGGGTGCCAATGCGGCAGTTTATGGCGCAGGCCAAGAGGTGACTCTCGATATTACTCTGCCAGAGGCTCCGGCTGGAGTTAATGTAAGTGTCGAGACCACAGGATTTAGCAGTATGCAAACACGTGCGACTGGTACATATACTACTAATGAGAATGGTCAGGTTCAGTTGAAAATGACGACAGAAGCGTGGGCCGGCACACGTTCGGTGACTGTAAGCTGTGCTTCGCAGCAGCCTATTGACAATGGTTGGGATAACATCACTTATAACGCAAAGACAGTCTCTGTCACTCCAAACAAGTTGTATATCCCTGAAGGTAGTTTGAAGGCTACTACGCCTGTGTCAACAGGAGCTGTATCGGTTAAGGTTGGCAGCACAACAGCAAGCGAGACCATTACCTTTAAAGCAGATGGTACCAACAATGCTGCAACAGTGACTTTGGCAGGTCTTAGCGAGAATAGTGCAGCTACGATGACATTGTCATATACCAATAATGGTGCGACATCTACTGCAACTACTACTGTGGGTGCTGCAATGTCAAAAGAGACGAACGATATCCGTTTCATAACACGAAAGGATAACCAGATTACTGTAGCTTTGAATGGCAATGCTAAGTCTTACTATGGCGAGGGTCATAATGTAACTGCGACGATTACTATTCCAGATGCAAGTACACTTACTTTATCGGTAGACCAAATTGTAAGCAACTATGTTACGCTGACAGGATTTGAATATATTACAGATAATGGATATACAAGTACAACCAACACCTCTGGTTCGCTTGTAATTACATTGAACTTGACAACTAGCAATTGGAGTGGTACTAACTACACAAGAAGCGTGAATGTTGCCGCTCTGCCTAGTGTAACTAACGAAACTGAAGAAATTACTTGGACAGAAGGAGAAGGAGATGGTTCGGCTACCGTGAATACATTGTATATTCCTGCAGGTAATATTATATGGGAGTCCGTTGGAAGTAATTCATATAATATATCATTGTTTAGAACGGGTAGTAATAGCGCAATTAAATCAAACATAGCACGAGGAGGTTCTGCGGGTTCAAATAGTAGCGCGATAACTATTGAGAAACAAGCTAATTTGAGTGAAACCGAAAAATTATATCTTGTATATACTGGAAGAAAATCAAGTGATAATCGTTACACAACTGCGAATTCGGCAATAACTGCAAAACAGGCGGTTGAGGGTACGGGTAGTACTATGAAATGGACAAGTAATAACACCAAACCAAGCTATTAACTAAGTTATAAGACATTACTCTTTCACAGGCCTGCTCTGAGGGGCAGGCTTGTTTTGGGAGCCGTGCGCTTCCGAAAACCGATATGACACGCCTGGGAGCCTGGGCTCTGCGCTTTGCGGAGCGGGTAGTGTCGAAGTCAAACGCAAACTAATCACTTGCGTCTAATCTGCAAATCCCAATTAATTCCCTCCCCGCAGCCCACGGTTGCGGGGATTTTTTCTGGGCACAGAAAAAGGGCTCTCGAGAGATCTCGGGAGCCCTTGGTTTTATGCGTTCTGAGCGACTGGTTGTGAACAGCAGAAGGGACAAAGAAGGGCGGCAGAGAGAGGCCGCAAAGAGAGGGGCCGCGCAGAAATAAAAAAGTGTCTACCCTGCGAGGTAAACACTTTTGAAACCAAACTATTTGAGTTGCAAGCGGCGTTTGCTATTTGATTCTCTTCAGCAGCTCGTCGTAGTAGTTCTCTTTGTAGCCTACCGAAATATCAAAGATATTGCCCTTAGGGTCAACCACAACCTTTGTTGGGAAGCCCGTAACGCCATACAACACCACAGGGTCGTTATCGTCGGTATTAGCCTCGGGGTTGTGGACGTTAATCCAGGTGAGGCCGTTGCCATTCACTGCGGCACGCCAGCGGTCGTAAGTGTCGTTGTGATTCACGCCCAAAATCTCAATCTTCTTCTTATTTGCGGCATAGAATTTCTTCATCGCAGGGAAGTCCTTGATACACCAGCCGCACCACGAACCCCAGAAGTCGATAATCACCCACTTGCCCTTGAGCTCAGAGAGTGCAAGATCCTTACCCTGAGAGGTTTTCAGTTTGAAGTCGGGTGCTGCATCACCAACCTTTATAGCCGATGCCATCTCCTCCTTCAACTTCTCCACCTGCTCGAAAACGGGGCTGAAGATAGAGCCTCGCACGTTGTCCGCCAACGCATCGGCGCAAGCCACGATATTCTCATCTTCGTTCAGGCTACGGAGCAAGAAGGCTGACACCAATTTATCGGTATTATTCTTGATATACTGCACCTTCTTACGCTCGATTTTATCCAAAATCTGGAAGATCTGGCGAGTCAGCTCCTCGTTCTTCTCGCTCTTAGGCTCGGCCATAATCTGGTCGCTGAGCTTGGTAGCCTCGATGTAATCCTTGTTAATCTCGTTGTGTACACGGCTGTAGTCCTCGTTGATAGCAGAACCTACGACCGCAAGATTAGTGATGTGGCGATCCTCCATCTGCGCTGTGAACGAGACTGCCTGGCCTGGTTCGTGAACAAGAGCAATGCCCAGCGAGGCCTGCAAATCGGTAATTGGGGTGATGTAAACGACGGTTGGCACGTCGTCAGCAACCTCAAACTTAATAGCGCCAGCCTTGAGTGTAACGGTGTCGCTTGAGAGCTTCTCATCGGCGATTGAGTAGTGCTCTACAACCCAATTTTCGAAGGGTGAATTCTCGAATGTTCCCTTCACCACATTCGAGGGAGTTGAGCAGGCGGCCAAAAGCACAGCAGCCAGCAGAACGATTGATAAAATAGATTTTTTCATATTGTTTAATTATTGTAATTATGCGCCTAATAATGGCAAAGATACAACATTCTGCCAAAATCGCAAAACAGCACTATGCAGAGCCCTATTTAGAGGCGAGCAGAACGAAATTTTGACAAAATACAACTTTTTACTAACTTTGTCACGATATAGCCCCCTGCAATAAGTGCGGGCACAAAAATTTGCGCTTAGGATGATAGATCGCTCGACCATAGACCGAATATATGCTGCTGCCAATATTGTGGATATTGTCAGTGACTACGTCACGCTCAAAAAGAAGGGTACGAACTATCAGGCCTGCTGCCCATTTCACAACGAGAAGACCCCTTCATTCGTGGTGTCACCATCGAAGGGTGTGTTCAAATGTTTCGGTTGCGGCAAGGGTGGCAACGCCATCACTTTTGTGATGGAGCAGGAGAATATCAGCTATCCCGAAGCTCTGAAAATCGTGGCCAAGCGCTACGGCATACAGGTCGAGGAGCGCGAGCAGACCGAGGAGGATGTGCGCCGCAACAACGACCGCGAGAGTATGTTTGCGCTCAACGGCTGGGCCTCGGAGTACTTCTCGAAATATCTCACCGGCAACCCCGAAGGTAAGAGCATTGGCTACTCATATTTCTCGCAGAAGCGAGGCTTCACCGACGCCACAATCCGCAAATTTGGCCTGGGCTTCTGCTCGGCATCGGGCGATGCGATGGTCGAAGCTGCTCTTGCCGCAGGATATAAGCCAGAGTATATGCTCTCGACAGGCCTCGCCATCAAGCGCGAGAGCGACGGCCGTCTGCGTGACCGTTTCCGCGACAGGGTGATTTTCCCAGTACACAACATATCGGGCCGCGTGGTGGCGTTCGGTGGTCGTACACTGCGTACCGACAAGACCGTAGCCAAGTATCAAAACTCGCCCGAGAGCGAGATTTACAGCAAGAAGCGCGAGCTCTATGGCCTATATTTTGCCAAGAAGGCTATTCAGCAACTCGATTTCGCGATTATGGTGGAGGGTTACACCGACGTAATCTCGATGCATCAGGCTGGAGTGGAGAATGTGGTGGCATCGTCGGGCACATCGCTTACGGTGGAGCAGATTCAGCTCTTGCACCGCTTCACACGCAACATTACAGTCATCTACGACGGCGATTCAGCCGGCATAAAGGCTTCGCTCAGAGGTATCGACCTTATCCTGAAGGAGGGTATGAATGTGCGCGTAGTTTTGCTGCCCGAGCCCGAAGACCCCGATTCATTTGCACGCACGCACACTGCCGAGCAGGTGCAGCAATATATCCGCGAAAATGAGGAGGATTTCCTCACCTTCAAGGCCAAGCTGATGCTCTCAGAAGCTGGTCAGGACCCCATTAAACGCTCGGAGGTGATTAACGACATGGTGCGCTCGATTGTGCAGATTCCCGACACTATCCAGCGTTCGGTATTCATCAAGGAGTGCGCTCGCATAATGGATGTGAACGAGAACGTCCTTATCGCCGAGGTGGCCCGCAAACGTGCTATCGCATCGGGCGACAAAGAGGGCGAGGAGTTTATCCGTCGTCAGCAGGCGCAGTTCCGCCAGCAGCAGGGTGCGACCACCGAGAGGCCAGCAACCGACATAGCGGCTTCGTCGTCAAAGGGGATTACAGCCGGCAGCAGCCAGGATACTTTGGAGTATGAGCTTGTGAAGTATCTGCTCAAATCGGGACACAAGAGTTTCGAGTTGCAGGAGGGACGCAACACCGTGGAGATAAACATCGCCGAGGAGATTTTCCATAACCTCGATACCGACCAGATTGAGTTTGCCAACCCTATACACGCCGAGATTTTGGCCACCTACCGTTCGTTGTGGGAGACATCGGGTGTGGGTGTGGAGATTGGAGCGCAGCACTTTGTCAACCACCCCAATCCCGAGGTATGCAACACTTCGGTCGACATTCTCTTCTCGGACGACAACTATGTGGCAAGCGAGATGTGGCGCAAGAAAGATGTGCACATCGAGAGCGAGAGCGAGATTTTGTCGGTGGGTGTGCCAAAGGCTATTATGCTCTATCGTTCGAAGGTGGTTGAGAGAATGATTCTCGCTATCCAGTCGAGACTCGACGATGATGGGCTCACCGAGCAGGAGCAGGGCGAGATGATGATGCAGCTCGACAGGCTCAACCAGGTGAAGCTGGCCATAGCTAAGGAGATTCAGCGATCAATACTTTAAGGCCTCTTTCTGCAAACCTTTGAGAAGAGAAAAAGGGCAGAGGTCGGAGGCGTATGCGCATCGCTGCGCACACCGTGTGCAAACAGAAAATAAACAGAAAGATGTGTATGTAAACATATCATAAGATAAAAGAATTAGTTACCTTTATCCGACCCTGCCTGCATGGTTTCGGGCAAATTTAATGCCACAAATGGGCCCGGAAAGGGAATTTTGAGAGATAGATTATGGCAGATTATAGAAATATAAATATCCGCAACAAGAGAGCTACGTTCGACTACGAGATTATCGAGGAGTTCATAGCGGGCATTGTGCTGGTCGGAACCGAGATAAAGTCGATTCGATTGGGCAAGGCTTCGCTTACCGACAGCTACTGCTATTTTGACAATGGAGAGTTGTGGGTACGAGGTATGAACGTAGCCGAGTATGGTTGGGGAACGTGCAACAACCACACCCCCAAACGTGACCGCAAGCTGCTGCTCAACCGCAAGGAGCTCAACAAACTGCAGCGAGCTTTACAGGATAGAGGACTAACGGTGGTGGGACTGCGCCTATTTATCAGCGAGAAGGGCTTTGCTAAGATTGTAGTTGGTCTTGCACGTGGACGCAAGGCTTACGACAAACGCGAATACCTGAAGGCCAACGACGCTAAGCGCGAAATGGACAAGGCTATGAAGCAGTATAAGTAACATCGCAAAAAGAAGATTAACCCAAACGATAACAAACTACAATGAAGAAGATTTTGATAGCTCTGGTGGCACTACTTAGCGTGGTGGCCTGCTCGAAAGAGAGTTTTGTTGTGTGGCAGTTGCCATCGCAGATTGACAGCATAGGCAACAGTTATGTGGTACAGACCGTTGGCGGCAAGGTTATCGTTATGGATGGCGGCTTTGCGGCCGAGAAGGACTACCTGCGTGGTTTTATCGATGCATTGGGTGGCAAGGTCGATGCGTGGATTATCTCACACCCCCACGACGACCATATCACTGCATTGATAGCCCTGCTGGAGAATCCCAACGGATTGAAGATTGATAAGGTTTACCACTCGCGTTTCCCCGATGTGCTTATCGATGCCGAGAGTGCCGAGACAGGAGCAATTACCCGCAAACTCTACTCTCTGCTCGACAACGCAGTCGATATAGAGGTGACCGATTGCCACTGTGGCGACGAGTTTGAGATCGATGGTGTACACTTCAAGATTCTCTCAGAGAAGAATCCCGAGATGGCCAATCGCAACCCATACAATAACTCAAGTATGGCCCTCAAGATGTGGGACGAGAAGAAGTCGTTTATCTTCTTGGGCGATTTGGGTGCAGAGGGTGGTCAGAAGCTATTGGACTCTGAGTATGCCAAGGATTTGGAGTGTGACTATTTGCAGATGGCACACCACGGCCAAGATGGTTGCGACAAGCACTTCTACGAGAGTGTGAAGTTCCGTGCCTGTCTGTGGCCATCACCAAAGTGGGTCTACAATGCTCCACTTGGCCGACTGAAGACTGCTGAAGTGCGCGATTGGATGAAGGAGTTGGGCATCACCGAACACTATGTGTCAAACGAGGGTTTGGCCCGCATCGAGTAACAAACAACATAGATTTTTCAGATGAGAGACAAGATAAAGGCTGTCTTTTTCGATATCGACGGTACGCTGGTGAGTTTCAACACCCATCGTGTGCCCGAGTCGGCACTTCGTGCCATCAAGCGACTGCGTGAGCGTGGCGTCAAGGTGTTTATCGCCACAGGCCGACTGTTGCGCCATACCGAGGTGGTGAAGGATATCGAGGTGGACGGTTATATTACCGTAAACGGCAGCTACTGCATCACGGCCGAGGGCGATACAATCTTCGAGTGTCACTTCCCGAAAGAGACCGTCGAAAAGGTCTTTGCGCTGGAGCAGAAGTATGGCTTCACAGCAGCTGTAATGACCCACGAGGATATCTATGTCGATAGCCTCGCTGGCCGACCACAGGAGGTGGCCGATATGATCAACATCACCCCCGTAGAGGCCGACCTTAATGAGATTGTGGCGACGCAGAACGTGTTGCAGATGTGCCCCTACATAAGCCCAGAATTGGAGCAGATTGTAATGCCGCAGATTCCCGAATGTGTGGCAAGTCGCTGGACCGAGAAGTTTATGGATATCAACATTCGCGGCATCGACAAGTCGGTGGGAGCCAGCAAGGTGATGGAGTACTATGGTCTATCGCTTGCCGAGGCTATGGCATTTGGCGATGGTGGCAACGATGTGCCCATCGTGCGTGACGTGGGCCTGGGTGTGGCGATGGAGAACGGCTGCGACGAGCTGAAGGCTGTGGCCGACTACGTTACCTTGTCGGTAGATGACGATGGAGTAGAGAAGGCACTCCAGCACTTTAACCTGATATAAAATTAAGATTCAAGAGATATGGCACTGATACTTTGCATTGAAACGGGAACAGACATTTGTTCGGTTGGTTTATCCAAAGATGGCGAGCTTATTTCGCTGCGTGAGAGCGACGAGGGTCGTGACCACGCAAAGCGTGTGGGCGTGTTTGTCGACGAACTGTTGCGCGAGAACGATGTTGCACCCGATGAGCTGGACGCTATAGCGGTAGGTATGGGCCCTGGCTCATATACCGGATTGCGCATAGGCGTATCGTTCGCAAAGGGTATGTGCTATGGCTTGCAGATTCCGCTGGTGGCTGTTGGCTCACTCGATGCATTGGCGGCAGTGGCTATCGAGGATAACGAGGCTGGTATTCTCGATGTGGAGAATTGGGACGATGCCATTCTCTGCCCAATGGTTGATGCACGCCGTATGGAGGTCTACACACGCCTGTTCAACGCCAAGGGCGAGCCCCAGAGCGAGGTATCGGCCGAGATAGTGACCGAAGAGAGCTTTGCCGAGTGGCGCAAGGAGAAGCAGTTGGTGATTTTCGGTAACGGAGCTGCCAAATGCCAGGAAGTGTTGCCCGATGCTACATATATCAATATTACCCCATCTGCTCGCGGCCTCGCACGTCTGGCCGAGAAGAGTTTGCAGGAGGGCAAGACCGAGGACATAGCCTATTTCGAGCCATTCTATCTGAAGGATTTTGTGGTTATCCCATCGAAGAAAAAACTTTTGTAGTCAGAAGTAAACATTTTAGTTCCGAGAACTGACCCAAAACCAATCTCATAACTTATGAATAGGGGTGTAGCATATATTGTTGCTTTTGTGGCAATATTGTGTTGCCTAATGGCGGATTCCTGCTCGCAGAAGGAGGAGTTCTACCCCGAATTATCTATCTCCTGCGAAGGAGCAGAACTTGCAGGCTCATCGCTTTCGTTCGACAATGCAGGTGGCAGCCAGACAATCAAAATCAAATGTAATGCCGATTGGAGGTTCGATTGCAACTCTGATTGGGTGAATATTACACCCAGGAGCGGCAATGGCTCGGCCAATGCAACCATCGCAGTAGCGTCAAGCGAGAGTTCTCGCAGTGCTGTAGTAACGGTATCTATGCCGATGGTGGAGCAGATGCGCCACTCGTTCAATGTGATTCAATATGTGGCCGAGCGACCCTCGCCCGACGAGCCAAACAACCCCAACAATCCCGAAGACACCCCATCGGATACCCCTTCCGATGAGCCGACAGATGGGCCCTCTGACAATCCGTCAGATGAGCCAGCCGACCCCGAGAATCCGGATAATCCGGATAATCCCGACACTCCAGTCGAGCCCGAGCAGCCCGCAGAGCCTGAACAGCCCGAAATTCCCGAGGAGCCCACAGAGCCCGAGCAGCCCACAGAGCCCGAGCAACAGACTCCTTTGGCCATAACTATTCCCGAACTTATAGCGACGATGCCTGACGACGGTACACCGAGTGTGATTGATGCCGAGCGTGACAGGGTGTTGTCGGCTGTTGTGATGAATAATCCTGATGGAGCAAACTATCCCACATCGCATCTTATTGTTGCGACCGAAGGCTCCACCGCGCCCCATAACGGAGTGGTGATATATGGCCGAATCGTAAAGCCCGAGACGTTGGGCGCAAAGTGCGGAGATAGAGTGGAGGTCGTATTAAAGGCTGGCCTTGCGGTGGCTGTAAAGAACAACTCTATAATGTATGAGGTTACGGGCGACGCCTCGAAGCAGTGGGCCGAGGTGAGCATCGCGGCTCGCAACGTGGGCATCAGCATTGCCGATGTAACTCCTGCAGAATTAGCATCATATCAAGGCATGACCGTAAGGCTAAAATCGGTCACGCCACTCAGCGAAGGAGTGTGGAATGACCCAGGCACAAATGGCGAAGTGGAGTTCTCGACCGAAAGTGGTGAAAAATTTACTGTGCAGGTGCTTGAGTCGGCTAAGTTTGCGTCGCGCCAATATCACATTGCACAGGGCGACATATGTGGCATAGTGGCGATAGATGGCAAAAAGGTGGTGTTGCGACCACGTACAGTGGAGGATATTGCGCCATTTGACGGCCCTGCGCCCGAAGAGCCAAAAGAGGAGGAGCCAACCGAGCCAAAAGAGGACCCCGAAGATAAGCCAGCAGACCCAACAGACCCTAAGCCCGAGCAACCTGTTGAACCTGAAACGCCCGTAGAGCCCGAGCAACCTGTTGAGCCTGAAACGCCCGTAGAGCCCGAGCAACCTGAACAACCAACCGAGCCTGAGACACCCGCAGAGCCGGAGAAGCCGACAGAGCCAACTCATCCCGAGCAGCCAACTACTCCAACCACTCCAGCCGAGAAGTACACAGAGATAAAATCGCTCTCGGAGCTAGGTGAAGGCCGCTATTACATTGGTGGCTACAGAGATGGCCAGCTCTATCTCGCAACGGGCGAGATGACAGCGCAATGGCACGGCACAACCGCAGCCTACAACTACCAGCAGGGCGAGCTCTCAGCTGATGAAGAGTCAGATGCTACCCCTACCGAAGTGGTTTTAGAGCTGGCCGACAACGGCAAGGGTTACTATATCCGTTTTGCCGACAAGGGTTATCTTGTAGCTATCGCAGCGAAGGCGGGAGCTCTGAGATTCAGCGACAACCCCGGCAATTACTGGATATTCTCACAGCACGCCGAGCAGGGTTTTGAGGTGCGCCAATCGGGCGATATCGATGTGCAACTGATAATCTCACAAACCGCCTCCGAGGCTCTGCTGCGCAGTGTGGCGGGCGATGCCGAGGGTTTGGGAATCGTACTATTTCGACATAATAAATAATGCGCCATAAGCTATTTATATTTGCATCGTTTTTTCTGCTTTGGGGATTGAAGCCAAACGAGTTGTCGGCTCAAAATCAAAGCAGACACGTGGTCGCATTCTACAATGTGGAGAATCTGTTCGACACATTGGACGACCCTGCGACTGCCGATGAAGATATGCTGCCCGAGGCCGAAAAAGGCTGGAACGAAGAGCGTAAGCAGAAGAAGATTTCCGATATTGCTCGCGTGATTGCCGATATGAGAGTTGATGGTGAGCCGCCCGCAATAGTTGCACTGGCCGAGGTGGAGTGCCGTCAGGTATTGGAGGAGCTTGTATCACACCCCGCAATCGCCAACGCCCGCTACAAGATATGCCACTTCGATAGCCCCGACAGGCGTGGAATTGATGTGGCTCTGCTCTACCGCCCAGAACTATTTGAGCTATCGGAGGCAAAAGCTATACCCATCAGCATTGATGGCTACAAATTATCGACACGAGATATCCTGGCTGTATGGGGCCGATTCTGCGGTGAGGAGACTCTTTTTATCGTAAACCACTGGCCATCACGCATCGGCGGAGTGTGGGCAACCGAACATCTGCGAATAGCTTGTGCCCGCCAGCTCAGAGCCATAATCAGCGAAGCAAAGCTGCAAAATAGCGATATAAAAATTGTTGCGATGGGCGATATGAACGACAACCCATCAAACCGCTCGCTGAGGCGTGTGTTACAAGTCAAAAAAGGCTATCGACACCTCTCATCCGACGACCTCTACAACCCGCTGGATAGAGGCTCGTTACGCATAGGTTCATCGCGATACAATGGCAAATGGAATCACTTCGACAATATAATCCTGTCGGCCAACCTTGTAGGGGCAGGCAATGCTCAAATCTACGTTGACCCCACTCAAAAACGCAACTCGGTGGCATATGTCTTTCGCCGAGATTATATGTGCAACAAGCGAGGGTATCCTCTACGCACCTATCAGGGCGCGGAGTACACAGGAGGCATAAGCGACCACCTGCCCGTTTGTCTGATCATACAACAATCACTCGGCAAAAGGGTTGAGAGTTCAAAATAACTTGAAATCCTTTTGGTATATATCGAGAAAATGCCTACCTTTGAATATTCTTATGAATATTCTAACTCAAACAATATCGTTTATGGACAATAAAACTAAATTAGTAGCCTTTTTAGCATCGGTTCTGATGTTTGCATCGTGCGGTAAAATCATCTCAACAGATGGTCGAGTAGATGTGATACCTATCCCCAATGAACTCTCTATGAGTGAGGGTAATTTCGTGTTGAAATCATCAACTCCAATAGCACAGACCTTCGAGGCTGAGGGTATGGAGTATGCGCTGAATTTCTGGAATTCGGTGACTAACGATGTGCTGGGTTGCCAGCTTAACGTGAGCAGCACAACCGGACCTAAGAAGGGTGCTATCAACATTTTGCAGGATAGCTCACTTGAGCAGGAGCAGTATCGTCTGAGCGTAAACAAGAGTTCAATTGATATTGCGGCTTCAACTGCAAACGGTGTGTTCTACGCCTTCCAGACATTGCGTCAGATGTTGCCATCGGCAGCATTCACCGAGGCCGGTGCACGCATCGAGATTCCAGCTTGCGAGATTAACGACAAGCCACACTTCGCTTATCGTGGCTTTATGTTCGATATGGGTCGCTACACATTCTCAGTTGACGAGGTGAAAGATATGCTCGACATCTTGGCTATGCACAAGATTAACAAATTCCACTGGCACCTTACCGAAGATCAGGGATGGCGTATCGAGATCAAGAAGTATCCCAAGCTCACAGAGATTGGTAGCATCCGTAAATCATCGCCCACAGGTCGCAACACAGGCCAGGACGGCAAACCTTATGGCGGTTTCTTCACTCAGGAGCAGGTACGCGATGTGGTGCAGTATGCAGCTGAGCGTTTCATCACTGTTATCCCCGAGATTGAGATTCCCGGCCACTCGGTAGCGGCTTTGGCATCGTACCCCGAGCTCGGTTGCACAGGCGAGCAGTATGAGGTAGCTACCTGGTGGGGTGTGAACCCTCGAGTTATCTGCCCCGGCAAGGAGTTGGCATTCACATTCTGGGAGGATGTGCTTTCTGAGGTTATTGAGCTCTTCCCTTCGGAGTATATCCACATCGGCGGTGATGAGTGCCCCAAGACTCACTGGAAGAGTTGTCCAGCCTGCCAGGCACGTATGCGCCGCGAGGGCTTAAAGACCGAGGAGGAGTTGCAAGCTTACGTAACAAAACGTGTTGAGAAGTTCCTCAATAGCAAGGGCCGCAAGATTATCGGTTGGGATGAGATTCTGCAGGGTGGCGTGACACAGAGCGCAACGGTGATGGCTTGGCGTGGCCCTCAGTATGGAATCGAGGCTGCTAAGTTGGGCAATCACGTGATTATGTCGCCAACAACTCACTGCTATCTGGACTACTATCAGAGCGACGACAAGAAGAATGAGCCTTTGGCTATCGGTGGTTACTTGCCTCTTGAGAAGAGCTATGCTCTTGATCCATACGACCAGCTCAACAAAGAGGAGCAGAAATATATCCTCGGTGTGCAGGGTAACCTCTGGACCGAGTATATCTCAAACTACGACTATGCACAGTATATGGCGTTGCCACGTTTGAGTGCTATTGCCGAGGTGGGTTGGAGCTATGAGAACAAAAACTACGAGTCGTTCCTGGAGCGTCTGCCACATCTGGCAAGCCTCTTTGACGCCTACGGCTACAACTACGGAAAGCACGCTTTGCCAAAGGCAGAAGCCCCCGCTGCTGAGTAGTCTTAAACACCACAGAGAAAGAACAGTCGAAAAGATAAGTGTAATCTAAATTTAAATAAACTTATGAAATTAAATCGTCTATTTATCATTTGCGCAGCATTGGTTGCAGGTGTAATCATGCAGAGCTGCTGTTGCGAGTCACCTATCGCAGGTGAGAATTACAAATTCGAGAACGGAATGATCGTATTCGACGAGCCTGCACGTGCTGCTGGCCAGGAGTCGATGTTGGCATTTGCTGCCGATCCTATTCCTGTTGTTCGCGTTGGTTTCATCGGCTTGGGTATGCGTGGCCCAGGTGCTGTTCAGCGTTACACTCACATCGAGGGCGTAGAGATCAAGGGTTTCTGCGACTTGGAGCAGAAGAATGTTGACAAGTGTCAGGGTATCTTGGAGCGTGCTGGTATGCCTAAGGCTGATACATATGTTGGTCCAGAGGCTTACAAGCAGCTTTGCGAGAGAGAGGATATCGACCTTATCTACATCGCAACAGATTGGTTGAATCACGTGCCTTTGGCTGTGTATGCTATGGAGCACGGCAAGCACGTTGCTATCGAGGTTCCTGCTGCTACTTCTGTTGAGGAGTGCTGGCAGTTGGTTGACACTTCAGAGCGCACTCGTCGTCACTGCATGATGTTAGAGAACTGCGTTTACGACTTCTTTGAGCTCACTTGCCTCAATATGGCGCAGCAGGGTGTATTCGGTGAGATTCTCCACGCTGAGGGTGCTTATATCCACAACCTTTCACCATATTGGGACGACTATCACCACAACTGGCGTCTGGACTTCAACCAGAAGCACCGTGGCGATGTATACGCAACTCACGGCTTCGGTCCTGTTTGCCAGGCATTGAACATTCACCGTGGTAACCGCTTGACTTACCTCGTATGTATGGATACAAAGTCTGTTCTCGGTTTGGAGAAGGCTAAGGAGAAGATGGGCGCTACAGAGTTTGCTAACGGCGACCACACTACTACTTTGATCAAGACTGAGAAGGGTCAGACTATCGAGTTGCAGCACAACGTTTACACTCCACGTCCTTACAACCGTTTGTACCAGCTCACAGGTACTAAGGGTTTTGCTAACAAGTATCCTATCAACGGCTTCACATTCACTGAGGGTCAGCTCAAGGAGGGTATCGTTCCTGAGGGTCAGAAGCTCGACGAGCACGGCTTCGCTTCACAGGAGATTATGGCTGCAGCTTTGCAGGCTTACAAGCACCCTATCCACCAGGAGATCGAGGAGACTGCAAAGAAGGTAGGTGGCCACGGCGGTATGGACTTCGTTATGGACTACCGTATGGTTTACTGCTTGCAGAATGGTCTTCCATTGGATCAGGACGTTTACGACGCAGCTGAGTGGTCTTGCATCGGCGAGTTGTCGGCTACATCTGCTAAGCACAACAGTATGCCAGTTGCAGTGCCAGACTTCACACGTGGCGAGTGGAATAAGCTCGACGGTTTGAAGTTCCACACAAAGTAAGATATTTCAGAAATTTTCTGTGATATATCGAGGCTGCCCGATTTGCGTTGGGCGGCCTCGATTTTTATGCAACGAGATGCAGAAAAAATATATAAAATTTCTTAAAAAGTTGAGCCAAAGAGTACAACGATAGAAATTTATGCCTATATTTGCATAAGACAAAGCAGAAATTGTATGATATATCGCTCACATAATTTGTTGTGGTGGCGCTCATTGGAGATTATAGAACAATGACGCTACGGCTTGTGTGTGCATATCAGAGATTGCAATATATAGTAAGATGCCATTGTTCAGAGTCGAACGATGGTTTTTTTATTGCGATTCTGCATTGATGGCGAAAGTAAAACAGAAAATTATAAGACCTATGAAGACAAAGAAATTTGTATTGTCGGAGAGCCAGATGCCAACGGCGTGGTACAATATTGTGGCCGATATGCCCAACAAACCACTGCCTTGCCTCGACCCTGTGACCAAGCAACCCGCTACATTTGAGTCTATGAGCAAACTCTTGGGCGAGGAACTTGTGCGTCAGGAGCTCTCTCAGGAGCGTTACATCGAGATTCCAGAGCAGGTGCAGGAGCTCTATAAGATATGGCGACCCACACCCGTAGTGCGTGCCTATAACCTCGAGCGTATGCTCGACACCCCCGCCAAGATCTATTTCAAGAACGAGGGTACATCGCCAGCGGGCTCTCATAAACCCAATACAGCTATTCCTCAGGCATACTACAACGCCAAGCAGGGTATCAAGTTCCTTGCTACCGAGACCGGTGGTGGCCAGTGGGGAAGCGCTATGGCTTTGGCTTGCCAATACTTCAACATCGACCTGAGAGTATATATGGTGCGTGTGAGCTGCGAGCAAAAGCCCTATCGTCGTCTGCTGATGAATGCGTGGGGTGCAAACGTTATCCCATCGCCCAGCCCTACCACCGACTACGGCCGCGAGGTGCTGGCCAAGGACCCCAACTGCTCGGGCAACCTGGGTATAGCTATCTCTGAGGCTGTGGAGAGCGCATTGAAGCACGGCGACAACACTCGCTACTGCTTGGGTAGCGTGATGAACCACGTGTTGCTCCACCAGACCATCATCGGTGAGGAGGCTATTCGCCAGATGGAGATGGCGGGCGACGAGCCCGATGTTGTAATCGGTTGCTTCGGCGGTGGCTCAAACTTCGCAGGTATGGGCTTCCCATTCATTCGCCGTAATCTCTGCGAGGGTAAGAAGACACGCGTGGTGGCTGTTGAGCCTGCATCGTGTCCTAAGCTTACACGCGGTGAGTTCCAGTATGACTACGGCGATACGGCAGGCATGACCCCAATGATGCCTATGTTCACGCTCGGCCACTCGTTTCAGCCATCGGATATCCACGCCGGAGGTCTGCGCTATCACGGTGCCGGCCCTATCGTGAGCCAGCTCTACAAAGATGGCTTAATGGAGGCGCAGTCGGTGGCTCAGCTTGAGACCTTCTCGGCAGGTATGCTCTTCGCCAATAGCGAGGGTATTATCCCTGCTCCTGAGTCGTGCCACGCCATTGCGGTGGCTATCCGCGAGGCTAAGAAGGCCAAGGAGGAGGGCAAGGAGAAGACCATCTTGTTCAACCTCTCGGGTAACGGAATGATCGACCTCTACGCCTACGAGCAGTACTTCGCCAATAAACTCGTCGACCATGAGGTCTCTGAGGCCGAAATTCGCCGTGCAGTCGACGCATTGGATAAGATTATCAAGTAAGTATCACAATCGCTCAGAACGCATAAAACCAAGGGCCCCCGAGATCTCTCGAGAGCCCTTTTTCTGTGCCCAGAAAAAAATGACCCCAAAAGTTTTAGATCAAACTTTTGGGGTCACTTCAAAATTTTTAGAGTATTTTTGTGTCACACGCTCTGGGTGTGAGCACTATCGATTATTTGTCTTTGCGACGCTCTATCTGGCGCTTTAAAACATCTAATGAATTATCAATCGCTTCCTCAAATGTGCGAGCCTGCTCCTCGACTCTGATGTCGCCGCCAGGTACGCGGAGAGTAACTACTGCGATTTTGTTGCCGTGCTCGTCGTCCTTGTCGAGCTTTAATACTACATCGGCACCCGTCGCATTCTCGGCAAAACGGTCCAACTTGGCTAATTTCTTCTCGATGAATTCCACAAGCTTCGAGCTCGCATCGAATTTCACTGACTGAATCTGTACGTTCATAGCCTTCAAATTTAAAAAGTTTAACCTAAATGTATCTACTGCCTCGTATGGTGCGACCAACTTGAAAAACACCATTAAGGCCTCATTGTCTTGAATTTTTGTCGCCTTCTCGCCAACTATGCCGGCCCCTAACTCCTTGTTCTTTTCCCTTAGTCGAGGCCCTTTGAGCGGGGGTGGGCTGCGAAGTAGGCCCTCTGCAGCTGGGCGATGTTGTTGTGGGTATATACTTGCGTCGAACTGAGCGAGGCGTGCCCCATCAACTCCTGAATCTCTCGCATATCGGCCCCGTCGTTCAGCAGGTGCGTGGCGAATGTGTGACGCAAAACGTGTGGTGAGCATTTGCCCTCAACACCGCACTCCCGCAGAAGGCGTGCCACACTGCGTTGCACATCGCTTCGAGAAATTCTCTCGGCTTGCTTCGATAAAAATAATGCTTTTTCTTGGTTTTTGCAAATATCGGGCGGAAATTTTTGATTTACGAAATGCTCCACCTCTCGCTGCACTCGGTTTGTGAGAGGCACAAGACGCTCTTTATCACCCTTACCACGCACGCGGAGCGTGGTGAAATTATTTTCAAAGTCCTCGTCGTTAATGCCAGCCAATTCGGCCAGTCGTATGCCACACGAGTAGAGCAGCAATACCATCATCGCATCGCGTCTTTGGCGCCACTCCCCCTCGTGGAGTAAATTGAGTATGTGGTCAACCACCCCGATCATATCCCCTTCGGGTACAAACTTCGGCAGGCGGTATGGTGTTCGCAGTGATGGAATCAGTGCAAAAATATCTCGATCGACAATCTCCATACGACGCAGGTAACGATATAGCGAGCGCAACGATGCCACGCACCTATTCACCGAAGAGGCCTTCATCTTTCGCTCGTCAGACAGATACATAATCCACTCGCGCATATCCTCGGCTTGAGCCTTCAGTAGCGAGAATTCGCCGTCTGCAGAGTTTCCTTCGCCCCAGCGCACAAACTCCTCGATGTCGTGACGGTAGTTACGCACCGTGAGGAGTGAGTATCGTCTTTCGGAGGTTATGTGCGACAGGAATCGCTCCATAATCTCGGCGTTGGATATGTGTGATGACTGCTCCATAAATGGGTGTTATCGTTTCTTGCGCTCAATAGATATTATGCGTGGTTCGCCTCGGTCGGGTAGAGGGCGGTGGAGAATGATTGTGGCATAGAACTTTTTACCACGTTTGCCATCGGCCTTCACCTCACGACCTTTGCACAGAAAGCGGTAGTTGGTGCCTGCAACAATCTGGGTGGCAACGTTTATCGGCTCATATTCCACATCGGCAATTTTTGCAACATATTTCTCAAAGAGAGCCGCTTCGCTGTCGGTAAGTTTTCTTGGTTCTGTGTAACCTCCCACCTGGGTGCTCGATTTGTCGAAGCTCTGCCTCAAGAGAGCGAACGATGCCGAG
Source organism: Alistipes sp. (assembly GCA_045632085.1). GTDB lineage: Bacteria > Bacteroidota > Bacteroidia > Bacteroidales > Rikenellaceae > Alistipes. Next base: position 30,750 of record JAZQVY010000013.1, on the reverse strand, counting down.
AGTGAATCACACGATTGGCACAATGGCATAACCAGTAGGGTGGCAATTATCAGGTATAGTCTCATCGATATATCTTTTTTGGTTGTTAATTCGACGATAAAGATAGCGAAAATTTTTATTCTCTCATAAAATGAGTTACCTTTGGCGCCGCTTATTGACCCAAATGTCGATGAGTATGATGCAATTGGCCAAAGCCGTGCGGGGCAAAGGGAGACTTGTTTGGAGCTGAGCCCGTTTGCAAGAGTAAAACATTTTAACAAACTTAATATTTTTTTATGAAGCACTTTGCATTTTTAGTGATGGCTCTCTGCTCTGTTTTGATGGCGCAGGCAAAGCCTATCGTTAAGAGCATCAGCTCTCCTAATGGCGAGTTGAAAGTTACAGTTACCATTGCTGACGACATTCGTTGGAGTGTTGAGAAGGGTGGTCAGGCAATCATCAATCCATCGCAGATTGCTATGCAGATTGGCGAGAACGAGACTTGGGGTGTTACTCCACGTCTTCGCAAAGCTACAGTAGGCAAGATCGATGAGGTTATCCCATCTCCAGTCTACAAGAAGTCAGAGGTGAAGGACAACTGCACAACCCTCACCCTCTCATTCAAGGGTGACTACTCTATCGAGTTCCGTGCTTACAACGAGGCTGCAGCCTACCGTTTTGTGTCGACTCGCAAAGGCGATTACATTGTGAAGAACGAGACTTCTGAGTTTGCTTTCGACGGCGACAAGACTGTCTTCTGCTCTTACACTCGCAGCAACAAGAATAAGACCTTCGAGCAGCAGTATTTCCAGTCATTTGAGCAGCCATACGTTATCGAGAAGATGAGCCAGATGGGTCAGAACCGTCTGATGTTCCTCCCCGTGATGGTTGATTTGGGCGACAAGAAGGTTTGTATCACAGAGACCGACCTTGTAAGCTACCCAGGTATGTATCTCCACTCAAAGGGTGAGAACAAGCTCAATGCGCATTATGCTCCAGTACCTGATAAGATTAAGCAGGGCGGTCACAATATGATGCAGGGCTTGGTTGAGAGCTATAAGCCATATATCGCTGAGGTTAGCGGCGAGCGTTCATTCCCTTGGCGAATCTGTATCGTTGCCGACAACGATGCGCAGCTTTTGGACGACGATATGGTCTTCCGTCTCAGCGCACCTAACGCTATCGGCGACACATCGTGGATTAAGCCAGGCAAGGTGGCTTGGGATTGGTGGAACTGCTGGGGATTGTATGGCGTGGACTTCAAGCCAGGCATCAACAACAAGACCTATGAGTACTACATCGACTTCGCTGCCCGCAACGGTATCGAGTATGTAATCCTGGACGAGGGTTGGAATGTGAACTTGAAGGCCGACCTTATGCAGATTATCCCACAGATCGACCTCAAGCACTTGGTTGAGTATGCTAAGACTCGTGGCGTAGGTATAGTGTTGTGGGGTGGCTACTGGGCTGTTGAGCGCGATATGGAGAATGTCTTCAAGCACTACTCAGAGATGGGTGTTAAGGGCTTCAAGATTGACTTCATGGATCGTGATGACCAGAAGATGGTTGATTTCTACGAGCGTGCCGCAGCAACTGCTGCTAAGTATAAGCTTATGGTTGACTTCCACGGAGCTTACAAGCCTTGCGGTTTGTCACGTAAGTATCCTAACGTAGTGAACTACGAGGGTGTGAATGGTCTTGAGCAGATGAAGTGGTCGTCATTGGCCGATTTCGACCAGGTAACTTACGATGTGCAGATTCCATTTATCCGTATGGTCGCAGGTCCTATGGACTACACTCAGGGTGCTATGCTCAACGGTACAAAGAGCAGCTTCCGCACCAACTACTATGAGCCTATGAGCCAGGGTACTCGTTGCCACCAGTTGGCTATGTATGTCTTGTTTGAGTCTCCATTCAATATGTTGTGCGACTCTCCATCTAACTACGAGAAGGAGCCAGTTTGCACCGAGTTCATCGCTGCTATCCCAACCGTTTGGGACCAGACAGTGGCTTTGGATGGTAAGATTGGCGAGTTCGCTACATTGGCGCGTCGCAGCGGCGATGAGTGGTATGTAGGTGGTCTTAACAACTGGAAGGGCCGTGAGGTAGAGGTTGATCTCTCGTTCTTGCCAGAGGGTACTTATCAGATCTCTTCGTTTGTTGATGGTTTCAATGCCAACGCTATTGCTCAGGATTTCCGCGTAGTGAAGAGCACTGGTGATAACAAGCAGAAGATTAAGGTTAGAATGGCGAATGGTGGTGGTTTTGCGATGAAGCTTACCCCAGTTAAATAGCTCTTGTTATACAACTTCTTTTGAAGAAAGGTAATGATACCAAAATAAGAAAGGGCCGAAAGGCCCTTTTTTTTGTGCTGTGTTAAAAATCGAGTAACTTATAAAGCTCTCTTGTGCGTGACATCGAGACTCGCTCCTGGTAGTGCCACCACTCTTTGGCGTAGGGGCGCAGGCCAACAGCATCCATAATCTCAACCAACAGTGTGCGGTTTGCTGCCGCCTCGGCTGAGATAAGTCCTCGATCCTTCATCTGGGCTATATATTTTTTGAAGTGGCTCAGCGTGGTGTTTACGCCATCTCCAACCCAGGCTGTGCGTTCAAAGTGGTCGAACGGAGTGCCCATATCAAGTGGGCGGCCATCTTTGTCGGCGATGGTTAAATCTACAGCCACACCATAGTTGTGTCTGCCGCCACGCGAGTCGTCGGCCACATAAGCGGAGTAGGGTGTTCCTTCCACAACCTGTCGCATGTGGCGTTGCACACTTCGGGGGCGTGCGGCGTCATAAATAAGCAACTTATATCCGGGATGACGTTGCTCCAGAATCTCCTGCGCACGGGCAACTTTTTGTGCAAAGTGAGGTAGCAGGTAGGCCTTGCGTAACGAACCATAGACGTTCTGCTTCAGGAAGTTGTCGGTTGTGGCGTAACGCAGCTCAACCATTATCTCACCGTTGAGCGTCTGTACGTCGATGAGCCCCATCTCGCGAATTCGCTGGTCGTAGTCAACCTGCTGACTCTGTGCTGGTAGGCATATCAATAGAGCAGCACACAAAGCTACGGCTTGAATTATTTTTCCCATTTGGTAAAAGGGTTTTTGAGCAGTTGCGAATTGTAGTATCGTCTGTCGCCCGTCACCTCCTCGCCCAGCCAGTCGGGGTGTGCGAACTCCTCATCCTCAGTGGATAGCTCCACCTCGGCCATCACAAGCCCCTCGTTCTGCCCGTAGAAGCAATCCACCTCGAAGGTATGCCCCTCGTATGGTACAAGGTAGCGGCTCTTCTCGATAGTGCCGTTGCTATATTGCAGCAGCTCGCGAGCCTCCTCGACTGGAATCTCCCACTCCCATTCATTTCGCGAGAGGCCAGCCTTGTCGCTACGGCCTTTAATGGTGAGATAGCCCTTGTCGTTGCGCGTACGCACACGCAGCGTAAGCTCGTCAGATTTGGCTATGTAGCCCTGGCTTATGCGCGTGACCGATGTGGCGTGCTCAATGAACTCGCCGCAGACCAAAAACTTACGTTCTATTTCTCGCCCCACGGTGCTGCGATTTACTATTAGAAACGCTGCTGGATGCCGATGCCAAATACTCCCTGGTCGAAGTGACCAACCATCTGATAGCGGGCTTCGGCGGTGATGGCAGTATTCTCGGTGATGTTGAATTGCAAGCCAACGCCCAAGTTTGGACCAATCTTAAACTCCTTGCTATCGTTGCTCTGGTATGATACTCCGCTATCGGTAATCTCACCTCCTATCGAGCTCTCGTCTGCAATCTTCCACTGCGCCAGCGAGAAACCAGCCAAAGGATATACAAAGAAACGGTTCTTGGCGATGTTGGCCAAGTAGTGGAAGTTGAGGTTTATATCCCAGGTGCTGAGTGGCTCGTTCTTGGCAAAGAGGTTGAGGCCGAGCTCACCACGCACGTGGTCGTTAAAGTAGTATTGGCCCTTGATGCCGACACCCACTTTCGCTATCTCTGTGCCATAAATAGCAGCTGCGCCAACTCCAAAATCACCTTTTTGGGCGTATGCTGTGATGCTAAAAAGTGCCAAGCATACTACGAGTATAACTCTTTTCATAACTATAAAGTTTTAAGTTAACAATTGGTCATTTGTCGCCCTCGGCCAGCCTCTGCATCGGCCGAGAGAGGGGTATTCCCTATACAAAGAAACACAAAAAAAATCACAGTTCCCATTTTTTCGGCAGCGAAATTCTATGCTGCGGCCAATTTTTAATCTTTTTCGCAGAAAAATCGTACTTTTGCGTTATGAATTATGCATTGATTACAGGAGCTTCATCGGGCATCGGTCTGCAGTATGCCCGCCAGCTCGCCTCTCGAGGCTATAATATAATGGTCGTGAGCAACGATGCCGAGCAGAATGAGAGTGTGGCTGCGAGTCTGCACCGTGAGTTTGGCGTTGAGGCCAAAGCTATCTATTGCGATTTGGCTCAGGCCGATGCTGCCGAGCGTTTGTATGCCGAGGCCGAGAGCATCGGTAAGGTTGAGGTGTTTGTAAATAATGCCGGTATGCTGCTCTTCTCCACTTTGGAGCGCACGCCCGAGCACCTGATCGACCGCATCGTGGCGCTCCACTGCACCACGCCCGCCAAGCTCTGCCGTTTGTTCGCTGCCGATATGCGCCAGCGTGGCCGAGGATATATCGTGCTGATGTCGTCGATTACGGCCGTTATGCCATATCCCACCATCTCGCACTATGCCGCCTCGAAGGCGTTCCTCAGGATGTTGGGTCAGTCGTTGTGGTATGAGCTGAGGGGTAGCGGGGTGAAGGTCTGCACTGTCTTCCCATCGGCAGTAGATACCCCATTCTATAAGTTGGACGATGAGATGCGTCGCCGCCTGTTGCGATTTGGCCTGATGCAGTCACCTGAGTATGTGGCCCGAAAGGCTTTGAAAGCGGTCTTTGCTGGTCGCCGTCGCTGCCTGCCTGGCCTGCTGACCAAAATCATCGGTCTGCTCTGCGCCATAGCACCCGCCTGGGCACTCCTGCCCATCCTGAAAATCCCCGCCGTAAAGCGAATTCTGGAGAGGGTATAGTTAGCCCTTGAGCCTGTATCCCACACCTCGCTGCGAGATAATCTCCACCTGCCTGTCGTCAATCAGGCGCTTTCTTAGGCGTGAGATAAAGACATTCAAACTGCGTAGGTTGTAGAAACTGTCGTCGCCCCAAATCTGCATCAATATCTGCGATGCCTCGATTGTCTGGCCAATGTTGTCGCAGAGGCATTTCAGCACTTCGGCCTCTCTTGCCGAGAGTTGCTGCTGGTCGCCGTCGAGGATAAGCAACCCCGAATCGGCTACAAACTCATAACGCCCAATTCGGTAAACTTTGTCGGCCTGTGCGGTGGCTTTCAGTCGGCCCGCCAATGCGCGGATTCTCACCATCAGCTCGTCTATGGCAAAGGGCTTGCGCAGAAAATCGTTTCCGCCCGTCTCAAATCCTTTCACCACATCTTCGGTCGATGAGCGAGCCGTAAGGTATAGTATAGGTGCGGTGCAGCCCTCTCGTCGCAGACTCTTTACCAGCGTGTAGCCATCCATATGCGGCATCATAATATCGGTTACAATAACATCGGGCCTGAACTCCCGCCATAGGCCGAGAGCCTCCACGCCGTTGTCGGCGGTTTTAATCTCGAAATTGTGATCAGAGAGCGTGTCGGCCAATATCTCGGCCAACATACGCTCGTCTTCCACCAGCAAAACCTTTATCTTGTCGTTATTCATTGTTAGGAAGAGTTATCGTTATGGTTGTTCCTTCGCCTTTGCGGCTCTGTGCCACTATTCTGCCGCCGTGTCGCTCAACTATGGTGCGGGCGTAGTAGAGGCCGAGTCCATAGCCGCGTACGTCGTGCTTGTCGCCTGTCGGCACACGATAGAATTTATCGAATATATGGCCAATGTGTCGCTCGGCTATGCCTATGCCGTTGTCGCTGACCGAGATGGTCGTGGCATTGTTGCTCTGCTCAACAACAACCGAAATTGCAACCTCATCGAGCGAATATTTTATCGAATTGTCTATGATGGTCTGCACTATGTTTCTAAGGTGGAATCTATCGGCCTCGATTACAATGCTCTCATCGCAACGGAGCGTTGTTGCAACCTGCTTGCCCATAGCCTGACACCCGCGCAAAATCTGCTCTAAGAATGGTTGCAACTCTATCGGTTCGGGGTTGTGGCTGCCACGCCCCTCCTCCTCGACCGATACGGCTAAGATTCGCTCAACCATCGACGAGAGGCGAGTGAGTTGCAGCGAGACAATCTCTAAGTATCGCTCGCGACGGGTGGGGTTGTTGTCGGCCGAGAAGTTACGCAGGGCATCGTTGGCGGTGTAGGCCACCGAGATTGGCGTTTTCAGTTCGTGGGTGATGTTGTGCGTGAGGTCGCGTCGCATATCCTCCAACTCTTTTTGGCGGAACAGGGTGCGGATAAGATAGACAAATGTGAGCGATAGCAGGATGATTATTACCGCCGACGAGAGTATCAATCCCCACATCGTCTGCCAAATTTTGCGATATGGGACCTCTATGCTCACCCTCAGTGCAAACATTCCGTCATCGATGTCGGCCACCATCGTAACGGGTCTATCAAGCTGCTCCTGCTGCCTTTTGTGCATTATCACACGCTCCGACGAGGCATCTATAACTTCGAGGTTGTAGGTCTGCAATGCGTCCAGCTCCATCAGATTATCCTGAAAATGGAGGTCGAAGTTGTCAAGATTCACATTGATTGAAATCACCTCACTCGGCTTCATCGGGTCGTAGTTGATAAAGCTCGAATAGACGCTCTTGTAGATTGCCGATTGCACTCGGCTGTGGAAATCCTCCACCGTGTCGCGATAGAGCCTCACCACCCACACCGCCTGTACGATAGCCACTCCTGCGAGCAGGGCCACCACGCAGATTGATATATAGCGGAATGTTGAGCGTCTTATCATTACAAAATATTCTTTACACAAAAGTAAAGAATAAAACCCACACAAAAAAGAGCGTTAACATTTGTTAACATTTCTTAACACTTCGTTAAACCTTTTTTGCATTTCTGCGTGCTATCTTTGCAGTAGGAAAATCGCGAACTTCCAACCAAACGCCCCAAAGGGCACAACTATTAAATTATCTAAATTTATGAAAAAACTATTATTTATTGCCGCGATGCTACTTATGGTCAGCAGCGCATCGGCTCAGAAAAAAGAGGCTAAAACTGTCTATATTGTAGATGGTGAGGTTGTTACCGAGCAGGAGTTCAAGGCAATTCCTGAGGGCGAGATTAAGGAGATGAATATCGAGAAGGGGGTTAAATCGGTTGTGTATGCTTCAACAAAAGATGAACCCTCAGAGATGATTATTACTGGATTTCGCAAAGACGGCAAGGAGAGTATCCATATAGCATCAACTGATAGTCGTGATATTGAACGTGAAATATCAACTCTTGCAGATAAGGGGGGAAAAACGGAAATTTTAAAAAGCGTAAAGGGTTCTGGCGCATCTATGGTAATTACTCCCAACTTAAAGAGTGATGAGGATTTGAAAGTAATGAGTGGAACTATAACGCGTACTCATACTAATGTTTCCAACGGAAAAGTAACAAATGTTACAATCATATCTAATGCGGAGGGTAATAAGCTAATGCTTAATGATAAAACTCCCGTTTTTTTGGTTGTTGATAACGAAGGAAATACCACTCGCATAAACGACCTGTCGGAAATAGATGCCGTCAATATTGAATCTATGTTGGTGTGTAAAAAAGAGGACGAAGCCGTAAAGAAGTATGGTGATAAATATGGTGATTTGAAAGATGGAGTAATCGTGATTACATTGCGAAAACCTGATGCAAATAACCCCGATGCGACACAGAAAGAGCTTAAAATGATAACAGTGCGTGGCGATGGACAAATAGCCCAAAAATATGGACCTTCGGGTTCTCTCTTCTTAGGTTATGGAAATCCTACTATTTTGGTTACCGATGCCAATGGCAAAACCGCCAAGACCGAAAGAGTAGAAGATATTAAAATCGATGAGATAGAATCATTTGATGTGATAAAAGACGAGAAGAAACGAAAGGAGTACGAGAAGAAATATGGTCCATCGAAAGATGGTTATATTCATATAGAGTTGAAGAATAAGAAGTAGTTGCCATAAAAAATAAAATCGAGGTCACCAATGCGGCGGCCTCGATTTTCTATTGTATGTTTCGGTTTGTCGATTAAATCACACCCTGCTCCAACATTGCCTGTGCAACCTTCATAAAGCCAGCGATGTTAGCACCCTTCACATAGTTGATATAACCGTCGGGCTGCTCGCCATACTTCACACAAGCGTTGTGAATCTGCGACATGATGTAGTGCAACTTCTGGTCAACCTCCTCTGCCGACCAAGAGAGGTGCTGTGCGTTCTGAGTCATCTCCAAGCCAGATGTAGCCACACCACCTGCGTTCACAGCCTTACCTGGGGCGAACAAGATGCCAGCCTCCTGGAATGCAGCGATAGCCTCGGGTGTACAACCCATATTCGATACCTCGGCTGCGCACCAAGTGCCGTTAGCCAAAAGCTCCTTAGCGTCGTCACCTGTAAGCTCGTTCTGGAATGCGCAAGGAAGTGCGATATCACACTTGGTGCTCCAAGCCTTCTTGCCAGGGATAAACTCTGCGTCGGCGAAGCGCTCAGCGAATGGCGACACGATGTCGCGGTTCGATGCGCGAAGCTCCAACATATAATCAATCTTCTCAGGAGTCATACCGTTAGGGTTGTAGATAACGCCGTCGGGACCCGAAATAGCGATAACCTTTGCGCCCAACTCGGTAGCCTTCTGAGCTGCACCCCAAGCCACGTTACCGAAGCCAGAGATTGCAACTGTCTTACCCTCGATTGATTTGCCAGCCTGCTGCAACATATGCTCCACAAAGTAGAGTGCACCAAAGCCAGTAGCCTCAGGGCGTACCAATGAGCCACCCCAAGTGATACCCTTGCCTGTGAGTACGCCTGTGTTGTACTCGCGTGCGAGCTTCTTGTACATACCATACATGTAGCCAATCTCGCGGCCACCCACGCCTACGTCACCAGCAGGAACGTCGGTGTCTGGGCCGATGTTGTTCCACAACTCAAGCATAAATGCCTGGCAGAAACGCATAATCTCGGCGTCAGACTTACCCTTAGGGCTGAAATCTGAACCACCCTTAGCACCACCCATAGGCAATGTGGTGAGGGCATTCTTGAAAGTCTGCTCAAAGCCGAGGAACTTCAACATTGTTGGGTTCACAGCTGCGTGGAAACGGATACCTCCCTTGTATGGGCCAATGGCGCTGTTGAACTGCACACGGTAGCCGAGGTTAGTCTGGATCTCGCCGTTGTCGTCAACCCAAGTCACACGGAATGTGATGATACGGTCTGGCTCCACCATACGCTCCACGATTTTAGCCTTCTCAAACTCGGGGTGGTCGTTGTAAACCTCCTCGATAGACTCCAATACCTCGCGTACTGCCTGCAAATACTCGCTTTCGCCTGGGTGCTTGCGCTCAAGCTCAGCCATAAGATTGTTTACATTCATATTTTTCAGTGTTAATTTGATTTATTGTTTTCTCGTATCGCAAATATAGGTATATTTTAATTAAAATATCCTCGTTTGAGATTTAATTTTTCAAAGCAGTGGAATAGTTGTCCAAAAATCCTCTTTTATCCCCGTTGTTACTCCTCCGTAAAGATTATTTTAGCATCGGTCTCGCCAAACAGGTCGCCGAGCAGACTCTGCGTGTTCTCATCGAAGGTGTACTTTTTCGCCTCGTGACCGAGCGAGCCAGCCATCGCACCGCGGTGCTGGATGTAGGTGTTGCTCCGCATTGTGGGGAGCGACTCCTTGCGTCGGGCGGCTATGTTCAGCAGATTGTGAGTGCAGCGGTCGAAGATGTTGCCTTCGATAAGGAAATTTCGGGCGTTGTTGGTGTGGTGGTCCCACGATTTGATGTGTGCGGGGCACTCCTTGTCGGGGCGCTGCTTGCCCCAGCCGTAACCAGCGCGGCGCATTATGTTTCCCTTGATGAGTATGTTCTCCATCAGGTGAGTCTGGATGGTGTTATCGCGCCCCAAGAAGTACTCGATTGAATAGACGCAATCCTCGATTAAGTTATTGGCATATAGTATGTTGCTCATTGTAAGCGGATGCTCCGTATCGCCCTGATGCTGGTGGGTGATGGCGGCGTCGTAAACCTGATAGATGTAGCAATTTTCGACCCTGAAATTATCGCATCCGCCATATATTTCGATGGCGTTGCCGAAGCGTGTGGGATGGTTGCGACCGAATATATCCTCGGCCTGAATTGAGCCTCCAATCCAGCCAAGTTCGCAGTTTGTCACCGTTAGGTTGTTTGTCGTGCCGCAGCCTATGCCGTGCGAGCCTCCATACTTGATGCAGAGGTTGTCGAATGTGGTGTTGTGCGTTGCCTGTATGATGTTGCCTCGGGGTGAGAGCTCAATCGACGAGAATCGCTCGGTGGGGTTGCCCTCGGCCGAGTAGAGATATACTCGCTTTGCGCCCTTGTAGTCGTGGTAAAACTCCAAGTCTCGTTTCAGGTCGCGATACGATGCAAATGGCTCGCGTGTTTCGATATGCAGCGTAGAGCCATCCTCTTGTCGTATCATCATCACCTTGAAGGCGTTAGCCTCGCCGTGGTTGAATATCAGAGTGCCTATGTCGGCGCTGAGTTCGCCATCATACATATAGACATTTTTGGCCTCGGTCTCCACCCAACGGCCCACCTTTGCAGCATCGTATGGCGAGCCATAGATGCGGGGTTTTTCGCCCTTGCCGTATGCCGAATAACATACACCCACCTTGGCCTGCAAACGACCACGCCACAGGTCGCCTCGGCGGAACAATACGCAGTCGTTAGGCTTCAAATCGAGGGTGTTCAGCTTCTCCAGCGAGCGTATAGCCTGCTCGGGCGAGAGGCCGCTATTCGAGTCGTCGCCCTCGGTCGAGATGTAGTATATCGCGCCACGCTCATCGAGATTTATAGCCGATGGGGTGTTGCGTATCTGACGCTTTAATTTCTCGGCCTTTCGGTCGAGTGCTGCGATGTATTTTTGTGCAGAATCTTTTGTCTGTAATCCGCAAGATGGGGCTGCAAGAGCCGTTACCGCAATGGCTGCCAAAGCGGATAGGGTGCGGGCAAAGGTGCGTAGTGTCATAGGCTTAAATATTTTCTCTTTGGCCGTTGGCTCTCGGTAGAGAACCCAGCCATAACAAAGATAAATAATTTTTGGGCAATTACCTAATTTGGCCGATGTTAAATTTGTGCCGTTGGGGTGCAGGTTGAGGCCTGCCGCCCGAAGAAAAATTTAGGAAATTGTCGGGCGTAGAAGAGGGCATATTTTGTGGGCCACAGCTATCCCTCGCCCAATTTTTTGCAGATTGAGATGTGGCGTTTGCGTGACAAGGCAGAGAGTTAATACCTATTTTTATTGTGGAAAGAGAGCGAAAAATGGTGTGAGCTAAAAAAAAATGAATAAATTTGTAGCTGATTAGCTTCTGTCGTCGACTATAATAGTGTGGAGTCGAGACGATGGATGGCGGTTGATAGATTTTCGAAAAATTTAGAGTATGAAACATAAGAATCCATTTATTGACGAGAGCGCTTTCGAGGGCGAGGACAAGCCCAAGAAGAGCGAGGATGAGGTGTTGATGGAGCAGGCCAAGCAGAATACCGAAGTGAAGGTCGTGAGGACCTATATGTCGCTTGGTATGGTGATTGGTTTGGCCGTTGGTGCTGTTGTCGGACCACTGCTCTTTGGCAAGATTACAACAGGTATGGGCCTCGGTATGTTGCTGGGTTTTGTTGTGGGCGCCTGCTTCCACAAAAAGGATAAAGAGGAGGAGAAAAATTAATATTATTTGAGATATGAAGAGATTTTTGATAGTAATTGCAATGTTGTTGTGTGTAACAGTTAGTGCACAGAACAACCCCAAGCCATTCGTTGTGCCTGAAATCACATCGTGGACAGGTGCTGAGGGCAATTTCACCCCATCGGGTCGAGTTGCGGTGAAGGGCTCAGACAAGGAGTTGCAGCGTATAGCTGGAGCGTTCGTTGCCGATTATAAGTTGCTCACAGGTCGTGACCTTACAGTTGTGAAGGGCAGCGGCAAGGCTGGCGATATCGTCTTGCAGCTCGACAAGAAGGCCACATCGCTCGGTAAGGAGGGTTATGAACTCAACGTGGGCGAGCAGGCTGTGGTTACAGCCAACACCTTGCAGGGTGCTTTCTGGGCAACACAAACCCTGTTGCAGCTCGGCGAGCAGAGCGACAACGGCTCAATGCCTAAGGGTAAGGCTATCGACATCCCACAGTATGAGATGCGTGGCTTTATGATTGATTGCGGCCGTAAGTTCTTCCCTATGGACTACCTGCACAAGCTCATCAAGATTATGGCTTACTACAAGATGAACACCTTGCAGGTGCACCTTAACGACAACGGCTTCCGCCAGTATTTCGATAATGATTGGGCAAAGACTCAGGCTGCGTTCCGCCTTGAGAGTAGCACCTATCCTGGTCTTGCGGCTAAGGATGGCAGCTACTCAAAGCAGGAGTTTATCGATATGCAGATTTTTGCTGAGCAGAACTATGTTGAGGTTATTCCTGAAATTGACGTTCCTGCCCACTCGTTGGCTTTCACCCACTATATGCCCGAGATTGGCTCAAAGGAGTATGGTATGGACCACCTCGATTTGTTCAACCCCAAAACCTATGAGTTTGTAGATGGCCTGTTCAAGGAGTATCTTGAGGGTGAGAACCCAGTGTTCCGAGGCAAGCGAGTTCATATCGGAACCGACGAGTACTCTAACGCCAAGAAGGAGGTTGTCGAGAAGTTCCGCGAGTTCACCGATCACTATATCCGCTATGTCGAGGGCTTCGGCAAGCAGGCTATGTGCTGGGGCGCGTTGACACACGCCAATGGCGAGACTCCTGTCAAGTCGGAGAACGTGATTATGAACTGCTGGTATAACGGCTATGCTAATCCTCGCGATATGAAGGAGCAAGGTTATCAGATTGTAAGTATTCCCGATGGATTCCTCTATATCGTGCCTGCGGCAGGTTACTATTACGACTACCTGAATTGCAACTACCTATACGACCACTGGACTCCCGCCATCATCGGTAATCAAAAGTTCGATGAGCAGGATCCCGCAATTTTGGGTGGTATGTTTGCCGTATGGAACGACCACGCCGGCAATGGTATCTCGGTGAAGGATGTTCACCACCGTGTGTTCCCCGCTATGCAGACTTTGGCCGTTAAGTGCTGGAGCGGTAAGCTCCGCGAGTTGCCATACGCCGAGTTTGACAAGAAACGCAAGGAGTTGAGCGAGGCTCCAGGTGTGAACGAGCTGGCACTCTTTGGTGTGGAGCAGCGCGAGGTGTATGCTGTGGGCGAGGTGAAGGCCGGCGCCGAGCTTCCATATGAGGAGATTGGCTACGACTACACCATCACCTTCACATTGGAGGGCGCAGCCGAGCAGAAGGGTACCGAGTTGTTACGTTCGGCCAATGCGGTATTCTACCTCTCAGACCCCGAGAGCGGCCAGTTGGGATTTGCCCGCGATGGCTACCTCAATAAGTTCAACTACCGCGTTCCTCAGAATGGCAAGGTTGAGATAAAGATTCAGGGTAACAACAAATTCACTCGCCTCTATGTCGATGGCCGTATGCGTCAGGAGTTGGGTCCACTCACCCTCTACGCTATGAAGCCTAATGAATTGGTTACATTCCAGGCCAGCGACGAGAATGCTTGGAAGCCTGTGATGTATAATCCTGGAACAAAGATGTATTACCAGCGCACTTTGGTGTTCCCATTGCGCAAGGCTGGCGACTTCAAGAGTCGCATCAGCAATTTCAAGGTTTATAACTATTTGAAAGAGAAATAGAATTAAATAAACAGATAGAAATTATGAGAAAGATTTTATTTGCAGTTGTCGCCCTGGTAATGGGCGCAACTATGGCTCAGGCCCAGATAAATCCTCAGCAGCCTATTCCAGCTGATAAGGAGATTCGTCAGGGTGTGTTGCCAAACGGACTCACTTACTACATTCGCCATAACGAGAAACCAAAGGGTATGGCCAACTTCTATATTGTACACGATGTAGGTGCGGTGCAGGAGGGTGACAACCAGCAGGGTTTGGCTCACTTCCTCGAGCATATGGCCTTCAATGGTACAAAGAACTACCCAAAGAAGACCCTCATCGAGTATTTGGAGAAGATTGGCGTTAAGTTTGGCGCCAACCTCAATGCCTTCACTTCGTGGGACTTGACTCAGTACTATATGACCGACGTGCCAGTAGCACGCGAGAGCGTGGTGGATTCAACATTGTTGATTCTCCACGACTGGTCACACTTCATCTCGCTTATGCCAGAGGAGATTGATGCCGAGCGTGGCGTTATCTCTGAGGAGTTGCGTGGTCGTGACAACGCCTCTTGGCGATCGTCTGTGAAGATGCTCCAGGCGGTAGGTAAGGGTACAATCTATGCTGAGCGTAACCTTATCGGTTATTTGGATGGCTTGAAGTCGTTTACTTACGACGATTTGCGTCAGTTCTACCACAAGTGGTATCGTCCCGACTACCAGACTGTAGTTGTTGTGGGTGATATCGATGTCGATAAGGTCGAGCAGAAGATTAAGACTATGATGGCCGATATCCCAGCTCCAGCTCCTGATGCTGCCAAGAAGGAGATTGTAAATATCCCTCAGAACGATGAGCCTATCGTTAGCATCAATGCCGACCCCGAGATGCAGCAGACCAATCTTATGATTTTCTACAAATCGCAGGCTATTCCAAAGCAGTATCGTGGTACTGTTGCTGCCGAGTTGGCCGAGTATATCAAGGCCTATGCTTCGGTTATGATTCGTGAGCGTTTGAACGATATCTCTCGCAAGCCCGATGCTCCATTCCTCAATGCAGGTGTATCAATTGGTGGCAGTATGGGTATCTGCCCAACATTGGACACATCATTTGGTCAGGTGATGACTCAGGACGGTAAACTTTTGGAGGGTTACAAGGCTCTCTTGACCGAGATGGAGCGTATGCGTCGCTATGGTTTTACCGAGGGCGAGTTTGAGCGTGCCAAAAATGCGATGTTGTCGCGTATCGAGAGCCACTACAATAGCCGTGGTGACCGCGAGCACGATTTCTATGCCGAGCGTTGTATCGACAATTTCCGTCTGGGTACCCCTATCCCCGATGCAGAGACTGAGTATCAGCTCGACAAGCAGATTGTTGAGATGATTCCTTTGGAGGCGATTAATCAGACTGTTAAGCAGGTGTACGACCCATTGAAGAACTGCGTTATCGTGGTGAATTCACCTAAGAAAGATGGTATCGCTGTCCCAACAGAGGCTGAGTTGGTTGGTGCTTTGAAGGCAGCCGTTGCAGCCGATGTTAAGCCTTTCGAGGATAACGTGAAGAAGGAGCCACTTATCTCTGACGAGAGCGCATTGAAGGGCTCACCCGTAAAGAAGGAGAAGATTAACGAGGCTATCGGCACAACCGAGTGGACTTTGAAGAACGGTATCCAGGTGGTGGTTAAGCAGACTCCTTACGAGGCTGATAATATCGCACTTACTGCGTCATCTTGGGGTGGTTTGGCTTTGATGAGCGACGAGGAGTACTATTCGGCTCAGATGATGTCTGTTGTGATGAATATGTCGGGTATCTCGAAGTTTTCGGCTACCGACCTTCGCAAGCAGCTCTCTGGCAAACAGGCTGCTGCCGCAGTATCTGTTAGCCAGTATAAGCACAGCGTGTCGGGCTCTTCAACTTTGAAGGATGTCGAGACTATGATGCAGCTCTTCTATCTGCAGTTCACAGCTCCTCGCTTCGACAAGGATGGTTATGATAACTTTATGAAGCGTTACAACTCTATCTTGGCCAACCAGATGACCAACCCCGACTTCGTCTTCAATAAGAACGTGGTCTCTACCCTCTATGGCAATAATTTCCGTCGTCAGCAGCTCACTCCAGAGCTTTTGGATAAGGTTAAGTTGGAGCAGATGGAGGCAATTCACAAGCGTTTGTACTCTAACGCTGCCGATTTCCGCTTCACATTCGTGGGTAATATGAGCGCCGAGCAGCTCAAGCCACTCGTAGAGAAGTATATCGGTTCGTTGCCAACAGCTAAGTCGAAGGCTAAGCTGGTTGACGATAATGTTCGCACCGTGAAGGGTGGTGTCGATAGCGAGTTCAAGGTTAAGATGGAGCAGCCTAAGGTATCGGTATTCTTCGGATTCTTGGGCTCAACAAAGGCAGGTATCAAGGAGCGTATGACTATGACCTACCTCACTCAGGCTCTTCGTAACCGCTACACTCAGTCAATCCGCGAGGAGAAGGGTGGTACTTATGGCGTGAGCGTAAGTGGTGGAATCTCAACCGAGCCAACAGGCGAGTACTCAATGCAGATGCAGTTCGATACCAACGAGCAGATGGCCGACGAGCTGGCCGACATCATCGTTGCCGAGGTTAAGAAGATTGCAACCGAGGGTCCACTTAAAGAGGATATGGACAAGACTCGCGAGTTCTTGTTGAAGGACTACAAGAAGTCATTGGAGCAGAACGATTGGTATTGGACAGTGCTTACTCGTTACTACGACTATAAGCTCGACTATGCTAAGGATTACGAGCCTATGATTACAGCTATCACTTCAGACGATGTGAAGGCTTTGGCGGCTCGTATGTTGGAGGATAAGAATATGATTAAGGTTGTGATGCGTCCTGAGAAATAATAAGTCGTCTAACGAGGCTCTTTTGTCGTTACGCTCGCTCTCAAAATCCTCACATACGCTGAGTATGCTGCGGTTTTTCGAGCTTCGCAAGCCTAAAAATAGCTCTCGTTATACAACTTATTGCAAAATGGTAAGGCTGTCTAACAAGTTTGTTATACAACTTATCGCAGGGTAAGAGGTTGCTGACAGATAGTGTCGGCAATCTCTTTTTTTTGACTCTGCAAACCAAAGTTTTGCAATTTTTTCGTATCTTTGATTATATATTATCCGATTGTGTGGTAGAGTATTAAAAACTATTGGCTTATGTGTGTAGAAGTTAGAATGTGTGCGATGAGAGCCATATTGTTGGCAATAATGTTTTTGGGCGGTGCTTTAAACGGCCAGAGTTCGGCATATTGCGCAAAGCGCAGTGCGAAAGATGCTAATGAAAAGGTTGTGGTGGCCTATGTCACATCGTGGAGCAGAGTGATGCCCGATGCGAAGTATATGACCCATATAAACTATGCCTTTGGTCACGTAACCAAATCTTTCGATGGCGTGCGTATTGACAACGAGAAGCGCCTGCGCTCAATAACTGCCCTGAAAAAGGATAATCCTCATTTGAAGGTTATGCTCTCGGTGGGCGGCTGGGGAAGTGGTAACTTCAGCGAGATGGCCGCCGATAAACATCTGCGCCGCAGCTTTGCCAAAGATTGCAAACGTGTGATGAAAGAGTATAACCTCGATGGAATAGATATCGACTGGGAGTATCCTACAAGTCGTGCTGCGGGCATCTCGGCATCGCCCGACGATACCGACAACTTCACCCTTCTGATGCGAGACTTGCGCAAGGTGTTGGGCCGCAAGGCTTTGCTCACGCTGGCCTCGGTGAGTAGCGCAAATTTTGTCGATTTCCCTGCTATTCTCAAATATATCGACTTTGTGAATATTATGGCCTACGATATGGGTGGCGCGCCCAAGCACCACACCGCTCTCTACAGCTCACCCAATACTAATATGTCGGCCGACGATGCCGTAAAGGCCCACATTAAGGAGGGTGTTCCACCGTCAATGTTGGTGTTGGGAATGGCCTTCTACGGTCGTGGTGGCGGTAAGGGTGGTTTCCCCAATTTTATGGATTACAGTCGCATGCCTCGCCAATCTGACAAATACGAGGAGCGATGGGATGAGCAGGCTCAAGCCCCCTATCTTGTCGATAAGAGTGGCCGACTGGTTTTCGGTTTCGAAAATCCCCGCTCTTTAGCGGCCAAGTGCCGTTATGTCCAGCAGAAGGGTATGAAGGGCGCAATGTATTGGGAGTATAGCGGTGATGACGATGAGAATCAGCTTCGCCGTACGGTCTGGGAGGGCATTCTGGGCAATCCTATCCCCGATGAGCAGCTGCGTGGGCTTACAGTTGAGCCTATTTCAGACTAACGAAAATGTTTCAAATAATACTGAACGCCTGGCGAAATAAAAACAATATCTATATGAATCGCAATTTAAAAACTATTCTTGTTGCCGTAGTAGCGACAATGGCAGTTGCCTCTGCATCTGCTCAAATGTCTGTCGATTCTCGTGTCGAGAGCGTGAAGATTGGTGGCTATTTAGGTGGCCGTATCGACGATTGCATCGAGCATCGTGTGAAGCCCGAAGATTGGAATCATCTTGTTGAGCCATTCCGTAAACGTGTCGAGACCCACACCTGGCAGAGTGAGTTCTGGGGCAAATGGGTGCAGGGTGCTATTGCTTCGTATCGCTACAACCGCGATGCTGAGTTGTATGATATCATTCGCCAGAGTGCCGAGGCTATTATGGCAACCCAAACCCCTGATGGATACATAGGCACCTATCGTGACGATATGCATCTGAACCAGTGGGATATATGGGGCAGAAAATACACAATGCTCGGCCTTATCGCGTGGTACGATCTATCGGGTGATAAGAGGGCTCTCAAGGCGGCTTGTGGTGTGCTCGAGCACCTGATGAGCGAAGTTGGCGAGGGCAAGCGCGATATAATCTCAACGGGCAACTATCACGGTATGGCAAGTAGCTCGGTGCTGGAACCTACCGTATATCTCTATGTCCGCACTAAGAACGAGGCGTATCTCGATTATGCAAAATATATCGCCAAGCGTCTTAACGATCCTGATGGTCCAGAGCTTATCCGCAAGGCATTGGATGGGGTCAATGTGGCCAATCGTTTCCCTCACCCCAAGGTGTGGTGGTCGGCTGAGAATGGTCATAAGGCCTATGAGATGATGTCGTGCTATGAGGGCCTGTTGGAGCTTTACAAAGTGACTGGCGAGGAGCAATATCTAAAGGCCGTGGAGTGTGTGGTGGAGAATATCATCTCTACAGAGATTAACGTGGCAGGCTCAGGTGCAGCCTTTGAGTGCTGGTATGGCGGTGTGGAGCGTCAGACCCAACCCACCTACCACACTATGGAGACTTGCGTTACCTTCACCTGGATGCAGTTGTGTAACAGATTGTTGGAACTCAATCATAACTCGATGCTTGCCGATCAAATCGAGCTAACGATGTATAATGCTCTGCTTGCATCGCTTCGTGCAGATGGCGGACAAATATCGAAGTATAGCCCATTGGAGGGCTGGCGCTCTTCGGGCGAAGAGCAGTGCGGAATGCATATCAACTGCTGCAATGCCAATGGCCCACGAGGTTTCGCGCTTATCCCTCGTGCAATGTACCATACCGAGGAGAATGCTATTATGGTAAATCTTTATGCCGACTCTAAGTCGACAATGTATCTCGGTAAAAAGCGCAACCAACCCGTTACAATCCATCAAAGGACCACCTACCCTGAGGGTAATGTGATTGAGATTGAGGTGACGCCTCATAAAGCTGCTGTTTTCCAAATTGCACTTCGCATACCCGCTTGGGTTGAGTTGGACAAGTGTGCTGTTGAGGTGAACGGCAAGGCCGAGAAGGTGTCGGCTCACGGTTGGCATGTGATTACCCGCGAGTGGAAAGCAGGCGATAAGATTTCGCTTTCGCTCGATATGCGTGGCCGATTGGTTGAGCGTAATAACTATCAGGCCATCGTGCGTGGCCCTGTGGTGCTGGCGCGTGATAGCCGTATGGCCGATGGTTTTGTAGATGAGACTTCGGTTGTGCAGAGCAAAGATGGATATGTCGAGCTTAAACCTATAACAGTGCCCGATTTTGCGTGGATGACTTTCTCTGTGCCAATGGTGTTGGGTACCGATTTGGAGGGTGCTGCAGAGCCATCGCAGATAAAAATGTGTGACTTTGCTTCTGCCGGAAATACCTGGGACAAAGCTATACGTTACCGTGTGTGGTTGCCACGAACTCTACACGTGATGACGACTCCCTATATTCCATATAACATCGACCCTAACAAAGAGTAGTTATTTCAGATTCTTTTCAAAATTTGCGATTAAGTTTGTATCTCAGTAGAGGTTATGGTTTAACAATTTAGACTTTGCATAGATGAAGATACTTATTATCGAAGACGACTCTTCTTTGCGAGAGATTATGAGCCGAGCGCTCAAGCAGGAGCAGTTTATTGTGGAGACTGCGGCATCATATTTCGAGGCCGATTCAAAGCTCACGGCTTATAGCTATGATTGTATCCTGCTCGATATAATGCTGCCCGATGGCAATGGTCTGAAGCTGCTGGAGCATATCAAGCGGTTGGGCAAGCGCGAGAATGTGATTATCGTCTCTGCGCGTAACTCACTGGAAGACAGGGTGCAGGGACTCGACCTGGGTGCCGACGATTATCTGCCCAAACCATTCCACACAGCCGAGCTGGTGGCTCGCGTGAGGAGTGTGTTGCGTCGTGGTCGTAGTGGCGGCGAGCTGAAAATAGAGCTGGGTAACGTGACTCTTTTCCCCGAGAGCCGTCGTGTCGTGGTGGACAATAGCGATTTGGCTCTGTTGAAGAAGGAGTTTGATGTGCTGCTCTATTTTATGCAGCGACCATCGCATATGGTCGATAAAATGGTTTTGGCCGAGGCGGTATGGGGCGACTACTTTGATGATGCCGACAACTTCCACTTCGTTTATGCCCAGATTAAGAATCTGCGCCGTAAATTGGCCGATGCTGGAGCCAATATCGAGATATCGGCAGTCTATGGCTTTGGCTATAAATTGGAGGAGAAGTCGGCCTAACTAATTTCAAATTGATGAATGGCAAGGTTGAGGGGCCTTCTGGGGCCTCTTGCCCGATTGCGTAAGATGATAGTTGTTGTATGAAGCTTATTTCACGTGTAGCATTTCGATTGTCCGTAGTGTTGATATTATTGATGACACTCTGGTCAACGCTCTTCTATTTTGCTATGGTTGATAATATCAACGACGAGGCCGATGATACGCTCGAGGATTATACCTCACTCATTATCTCGCGCAAACTTGCTGGTCAGGATATCTCATCGGGAGGTGATGGTTCAAACAATACCTACACCATTACACCCGTAAGTTCTGAATATGCAGCTCAGAACTCTCACTACCGCTATCACGATGAAGCAGTCTATATCCCCGAGAAGAACGAGACCGAGCCTGCTCGCGTTATCACCTCCATCTTTAGCGATGCTGTGGGACAGTTCTACGAATTGAAGGTTGCCACACCCACATTTGAGCGCGAAGACCTATTTCAGTCGGTGCTGATGTGGATCTTGATATTGTACGTGCTCCTGATGCTCTCTATTTTATCACTTACGATGTTTGTGTTCTATAGGAGTATGCGTCCACTATATGTGCTTCTGGAGTGGCTCGACTCTTATCAGCCAGGCACCACACCCACTCCTATCAACAACCCAACGCCCATCACCGAGTTCCAGTCGCTGAATACAGCCTTGCAACGTGCTATCGATAGTTCGGAGGCTCTGCTTGAGCGTCAGACTCAATTTATAGGTAATGCTTCACACGAGTTGCAGACCCCGCTGGCTATTATTGGCAATAGGGTGGAGTGGTTGCTCGACGAATCGCCCCTCAATGAGGAGCAGGCAACAGAGCTGTATAAGATTAACAAGACTCTGTCGCGAGCCATTCGCCTTAACAAAACTCTGCTGCTGCTCACGAAGATTGAGAACAGCCAATTTGTAGATACATCGCAGGTCGATATTGCCGCTATTGTGGCGGAGTCGGCCGAGAGCATGGCTGAGATTTATTCTACTCGCGAGATAACCTTCGATGTCGAGTTGCCACAATCCCTCGAAGTGAGGATGAATGAGTCGTTGGCTACAACCTTGGTGTCGAATCTGATGAAAAATGTCTATGTTCACTCTGAGAAGGGTACATATGCCAAGGCTTCGATTGTTGGTCGTCGACTAATTATTGAGAATGATGGCCACGCCGAGCTCGATAAGAATCAAATCTTCGATCGTTTCTATCAGGGTTCTCAGCGCGAGAGCTCAACTGGTTTGGGTTTGTCGCTTGTGGCTGCCATCTGTCGCAACTACAATTTTTCGGTGCGTTACTCTTTTGTGGGTGGTCGTCATCGTTTCGAGATAGATTTTTCGTAATGGCATATATAATATAGGTGTCGAGTGCGCTACCAGTTTCTAACTCCTCTATGCAGAAGGGGTGTTGTCTGGGCGATATATGTCAAGTTTTTGCTAACCCTTCCCGCCTAATCTATCTTACCGGGTTCAAAAAAGCGGGGCGAGCAAAAAAAATCACAAAAAAATCAATTTTGCCCGATTATTTCAAATTCATTTCAGAATTGAGTATAATCTTTGCATCAAGGAAATAAATATAGAAGTTTAATTAAAAAGTTGTTGATATGAAAAAGTTGTTTTTGACATTGTCTGTTTTTTTCGCAGCGATTGGTGTAGCGTGTGCAGATGTAGATAGACCTATTGAGGTTGATAAGTTGCCAGATGCGGCACAGAAGTTTTTGAAGCAGTATTTTGCCGGAGAGAGTGTCTCGCTTGCAAAAGTAGATGTAGAGATGGTTTCTAAGGTGTATGAGGTTATGTTGGCCGATGGTACTCGTATAGATTTTAACAATAGCGGTGAGTGGATAGATGTGGATTGCAAGTATAAGGTAGTCCCAGAGGGTATCGTACCACGACAGATTGTCGACTACGTAGCCAAAAACTATCCAGATGTGAAAATCCTTCGTATTGAGCGCGATAGACACACTTACGAGGTGTCGCTCTCTAACCGCTTGGAGCTGACTTTTGACAAGAAGTTTAGGATTGTTGATATAGATGATTAGGTTGATGAGCGAGATTGTTATTCAGACAACTCAATTTATTGAGGTTTTTATTTAGGTTATTTTTGACAATGGGATTTGTAAGACGGGCCGTCGGTAGTTACCGGCGGCCCGTTGTTTTCGTCTCGGCAAACTTTGTTGCGCGAGTATTGTATTGTCTCTAGACGTTGTTATTTGTCGTAGCTTGAGTTGTCCCAGCAGTGGGTACACAAATCCTCCTTTGGCAATCCGATAGCCTCTACCAAATCGTCCAGACGCTGGAACTTGAGTGAGGTGAGCTGCAAGTGGCGACACATAATCTCCACCATCTGCTTGTGCTTGTCGCTGTCGGGATTAGCATACTCCTCAAATACTGAATCTGGAATATTCTCGTTTCCACCCTCCATATCGCGAATCACTCGGCGTGCATATAGGTCATATGTGCTGCGTGAAGTCGAGAAGTTGAGGAATCGGCAAGGGAAGATGAGCGGAGGACAAGCAATTCGCATATGAATCTCCTTTACACCTTCATCCAGAAGCTTCACTACATTATCCTTGAGCTGAGTACCACGCACAATGCTGTCGTCCATAAATACAATCTTCTGATCGCGAGTGAAGATGCTGTTAGGCAATAGCTTCATCTTTGCCACCAAGTCGCGCATCTTCTGATTCTGAGGCATAAAGCTGCGTGGCCAAGTAGGCGTATACTTTACGAATGGACGCTTGTAGGGGATTCGCTTTTCGTTAGAGTAGCCGATTGCGTGGCCAATACCCGAATCGGGAATACCTGCTGCAAAGTCGGGCTCAATATCGGTGTCGCGGCGAGCCATAGCAGCTCCGCAGCGGTAGCGGCTGTCTTCCACATTGATACCCTCATACCATGCCGAAGGATAACCATAATATACCCACAAGAAAGAACATACCTGCTTGCGCTTTCCTGGAGCCTTTACCTGATGGATTCCGTCGGCAGTCATGCGGACAATCTCGCCGGGGCCCAAATCTCTCACGAAGTCATAACCAAGGTTGTCGAAGCTCGAACTCTCGCTCGCACATACGTAACCCTTCTCGTTCTTACCAATGGTAATAGGTGTACGGCCAAACTTGTCGCGAGCAGCATATATAGCGTGGTCAGTGAGTACAAGCATCGAGCACGAACCCTTAATCTTCTCATATACCAACTCAATACCCTCTTTGATAGACTCCTTCAGACCGATAAGAATTGCTACCAACTCTGTGGCATTTATCTTTGAATCAGATAGCTCTGCAAAGTGATGATGGTCGTCGAGTAGCTCTTGTGTAAGCTCTTCGATGTTGTCAATTCGTGCAACGGTAACTACAGCATATCGACCGACGTGCGAAGTTATGGTAATGGGTTGTGACTCGCAATCTGAGATGACACCTATACCCATATTGGCATCGCCGAAACGTGGTAACTCGCTCTCAAATTTGTTGCGGAAATAGCTATCCTCCAGTGAGTGAATCGAGCGAATGAATTTGCCATTCTCGACAAATGCCATACCGGCACGCTTGGTGCCAAGGTGTGAGTGATAATCGGTGCCGTAAAAGACATCATTTACACATTCATTGCGTGAAACGCAGCCAAAAAAACCTGACATACAGATATTCTATTAAGGTTAATTGCCGACATCATCAGCCTTGCGGTTTTATTTCCGAGTGAGGAAATACACAAAATGGGCCGAAATAGTTGTCAGGCGTGGCACAAATATACAAAAAAGTAATATACTCTCTAAATTTGTGGCTAAATAAATGACTTTGGCGGTTGCTATTTTTTTTAAGCGGGCAAAAATTTTTTGCTTTCGAGGTGTGATAAATTTGCGTAGAGGGGTGGCGAAAGTTGCGAAAAATGCCTATCTTTGTTATATGCCGCTGTGAGGCGTGCTAAAACCTGTTGTAAAAACTTAAATATTCTCGATATGAAAAGATTTTTAACTCTCTTTTTGTTCCTTCTTCTGGGTGTGGTATCACTCTCGGCGCAAGGTACAGGATCACTCCAGCAGATGCAGCATTATGGGGCTGAGCCTCTTCGATTCAACTCGTTGAAGGAGTGGCGCAAGGTGCATCGCCCTGCCATCTATAATTTTTTCCTCACAGAGGTCTATGGTCGCCAGCCTGAGCAGCAGCTTCCTATGCGCTTCGAATTGCTAGAGCAGAGTGATGAGGCCCTTGGCGGTAAGGCTACACGCAAGCAGGTGGCTATCCACGTCACTCCGCAGCGTGGCTCGAAACTCGCCGCAGAGGGTTATGAGCATACCATCTTGTTGCTTATCTACCAGCCAAACAATACCCGCAAGCCAGTTCCAGCCTTTGTCGGTATGAACTTCAAGGGTAACCACCAGATAAATGCAGATCCTGCTATTATCATCTCGCCCAATGCACCCAAGGGCAAGGAGCTTGGCTCCGATCCAGCTCGCGGTGCCGCCACATCACGTTGGCCATTGGAGATGCTTATCGATGCGGGCTATGCGGTGGCAACAATCTATCGCGGTGATGTGGATCCCGATTTCGACGATGGTTTCCAGAATGGCGTACATCCTCTCTTCTATGGCAATAGTGAAGATAAGCCTGCAGCAGATGAGTGGGGTACAATCTCTGCGTGGGCGTGGGGACTTTCTCGCGTGATGGACTACATAGAGAAGGATAAGAGCATCGATAGCAAGCGCGTTGCCGTAGTGGGCCATTCGCGCCTGGGAAAGACATCGTTGTGGACTGCTGCTCTTGATGAGCGTTTCGCAATCTCTATCTCAAACGATTCGGGATGTGGTGGTGCCGCTCTCTCTATCCGTAAGCACGGTGAAACGGTTGCGAGAATCAATAAGTCGTTCCCTCATTGGTTCTGCGATAACTATAATAAGTATAGCGACAACGAGGAGGCTCTTAAGGTTGACCAGCAGGGCCTGATAGCACTTATCGCTCCACGTCCAGTATATGTGGCGAGCGCCGAGCTCGACGATTGGGCCGACCCTGAGGGAGAGTTCCTTTCAGCACTCAATGCCTCGCCAGTCTACGAACTGTATGGCCGCAAAGGCTTGGCAGTAAGCAAAATGCCGGCTCTGCATGAGCCATCACAGCAGGGTGATGTGGCCTATCATATCCGCGCTGGCAAGCACGATATCAACTCTTATGACTGGTCACAGTATATAAAATTTGCCGATAAGTATTTCAAGAAGTAGCAGGTTTGATATTTACCCCGAGTGAATAAAAAGAGAGTAGCCGAAGTTACTCTCTTTTTTTGTATCAAAGGACTCGACCGCCGAGCGAAGTGAGGTAAAGCGGGGATGCCTTTGAAAATCAAATATATTATTACATTGTCCGCTGGCAATCCCACGGCCGTTTTTATAGCCTCCCTTTTCCAAAGGGAGGTTTGGTGGGATTGTAAATATAGTTGCCCAGTGGGCACAAAAAAAGAGTAGCTAATCAGCTACTCTTTTTTGTGCCCAGAATAGGACTCGAACCTACATGCCGTGAAGCACTCGCACCTGAAACGAGCGTGTCTACCATTTCACCATCTGGGCTTCGTTTCGATTTGCAAAGATACTACTTTTTTTCTTTTAGCAATGGTTTTAGCTTATTTTTTTCAGAGAGCCTCCAATTTGCAAATCGTTATGCTCTTTTACTCCTCCGAGAAGAATCGGTAGTGGAAAATTAGCAGATATACAACCGCGCACGAGATATATGCATCGGCAAGGTTGAAAATCGCTCCGAAGAAGTAGTTATTATAGTCCACCAGGAATGAGAGCCAGTTGGGAACGCTGTTCCACTGGAAGAGTGGGAAGTAGAACATATCTACAACCTTACCCATCAGGAACGAACTGTAACCCTCGCCCAGCGTGGCCACCGTGAGCGGAGTAGAGGCTGTGAAAATCATACCATAGAATAGAGAGTCGATAAGGTTGCCCGCTGCACCTGCCAAAACCATCGCCAAGCCTATAATCACACCTTTGGGTGTGGCCTTTGCTCGGTGACTGAGGTGGTAGATGTAGTATCCCAATAGTCCAATCATTACTATGCGGAATAGCGTGAGTAACAATTTACCCCAATCGAAGCCTCCGCCCGAAGCTATCTGCATGCCAAAGGCTGCGCCGTTGTTCTCCACAAAACGCAACTGGAACCAGGGGAAAATCTCGATGGCCTCGTCGATGCGGAGGTGTGTTTTAATCCATATCTTCAAAATCTGATCGAGCAACAGAAGCACGACAATCAAGAGTGAGATATTTTTAATCTTCATAGACATTTCTCTTTTAAGCATTTGTGCAAATATACTCAAAAATGATATATCTGCAAAATACCTTTAATAAATAGAAAGGTTGCCGAGCAAAGTGGTGCTCAGGCAACCTTTGATGTGTGGTTATGGGAGTTGGTATTTCACAATCTCGCCACCGTCGTTGGGGCAGGCGAAGATATAGTGGTCATTGGCGCAGATGCAAAAATGTTTTTCGCCCTCCAAGAGAAGATATTTCGCCGGTGCGATTTTGCCTTTGAGATTTACGGCCAAGACTTTTGTGCGTTCACCCTCCCAAGCGAGGGTTTGGTAGATAATATACATATAGTCGCCACCCACGCAAGCATCGAAAACGATCACATCGGCCGACATTGAGTTGCCATTGTCGGCCTCGTCGTTTTTGATAAGCTGGTCGATGGCGGGGATAATGCGCAGGTCGTAGCTCTCGATAAGCTGCCACTCCTTGTTGTAGCGAGCCACAATGTGGTCGTTCTCCAGGGTGATGATCTCGTCGCCATAGATAAATGTGTGGGCGAGGTTGCGAACCATTGTTCGTAGCTCGTTATTGTGTTTGGTAATGGCAACGGCTTGTGTTTTATTGGCCGAGGTGAGGTCGATACGGGCAAAGCGTGTTCCGTTTTCTGTGTCGATATGGTTGGTGTAGATGGTGCCATCTTTTGCCGCTTGATGATACTCGGCCATTGTGTTGATGCCGCCAATGTCGTAATTCTCGATGTGCTGCCCTTCGGGCGTGAACTTCATAAATCCGCTTTTGGCATAGTCGCCAATCAGCAGATGGCCTTTGTCGAAGCAGAGAGTCGAGGCTTGGGTGTATTCATATCGCGCTCGGCCCTCGCGTGCAACAATATTTTTGAAACGAAGGTCACAATCCAGTCGCATCACCTGCTTTGGCTCTTGACAGAGGATATATAGTTCATTATCGAAACACTCCATTGATTTAATTGCTCCAAAAAAGATGGTGTCACCTGCTTCGTTGTAGAGCTCATCGACGCGCATTTGCTCGGTGAGTGTTATTGTTTTGAGCAGTGAGGAGCTTGGCGTTTTATTGCAACCTATGAGAGTGGTCGATATAGCCAACGCTATGAAGGCGAGAGAGTTTAGAAGTAGTTTCATAATAGATGTTTTTAAGGTTGTATTTATTACAAATGTAGAGAAAAACTCCTTTTTTTTGAAAGGAATCACACAACTATTTTTGCAAATTTCGTTTTTGTTCGCCGAAAAAAAAGAGGTTACGGGCCAACTTGCAGCGAAGTGGGTTTCCGTAACCTCATTGATTTTTATGGTGATAACCTATTTAGCTTTGTTTAGCAGAATTGCCTCATAGCACTCAACCTTTGCCCCTTCGATTGGGTTAATCCAACGAATAGAGATGTCGTGCTTGCCCTGAGCGAGGGTGAAATTCCAGTAGATATCTAATCGGCGAGTGCGATAGAGTGCGGGCATCTCGACAATCTCCTTCTGGCCGTCAAGAGTAACCTCCAATTTGGCAACATACTCTTTGGGTGCGCTGTGGATATGTCCTGTGATTGCTACGCCTGCATATTCAGCCGAGAAGTTGAAGTTGGGTGATTCGGCCGATAGGGTGGCTCTTGCAGGCACACGCTCGCCAAGTTCCAAACCTTCGAAGCACTGCTCATAGCGTACGGCCTTTGGCTTCTGGGTTTTAATTACAACCTCGCTATCGGTGACCTTGCCACCTCCGCGCTCAATCATCTGCAGGGCGTGCGAGTAGCTCATTTCGTAAGTCTCGTTGAGCGAAGTTGTGGTGTAAGCGAAGTCGATATCCTCGGCGCTCTTGAGGGGAGCGAGCCACTCCTGCGGAATATTGCTATATCCGAGTGCGGTGGCCAAAATACCTCCTGCCGAAGCTGGGTTGCAGTCCGAATCCTGACCGCATCGTGTCGAGATGTCGAGTGTGCGGCCAAAGTCGCCCTTGCCGTAGAGAAGGCCTATTACCACATAAGCGCTATTCATCGAGGCGTCGATATTTAGAGGCGCGTGCGCTCCCTCGGTGCAGAAATCTCCGCCGTCCAACTCCTCGTGGCACACCTGCCAGCACTTTTTCCAGTCGTCGGGATATTGGTGGTGGGCCTCAATCACTCGGTTGATGAGTTTGTAGAATTTGGTCTTTTGAGGAATAGTTTTCAAGGCTTCGCATACGATAGTCTCCACATCGTTGGTTGCAAATGCCAATGCATACATCGCACCCATATAGACTCCGCCGTACCAGCCGTCGCCATAGTTCATAATGTGACCCACGCGATCAGAGATCTCCGATGCCGAGTTGGGCATCGCAGGGGCCATAATTCCTGCGTAGTCGGCCTCAATCTGATAGTCGATATCGTCGGCGTGAGGGTTGTTGTGCCAGTGACCTGACATGGGGGGCATAATTCCGCGAAGGATATTGTAGCGAGCCGCTTGGTTGGCGTGCCAAAGGTGATAGCCTGCGTTGGCGTATGCGATGGCAATCGAATCGACATGTACATCAATTCCCCATTTATCGAAGGCCTCGACAAAGGTCAAGTCCATATAAATATCATCATAGAGACCTGGGTTTCTCTTCATCATGGTCGCCACATAGTTTGGGTCGTTCCAGGGAATGTTCTCACTGTCGGGAATCATTTTGGCTCTCCATCTAAATTCGGTGGGGCCGCCATATGTACAACCGATAACCTGCCCGGCCCAGGCACCCTTGATTTTATCCATCAACTCCTGCTTTGAGAGGGTTATCTTGGATGCAATGCGTACACTCTTCTCCGATTTGACTGCTGCAGGTGCCGGTTTTTTCTCGGCAGATGTTGCATATCCTGGAGTAGCCGACAAGATGAACGTCAGTGTTACGGCAAGTAATATCGATGCCGATTGTGTGATTCTGGTTGTAGTCATGTTGTTTGCGATTTTGAAATTAGATACCAAATATAATATTTCTACGGCTATTTACAAAATCCCATACTATGAATGTTTGGCCTTTTGATACCTTAAATACGTTATTTATGCCCATTTTGAGGCAAAATGCAGCTCCCTATATATAATAAATATAGGTGTAAATAAGCATTTACTACTTTTTTGCATGAAATATAAAAAAAAGATTGTAGAATGTTTGCAAGTATGAAAATTATACCTACCTTTGCATCCGCAATCAGGAAATAAGTTCTTTAAAATACGAAAAAGAGAGTATAAAAGCAGCTCTTTTGAGTGTTAAAAATGAGCTTTGAAAAAAAAAGTTTGCAAAAAGTTCTTGAAAAATTTGGTGATTAAGAAAAAAGGTTTTACCTTTGCACCACTTTCCGCTCCGAAAATGAGCGATGAGTTTTTCAAATGGTTCTTTGATTTACTGGTTTAACAAGAGAGAAATGTAGTATTTTATCTGTCAATTCCTTTAACAAGGAAAAGAAGTAGTCAGGACTCTAACAATACATTATAATTTTTTACAATGGAGAGTTTGATCCTGGCTCAGGATGAACGCTAGCGGCAGGCTTAACACATGCAAGTCGAGGGGCAGCATAATGAAGTAGCAATACGGATTTGATGGCGACCGGCGCACGGGTGCGTAACGCGTATGCAA
>JAZQVY010000012.1:0-37004 GCA_045632085.1 Alistipes sp. | reverse complement strand
CAACAGATTACCAAAGAACTAAATCTATCAAGTGTAATAAAAAACAGAGATGCCCTCAAAGTTTTCGGCTTTGAGGGCATCTCTGTTTTGTTATGTAAATTGCTGATTTAACAATGTTTAATTACCGCCAGAAAGGATAATAAGTCCCAAACCTGCGATAAAGAAGAGGAACATAATGCCCAACAACCAGTTAGTTTTACTGTCGCTACCCTTAAACTCCTTCCAAATGAAGACTCCCCAAATAGCGGCAATCATCGGCGCTCCCTGACCTAGAGCATACGAGATAGCAGCACCAGCCTTACCTGCTGCAATGTAGCTGAAAGCAGTACCTAAGCACCATATAGCACCACCTAACACACCTACCAGATGGGTAGAGAGTGAGCCTTTGAAATACTCGCCATACGAAACTGGCTCACCCACGAAAGGACGACGCATAACAAACGTATTGAACACAAAATTGCTTATCAGCACACCAATCGAGAATACAAAAATTGCCGAATAGGGAGTGAGCATACCTGCTGTAGGCTGCTCGAAGTTATCCAAATCCATAGCTGCAGCCACAAAACGATAGAAGAACGACATCAACACACCCGCGACAACAGATAGTACCATACCCTTACGATTAGACTTGCTCTGCTCGCCACTTTTGGCCATACGACCCGAGGCAATGCCGTTGCAGACAATAGCTACAACTATCAGCGCCACTCCCAAAAAGAGTAACGTCGGATTGCCCTTAGGTGCGCCTACGTAATTGATTATCACACCCAATACCAAAGCCAGACCTACGCCCAGCGGAAATGCCACCGATATACCAGCCAGCGAAACTGAAGCCGAGAGCAGAATGTTAGAGGCATTGAAAATAATGCCGCCCACCAGCACGCTCAAAATACCAGAACCATTGGCCTGCATCAAATCTTCGATAAAGGGTCGA
This sequence comes from Alistipes sp., assembly GCA_045632085.1. Lineage (GTDB taxonomy): Bacteria > Bacteroidota > Bacteroidia > Bacteroidales > Rikenellaceae > Alistipes. The sequence continues at coordinate 36,073 of JAZQVY010000012.1, read as the reverse complement.
CCCTGCGAACCCATACTGCCCATTGTAAGACCTATGAGCAGTGCAAAAAGCACCATTCCAATAACATAGTCCCAATAAAAAAGCTCATAACGCCAAGTCTTGCCTGCCAACTTCTGAGTATTACCCCACGAACCCCAGCAAAGCATTGTAATAAAGCAGAATATAACTGCCAACAGATAACTATGAACAATAAACATATTATAGAAGTTTTAGATTTTTCACTTATGTCGCATAAAATGCAATTATCCTCGTCTGAGCAAACTACTTCCGGCGCTTGAATTGTATAATCTCTTCACGTGTGGGAGCAGCAGGCTGAGCACCCATACGCGTTACACTAATAGCTGCTGCTACATTTGCCTCGTGCACAGCATCAATCAAAGTGCGACCTTCGGCTATAACGCTTGCAAGCACACCATTATAGGTATCACCAGCTGCTGTTGTGTCGACAGCATCGACCTTCATAGCCTCAACTCGCATAAACATAGCTCCATCGTAGACCAACGAGCCGTCGCTACCGAGAGTGACAATCACATTTTTAGGACCCATATCATAGATAGCCTTAGCTGCAAGCTGCGCACTCGCCAAATCCTTGACAGTAATTCCCGATATGCGCGAAGCCTCACTCTCGTTGGGCGTAATCAAAAATAGATTTTTCAAAAGCTCTTCGCTGAGGGGTTCTGCCGGAGCAGGAGCAGGATTCAAAATTACAGGCACTCCCGCATCTGCAGCCATCTGTGCAGCATATTCGACTGTAGCAATGGGGGTTTCCAACTGCATAAGCACCACACTTGCGCCTCGAATCTCATCTGCCGCAGCATCGATATCCGCTGGAGTAAGATGAGCATTTGCGCCAGGAGCTACGACAATACAATTCTCAGCCTGCTGATTTACGGTAATCAACGCCACACCCGACGGATGCTCCTTATCGACAAAGACATAATCGGTGTTGATATTATCTTGTCGCATTGCCTCACGCACCTGTGCACCAAATAAATCGTCGCCTGTTTTAGCCACAAACACTACTCTATTACCATAACGCGCAGCTGCAACAGCCTGATTGGCGCCCTTACCACCGGCATTCATAAAGAAATCGCCTCCAAGCACAGTCTCACCACCTGCTGGCAGATGAGAGGTTTTGACAACCATATCGGTATTACTGCTTCCGATGACTACAATATTTTTCATACTCTCACATTTTTACATATCTATCCCAAAGATACAAATATTCCGTATAAAAAGCAATCCCAAAACAACATTTTAGGCTTTCAAACACCTAATTATCATACAACTAGCTAGCATACGGATAGTATATGACACAAAAAAGGCGAGCAATAATTATGCCCGCCAATTTTGAATAGCCATCTAACGACTATATAATATCAAAAGCTATCTCCATCATATTGGTAAAGCTGGTCTGTCGCTGCTCTGCCGAACAAGCTGTGCCGTGTACAAGCGAATCGGAAATAGTACAGATACACAACGCCTCGTTACCACTACGCGCTGCATTCATATAGAGTGCCGCAGCCTCCATCTCAACTGCCAAAACACCTAGCTTCTGCCATTGCTTCCACCTCTCTGCATCGTCACCATAAAAGACATCACTCGAGAGAATATTGCCCACCTTATAGTTGATGCACATAGCCTCAGCCTTTGCCGCAGCCGCACTCAGCAGACCAAAATCGGCAATGGGAGCATAGACACCTGGCAGATTGTATTGAGCGGCATAGTTTGAATCGGTACAAGCACCCATTCCAAGCACCACATCTCCCAATTGTAAATCAGGATGATAGGCACCAGCCGAGCCCGTACGGATTATACGCTTCACACCATAGAAGTTATACAACTCATAGGTGTAGATTCCAATCGATGGTATACCCATACCGTGTCCCTGCACCGAGACACGCTTGCCCTTATATTCACCTGTGTAACCAAGCATTCCGCGCACAGCGTTATACTGAACAGGATTGGTAAGGAATGTCTCGGCCATAAACTTGGCACGCAGCGGATCGCCAGCCATAATGACCTTCTCGGCTATCTCGCCCTCTTTTGCACCGATGTGGGGTGTGGGTACTTTTGTCATAGCTTTGTCGTTATTTAAGTTAATTACAACAAGTTATCCTTCTCGATATCCTTGAAGTAACGGTAAGTGTTAACCTTCAACTCACCTACTGCAGGCTCGTCGCAAACCATGATACCCTTTGGATGCAACTGCAATGCAGTGATAGTCCAAGCGTGAGATACGCTACCCTCAACACACTGCTGAACGGCACGTGCCTTCTTGTGACCCAAGGCCAATACCAATACCTGCTTTGCAGAGCATACAGTACCAACACCAACTGTCAACGCCAACTTTGGCACCTTGTTTACGTCGTTATCGAAGAAACGAGAGTTTACGATAATTGTATCCTCAGTCAAAGTCTTAATACGTGTACGTGAGTTGAGTGAAGAGAATGGCTCGTTAAATGCCAAGTGACCGTCCTCACCTACACCACCGATGAACAAGTCAATGCCACCAGCAGCCACGATACGCTGCTCGTAACCCTCACACTCAGCTGCCAAATCAGGAGCATTACCGTTAAGGATGTTTACGTTCTCAGGCTTGATATCAATGTGAGAGAAGAAGTTGTTCCACATAAAAGAGTGGTAGCTCTCTGGGTGCTCCTCAGGAAGACCTACATACTCATCCATATTGAATGTTACAACATTAGCAAATGATACCTTACCAGCCTTGTAGAGATTGATAAGCTCGGCATACATTCCCAATGGAGTAGAACCTGTAGGCAAACCCAAAACAAATGGTTCGCTGCTGATTGCAGCCTTTGCATTAATCTGCTCTGCAACATAGTTTGCAGCCCAACGGCCAGCTGAGGCCGCACAATTTTCGATAATAAGTCTCATAATTTTTAATATAAATCAAGTTGTATTACAATTCCATTTTCACAAATACCTCAATAGCCTGATACTCAGCCATACCCAAGGCATCATATGTCTTGGCTGTATTCTGGGTACGCTCCTCGGCACGCTGCCAGAACTCGCGGCTATCATCGCCAGGGAATGGCACGATATCCTTCTGCGAGAGGTGGCGATAGATGGCATGACGTTTCTTGATAAGCTCGTCGGGACTCAATGGTACTGCCATATCGACCATACCAATCTCCCACTCCATCCAAGCTCCACGGTAGAGCCATACTACGCACTCCTTGATCCACTCCTCACCGCTATCGCGCAGACGGAACAAAGACTCCAGCACAGCTTCAGTGCAGACTCTGTGAGTACCGTGAGGATCGGCCAAATCGCCAGCCAGATAGACCTGGTGAGGCTTAATCTCCTGCAACAAATTGGTAATGATTTCAATATCCTTATCTGTACGCTCACCCTTCTTGATACCTCCTGTCTCGTAGAAAGGAAGATTGAGGAAGTGCGCATTGGTCTCATCATTAAGGCCAAATGAGCGAATCGCGGCCTTCGCCTCAGCACGACGGATAGCACCCTTAACATTGAGCAGCGCACGTGGTTCTGGCTCACCCTTCTTCTTCGATGCGATAACCTCGCGAAGCTCGTTTACTCTATCGCCCAAACCAAGCTCACGGGCTGTATCGAGATTTTGAATCACCACATCGTCGTGAACAGCCACATTACCCGATACCTGATATGCGACATGCACATCGTGACCCTGCTCGACAAGGCGGATAAAGGTACCTCCCATAGAGATTACATCATCGTCGGGGTGAGGTGAGAATATCACTACTCGCTTAGGGAATGGCAACGATGGCACAGGTCGAGTGGAATCGTCGGCATTTGGCTTGCCACCTGGCCAGCCGGTAATGGTATGCTGCAAATCGTTGAACACCTTGATATTGACAGCATCATAACTCATCTCAACAGCATCCAGAAGCTCGCCCAACGAGTTCTCGATATAATCCTTATATGTAAGCTTCAGAATTGGCTTCTGCACAACACCGCACAACCACACCACAGCACGGCGAACCAAACGTGGAGTCCAATCACAAGGACCCACCAACCAAGGAGCCTTCTTAACGGTAAGGCCATCAGCGGCTGGATCATCTACAACGGCCTCGATGTTAGGATGGTTCTGCAGCAACGATGCAGGAATAAGTCGAGTAGCCTCGCCCTCGACAACCTTTGCAACAACACTAGCTTTATCCTCGCCCCAAGCCATCAAAACGATGCGCTTAGAACTCATTACCGTATTAAGACCCATTGTGATTGCCATCTTCGGAGTATTCTCTACACCAAAGAACATACCCGCCTGCATCTTGCGAGACTGGTAAGAGAGCTGTACCATACGGGTTACCGACTTAGCATATGAGCCTGGCTCGTTGAAACCGATCTGACCCTGAGTACCCATACCGATAACCATAAGGTCGAGATTGCGTGTTTTGGCATCATACTCAGCGCAATATGCAGAGAGTTCCGACAATGGGACATTACCGTCGATAAGGTGGACATTCTCCTTCTTTATATCTACCAGATTGAGGAATTCCTCATGAATACGATAGTTACGACTCTGCTGCTCGTGAGATTTAATAGGATAGAACTCATCGAGCGAATAGACCTCGACGTTGGCAAATGACACTGCACCCTGCTCATATCGCTTCACAAGCTCGCGATATACGCCTAGCGGTGTACGGCCAGTTGTAAGGCCAAGAGTAAAAGGGCGTGTAGCTGCAAAATTGTGAGCATTTATAGCCTTGACAATAAGCTCTACAACATATTGAACAGCCTGCGATTCAACCTCAAAAACTGAAGTTGGAATCTTCTCATAACGATGGATAATATCACGAGGAGTACCTTCTAATATCAAACCACCGTCCTGTGGTAATGAATATTTATTTTCCATAAATCGTATACTGTAAAAAAATCCAATCTAACTACAACAGTGCTGCATGAGCACTTATTATTGCAAATATAATAAATATATTTGACAAGAGAAATAGTATAAACTGAAAAAGAATTCAAATTGTAAAATTTGCCATAAATAAAACATTTTCCACGCTATGAGATAGATTTTCTAAAACCCGATAAATTCAATATATTTTTGCTATATTTGCAATGAATATCTAGAAAATACCTATAAAGCCATATGAAGAGATTTTTAATCAACGCCCTGATTTTTACAACAACACTCATAGCTGTGTCGTGCAGCAAAGGCCCACAGGTCCCCACAGGAGCCTATAATGTGGGTGGCATCACCTCGACAGAGTGGGTTCTCAACAATAAAATCGACCTTTATGCAACACAACCAACATTCCATTTCGAGGAGGGATATAAACTATACATTGAATCGGATTTCCCATTCGATCTGTTCAAAGATTCACTCTACGACTACCGCATCGATGGAGAGTTTCTCAACCTGAAAGGCGCAACCGAGCAGAAACGCTACAAGATACAGGAGCGAGAGGCTGGACAATCCTATAGCCTGTTTCTCGGAGAGATGTATGTGCAGGAGATTATCATACGTCGAAAGTAACATATCGAGCAACAATATCGCAACATCTAAAAAATATTATTATATTTGCTATCGTTAAGTGGTAGATGGCTTAGCAAAGCAGCTCAGCCCACCAGTAACACAAAGAAATTTTAATTAAAATAACATACCATGAAAAAACTTTTCACTTTGGCAGTGTGCCTATTCACAGTATCGACACTCTGCGCTCAGACTCAGGTGATTGCCCACCGCGGTTTTCACGCAACAAAGAACTCTCGCAACAACACAATCTCTTCACTGCAGCACGCTCAGGATTTGGGTGTATATGGTTCAGAGTGCGACATTAACGAGACTAAAGATGGTGAGCTTATCGTAATCCACGGCCCAAAGCACGGCCCATACAAAAATGTACAGGAGGAGAATTTTGCAGTTTTGCGCGCTACTAAGCTCGACAACGGAGAGCGTGTTCCTACATTCGACGAGTATCTGATTCAGGCAAAGAAGAACACCAAGACAAAACTCATTATCGAGATTAAGAGCCACAACACCCCAGAGCGCGAGACTCGCGTTGTAGAGAAGGTGCTGGCTGGTGTTAAGAAGCACAAGCTCAAGAAGCACGTTGAGTACATCGCATTCAGCAAGCACGTGTGCGACGAGTTGGTAAGATTGGCTCCTAAGGGCACAAAGATTGCTTACCTCAGCGGCAACATTGATCCTCAGAAGTGTAAGGAGTTGGGTTATACAGGTATCGACTATAACATTGGCGTTATGCAGAAGAATCCAGACTGGATTAAGCAGTGCCACGACCTTGGTCTGACAGTTAACATCTGGACAGTAAACGACACACAGCGTATCCAGTGGTGCATCGACAACAAGGCTGATTATATCACAACCGACAACCCTATCGAGGTAAATCGTTTGTTGGGTAAATAATCGACCAGCAGCCAACAGATAAAAGAGTTTGCAAAATTTGCAGACTCTTTTTTTGTGGCTACAAAGCAATATATTATCTTTGTCATAGTGAAAAATTGACAAAACGACTATGGAACTGAAATATAAACTCAACGACCGTCCTGCAACGGGGCAACTTCTGCTGTACAGCTTGCAATGGTTTGTACTTGCGGTAGCAGTGGTAATAACCTCGATGTTTATAGCAACCGGCACACCAGCCGAGAAGATTTTATATACACAAAAGGCTTTTGCGCTTGTCGGAGGTGCCATTATAGTACAAGCTTTATGGGGACACCGCCTGCCGATTGTTGTCGGCCCAGCCGCAGTCTTGCTTGTGGGCATCATCACTGCCTTATCATCGCAAGGCGCAGAGCCAAACACAAACAAGATATACACCTCTGTAGCTATCGGTGGTGCTATAATCACGTTACTCTCTGCTGGAAAGATTCTGCACAAAGTTCAGCGCATCTTCACGCCCCGTATCGTAGTGGTTATCTTGATGTTAATTGCATTCACACTCTCTCCAACAATCAAGAATCTAATCTTTCCCACGAGCGAAGTGAAGCGCCACTCTTTTGCCCTATGGGCGACCATCATTGGCATACCCGTAATGGCACTAGCAGCAAGTCATTTGAAAGGCGTAGCAAAGTCTTTACTCATCCCTATTGCACTGATTATCGGATGTGTTGCATACTATGTTTATTTTGGTGGTTTTACTGAGATTATCAGTGCGCCAACTCATAGCGAAGGAGCTCTATTATTACCAAAATTCGAGTTTGATGCGAGTATGATTTTAGCATTCCTATTCTGCTATATTGCGCTATTGATCAACGATATAAGTTCGATACAATCACTCGGAACAATGCTCAACACCGAAGACACAGACAAGCGTTGCCGCAGAGGCGTTGGCGTGACGGGTATATTCAACATTATCGCCGGCGCAATCGGCATCATCGGCCCTGTAAACTACTCAATGTCGCCTGGAGTGATTGCATCATCGTCGTGTGCATCTCGTTATGCGCTACTCCCCGCTGGCGCAGGACTTATCATTTGCGCCATATTTCCAAAACTCATAGCAATACTCACAGCCATACCCAATACAATAATAGGCATAGTTCTTCTATACCTTATGGGAACACAGCTCGCAGCTGCGCTAAATATGCTTACAGCTGAAAAATCGGCCAACACATTCAACAAAGCACTTATCGTTGGCCTGCCGATTATGGTAGCCTTGCTATTCTGTATAGTACCAATGGGGGCAATACCTCCTATTTTAAAGCCACTGATGGGCAACGGCTTTGTGATGGGGGTAATCACGGTAATCATACTCGAACACCTTATTTTCCGCAACGAGAAGTAAACAATTAAAATCATCAACAAAAAGATAATAAATCCGCACATTTTCCTGTGTGGATTTATTTTTTTTCATATACCTATATATAATAAGAACTCAAATCATCTCTTAAAAAAGCCAAAAACAATTGTAACAAATCGAAAGTAGAAATGAGCATAATAATGAAAAAAATAGTATATATGGTTCGATTTTGTTTTGTGGGCAAGCTAAATTTTAGATCGCAAATTATAATTTGTAAGAAAAAACGACCCAAAACGAATAATGCATAATGACATAAATATCCACTATAAATCTAATTATTTAGTCGGTTGAAAATAAGGCATTTCAATCTATAACATATAATCCCATTAAAGGTTACATACTGTAAGTTTTTTAACATTAAATTAACATATAGTGTTAGATTGTGAAAATATTTATTAAATAATTTTGAAAATTAATGAATAAATCCGTAACTTTGCAGATGTATCATTTGAAAATATTAGGTACATTAGTAACAAAAACGTACAAAAAATTAATGCTTATGGTTAGGAAAATTGTACTTTCTATCGTTGCTATTCTGTCGCTGAGCTTCGTAGCTATGGCACAGAACAAGCAGGTGACAGGTACGGTAAAGGACACAGGTGGTAACCCTATCGCCGGTGCGTTGATTTTGGTTGACGGAACAACCAATCTCGGTACTGTATCTGAGGCTACCGGTGAGTTTAAACTGATGGCTCCATCAAACGGCGTTTTGAACGTATCGTTTATGGGTTTCAAGTCTATGCAGGTTGCTATTGCCGGTAAGACAAAGCTCGACATCGTAATGGAGGTTGACTCTAAGTCGATGGACGAGGTGGTGGTAACGGCGTTCGGTCAGACAACAAAAGAGGCCTTTACAGGTTCTGCTGCTGTCATCAAGTCTGACGACATCGCCAAGATTCAGTCATCAAACGTAGCTCAGTCGCTCGTAGGTCGCGTGGCCGGTGTGCAGACTTCAAGCTCATCTGGTGATTTGACTGGTAAGCCATCAATCCGTATTCGTGGTTTCTCTTCAATCAACGCGAGCCAGAGTCCGTTGTGGGTTGTTGATGGTGTTCCTTACGAGGGTGACCTTAACAACATCAACCCATCGGATATCGAGTCGATGACTGTATTGAAGGATGCTGCTTCTAACGCACTTTACGGTGCACGTGGTGCCAATGGTGTGATTATGGTAACAACCAAGAAGGCTAAGCGTGGTGAGGCTAAGGTTTCATTCGACGCTAAGTGGGGTGTTAACTCAAAGGCTCTTCGTGAGTATGAGGTGATTAAGTCGCCTGAGCTCTACTACGAGACTCACTACAAGGCTCTTTACAACTACCACGCAGAGAAGTCAGGTACAGCTATGGCTTACAACTTGGCTGCTTCTTCACTTAGTGGTGATGCAACTGGCGGTCTTGGTTACAACGTTTACTCAGTACCTGAGGGCCAGTACCTTATCGGTCGTAACGGTAAGTTGAACCCTAACGCTACTTTGGGTAACGTAGTTGAGTACGATGGTGAGAAGTATATGCTTTTGCCAGACGACTGGATGGATGAGGCTTATAGCAACTCATTCCGTCAGGAGTACAACGTAAACATCGCTGGCGCAAACGAGCGTTCAAACTTCTATGCTTCACTCGGTTACTTGGATAACACTGGTATCATCCGCAGTTCTGAGTTGCAGCGTTACACAGCTCGTTTGAAGGCTGACTACCAGGCTAAGAAGTGGTTGAAGGTAGGTGGTAATATGTCTTACGCACACTTCGAGTCAAGCAATGGTAACTCTAACGAGGGTTCAAGCTCTTCAACTGGTAACATCTTCGCATTTGCTTCACAGATTGCGCCTATCTATCCTTTGTATATCCGTAATGCCGATGGTTCAAAGAAGATCGACAAGTATGGTATGGAGATGTACGACTACGGTAACAAGGGTAACGCAGGTTTGGTTCGTCCATACTTGGCTGATGCCAACGCTATGCAGGTTAGCTGGTTGGATAAGGAGATCAACGAGGGTAACGCATTCTCTGCTAACGGTTTCGCTGATTTCGACATCATCGATGGCTTGAAGTTTACTGTAAACGGTTCTACAACTATCGACGAGACTCGTGTTCTTTCAATGTCGAACCCATACTATGGTCAGTTCGTTGAGCAGGGTGGTTCACTCTACCGCTACCACGTTCGTAGCTGGACTTACAACTTCCAGCAGTTGCTCTCATACAACAAGACATTCGCTGAGAAGCACAATATGGACGTTATGCTCGGTCACGAGTACTACCGCACACTCTACTACTACCTCCAGGCAGGTAAGTCTATGCTCTACTCTTACGATTCTGAGGAGTTGGCAGGTGCAGTAGTTGACGCTTCAGCAGCTCACTCTTACACAACTGATTACAACAACGAGGGTTACTTCTTCCGTGGTCAGTATAACTACGACGAGCGTTACTTCTTCTCGGCTTCATACCGTCGTGACGCATCTTCTAAGTTCCACCCAGACAACCGTTGGGGTAACTTCTGGTCAGTTGGTGCATCTTGGATTATCGACAAGGAGAACTGGTTCAACGCTGATTGGGTTAACCTCTTGAAGGTTAAGGCATCGCTCGGTTCACAGGGTAACGATGGTATCAGCAACAACCTTTACACTGATACATACTCAGTTGAGAACAACAACGGTCAGGTAGCCGTACTCTTCAACACAAAGGGTAACAAGGATATCACTTGGGAGACTAACACCAACCTTAACATCGGTGCTGAGTTTGGTTTCTGGGACAACCGTTTGGCTGGTAGCGTTGAGTTCTTCAACCGTAACACATCTGATATGTTGTTCTACTTCACAGTTCCTGCATCACTCGGTTACAACGGTTACTACGCTAACGTAGGTGATATGTACAACCGTGGTATTGAGTTTGAGTTGAACGGTGACATCATCCGCACTAAGAATGTAACTTGGAGCGCAAGCTTGAATATGACAAACGTATCAACTAAGGTTACTAAGTTGGCTGAGCAGTTCAAGACTGAGAACATCGACGGTAAGCCAGGTTATATCGATGGCAGCTACTATGTGGCTGAGGGTGTGCCCCTCTACTCTTTCTATATGCGCGAGTATGCTGGCGTAAACGAGAAGGGTGAGTCAACTTGGTGGAAGGATATTGTTGAGACAAACGATAAGGGCGAGAAGGTTGTAACAGGTCGTGAGGCTTCTACAGACTACTCAAACGCTACTCGTTACCTCCAGAAGTCGGCTTTGCCAAAGGTATATGGTGGTTTCTCTACAAGCGTTTCTGCTTATGGTTTCGATGCTTCTATCGCGTTCACATATCAGTTGGGCGGTTTGGTATATGACTCAGGTTATGCTAACTTTATGTCATCTCCTTACGGTTCAATCGGTGTAAACTACCACAAGGATATCTTGAATGCTTGGTCTGCTGATAACACTGAGTCAACAATTCCACGATTCCAGTATGGTGATCAGTACACAACAAGCACAAGTGACCGTTTCTTGACAAGCGCGTCATACCTCAACATCCAGAACATCAACGTAGGTTATACATTGCCTTCAAACATCACTAAGAAGTTTGGTGTATCTACATTGCGTGTTTACTTGGCTTGTGACAACGTAGTTTACTGGTCTAAGCGTCGCGGTCTCGACCCACGTTATTCATTCTCTGGTTCAACTAACTTCGCAAACTACGCTCCTATCCGTACTATTTCGGGAGGTTTGAACATTGTATTCTAATCCACTAAAAGACTTTGATTATGAATAAAATATTGAAAATTTCGACTTTGGCCCTCTTTGCCGCAGCGGCAATGACAGGCTGTATAAAGGAGACCGAGCCTAATAGTGTGGTTACAGCAGAGTCTGTTGCTAAGAATGCATCAGCTATTGAGGCGATGGTTAACGCTATCCCAGTTGCGGAGGCACTTCCATACTCCGTACACGGTTCAAGCGCAAACCGCGGTTATGACTTTGGTCTTCCTGGCATTATGTGTGCTACTGACTCAGCTATTGGTGAGGTAGTTGGTACAACAGGTGATGCTAACTCTGGATACAACTGGTTCTGGTATTGGGATGTGGGTACAGCTCACCTCAACTACACAGGTGCAGTAACTCCATTTACTTGGTATTGCTACTGGAACTTTATTAAGTCTTGTAACGATATTATCAGTCTTATCAACCCTGAGGGTGCTTCTGACGAGTTGAAGGCATACTTGGCTTACGCTAAGGCTAACCGTGCAGCTCTCTACTTGGATATGGCTCGTTCTTTCGATCCATTGGAGAACAAGTACACTGACGTATCAAAGGTTAAGGGCTTGACAGTTCCTAAGATTACTGAGTCAACAACTGAGGAGGAGGCTCGTAACAACCCACGACTCCCTCGTGAGGATATCTTCGAGTTTATCTTCTCTGACTTGAACGATGCTGAGACATTGCTTACAGATAACTCACACACGGGTGGCAAGGATGTTCCTTCTTTGGCTGTAGTTTACGGTTTGAAGGCTCGTGCATACCTCTGGTTGGGTGGCTTCGACAAGTCTAACTACGCTCAGGCAGCTACTTACGCTCGCAAGGCTATCGACGAGTCTGGCGCTACAATCCTCACAGAAGCTCAGTGGTTGGATCCTAAGACTGGTTTCAACACTCCTAACAACTCTTGGATGTGGTACTTGCCACAGTCACCTGAGGGTGTAACTAACTTGGTTAACTTCGTTGCTTGGCGTGGTGCTGAGTCATCTTGGGGTTATGCTTCACTCGTTCAGCAGGGTGTTCACGTAAACTTCTACAACAGAATCTCTAACACTGACTGGCGTAAGCGTGCCTTCACAGGTCCTAACCCACGCGCTTGGTGGGAGGCTAACAAGAGCATCGCTAATATCAACATCGATGATCCTGAGTGGAAGGATTACTATGCACCTTATGCAAGTGTTAAGTTCCGTCCAGGTAGCGGTGAGATCTTGAACTACAAGGTTGGTAACCCAACAAGCGTATGTATGATGCGTGTAGAGGAGATGTTGCTTATCGAGGCTGAGGCTACTGCCTACACTAATCCTACACTGGCTGCTGATATGCTTGCTGCATTTGCTGTAACTCGTGACCCACAGTATATAAAGCCAGCGACTACTTCAACCGAGGTTATCGTTGACGAGATTATGTGGCAGAAGCGTGTTGAGTTGTGGGGCGAGGGTGTCCTCTTCTATGACTTCAAGCGTTTGAACTACGGTATTGAGACAGGTTATAAGGGTACTAACGTAGCAACTGACAGCCGTATGAAGACTGACGGTCGTGCTCCTTGGTGGAACTTCGTTATCCCTGAGGCTGAGGCTATTCAGAACCCTATTCTTAAGGAGACAAACAATCCTAACCCAGGTGGTGTGGTTGATTTGTGGGTTGACGCTGAGTAATTATCATAAACTGACTAAAAAGAGAACATTATGAAAAACATTTTTAGAATATTTGCAGTAGCAGCATTGGCCTGCGCTACATTCGTAGCCTGCGATACGGAGTTTGATGATTACACTCCAGGAGATCCAGAGGTAGAGGGTTGCTATGATGTATATTTCCCTACTAAGGGCACAGCTTTGGAGTTTAGCCCAGATGATCCTACCGAGATCGTGATTCCTATCGCTCGTACTAACGCAGCAAACGCTATTACAGTGCCTATCACAATCAACTCTGGTAAGGATGTATTTGAGATTGAGCCTGTAAAGTTTGAGGCAAAGCAGAAGGAGTCAACTGTAGTAGTTAAGTTCCCTAAGGCTGAGCTTGGTAAGACTTACAGATTGGACATCACTATCAACGACTTCCAGTATGCTTCAACATACGGAACAAAGGTTACAGGTTACTCTTGCGACATTACACGAGTAAAGTGGAACGTAATCGGTACTGGTACATATGTGTACAACTTCTACTGGGTAGGTGCACAGCCTGGTATGACACTTGAGCAGCGTGATGGCACAGATCAGTACCGTCTCCAAGATTGGGGTGGTGGCGTAACACTCTACTTCGAGATGATTGACGGTGTGCCTACAATCGCAAAGCAGAAGATTGGTGACGTACACCCATCATACGGTGATGTATATGTACAGTCTACAGACGGTGAGTATGTTGAGGAGGAGAAAACATACTACTTTGTGAATAAGTACACCGTTGCTGCAGGTTCATTCGGAAGTAATGTAGAGGCATTTATCCTCGACTAACACCACTCTTAATTACAATTTTATAATTGTATGACAATGGTTTGGATTAAATAAACTACCAACCATAAGTTTATTGCGAAGCCCCTTCGTCCACTGAGTTGGACGGGGGGCTTCAATTTTTTGGGTGGGAGAGAGATTAAGGAGATTGAGGAGAATAGGGAGAGATGAGAGTTCAAAGATGAAAGATTAGACACGCTCCATCGAGCTTTCCCTAATCTCCCTAAAATCCCTAAATTCCTTTCCCTCAAACGTAACATAAAAGGGTTGTAAAACCCAATTTTGAATTCCAATACACACTCCTCCGTCACTTCGTGACACCTCCCCTAACTTAGAGGGGGGGGGAGGTGTCTTACGACTCTTTTATGTTCTCTCTGACACAATAAATAGATAACTAAGTAAAGATAAAAAAATCTCCATCTAAGCAACTCGGAGCTTTGCAAAATAAAGCGACCAAAGTCCCCTGACTGAGGCGGGGATTAGGGGGTGGGTAAGATTTGCAATTACGGCCGCAGGCCGCATCATCCCCAAAAGCGAATAGCTACCCGTAATAGAAGAAAGCATCGTTTTCTAATAAACGGGAGTACCCATAGGGGGAGGGAGTGTGCGTTGAGATGAAAGATGAAAGATGAGAGAGCAAAGATGAGAGACAGGGGCAAAGTGAGTGGAGAGAAAGAAAAATATATAGAGCCAAAAAAAGTCCCAACCTTGCGGTCGGGACTCTATCTTTTGCCCAAGTGGGCTAAATATTTACCTCGTGGCTCAAGATTACTTAGAGAGCTCAGCTACAGCAGCCTTAGCAGGAGTAGCATATGGCTCAGCTGTAACCTTCTTCAAAGTCTCGATAGCCTTCTCGCGCTGCTCCTTAGCGTTGTAAGCAGAACCCAAGTTGAAGTAAACTGCGCTCTTAGCCTCGTCAGTTGTCTGCAAAGCAGCTGCAGCCTCACCGATCTCGATAACCTTAGCGTAATCCTTCTTCAAGAAGTAAGCCTGAACAGCAACCTTCTGTGCAAGAGCCTTGTCAGCGATAGTCTCAGACATCTTGATGATGCCGTCGAAATCGTTAGCCTGCTGCATAGCAGCGATCTTGTTGTTAGTGTACTGGTTCATAGTAGCCTGTGCCTTTGCCTTAGCAGGATCGTACTTAGGGCTAGGAAGAGCTGCAACCTCAGAGCAGATCTGAACACCCTCGTTATACTTGTCTGACTTGAAGTAGCTCTCAGCAAGCATCATAGCGATATCAGTGTTGCGCTTGTCAGCAGCATAACCCTTTGAGAAGATCTCGATAGCCTTAGCATAGTTGCCAGAGTTATAGTAACCACCACCATGTGCCTGATATACCTTACCAGCAGCACCAACTGCATTTGCCAATGCACGAGCCTGGTTAAAAGCCTTGGCCTTAGCCTGTGCCTTTGTCAAGAATGAGAGAGCCTCAGCAAACTTAGCGTCCTTCTCCTCTGGCTTCTGAGCCTTCATAGCAGCCGCTGCTGAACGGAGACCCATACCCTGATATGCAACAGGAAGGTTCTTCTTTGCGTTCTCAACGCAACCCAAGATAGCCTCGTCCTCCTCGCCATCGCCATCCGCGATAACGCTTTCGAGCAACTCGATAGCCTTAGCGTAATCCTTACCCTGAAGTGCCTGTACGCTCTGGTTGTAGTTGTCAACTACGCTCTGTGCCGATGCAACGGTGAAACCCATCAAAGCGGCAACCATAAAAAGAATCTTTTTCATCGTAAAAAAAAGTTTTTATTAAGTTGTTATTGTTCAAAAATTTCTATCATTCTCTATCTATCAGCTCACAATCAATGCTTCGTGAACTGATACGACCCACAAAGTTATAATATTTTTTCACTCGTTGCAAATTTTATGGCGCTAACATAGCCCGAGAGGGGGTAAATAGCACTTTGATTGCCAAAACCTAGCGCAACTTACTGAAAAAATCCTTCATCAGCTGCTCACATTCATCGGCCATAACGCCGCCGACAATCTGCGTTTTGGGGTGGAAGAGCTGGCCTTGTAGGCGAGAATAACCTCGCTTGGGGTCGGCAGCGCCATACACTACCCTATCAATCTGACTCCACGCCAATGCACCTGCGCACATCACACAAGGCTCGACCGTAACATATAGCGTGCAGCCTTTCAGGTACTTTCCACCGAGCGTGGCCGCCGCAGCTGTAATGCTCTGCATCTCGGCATGAGCTGTTGCATCGCATAAGGTCTCAACCAAATTGTGGCCTCGTCCAATCACCCTATCGCCACACACGACAACCGCTCCTATAGGTACCTCCTCTATCTTTAACGCTTTATGGGCCTCATTTATTGCCATAAGCATAAATTTCTTATCGCGCTCGGCCTGTGAATCGGGCTGCTGACCTGCACCAGAGGGTTCTGAATCCACTGCCGACTGAGCCAAATTGAGCGAGATATTTGAGTACTTTTCCATATAATAGAAGTTGGTTACATAGTAAATGTTGCCCCTAAAGTCATTGCGAAATTAGTAATTTGCCAGAAAAAAAGCAAATCGCTGATACAACAAGCAATTTTCGAAAGAGCAAAAAAGAGAGCTTGGACAATGAAAAAAAAGGTAAGGGATTGTATATAATTGGCAATTTTATTATTTTTGTATGTTTTTAGCTAAAATTAGAAGAAACTAATAAATCAAATATCTATGTACAGAAGTCATACTTGCGGTGAGTTGCGCATTGAGAACGTCGGTCAGACAGTTACACTCGCCGGTTGGGTGCAGAAGGTGCGTAATTTGGGTGCGATGACCTTCATCGACTTGCGCGACCGTTACGGCATCTCACAGATTGTAGTAGAGGAGAACTCACCTGAGCAGACACGTGAAGTGGCATCACGCTTGGGACGTGAGTTTGTATTGCAGGTTACAGGTAAGGTTATCGAGCGTTCTTCGAAGAACCCAAAGATGCCTACAGGAGATATCGAGGTGGCAGCCGAGAGCCTCAAGATTTTGAACGAGGCACAGACACCTCCATTCACCATCGAGGAGAACTCTGACGGTGGTGATGACCTGAGAATGAAGTATCGTTACCTCGATTTGCGCCGTCCACCACTGCAGCGTAATATGGAGTTGCGTCACCGTATGGCTCACGCCATCCGCACATTCCTCGACAAGGAGGGATTCTTGGAGATTGAGACTCCTTACTTGGTGGGCTCAACACCTGAGGGTGCACGCGATTTCGTTGTGCCAAGCCGTATGAACCCTAACCAGTTCTACGCTCTCCCACAGTCACCACAGACTTTGAAGCAGCTCTTGATGGTGGCAGGTTACGACCGCTACTTCCAGATCGTGCGTTGCTTCCGCGACGAGGATTTGCGTGCTGACCGTCAGCCTGAGTTTACTCAGATCGACTGCGAGATGTCGTTCGTAGAGCAGGAGGACGTATTGGAGATTTTCGAGCGTTGGGCAAAGTATATGTTCAAGGATGTGATGGATATCGAGTTCAACGAGCCATTCCAGCGTATGCCTTGGATTGAAGCTATGGAGAAGTATGGTTCTGACAAGCCAGATTTGCGTTTCGGCATGGAGTTCCACGACATTACCGACTTGGCTCACGGCCACTCATTCCCAGTATTTGACGATGCAGAGTATGTTGTAGGTTTCGCTGCAACAGGTTGCGCAGGATATACACGCAAGCAGATTGATGCCCTCACAGAGTATGTGAAGCGTCCACAGGTGGGTGCAAAGGGTTTGGTATGGATTCGCCTCGACGAGCAGGGTAACTTGAAATCATCAGTAGACAAATTCTTTACAGCAGAGGATTTGAAGCTCATTGCAGAGCGTATGGAGGCTAAACCAGGTGATTTGATGCTTGTATTGTGTGGCAAGAAGTTCAAGGCTCTTACTCAGCTTTGTGCATTGCGTCTGCACGTTGCAGAGCTTTTGGGCTTGCGCGATCCTAAGAAGTTTGCACCATTGTGGATTGTTGACTTCCCAATGTTTGAGTGGGACGACGAGACAGAGCGCTACTACGCTATGCACCACCCATTCACATCACCAAAACCTGAGGATGTGCAGTATATGGAGAGCGATCCAGGTCGTGTGCGTGCTAATGCCTACGACTTCGTTTGTAACGGTACTGAGATTGGTGGCGGATCTATCCGTATCCACGATGCTCAGTTGCAGGCTCTTATCTTCAAGATTTTGGGCTTCACACCCGAGTAGGCTCAGGAGCAGTTTGGCTTCTTGATGAATGCATTTAAGTTTGGTGCGCCTCCTCACGGTGGTTTGGCATTCGGTTTCGACCGCTTGTGCTCACTGTTCGGTGGCTCGGAGTCTATCCGCGACTTCATCGCGTTCCCAAAGAACAACGCAGGCCGCGATGTGATGCTCGACGCTCCATCGGTTATCGACCAGGCACAGCTCGACGAGTTGTATCTCTCGTTGGTTAAGCCTGAGGCATAACAAGGTACGATTCTAAAATAGAATATAAAGCATAAAAGCGGTCCGATTGGGCCGCTTTTATTATTTTGAAACACTACACTTACTCTTGTTCGAAAGAGTCCTTACCTGCTCCACATAGTGGACAAGCCCAATCATCGGGCAAATCCTCAAACGAAGTTCCTGGCTGAATGCCGTTATCTGGGTCACCAATCGCGGGATCATACTCCCAACCGCATGGAATACATCTGTACTTATTCATAATTATTAGTTTTAATAGGTTATACTTATCTTTTATCCTATTGCAAAGATAGTGCAGAAATAGTCGCTTCACCACTAAAATCGATTAAAAGATTTGAACAGGCTATAAGTTATGCTTATACTACACAACTCCGAAGACCACCCTTCACGACGTTTACTGTCCTCGCTATTTGGAGTTTAGTTATAAATTCCATAAATTTGTGTATCATCGATAAAGAAAAATTTACCCATAATGAGAAAATTGACATTTGCGCTCTACATTGCAGCTACTCTGCTTTGCATAAATTCATACGCTCAACAGCAACTCTCGAAACTCGACCTTAACAACGCTTCGCAAACATACGGCGAGCCAATAGTTGGCAAAAGTGTGACTGGAGAAGAGGCTATCGTAGCTGGCGAAAAGTGTAACGATGCAGTGGGTGTATATCCTCAAAATATTATCCAAATCGACCTGAAAGGTTACGGATATGATTTATCGGGTAAGATAGGCATCGCAGAGAGCAAAATCGATTATAATGGGAAAAACATAAGCTCCAACCCACAACCCGATGGAACAAGAGTATTATATCACACCCTAAACGGCGCTAAATATTTTGCAGGCGTTGAAGATGCAGACAGAGCTAACAGAAAAGGTAGCGCGGTATTTCGCATTATCGGCGACGGAAAAGAGATTTTTTCCAAAAAGATGATACAGGGTGAGAAGCTATACCCAATTAATGTCAACATCCGCAATATAAAAAGCCTCGAACTAATAGTTGATAACGCTGGCGACGGTTACTGGGGTGATTTTGCTATTTGGGAGAATATCGCAATCACATACGATGTTCATCAGGCAGTGTCGCTTTCGACTAATGCCGTTGAGCAGGCTGGTGGTGTCTCAGAAAGTAATTGGGCCAAGATTAGTGCAAAGCTTAAAGAGCTTCCCACCGCTACATACTCCACTACCGCCAAATGTGACGGCGATTGGCTAATCGATGCAAGCGCATACAAAGCGGGTGTTTGGGCTGGCAAAGATGGCAAGTCAATTGTAATATCAAATGGATTGGTGGCACGTGTATTCCGCATCACCCCCAACTTGGCCACCATCGATATTGTCAATCTAATGACATCGGAGAGTATGCTACGCGCTGTAAGTTCGGAGGGAGAGCTTACAATAAATGGCACTCGATGGAGTTTGGGCGGTCTTGATGGACAACCCGAGCGAGGCTATTTAAAAGAGGAGTGGCTGGAACAGATGACCCCCAAAAGCAACTCTTTCGTGGTGGAGGATTTTGAAATCTCTGATTCGATTCATACACTCAAATGGGCCCACAGCCGATGGGCCTTAAACAAGAGTCTGCCAACGGGTAAATCGCTAATATTTACTCTGCGAGGAACGGGCGAAGTGAAGGATGTTGTGGTGAAACTATACTACGACATATACGACCACATACCAATTATCCGCAAACATTTGGAGATATTTAACCAGGGTGACGAGCCTGTAAATTTAGACTCGTTCAAGTTGGAGGAGCTAGCTTTTGCAGAACCTGAATCGCCTGTAGAGGAGGGTGATCCCAACAAATATATTCTCCCAAATATCCACATTGAGAGTGATTTCCACCGAGGCCCTGGATTCACCGAACGCGAGGTAAACTGCGTTGCACATTGGGTAAGCGACAAGAATTACACCTCGCAAACCAATTATGCCCTGGTTACACCTTGCATATTGGAGGTGAAAAACACCATTGGCCCCGATGTTGAAATTTCGCGCGACGAGCCATTTGCCTCATACAAAGTATATGAGATGCCGATGGACTCTTACGACCGTGAGAGAAAGGGTCTATTCAAGCGCCGTATGCAACTGACCATAGCGCCCTGGACATCGGAAAATCCTATTTTTATGCATCTCACATCAACCAATCCCGATGTCGTAAAACGCGCGGTTGATCAATGCGCCGAGTGTGGTTATGAGATGGTGATACTAAGCTTTGGCTCAGGTCTAAATGCCGAGGATATATCTGAGAGTAACATAGCTCGATTCAAAGAATTGGTCGATTATGCTCACTCCAAAGGAATTGAGATGGGTTGCTATTCGCTGCTGGCAAGTCGCTGGATAAGTGATGAAGTGGATGTCATCAACCCCAAAACAGGTAAGCGTGGAGGTATGACATTTGGCAGTTCACCCTGCTTGTGCAGCGACTGGGGATATGAATATTTCCACAAAATTAAGACCTTTATCGAGCGCACAGGTATGACCTGCTTCGAACACGATGGCTCATACCCTGGCGATGTGTGTGCCTCGACCACACACACCCATCACAAAGGATTAAACGATTCTCAATGGAGGCAATTCCACAAAATTACCGAACTCTATAATTGGATGTGTGAGAAGGGTGTATATATCAATGTCCCAGACTACTACTTGCTCAACGGCTCAACGAAGGTGGCAATTGGCTATCGCGAAGTGAATTGGTCACTGCCTCGTGAACGCCAGCTCATTCACACCCGCCAGCTCAACTATCGCTGCACCTGGGAGCGACTGCCATCATCGTTGTGGAGTTTCGTACCATTGGTACAGTATCACGGTGGAGGCGCTGCCGCAACATTGGAACCACTTAGCGAGCATCTTTATGAGTACAAAACTCTAATGTTCCAGAACTATGGTGCTGGCGTACAGGCTTGCTATCGAGGACCTCGCCTCTACGACACTGAAGAGACAAAGCAGACCGTAATAGAGATTATCAGTTGGTACAAACGTTATCGCGAGATTCTCAATAGCGATATTATACATCTACGCCAACCTGACGCGCGTGATTGGGATGGTATTATGCACGTCAACCCCAATCTCAAAGAGAAAGCTTTGGCGATGTTCTACAACCCCACCGACAAAGAGATGGTACGCACCATAAAGCTACCATTATATTATACAGGACTCGACAAAGTTGCCAAGATTCGCGAGCAGGAGGGCCGCTCGAAGAGCTATAAACTCGACCGCGAATACTGCGTAACACTCGAAGTTACAATTCCTGCCAACGGATATACTTGGTACGTTGTGGAGTAGGATAGACCAGATTCCACACAACATAGGGTATTGGTCACTGCGACCAATACCCTATTATTGTTGTAACGCCTCCCCACCCGAAAATCGATGACACGAAAAAACCAGCAACTCACGCTGCTGGTTATAATTTCATCTTCAGACAACTTCTACACCAATCCTGAGAATCCCATAAAGGCCATAGCAAGGATAGCTGCAGTGATGAGTGCGATTGGAATACCCTTCATTGCGGCTGGTACGCCGTCAAGCTCAAGGCGCTCTCGGATGCCGGCAAAGATAACCATAGCAATTGCAAATCCGATGGCTGTAGAGACAGAATATGCGAAGCTCTGCAAAAGGTTAAACTCCTTCTGAATCATCAAGATTGCCACACCCAACACCGCACAGTTTGTAGTGATAAGTGGGAGGAAGATACCCAATGCCTGATAGAGCGAGGGCGATACTTTCTTCAATACAATCTCTACCATCTGGACCAAGGCTGCAATAACCAAGATAAAAACAATGGTCTGCATATACTCAATACCAAGTGGCACAAGGATAAACTCCTGAATAGACCACGCCACGATAGCAGTGAGAGCCATCACAAAAGTTACGGCAGCACCCATACCCATCGATGTGTCGACTTTAGATGACACACCCAAGAAGGGGCAAATACCCAAGAACTGTGCAAGGACAACATTGTTGACAAAGATTGCACCAATGATAATTGCAAAATATGAAAGCTCCATAACTACTTCTTAGCTAATTTGTTAAACAAAACCATCAGATAGCCCAATACGAGGAACGCTCCGGGAGCCAGGACAAAGACCAAAGGCATATAGTTAGAAATACCCAACGAATAGCCAAAAATCTCGCCGCTACCCAATATCTCGCGAACAGAGCCTACGGCTGTAAGAGCCAGCGTAAAGCCAACTCCGATACCAATACCATCGAGAATAGAATCTATTGGGCCATTCTTCGACGCAAACGCCTCGGCGCGACCCAAGATGATACAGTTCACAACGATGAGTGGGATAAATACTCCCAGGCTCGCATAAAGCGATGGCACATAGGCCTGCATCAGCATCTGGATAATGGTAACGAATGATGCGATAACCACAATAAATGCTGGAATACGCACTTTGCTTGGGATAAGATTCTTGATCAGCGAAATCACAAGATTCGACATAATCAATACCGCCATAGTGGCTACTCCCATACCCATACCATTGATTGCAGATGTTGTTGTTCCTAATGTAGGACACATACCCAACACCAACACGAAGGTAGGGTTATTCTTGAGTATACCGCTTGTAATAATCTGTAACTTATTCATTCTTACCTCCTTCCTGAGCAGCATTGCTCTCTTTTGACGCTGAATCTGTAGTAGTTGCACCCGACACACCATCTGCCGATGCCTTTGCACCAACGGCCACAGCAAATGCCTGATATGCACGGGCCACAGCATTATAGTAGGCGCGAGATGAGATTGTGGCAGCTGTCAACGCGTCCAACTCGCCGCCATCTTTCTTAACCTTGAACTCCACCTCCCAAGAATTACGGCCCTGAATGCTCGACAAAAGAGCATTATCCTGATCACACATCTTGGTTCCAAGACCTGGAGTCTCGGCCTGCTCCAACACATTCACATTGTTAATCTTACCATCAGCAGTAAAGCCAACCATCATACGGATAACTCCGCCAAAACCATCTTTTGTCATTGACTCAACGGCATAACCCACAACATCGTCACCCTTTGTCGCAGTATAAACCTTGATTGGCATATCATCGATTGTTTGCTCGCTTTGCTCGCTCGAATCGAACTCAGGCAGAACGTTTGCAATAGCCTGCTTGGTAGCTACAGCCTTAGCCTCAGCAATAGCGTCAGCCGTAATCATATTCACAGCGCCCACACCTGCCGAAGCGATGAGGGTGATGCTAAACAGAACGGCAACCATATTAAAAAGTGTACTCTTCATAATCAGCCCTCCTATTTAATTGACATTACACCGAAGCGCTTTGGCTTCACATACTTATTGATAAGAGGTGTTACGGCATTCATAAGCAAAATTGCAAACGACATACCCTCGGGATAAGCACCCCACTGACGGATAATCATCGTGATAACGCCTACACCTACACCATATATCAACATACCCTTCTTAGTCATTGGCGAGGTAACATAGTCGGTAGCCATAAAGATTGCACCCAACATAGCACCACCAGCCAAAAGATGGAACGCAGGAAGCTCATACAGCATAGCACCGCCACCCGTAAAGGCTGCCACGACAAATGCAAACACAGCCATCGAGCCCAACACTGCAACGGGGATGTGCCAAGTGATAACCTTGCGCCAAATCATATAAATACCACCCACCAAGAGCGATATAGCCGAGATTTCACCCAACGAACCAGGCATCACACCCGATAACATATTCAAAAAGTTGACATCACCAAGCTCAACAGCCTGAGTCTTCAACGCTGCCAGAGGTGTAGCACCTGCAAAGGCATCGACAAACTCTGGCGTGATAGGCTTAGGGAACGAGGTCATCTGCACAGGATAAGCGATAAGCAAGAAGACACGACCCACCAAAGCTGGGTTGAATGGATTGCGGCCCAAGCCACCAAATGTCATCTTCGCCACGCCGATAGCCACAACCGAACCAATTACAACAATCCACCAGGGGATATCCGACGGAAGGTTAAAGGCGAGCAACACACCTGTAAGCACAGCCGAAAGGTTCTTCACCGTGCAATCGCCCTTAATCAGGAATCGCTGAATAAGGTACTCCAAAAGTACACAGCTGACAACTGCGATAGCTGTAACACGCAGCACATCAAGGCCATATACCAAAACTGATAAAGAAAAAGCTGGCACCAATGCAATCAACACATCTCGCATCAACGACTGGGTTGTCTGCGGGTTATGAATGTGCGGCGATGCTGCAACAAAAAACTTATTTGCCATATCTTTACTCTTTTATTTATTACTTTTTACTTGCCTCGACAGCCGCACGAGCTCTCTGGATACCCATAACTGTCTGCTTACCATAGCGCACATTGTCGAGCAACGACAAAGCTGCTGGGCAAGAGTACTGACAGCAACCACACTCAATGCAACTGGTGATATACTCAGCCTCGAGCTGCTTCCACATCTGCTTCTGTGTAAGGCGAATCAAGAGGTATGGCTCCAAGCCCATAGGGCAGGCCGCCACACACTTTGCACACTTGATACAGCTATCAACAGCCGTACGCTTAGCCTCACTACCACAATAAACCGTGATACCTGAGCAACCCTTAGTTACAGGAGAGTCGATATTTACCATAGCGCGACCCATCATCGGACCACCATTCACAACCTTAACATCACCCTCTGGCAGACCACCAGCCGCCTCAATCAAATTAGTGATAGGCGTACCCATACGGGTCAGCAGATTGCGAGGATTAGAGAGCTGCTTACCAGTGATAGTCACTACGCGCTCGATAAGAGGTTTGTTCTTCTGCACGGCCTCATACACCGCTACAGTTGTAGAGGCGTTGCACACCACAGCACCGACGTGGATAGGCAATCCTGGAGGAGGTGGCACCTCGCGACCAGTGATAGCTGCTATAAGCTGCTTCTCACCACCCTGAGGATACTGTACCTTCAAAGGCTCAACGCTCATTGCATAGCCTCCCGCCTTGATGAGTTTACCAAGGTGTGCAATAACATCTGGCTTGTTGTTCTCAACTCCGATGACAGCCTTCTCAACATTAAGGGCTCTCTTCAAAATCTCAACACCTATGAGCAACTCCTCGCCACGCTCCAACATTGTGCGGTGGTCGGAAGTAAGATAAGGTTCACACTCCACACCATTGATAATCAGATACTCAGCCTTACAGCCATCGGGCACCGAAAGCTTAACGTGAGTTGGGAATGAAGCGCCTCCCATACCCACAATACCAGCCTGCTGAATTCTATCTATTATCTCCTTGGATGTCATACTGCACTCGCGCTTAATCTCGGGGCTGCGGTCAATCTCAGGCATCCACTCATCACCCTCGCGCTTGATGGTCACCATCAACTGGCTGATACCCTGAGCACTGAGCTTCATATCTACAGCTGTAACTGTACCAGAGATTGGGGCGTGGATATTGGCCGACATAAAGCCCTTAGCCTCACCAATAAGCTGACCAACGAGCACCTTATCACCCTTAGCAACTGTCGCGACTGCGGGCGCACCGATATGTTGTCCGAGCGGAACATTTACAACATCTGGAAGCTCCAACACCTCCACTGCTTTGGTGTTGCTCCACTGCTTATTATCCGACGGATGGACTCCGCCAATAGGGAATGTCTTCATAATCTTCAATGTTATTTCTGCTCGTTAACACTCTCATTCTTAACCTCAACTGCTGGCTGAGCTGCTGGCTTTGTAGCCTCAGCATTTGCTGGCTTTGCTACTGGCTTTGCACTCTCATCGGCCTTAGCGGGTACAACCTTTGGGGCCTTTGGCAGAGGATCCATATTCAACAGCGCGATTGCTCCCGTTGGGCACTCATTAACACACTTACGGCACAACTTACATTTGTATGAATCGATATAGGCCACGTTGTTTGACACTGTAATTGCATCAAATGCACACGCTTTGACACACTTGCCACAACCAATACATCCCGCTTTGCAGGCCTTCATAGTTACAGCACCCTTCTCCCTTGACGTACATCTAACAAAGATTGCTCTATTCTTTGGCCAGCGCTTACGGAGCTCGATAATACGCTTAGGACAAGCCTTAACACAGGCACCGCAAGCAGTACACTTCTCGATATTAACCTCTGCAATACCAGTCTCTGGATTTACGCTAATAGCGCCAAACTTACAAGCCTCAACGCAGTCGCCGAAACCAAGACAACCATAAGCACAAGCTGTCTCGCCCACATACAACGACGAAGCTATAGCGCAGCTCCTCGAACCATCGTAGGTGTTGGTACGGGGACGCTTTGCACAAGTACCGCCACAACGCACCGTTGCAACAACCGGATCCTTCTCGGCTGCCGCCTTACCTAAATACGATGCAATTTTTTTCATACATTCAGCACCGCCCACAGGGCAATACAACGCAGAAATGTCGTCACGCAGAACCATAGCCTCGGCCATAGCTCGACAACCGGCAAATCCACAGCCACCACAGTTGGCACCTGGTAACATAGCATCAACCTCGTCGATACGAGGATCCTCCTCTACCTTGAACTTCTGAGCTACAAAATAGAGAATGACAGCCGCCAATATACCCAATACACTGAGTGTTACGATTGTAGATAATAATACCGTCATTTTGTTTGTTTTGTTATTGTAAATTCAATTTTATTTCGAACTTTATCTCGCACGAGCCACAGCCCAATATAATATAGGCCTACTCCTGCAAGTGCCGACAAAGCGGCCATCTCGTCGCTACCACCAAGGGCCGAAACGCCATATAGCAATAGCGATAAAACAAAAAAGGGAATTACATAAGCCAACATGACTGATGTAACGCCCATAGATCTCTGTCGCAGAGCCACCTCAACACTATCACCAACAGCATATTCGCTGGCGGCCAAAGTAACAACCTCGACAATCTTATCTTTTGACTCATTCACTCCGCATACAGCCTTAGCATGGCAACCGCTACAAGCACTGTTCACACTCATACGAACAATGACTTTGTTGCCCTCTACGCCAATAACCTCACCAGCATGTTTTATCGGAGTCGCAGCCATAGCATTAATCAGACCTTCAGCCTAATAACCATATTTATTCACCAAAGGGAACAAGCACTCGTGCCTGAACGAGCAGGCTGACAAACGCAACACTGGAGGATACTGATAACGCTTCTTAACGTTACGCATAACCATAGTGTGAATCTTCTCCACAACCTCAGAGTCGAAACCAGCATTGATAATCTCCTCACGGTGCTCGCCATTTTCAATCATACGATACAAGATAGCGTCCACAACCTCATATGGAGGCAAGATGTCGCTATCCTTCTGATTAGGATGAAGCTCCGAAGTAGGCTCCTTCTTGAGAATAACTTCTGGAATAGGATTACCGAAATTAAGATTGATATAGCGAGCCAAATCGTAAATCTCACTCTTATAGAGGTCGCCCGTCACACTAAATGCACCCGCTGTGTCGCCATAGAGCGTACACCAACCAACTGCGTTCTCACTCTTGTTAGAAGAGTTAAGCAACACATAGCCCTCCTTGTTCTGCAATGCCATCAAAAGCACAGTACGTATACGTGACTGGATATTCTCCTCGGTAGCATCAAACTTCGTACCACCTGTTACAGGCTTCAGAGTATCGACAATCGAGTCATACGCAGCCTTGATAGGCAAAACGCTATACTCAATGCCCAAATTCTCAGCCAGCAGCTTTGCATCCTCAACAGAGTCGTCTGACGAGAACTGTGAAGGCATCATCAAACCCTTCACGTTCTCTGCTCCCAAAGCACCTACCGCTAGGCATACCACAACAGAAGAGTCGATACCTCCCGACAGACCCACACAAGCCTTTGTATAGCCGTTCTTATGGAAGAAATCACGCAAACCAAGGCAAGCTGCCCTATAGACCATGCGAGTACGGTGATTGTATGATGTGAAGGGAGCCTCCTGAGCCTCATGCTGAGCCTCGGTATCGTAAATCTGGAAATCCTCCTCGAAATCCTTCATCAACAACTCAAGCTTACCATCACCATTCATCACAGCCGACATACCGTCGTAAACCAAATCACCTGAGCCACCCACCTGATTGATGATAATCACATTGCGGCCCTCGGTATAAGCCAAACGGCGAACAGTCTCATAACGATATGTGAGCAGGCCCTTACCATAACGACGGGCATTGATGCTGATTACAAACTCAGCCTCCTGAGACAAATCCTGCAACTGCGACAAATCATCACCAACGACAATAGCGACATTGCTACCACAGATATCCAAAATCTGATAGCCGTCACCCGCAGCTATAAAGCCCATCTCGCGGCGAGCTGTGATATACTGCTTTTCGATAGTGTGCTCTATCTGACCATTACGGATTACCACGGCTGCGCTCACCGCACCACGCTCGGTAAGAACTGGCGAGCCAACAATGGCTGTGATATTCTTACAAGCAGCAGCAATACGCTCCAAAGCCTCCTCGCACAACGAGAGGAATGTTGTTTTGCGCAACAAGTCATAAGCAGGAGTTCCACTAACGGCATACTCTGCAAAGAGTACCAAATCGGCACCCTCGGCCTTCGCTTTATGTATCGACTCGATGATGCGATCAGCATTGGCATCAATGTCTCCAATAGTGTAGTTTAATTGAGCAAGAGCTATTTTCATTTTCCTATTTCTCTTTAGAAAAAGTTATAACACTCAGCAAAGGTAATTAATATTTCACAAACTATAAAATTACAGCGCTTTTTTATTGAAAATAAAAAGCCCTAACAACAAAAAAATGGACAAATCACTCAATGACTTGCCCATAATTCTGAATTGTGGCGGAAAAAGATGCTTCTGCCCACCTTTCCACTCTGCTTATTTCAGCCTGTAACTGAAACTATTTACTCCTCGTTCTCAGCTACCAAGATACGACCGCAATACTCGCAAACGATAAGCTTACGACCCTGGCGAACGTCTGCCTGACGCTGAGGTGGGATACGGTTGAAGCAACCACCACAAGCATCACGCTTAACTGTTACAACAGCCAAACCATTGCGAACGCTGCTACGGATACGAGCATAAGCTGTAAGCAAACGCTCATCGATCTTAACCTTAGCCTTTGCAGCCTTGTTCTCCAACGATGCCACGAGATCTGCAGTTTCAGCCTCGATGCTCTCCAACTCGGTCTTCTTTGCAGTCAGGTCGATGTTGCGATCAGCAATAACAGCCTCGGCCTCCTCCAACTGACTCTTTTTACCCTTGATAGCTACTGAGTACTCGCGAAGACGCTTCTCAGCAAGCTCAATCTCCAACTCCTGATACTCAATCTCCTTAGTGATAGCATCATACTCACGGTTGTTACGCACGTTGTTTTGCTGCTCCTTGTAGTGAGTAATCTGAATCTTGGCCTGATCAACCTCGCGTTTACGCTGCTTTGTAAGAGTGTTAAACTCCTCAATCTCAGCGTTGATGTTATCGATTCGAGTCTTCAATCCTTCGATCTCATCCTCCAAATCCTGCACCTCCAAAGGCAACTCGCCCTTCACTTTGTTGATTTCATCTATCTGAGAATCAATCTTCTGCAACTCATAGAGAGCCATAATCTTCTCCTGCATCGAATAATCGACTTCAGATGTTTTCTTCTGTGCCATATATCTTAATTTTGTTTATGCTCTTGCGACCTCAGTTTCGCCGCCTAACCCTCATGCAGACTATGCTGCCAAATCCCAACGGTCACGACCTCTAACAGCCACGACTTTAGAACATGTAATTCACCGGATTACGCGAGCGCGCACTCTTGCGAGCGGCAAAGATACAAAATTTTTTTGATAAAATGTCAAATAAAAGCTGAATTGCGCAATATTCACTCTCAAAATGGCCCATATCGGCCAAAATTATCGAGTTTTCGTGACGCATAAAGTCGTTATACTTCAAATCAGCGGTCAAATAGATGTCTGCACCTGATGCACGGGCAACGTCAATAAGCGAGCCACCAGAGCCCGTACATATAGCCACCTTCGAGATAGTGGACTTAACAATATCGCTATGACGCAGAGCCTTCACCTCAAAGAGCTCCATCACACGACGCATAAAAGCCTGCGACTCAACACTCTCTGCAAGCTCACCAACAACGCCAAAACCTGCCCCTTCGCCTCCGCTTGGTTGCATAACAGCGACATTTTTCAAGCCCAAAATCTGGGCCACACGCCAACTCATTCCCTGTGGTGTGGAGTCGAGATTGGTGTGGGCGGCATAGAGCACTATACCATGACGAATGGCTTGCTCAACACATCGCTCGGTGGGGCTTGCTGAATTAAATCTTTTGACGGGATGAAAGATTATCGGATGGTGAGTGATAATCATATCACACCCCTCCTCTACAGCCTCCTGAATCACCTCTTCGGTCACGTCAACGGCAAGCAAAACCTTACTTACCTCATCATCGTATCGACCGACAATAAGGCCAGCATTATCGTAAGACTCCTGCAACGACAGGGGCGCAAATGCCTCTATCACAGAGGTTATATCTCTAACTTTCATAACTGTTAAAACAATGATTGCTCATAAAATGGGAAGAGCTCCTTGTTATCATCATCGCCCTTCTTCTTGCGACGGACCGTGCGTTTCTTGGGTTGCTCAGCCTGCACCTCGACAACGGGTTCGGCAGCTGACTCAGTAACAGATTCGGCGACTGGCTCGGCCACGACCTCTTCCACAACTGGCTCAGCAGCAATCTCTACCTCACTCTTTGGTTCCTCTATTTCAGAATCAACAATTCGCTCACCAACACCAAGTTTCAACTCCTCGCGAACCTCAACCAATGCTGCACGGATACGCTGCAGTCGTTCCAGCATCTCGGTATCACGCGACAGGTCGTTACTCTTGGACGATGCACGCATAACCTTGTTTGCACCCTCAAGAGTCATTCCACGCTCCTTTACAAGGTGGTAAATCTGCTTCAAGCGCTCGATATCCTCGGGCGTAAAGAGGCGATTACCCTTCTTATTCTTGTGCGGACGAATGCAACTGAATTTCGACTCCCAATAGCGAATAAGAGATGCGTTTACATCGAACATCTCGGCAACCTCGCCCATCGTGTAATAGAGTTTCTTAGCAACCATAATATATTGTTTTTACTTTATTTTTCTAACCATAATCGAGAGACCTTCACAGCCTACTTCAGGATACGCAACGAATTGGAATACATATTATTCACTCTGCCACCAACACGCTTTACAAAACCCAATGGCAACCCCTCACAAAGCACCATATTCACACCCTCCGCAAACTCTCCCGAAGGCAAATCTTGCTTGCGCAGGAACTGCAGAGCAAGCTCCTGGTTCAATTCACGACACTCCACCTGCTCACGCCTAAGCCCTACATAGAAGGCCAAAGCACCATCGGGTTTGAGCTTTCCTTTGAATATATGACCCATAGCCACACCCGAATATATCACAGCCAACACACCAGACAAAGCCTCAATATCGGCGTAATGCTCCTTGCGGCAGCCATATATAGTCTCTCCAGCCTCGAAGAATCGCATCTGCTCGGGATTCACCACCCAGCGCGACAGCTCCTCGGTGCTCTTCTTATCTACGGGTGCAATAGCCTGACGTTTCGATTTGGGAGCACGACGACGTGACCCTGGCTCGCCGGCCTTCATAGCTACAGCCATAAACATACCCTCTCCAGTCAATCTGTGAGGAAAGAATCTAAAGGTTTGGAACACACCCACACGACCCGTAACAACACCCCACTCCTCGCCAACGCTCACCTCGGGGGCCTCGACAAGCTCATCGCCCGACTCCTCCATCAGGCGAGCCACAATATCTTCATCTTCACTGCGATTGAACGTACAGGTGCTATAGAGCAACACTCCACCCGCACGCAACGCAGCAAAAGCATTTTGCAAAATCTCCCACTGACGCTCGGCGCACATAGCCACATTGGCTTCGCTCCACTGCTCGCATGCGTCATCCGACTTGCGGAACATACCTTCGCCCGAACAAGGTGCATCGACAGCCACTACATCGAACCACTCCTCGAAAGCCGACAAGCGTGAAGAGTCGTTACACGCCACTACAATATTTCCCAAGCCCCACTTGCGGGCATTATCGGCCAGCACCGCCGCACGTGAGCGGTTAATCTCATTGGCCACCACCAAGCCCTCGGGGCCTACCAGCGAGGCATAGTGGGTACTCTTACCACCCGGTGCGGCACACATATCCAGCACACGCAAGCCTCGGCAAGCCTCGGCTCCACCACACACCTGCGAGAGGATATGTCCAGCAAATTGCGAACTGGCCTCCTGTACATAGTATGCACCGGCGTGAAATGCTGCATCGAGTGTAAAACTTGGGCGAGTGGCAAGTTTATAGCCATACTCACTCCACTCAATAGGCTCACCACCCCACTTATCGCTCTGCATCTTATAAGGGTTCAAACGCACCGAGGTTGACGGCTCACTATCCAAAGCCTGGCATAGCGCCTTGGCCTCAGCAGAGCCGAGCTCACGCTCCATTCGTTCGACAAACTTATCAGGTAGCTGCATACTCATCTTTCACTACTATTTTGGCTGAGCCAGCATTGCATCAATGCGGGCACAGATAGAGTCCACCACCTCTGGATTCTCCACAAAATCCTCAACATCCTTGTCGATAATTAGTACACGACCGTTGTAGATATTGTTAATCCAGTTCTCATATCGCTCATTGAGCAGTGTGAGGTACGACTCGTCGATATTCATCTCATAAGCACGGCCACGACGCTTGATTTGTGTAACGAGCGTAGGAATACTCGCACGCAGGTAAATCAACAAATCGGGCTGGGGGATAAGGTTGGTCGTGAGCTCAAAAATCTTCATGTAGGTAGCAAAGTCACGCGACGCAATAAGCCCCATAGAGTGAAGATTTTCGGCAAAGATATGAGCATCTTCATAGATCGTACGGTCCTGGATAATGGTCTGCTCACCACTCGACATCATATCGAGAGTCTGCTCAATACGACTACCCAAAAACGAGATTTGAAGATGAAAAGCCCAACGACTCATATTGTTATAGAAGTCGTCAATATATGGATTATCGGTCTGCTCGTAATACGCCTTTGCCCCATATCGGTTAGTCAAGATCTCGGTTAGAGTAGTCTTGCCACTGCCGATATTTCCAGCTATTGCTACATACATAGTCTCTTAGTTTACGGTTTTAGTTTGGTTATGCTTCTAATTAAAATACTCACCCACCTTGCCAATAGAGCCAGGCATAGAGAATACTACCACCCTATCATAAGCCTGGATGGTTGTATCACCCACAGCAATAAAGACCTTATCGCCACGCACAATACCTCCGACAATCACATCGTGTGGCAGTCGCAGATCTTTGATCTTTGACTTTGTAGCCGGAGAATTGGGTTTCACGATAAACTCCAGCACCTCGGCTTCGCTACCCGTAAGGCAACGGATGGCCTGCACATCGGTCGACATAGTGAAACGGAAGATATTAGATGCAGTAACTCGTTTCTTGTTGATGATAGTATCGATACCCACACTTTCTGCCAGCGAGATATAGTTGAGATTCTCGACCTCAGCAATAACCCTCTTCACGCCCATACGCTTGGCCTGCATAGCAGCCAGGATATTGGTCTCACTACGACCTGTAACGGCAAGAAAAGCATCGGTAGAGGCCAATCCCTCCTCGAGCATAGCATCAAGCTTACGGCCATCTTCGTGGATGATAAGAGTCTTATCGAGACGCTCAGCAAGACGATAGGCCTTTTCGCCATTATACTCCACCATCTTGACATCCATCTGCTCCTGCAGCTCCTCGGCAACACTCACACCAATACGAGAGCCTCCCAAAATCATCAAGCTCTTGACCTCGACACTCTTCTGACCCGATAGCTCCGAGACACCCTTGACCACATCTTTACGAGCTATGATATATACCATATCGCCCTCGAAGAACTCATCCTGACCTCGTGGGATGATGGTCTGCAGACCACGTGTAATGGCAACCACACGAAATTCGGCGATTGATCCATCAACTGCCAAATCGAGCAACTTGCGACCAATAAGCGGAGAGGTTGGCTCCAAGCGGAAGACTACAAGCGAGAGCAGACCACCCGAGAAATCGACATAGTCGCTAGTGGTGGTATAACCCAACAGGTTGGCCACCTCCTTGGCTGCTACCTGCTCAGGATAGAAGAGATAGTCGATACCCATATCGATAAACATCTCTTTGTTGTTGGGTTCGAGATACTCGTTGTTGTCGATACGAGCGATTGACTTCTTGGCACCCAACTGCTTGGCCATCATAGCTGCGAGGATATTCTGATTCTCGTCGTGGTTGACGGCAATAAAGAGGTCGCAACGACGCACTCCCGCCTTGCGCAACACAGCAAAGGTTGTGGTGTCACCCTCGATGGTGATAAGATCGGCAAGGTTATCCACCTCATTGAGCAGCTTCTGGTCGCTGTCGATAACGGTAATCTCGTGGCCACTACCACTCAGCATACGAGCCAAGTGGCTACCCATCTCACCAACTCCCGATATAACTATCTTCATAGTATCTAATCTAATTGCACATTTTGCCCCCAATTATGAACTATACAGCGAGCAAAAAGTACACATTTTTGCAAATTAACATACAAATATATAAATTTGTCGATGAAAATTCAACAAAACTAAACTTTTTAATTGCATAACTCGCTATGGGAGCAACATTTTCGACAATTTTAATCGTCATCGGAGCATCGGTTCTACTCGTCGGTTTCTTCTTTTTAGGAATGTCACTGACGCAGATTTTTAAAGGCCACGATATCGACTCGGAAATTGCTACCAACAAGAATATGCAACGCCTTGGCATCAAGTGCGCTGTGCAGGAATCGCGTGAGGATACAGGTACAGATTGTGCCGACATTGGTTGCCACGGCAACTGTTCATCGTGCGATATTGACCACTCTGAGGCGGCAAAATAAGATTTTCCCGAATTCAAAATTGGGTCTTACAACCCTTTTATGATAGAGTTTGAGTGCGTAGAAATTAAGGAGGACCAAGTGTCCTCTTTTTTGTTACATTATTACAAATTACAGTCATTACAGATGGGTGTAATACGTGTAATTCTTGTAATGTGTGTAACTATAAAAAAAGGGCCACTCAGCCCTTTATAATTTTGAATTTTGAATTTCATTGCCAGACTCCACGCCCCTCCACAAAGAAGTCGTATAACAAGAGCTATTTTGAGGCTGGTCGCAGGAGATGAATGCGCAGCATACTTGGCGTATGTGAGCAATTCAGCTACCAGCCAGACGCCAAAAGAGCCTTGTTAGGCGGCTTCTAAAGACAAACAAAAAGCGGGACCCTAAAGGATCCCGCTGTTGTTTGTTGTAAGTGCTTTACGATGCCGCAAACTACTCAGCAAGAGGAGTTACGCTAACGTAAGACTTGCCAGAAGACTTCTTGCAGAACTCAACTGTACCGTCAACCAATGCAAAAAGTGTGTGGTCCTTACCCATACCCACGTTGTTACCTGGGTTGTGTACTGTACCTCTCTGACGAACGATGATGTTGCCAGCCTTAGCGAACTGACCACCGAAAAGCTTTACACCGAGTCGCATGCTCTCTGACTCACGGCCGTTCTTTGAACTACCTACTCCTTTTTTGTGTGCCATTTTCTCTAAACGTTTTAATTATGCAACAATATCCTCTACGAGAATCTGGGTCAAGTACTGACGGTGACCGTTGCACTTCTGATAACCAGTTCTACGCTTCTTCTTGAACACCAAAACCTT
>JAZQVY010000011.1:0-34576 GCA_045632085.1 Alistipes sp. | reverse complement strand
TTTTATAGCAAATGGCTGTTAAAATTCGTTTGGCACGTCACGGTAAGAAGGGTGCTCCTATCTACCACATCGTTGCCGCAGATAGCAGAGCGCCACGTGATGGTAAGTTTATCGAGAAATTGGGTGTTTACAACCCTAACACGAATCCTGCTACAATTGATTTGAAGTTCGAGAGAGCTTTGGATTGGTTACTCAAGGGCGCACAACCTACCGATACTTGTCGAGCAATTCTCTCGTACAAGGGCGTATTATACAAGAAGCACCTGTTGGGCGGTGTAGCTAAGGGCGCGTTCTCTGAGAGCGATGCAGAGGCTAAGTTCAACAAGTGGTTGGGTGAGAAGGAGGGCAAGATTGCCGCTAAGGTAAACAAGCTCGCTACTGACGCTAAGGCTGCTGAGAAGGCTGCTTTGGCTGCTGAGACTAAGGTTAAGGAGGAGCGCGCTGCTGCCATCGCTGAGAAGAAGGCTGCTGCTGTAGCTGAGGCTGCTGAGGCTGCTGCCGCTGAGACTGAGGAGACAGCAGAGGTAGCTGCAGAGTAATTTGCACTCACTTCCAATGAACAAAGGGGCTACCTAACGAATAGTTAGTAGCCTCTTTTTCTTTTGAAATTTATTTACATCGAAAGAGAGCATAATAATGAATAACAAAATAGCTGTGGCTCGCGTGGGCAAGCTCTTTGGCGAGGCCCGCAAAGGAGGTGTATCGGTTACACTCTACGACACCTTCCCTGAGGATTTCGACCTGCAGACAGAGCCTTTGTTTGTAGAGATTGACTCGCTTGACGTTCCGCTCTGGTGCCAAAGCATCGACTATCGCGGACAGAAGGGAGCCACAATTCACTTCGAAGATTTCGACACTCCACGCCGTTCGGAGGAGTTGGTCGGCAAGGAACTATATATGACAGCGGACGACTCAGACGAAGAGAGCGATGAGTTCTATATGGAGGATTTGATTGGCTTCAAGGTGGAGTGCGGCAAGCTGCGAGGCGAGATTACCGACTACTACGACAGCGAGCATAATCCGCTTCTGGGTGTTGACTTCGGCAACGGCGAACAGCTTATCCCAGCTGTCGAGGAGTTTATAGCCCACATCGATTTTGACCGAGAGGTGATAAAACTCGTCCTACCAGAGGGATTGCTTGATTTGTAAGATAAATATAAAAGGCTACTAACTCGAGTTAGTAGCCTTTTATGTTGCTAGTATACTGCCACTCGCGCAATAGTAAGTGGTCCGCGTGAATCAATAAATCGCACTCGCAACTTATCGCTCTTGACACCATTCAATGGCAAAATACGCTTATAACCAACTGTTGTACCTGCGGCAACCTCCTGCCACTGACCATTCACCTCGGCCTCAACAGAGAACTTGCGAACTCGCTGACCGAGTGCTATATGCTCCTGAATCACTACATACGACATCTGCTTTGACTCGCTCCACTTGAGCTCCACATCGCCAGCGACAACGCCATCGGCCGTAGCCCAATATTTATCATCTTCGCCCAACATATTCTTTGCGCCAAAGCCACAGCCTCTTGTCGATGAGGCCTTGATGCGAGCCGACGCGGCCAAATCGTTGGCGAAAGTGTCATCTACCATCTTGCGCCAAGCCATAAGCGACTCCACATCCTGCTCGGGCACACGACCTCGACGATCGGGGGCAAGGTTCAAGAGCAACGTTCCGCCACGGCCTACCGATGTGAGGTAGATATCAAACAACTTCTCAGGCGTCTTAGGCTGCTGGTAGTCGTGATAGAACCAACCTGGACGAATCGACACATCAGCCTCGGCTGGTGCCCAGCGGTTACCATCCTCCATACCGTGAGCCAGCACCTTCTTATTATCCTTGCCATTAGGATACATCTGCTCGGGCGTCGCCATAGCCCAACAGTGCTCGGCAATCACACCACGCTCGTTGCTGCACCAGCGTGCATCGGGTAATGATGAGCTCCACACCACTGTTTCGGGCGACAACTCGCGGATAATCTCCACAACCTTTGGCCAATCATAATATAGGTATCCCGACTCTACACGGCGCACCTCGTTAGCTCCGCCATAGTAGCCATCACCACCATTGGCGCCGTCGAACCACATCTCGAAGACAGGGCCATAGTTGGTCAGAAGCTCACGCAACTGCTTGCGATAGTAATCTAGATACTCATCGGTACCATATCCCGCGTGGTTACGGTCCCAGGGCGAGAGATAGATACCGAACTTCACACCTGCCTTGCGGCAAGCCTCGGCTACCTCACCCACGATATCACCCTTGCCATCTTTGTATGGCGAGTTCTTCACCGAATGCTCAGTGTAGGCACTTGGCCACAAACAGAATCCATCGTGGTGCTTGGCTGTAAGAATCAAACCCTTCAGACCTGCATCCTTGACAATCTTGACCAACGCCTCGGCATCGAAATCAGTGGGATTGAACAGCTCTGGCGACTCATCGCCATAACCCCACTCACGGTCGGTGAATGTATTGATAGTAAAGTGCACAAAGGCATATTGCTCCATCTGGTGCCACTTCAACTGGCGCTCAGCTGGCACTACGCTCATAGGCTCGGGAGCATCGACCTTGCAGCTCACCATAAGCGCAGCTGCAACACAAGCAGCGAACATCACTGCAAAATTTTTCTTTCCAAGTAGTATCATTTTCGTAAAGGTTTAATAGTTCTACTTCTTATCTTCTACAGCACGCTGGTACTCCTCCCACAACGACTCGATATCGTACTTCTCGCCCAAGACGTGCTTAATAGCGCCATCAAACGACCAAGGCACAACATCCAGTGTGCTGAGGTTGAACTTACGCAAGAAATCGGGGTCGTAGTTATCTCTTATCCACACAAAGAAATATCCCGCACGGCGATAACCATCCATATAGTGACCTCCCTTTGGGCGATCCTTCTC
This sequence comes from Alistipes sp., assembly GCA_045632085.1. GTDB lineage: Bacteria > Bacteroidota > Bacteroidia > Bacteroidales > Rikenellaceae > Alistipes. Next base: position 31,676 of record JAZQVY010000011.1, on the reverse strand, counting down.
GCCATAGAAACCGCCATTGGCAACACGCACAGCATCGGCCATACCTTCGATGAATGCCCAGAAGACCTTGTTTGTGCCATACGAACCGATTCCCTGAGGCTCGAGCTGGTAGGCGTGGGTAAGCTCGTGCAGAAGCACTCCGCGAGTCTCAAACATCACCTTCTCATCGCCTTGGCCGCTATGTGATTTCTCGACGTGGCGTGAGCTGTAGAAGATGCTCACCTTGCCATTTCCTCCGCCCTTAGCCGAGATTCCCGCCTTATCTTCGAGTGTATAGTAAATAGAATTTACAGGCGTGATATTGTCCTTTGGTGAGAAGTACAGAGTTGCCAAAACAGTGCGTGCCTGCTCCGAGATGTAAGCCTCGGGCTCGGCAATCAAGCGGTGGTAAATCTTCGAACCCTCGCTATGGGTAGCCTTGTCGTGGAAATTAATCTGACCTACGTCGTACTTCGCCCACCTCTTCAAATTCAGAGGCTTTACCTTAGTTGTTGCCTCCCAGGCAAACTCCTGCGCAACGACGCTCTGCGACAACAGAGCCATAGCCACAAGCATAATCACCAAAAAATTCCTCCTCATAATATCTATCTCTTAAACTGTTTCACTCCTCGTTTTGCCTCGCCACGCTTGGGCGCAGAGCCCATTGGCTTAGCTCTATGTTTTGAGTTTGTCTCAGCTCCTCTACCCTGGGTTTTCACAGCGCCTCTTGCTGCTGGCCTCTGAGCAGAGTGTTTGTCGGCAAAGAAGTAGGCCTTCTGGCGACGCTTGTCGTCCTGCGAACGAGCTACATACACCTCCTCGCCCGTATATGGATTCACTCCAGTATAGAACATCACAGAAGATAGAGTCATTGGTGTTGGCGTAAGGTCCTGCACCTGCTCCAAATCGAAATGCAGTCGACCAAGCACCTTCTCGGCCAGTGCCTTCATATCTGCTTCGCGACACGCAGGGTGCGACGAGATGAAATATGGAATAAGCTGATATCGCAACCCATTCTCCGAGCAGATACGACGGAAATCGCTATTGAGCTTCTCGAACATCTCAAACGGAGGCTTACGCATCACGTTCAATACGTGTGGCTCAGTGTGCTCGGGGGCAACTTTCAAACGACCCGACGTATGGTGTTTGATAACAGTCTCCAAATATGGCGAATCATCGAACAAATCGTATCGAATACCACTACCGATAAAGGCCTTCTTCACCCCCCTCACGCCACGCACTCGCTCATAGAGAGCCAACAGACGCGAATGGTCGTTGTCAAGATTTGGGCAGATACGAGGATGCAGGCAAGAGGGTCGGCGACACTTCTGGCACAACTCCCTATTTTTGCCACCCATACCATACATATTAGCTGACGGTGCACCGATGTCGGAGATGTAACCCTTGAAGTCAGGCATCTTCACCACCTTCTCCACCTCGGCCAAGATAGAACGCTCGCTACGAGAGTTGATAAACTTACCCTGATGTGCCGAGATTGTGCAGAAGGCACAACCGCCAAAGCAGCCTCGATGGATATTTATCGAGTGCTTAATCATCTCCCACGCAGGAATATCACCCTTGTCGCGATAGCGTGGATGGGGAGCACGCTCGTAAGGCAAATCAAACGAGTGGTCGAGCTCCTCGGTAGTGAGGGTTGTATTTGGAGGTGTTACGACAACATATTTTTCGCCCACACGCTCAACAAGAGTTGTATCGGTCTGCATAGCATTGCTCAGGGTCTCCACCTCCACGAAGTTGCGACCAAAAGCCTGCTTATCGGCAACGCACTCCTCGTACGAGGCCAAATGGCGTGTTGTGGCTGGATCCAGTCGCTCCACATAGCTCTTATCCGAGAGGAAAGCTACCTGACGAATCTTGCGCAGGAGTTTGGCGTTGTAGCCGTTGCGCATTGCTCGTGCCACCTGCTGCACGACCCTCTCACCCATACCATAGATAAGCAGATCAGCTCCACTCTCCACCAGAATTGATGGTTTGAGGCTATCGCTCCAATAGTCATAGTGTGTAAGGCGTCGAAGCGATGACTCTATACCGCCTATTACCACCGGCACATGGGGATAGAGTCGCTTGAGAATCTGCGTATAGACCGTAACGGCATAGTCAGGGCGGAAACCAGCCTTGCCTCCCGCCGTATAGGCATCATTGCTACGCAGACGCTTATTGGCCGTATAGTGATTAACCATAGAATCCATCGAGCCGCCCGACACCCCAAAAAACAATCGGGGCACGCCCAACTTGGTGAAATCTCTCAGGTCATCACGCCAGTTGGGCTGTGGCACGATAGCCACACGATAACCCTCAGCCTCAAGTAAGCGACCCACAACAGCCGCACCAAACGATGGGTGGTCGATATAAGCATCACCCGTAAAGAGGATTACATCGATATAATCCCAACCCAAGGCTCTCACCTCCTTTATGGTAGTAGGCAGAAACATAATTTGCTATGCTTTAGTTTGCGCTTAAATACTATTCTTACTCCTCGTCTAACTGGCGGGCAGCCACATAGCCATCCCACTTAGCCACCACAGCCAACAAATCCTCTGGCAGTGGGCTCTCGAAATAGACATCCTTGCCTGTTGTGGGGTGCACAAAGCCGAGCGAACGGGCGTGCAGAGCCTGACGAGGCAGCAGCGTGAAGCAGTTTTCGATAAATTGCTTGTACTTCGAGAATGTTGTACCCTTCAGGATTCTATCGCCGCCATATCGGCCATCGTTAAACAGAGGGTGACCCTGCCACGACATATGCACACGAATCTGGTGAGTACGACCAGTCTCCAGGCGGCACTCCACAAGCGTTACATAGCCATAACGCTTCAGCACCTTATAGTGGGTCACGGCGTGCTTACCATCTGAGCCATCGGCAAAGACATACATCTGCAATCTATCCTTGGGGCTGCGACCAATATTTCCCGTAATCGTACCCTCATCCTCGGGCAGATTACCCCACACCAAAGCCACATAGCGGCCATGGATGGTGTGGTCAAAAAACTGCTTAGCCAATCGTGCGTGGCTACGCTCATTCTTCGCTATAACCAACAATCCCGATGTATCCTTATCGATACGGTGTACCAATCCCGCACGCATATCACCCTCCTGGAAGAGTGGCAAATCCTTCAAGTGATAGGTCAAGGCATTGACCAGCGTACCGCTATAATTTCCGCAACCTGGGTGAACAACCATACCCGCAGCCTTGTTGACGATAATCAGGTCGTCGTCCTCATAGACTATATCGAGCGGAATATTCTCTGGGATAATCTCAATCTCACGCTTGGGATAAGGCATCACCAGCGTAATTCTATCGTTGGGCTTAACCTTGTAGCTCGACTTAGCCGCAACGCCATTCACCAAGATGTTTCCACTGTCGGCTGCGGTTTGGATACGGTTGCGCGAGCAGTGCTCCATGCGGTCAACCAAATATTTATCCAGACGCAACATCTTCTGCCCCTTGTCAACCGTGATGGCGAAGTGCTCGAAAAGTTCATCGGCACCCTCTCCCAAATCATCATCGGCTGCAGCCTCCATCAATTGCTCATCTGCCATAGGCTCGTCAATCTGCGCCGAAATACTCTGCTCGAAAATATTATCTCTCTCTTGCTGCATAATCTCAATTAAAAGAATTCATCCTCCGATGTCTCGGTAATAGTCTGACTCTGCTGTGAGCTCTGCTGCAGAGCCTCCATCAGATTCATTCGCTGGCCACGCTCAGCCTGCTCCAGCGAGTCCTGCAAAGCCTTCTCGGCCTCCAGACGCTCCTTCTCCAACTCGTTGGCACGCTTATCCGAAGCGGTGCTGCTCTTTTTCACAGCCTCCTCGTCGAGCGTGAGCCACAAATCGACAGCCGAGCCCAAGCCAACGCTTGCATTGTGGTTAATCGACTGCTTATATACTCGGGCATCCTTCTGGTTAAGCAGATTGATGCCCTCGTCAAACTTCACCTGTCCAACATTCAAACCCTGCTCCCACAAGCGGCTCTTGGCTGCATTGAGGCCCTGTCCGATGGTCTTAGGAACGATGGTTGTGTTCTTCTCGGGCTCAACACCCACCTTCAAAACTACACCCTCGCCAATCTCGAGCTCCACATTGCTCTGCTCGTTAAGCTCCTTGCCATTGACCAGCTCGGCGAGTACATAGTTGGTGGCGATATCCTCCTCGTAGACCAACTTCTCGATGCCAAGACCTGCCACCTCCAACATATTCTTTGCCTGACGCAAGCTGCGGCCTGCGACATATGGCACCTTAACCATCTTCTGACGGAACGAGTTAATCGTAACATATACCTTACGGCCCGCCTTAACCTCGGCCCCGCCCTTTGGAAGCTGATCGAGCACGATACCACCATCGTAGGCTGGCACAAAGAGTGAATCGACGATAACAATCTTGAATCCGCCCTTCTTGGCAGCCTGCTGCACATCGGAAATCTTCACACCCATATAGTCGGGCACTGTGCGATGTGTGCCGTGGCGTGTGATGATGTTCATCGCAATCGACCACACCACCATTATTGCAAAAAAGGTCAAAACGATAAGTACGCCATTCCACAAGATGGGTGAACGGCGAACCTTGTTTATCAAATTGCCAAGCGCTCCCGCACTCTTACCTTTCGACTTACGCACTCTGCGAGGTCTATTCTGTTGTTCCATACTCCTAATATGAGATTTTATTCTGTTTTTATCTAAATTATTTCTACTTCCTCTTTGCTGCCGCCGGGCCATCTGCACCTACACACTGAGGCACTCCCGTCCAGCCCCGTCCGATTATTTTGGTGCCTTACGATAGAGATATGCCGCAATGAACGAGAATATGATGTTGGGCATCCACACCGCCAGCCACACCGTCATAGCTCCACTCTTGGCAAACTCCTCGAAAATTCTGTTGAACATGATGTACGAGAAACAGAGCGTGATACCAATACCGATATGCAGACCTGTTCCTCCGCGCACCTTGCGACACGAGAGGCTGACACCAATCAGCGTCAAGATGAAAGTTGCCATAGGATATGCAAAACGGCAATGACGCTCCACCTCGATAATCTTTATCGAATCGGAGCCCTTGGCTCGCTGCTGCTCGATGAAATCGTTAAGCTCGCCAATCTTCATCGTAGGGATAATCTTATCGACCGTACCCAGCTCCCTCACATCGAGGTTAATCATAGTATCGAGGTCACGCAACTGCTCAAAAGTCTCACTGCCATCGGCTGCAACCGTGCGGTGCACATATCGCTGAGCCTTCCAGCGGCCACTCTCGGGATCAACCGACACATCGGCTGCCTCCAACGACTCTTTGATAACAGTGCTATCGTAACGCTCCAAGACAATATACGAAGCTCTGTTCGAGCGATTGAAACTTCGCACATAGACATATTCATTAGGGGCAATTTGTCGATAGATGTGTCTTTCGTACTGCTCATTCTTATGCTTGGGCACATACTTCTGCATAAAATCAACACAGGCGACCTGCGATTGCGGGATAACCCACAAGTTCAGCGTGAGTGAGAGCAGCATAATAGCCAGCGCACCCAAGAAGTAGGGCCACATAAGTCGCCTAAAGCTCATACCACCCGAGAGCATAGCGATAATCTCGGTCTGGTAGGCCATCTTCGAGGTGATGAAGATTACAGCAATAAAGGTAAACAAGCCACTGAACTGATTGACAAAATCGGGCACGAAATTGATGTAGTAATCAAATATGATGGCCGACATTGGGGCTTTGGTTACGGTAAAGTCATCCACCTTCTCGGCATAGTCGAAGACCACCAGGATGATGGTAATCATCGCAATCGAGAAGAGGTACGTACCCAAGAACTTGGCCAAGATATAGCGGTCAAGAATCTTGAATCCGGGGAACGATATTTTCATTTTACTATTCATCATCAACTTTTTCAGGGGTATAGCACTACAAACGACGACCCAGTTTCTCAACCATCTGGCTCTTCCACTGCGCGAAATCGCCGCTGATGATGTGCTTACGAGCCTCACCCACCAACCATAGATAGAAGGCCACATTGTGCAGCGATGCAATCTGAGCCGCCATCATCTCCTTGCAGACAGTCAGGTGGTGTACATATGCTTTGGTGTATTGTTTATCAACGAAACTTACTCCATTAGGGTCGAGTGGAGAGAAGTCGTTCTCCCATTTCTTGTTGCGCAGGTTGATTGTACCCTCGCTTGTAAAGATCTGACCATTGCGACCATTACGCGTTGGCATCACACAATCAAACATATCGACACCTCGGTCGATAGCCTCCAGGATATTGATTGGAGTACCCACACCCATCAAGTAACGGGGTTTATGCTCGGGCAAAACGGCATTTACAACCTCAATCATCGAGTACATCACATCAGTAGGCTCTCCAACAGCCAAACCTCCGATAGCATATCCATCAGCATCGTATTGCTGCACATTCTCGGCCGCCTTAGCTCGCAAGTCGGGATATGAGCAACCCTGCACGATAGGGAACAACGACTGATAGTGGCCATACTTTGGCTGAGTTTGATGGTAGCGATTGAAACAACGATCCAACCAACGCTCTGTAAGAGCAAGCGACTTGGCTGCATACTCCTTTGGTGCATCACCAGGAGGACACTCATCAAATGCCATCATAATATCGGCACCAATCGTACGCTCGGTGTCAATCACATTTTCGGGTGTAAAGAGGTGCTTCGAACCATCAATATGAGAGCGGAAGTGGCAACCCTCCTCTTTGAGTTTACGGCAACCCGACAATGAAAAGACCTGGAAACCGCCACTATCGGTAAGCATCGGGCCCTCCCAGGTAGAGAACTTATGCACACCGCCTGCCTCCTCCAAAATCTTCATTCCGGGGCGAAGGTAGAGATGATAGGTGTTGGCCAAGATTATCTGCGCATGGGCATCATCTTTCAGATCGCGATGAAAGATTCCCTTCATCGCAGCCGCAGTACCTACGGGCATAAATATTGGGGTCTGTATAGTACCGTGGTCGGTCTGAATCTCTCCCGCGCGAGCCTTCGAAGCGGGCGCTGTATGTTGAAGCGTAAATTTCATAAAAACTATCTCTTTTCATTGCCACCCGATAAGGGAAGCGTATAATTCGGACAAAATTACTATTTTTCTTTGAAAAATAACTCTTTTCCGCCATAAAACTACACTTCCAGCAGCAATATTCCTCTTCCAAAGTTCACTCCTCGCAACTTTTGACCAAAGCCGAGAAACCTATTTTCCCTACACCCGATTGATTCATCTTATAAATTTCAAAACCGATTCTAATATTTTTCCATTTTTGCTATGTTGTTTGCTACTAAAAGAGTATCTTTGCCAAGATATTTGAGTTTGAAGCAATATGCAATATTTCGATTATATAATCTCTCATTATGGCTGGCAGGGCACATCGCTTGCAGCGGCAGCTTTGGTGCTGTTCTTTGTCCAGCTCTACTACTATATGGGTGTGTATGGGCGCATCAGCTCATTCCGCAATTCACGACGCAAGAAAATCCTCACATCGGAACCCCCTATTTCGGTTATAGTTCCCATATTTTCAGAAGATTACAGCTATCTCGACAGACTACCTCAGCTACTCTCTCAACAGTATGCTTCAACCTTCGAGGTGGTGCTGGTTTACGTGGGTCGTGACACCGATTATTACGATGAGCTCACCCGCCAGCGACTGCTCTATCCCAATCTGTCGGTGACAAAAATCGAATTCAATCCCCGCTTCCCCATTTCGGTAAAGATGGCTTTGAATGTGGGTATCAAATCGGCCCGCAACGAGCACATCGTCATCACCACTACAAGCGCAGTTCCCGCATCAGAGCAGTGGCTTGCAATGATGGGTAAGGGATTTATGCGCGGCGATATTGTACTGGGTTATACCGCTATCGAAGCGACCGAGGGCCTGACCAATTACCTTATGCGTATGTCGCGCCTACAGAACTCTCTCTACTGGCTCGCGGCAGCCGTTAACAAGCAGACATTCAAGGGCTCACGCAACAACTTTGGCTTTACCAAAAGCATCTATTTTGCAGCTAAGGGTTTCACCCATCTCAATATGAATATAGGCGAGGAGGATCTCTTCATTCAGCGCATTGCCAAGCGCAACAATGTGAGCGTTGCCCTGGTTCCCAAGGCCACTATGATTGAGCACCCTTGGGGCGGCTTCAAGTGGTGGATTTCAGAGCTTCGCCACTATGGTTCTGCCTACGCATTCTACCCCATTGGCGCACGCAACCGCATAGAGTGGGATTTGGGTAGTCAGGTGCTGCTTTTCGTGACACTGTTGGCTATGATTATATTGCTACCTTTGGAACTCAAGCTAGCCGCACTGGCACTAATGCTATTGCGTTATCTGGTTGTGATTATACGCATTCGCTCTGTCGCAAAACGAGTGGGCGAAAAAGGTGTCGCACTGCGATATTTCCTATTCGATTTATTCAACCCAATCTTGATGCTTTGCGTGCGTGTTTCGCTCATCAAGAGAGATAGCACCGTATGGAGATAGTTGATTACATAGTTGCCGAAGATAAGGATTTGGTGAAGATGTCACTCGTGGGTGACCAGATGGCGTTTGAATATCTTTTCAACAGATATTCCGATGCTATACGCCGACTCTTTTTGCAACGCTACACCTCGGTTGAAGATACCGAAGATTTGTTGCAGGAGACCTTCATCAAAGTGTACATCAATCTGCACCGCTACTCGGCAGACTATACCTTCGGGCAGTGGGTATACACCATAGCCCGCAATACCCACATCGACTTCGAGCGTCGTCGCCAGGAAGATATCTCGCTGGACGAGAAATTCTCGGCTCCGATAGCACTCACGCCATCGCCCGAAGACAATCTTATTAGCCTGCAGCAACACTCTCAGATTGAGCACTATATAGAGTGTCTTCCCGAGCAGTATCGCCGCCTTTTCAAGATGCGATTCCTGGAGGATTACACCTACGACGAGATAGCCGAAAAGCTACACCTTCCGATGGGTACTGTCAAGACTCAAATCCATCGCGCACGAGAGAGGATGTGCAACCTCATAAAAGAGGGCGACATCAAATAGTTTCAGACAACGGGACCTCCCATCATAAAAAAGAATTCAAAAAAAAGGGAAGAAAGGCCGTCCAATCATTAATGGTTGGCGGCCCGTTTTTATTTGGGCAACCAGAAAAGCCCAACCTCACCTGAAAATATGACATCAAACGCCCGAAAAACAAAATTTTCCATTTGAAATTTGGCACTTCTCTTCGAAGTGTATATCTTTGTATGCTTCAAATAGCAAAGCTAAGAGTAATTTAAAAACACAAACAATATGAAAGTAGAAAACAGTAAGATGGTGTCAGTGCACTACACACTGACAGTTGACGGACAGATTGCAGATCAGTCACGCGAGGGTCAGCCTTTGCAGTTCATCTGCGGTACAGGTATGCTTTTGCCTAAGTTCGAGGGCGCTATTATGGGCAAGGAGCCAGGCGAGAAGGTATCATTCACATTGGAGCCAAAGGATGGCTATGGTGAGATTGTACCAGAGGCTGTTGTTGACATCCCAAAGAATATCTTTATGGTTGACGGTAAGCTTGCAGAGGAGATCCTCTTCGTTGGCAGCCAGGTACCTATGAGCGACGCTCAGGGCAACCGTATGTTGGGTGTTATCAAGGAGATCGGCGAGGAGACTGTGAAGATGGACTTCAACCACCCAATGGCTGGTAAGACTTTGAACTTCGACGTTGAGGTTGTAGAGGTACGCGACGTAACTCCAGAGGATTTGGCTGCTCAGGGTGGCTGCAATTGCGGTTGCCACGGTGACTGCGAGGGCGGTTGCGATGGTGGCTGCGAGGGCGGTTGCAACTAATTCGCATTTCAAGTATAACAACACAAGAGGTTGCCCGCCAAAAGCGAGCAGCCTCTGTTGCTTTTATCGGCAAGAGTATGACATCTATCGCCAACATAGTCGACGCTGTAGCAAACCCCTACTGTTTGTGGCGCACACTGCGTGACATAAAGCCCGAGATGGCCTCGGGGCGTCCCCGTTATGTAGTTGGCAACTCGGCAGTTACACTCTTCGTTCGCCATAAAGGCGAGCCAAAGGTACTGAAGTGTTACACCCGTACCCACAAAAATCTGCAAGCCATCTATGGCCAGGATTTTTATACTCGAGAATTGTGCGTTGCCGACATCACGGGACATAGAGTATGGATCGATTGCCTGCTTATGCCGCTTGTCGAGGGTTACACGCTCGACACCGTACTACGCAACACCTCGGCGCCACAGCTCTTCCGTCAGCTGGCAACAGCCTTTGACACGATGGCTCGCGAATTACTTTCATCGCCTCGCGCTCACGGAGATTTAAAACCCGAGAATATAATCGTATCACCAGATATGAACACCCTCACTGCGATTGACTGGGATGCGGCATATTTACCTCAGTTCTTTGGAGAGAGGGCTGTCGAGATTGGCACTGCGGCTTATCAGCATCCATCTCGCACAGTGGAGATGTTCGACAAACATATCGACGACTACTCTATTGCCACCATTTCAACCCTACTGCACGCCATGGCCATCGAGCCGAGCGTAGTTGAGTATTATCGCAACAACTATGAACCTCCATTCTCGCCCAAGTTGCTTTGCAAGGGGCAAACACAACAACTCACACCCATCATCGAAGGCTTTGCCCGCAGAGGCATGGCTCAGCAGTACCACGTAGCCAAGATGCTCACCTCGACTTCAGCTCGTCTATTTAGCCTGCAGTCTATCTTAGAACTGGGAACCTTGCATTCAAAAGGCCCAAACACCCCAACTCGCCACGCCCCACAAGCAGAAGAGAAGGAGGGCCTATGGGGCTGCATGTGTGACGGCGAATGGCTTGTCGCACCGCTTTTTGATAGTGCATTTGATCCGAGCGACGGCACCATGCTGGTGGAATTAGGCAACTACAAACACTTTATTTCGCTCGACTCTCACACATTGGCCACTTTCGACAGACAGACCATCGTAAAACCTTTTTGTAATGGTCAGACAACCATACACAAGGCTGATGGAGAGAGTCTCACACTCTATTCCAACGAAATATTGCAAACTTCGACAAAATAGCCTATATTTGTAGATAATTTCACATCCTTACCGCAGATGTATAGCCAAGAGATTACACGACAACATCGTACTGCATTTATTATCGCGCTCGACCGTTCGGGCTCGATGCAGGAGAGTGTGAGATTTGGCAAGAAGACAATGAGTAAGGCCGAGGCTGTGGCAATTATCGTAAATGCTCTAATCACCGAGCTTATTGACCGATGCCGACGCACCGACTCACTGCGCAACTACTATGATTTGGCCGTTGTGGGTTACTCTAACGACAGAGTGGAGATGCTACTCGGAGATGAGGGTATGGTATCTATCAACGAGCTGGAGAAGACGAGCCCTCGTCAACGACTTTTCTCTGATGAGCAGCAACTCTCGGAGCAGCGCTCAACTATATTCCAGCACTCGCTCAGCGAGTGGTTTTCGCCTCACGCCGAGGGTAATACCCCAATGTATGAGGCCCTGCTCAAGGTGCGTGATTTGGCAGCCGAGTGGTGTGCAAAGAGTGAGAACCGCCAGAGCTTCCCACCCATTGTGATTAATATCACCGACGGCGAGGCTTCGGATTGTGATGACAACGAGCTGCGTGACATATGCACCCAAATCAAACGCATAGCCACTGACGATGGCAATGTACTGCTTATCAACATCCACATTTCAACCGACTCGACGCTTCCCGCCACCATATTCCCTATGCCCGATGAACTTACGGGTGCTGGTCGCTACCTGCGACTTTTGGCCGAGTGTTCGAGCGTGATGCCCGCAGCCTTCGACAGTGCCATCTGTGAGATAAAGGGTCGAGGCGCTACACCTCCATTTTTTGCGGTGGGATACAACGCATCGATTATTGAGCTTTTATCGATTGTGAACATAGGTTCGCGCAGTGTAACAAATATGCAGTAGCCATGGTAACTATCTCCAATTTACGCAGCGCATTAGCCACACCACGGGAGTCGTTCAAGACTTTGAGAGAGCTATCGTGGGAGGGCGAGCCTATAATCCGCTCCACACTCTTTGCCGAGGCAGTTGTTCGGTTTGGTAATTGTAGCTATCTGCTCGCCATACCATTTTCAGCGGTGGCAATGCACCGAATGGAACGATTCTGCATACTCAAGCGACATCTGCGAAGTGCGATAGTACCTCCGATGCGTATTATGCGTGATGAAATGCTCTACATCGACGCAATGGGCCGAGAGTGCTGTTGCGACGTATTGCTCGAGCCACTTCCCAACACTACCCCCTACACCGATGCTCTCGCAAACGCCCAATACGACAAGGTTGAAGCCGAGAACTTACTTGCGGCTATCAACAGGTTGGAGAAGGAGTTGCATAGTGCCGATGTTTCGCTGGGCAACTTAAGAAAGGAGAATCTGGGCATTGACAACAATGGCGATTTACGACCTATGCGCTGGTACTATGCCACCAAATTCGCCGGTGGCGACAAGGAGAGTTTCGCCAAGCTACGCGAGGAGATTATAGCCTATCAGCAGGAACTAAACATTTGCGACGCCACAAACAACTACTACACCCCATTGAAACTGGAGGGCCACCTCTCGTCACGCTCCATCATCGAGGGCCTCATCGCTGTCGAGGAGCCAGAAGGCTGGGGATTTGTAGATTGCAATAACCAGATAATCATCAAACCTCAATACACTTGGGTATCGGACTTCCGCGAGGGTCGTGCCGAGGTTGAGATTGACAATGCTATGGGGCTAATCGACAAAACCGGAAAATACATCATCAACCCGGATTTCGAGGTTCTTGACTACGACCACATAAGCGGCCAAAGCCGAGCCAAGTGTGGCAATGAGTGGCACATATTCGACTACTCGGGCAAGTTGCTCGAGGTCATCCCCGCAGAGGATATGATTCTCTGCGAGGCCTAAACAGAAGATAAAGAGTAAAATATAAACAAGAAAACAGAAAATTATGGAAAAGACACGATGCCTTATCATTGGTAGTGGCCCTGCGGGATTTACCGCGGCTATCTACGCATCACGAGCAAACCTCTCACCTATCGTTTACGAGGGAATCGAGCCAGGTGGTCAGCTCACAACAACCACCGAGATTGAGAACTTCCCAGGTTATCCCGAGGGTATCACCGGCACAGCTATGATGGCCGATCTGAAGAAGCAGGCCCAGCGTTTCGGTGCAGACGTTCGCTTCGGAATCGTTACTAACATCGACTTCGACGCTCGCCCATTCGTTGTAAAAATCGACGGCGAGAAGCAGATTGAGGCTGAATCACTTATCGTTGCAACGGGTGCTTCGGCAAAGTATCTCGGTTTGGAGTCAGAGGCTAAGTTCAGAGGTATGGGTGTGAGCGCATGCGCCACTTGCGACGGTTTCTTCTACCGTAAGCAAGATGTTGCAGTCGTTGGCGGTGGTGACACAGCCTGCGAGGAGGCAACTTACCTTGCATCAATCTGCAAGCAGGTGTATCTTATCGTAAGAAAGCCCTTCCTCCGCGCATCGAAGGCTATGCAGGAGAGAGTCTTCAACACCCCAAATATCAAGGTGATGTTTGAGTACAACACTGTGGAGGTATTGGGCGACGAGGATGGCGTTACAGGCGCATTGCTTCGCCACTCTTCAGGCGAGGAGACCAAAATCGACATTACAGGCTTCTTCCTTGCCATTGGCCACCACCCCAACACCGAGCTTTTCAAGGGTAAATTGGAGCTCGATGAGGAGGGTTACATCAAGGTTATTCCCGGTACATCGAAGACCAATATCGAGGGTGTATTCGCTGCGGGCGATGTGAAAGATCCTCACTACCGTCAGGCTATTACTGCTGCCGGCTCAGGTTGCATCGCAGCACTCGACTGCGAGCGTTACCTACTCAGCAAATAATATAATTTGATGGCTATCTCGGTAACCATACTCGGCAATGCTTCGGCCAAACCTACCTCTGTAGCACACCCTTCGGCACAGATTGTCAACATCAACGAGCAACTCTTCTTGATGGACGCCGGCGAGGGAGTGCAGAGGCAGATGGCACGCTGTGGCATATCTCCGCTCAAGCTGCGAGCTGTATTCCTGTCGCACCTGCACGGCGACCATCTATATGGGTTGTTTCCGTTGCTCTCGACACTCGGACTCTATGGCCGTCGCACGCCTCTGCGCATATATGCCCCACGACCATTCGGCGAGATGCTGGAGGGATTCCTCTCTCTTTTCGAGAGTGACCTTCCCTACAAGCCCGAATGGGTTGAGGTGGATACCACCAAACACCAGATTATCTTCGAGAATGACACTACCGAGATATGGTCTCTACCGCTGCGCCACCGAGTACCAACGGCTGGTTATCTGTTCCGTCAGAAAGAGCCGCCTCTCAATGTAAGCAAGTATAGCATAGAGCGTTACTCGCTTTCACTCTCGCAGATTGTGGCAGCCAAACGAGGCGAAGACATCGAGCTCGAATCGGGCGAGATAATCCCAAATTCGCAGCTCACCTACCGCCCCTATGAGCCACTCTCGTATGCCTACTGTTCCGACACAAATTATTCGGCACGACTGGCCAAGATGGTTGAGGGGGTCGATATGCTCTACCACGAGACCACCTACGCCGCAGCCGAGAAGAAGCTGGCCAAGGAGCGAGGCCACTCATCGACAGTCGATGCCGCAAAGGTGGCCACAATGGCCAATGCAGGAAGGCTGCTTATAGGCCACTTCTCGTCACGCTACAAGGATTTGGAGCAGCTACTTGCCGAGTGTCGCGAAATATTCCCCGCCACCGACATTGCCCGCGAACGAGAGACTTTCAGCATAGAACCCAAACGACAAAGATTATGACCAAAGCCGAAATACAATTTGTACGCTCACTAGCCGACAAGCGCGCCCGCGACTTGAACAGATGCTTTGTTGCCGAGGGCGACAAGCTCATTGGCGAGATACTCTCCTCGAAGCTGAAAATCAAAAATCTATACGCCTTGGAGGGTCATTTTGAGGGTCAGGCCGCGATAATATCGGCCAAGGATATGGAGCGCATCTCGCAACTCAAGACAGCCTCAACATCGCTGGCTGTTGTCGAGCAACCGCTCTACCCCACGCCCAAATCAGCCCCTGCCGACAAGCTCACACTTGCGCTCGACGGGGTACAGAACCCTGGCAACCTTGGCACCATAATTCGATTGGCTGACTGGTTCGGTATCAGTGATATATACTGTTCGATGGAGACCGCCGACTGCTACAACCCAAAGGTTATTCAGGCCACAATGGGCGCCATCCTGCGAGTGAGGGTTCACTACCTGCCGCTGGCCGATTTCTTGGCTGCCACATCGGCCGCCAAAATCCCAGTCTATGGCACAATGCTCGACGGCAAAAACATCTACAAAGCAGAGCTTTCGCCTGTGGGCGTGATTGTGATGGGCAACGAGGGCAAGGGCGTAAGCGACGAGTGCGCCCGCAGTTTTACACACCGCCTGCTTATCCCATCATATCCGCCAAAACGTCAAGGCTCAGAGTCTCTCAATGTGGCGATGGCTACGGGCATAGTCTGCTCGGAGTTCCGACGCAGAACTCTGTAACTTTTGGTCTGCAGAGCCTCAATTCAGCCCATAGCATCATCATTTTCAACACAAAACGGCCACGAAAGGCCGTTTTTTTATATCCATAGCATCAATTCCCTCTTCGAAAAGTTAATAATTGAAAATTATTAGTATATTTGCTAATTGAAAAACATTGAATTTATGTCAGAATATAGACCAAAGATAGGAATTACTCAGGGCGACATCAACGGCGTAGGCTGGGAGGTTATCCTCCGCACACTTGCCGACAGCCGCATAACGGAGATTTTCACTCCCGTTGTGTATGGTTCGTTGAAGGCCGCCAAAACATATATGCCACTACTCGACAGCGAGGAGGGAGAGAAGGTTGAGTTCAACATCGTACCTTCAGCTCGCGAGGCACGTTTTGGCAAGGTGAATCTTGTGGAGTGCGGCGAGGCAACACCCACACCGGGCGTAGCATCGGCAGAGGCCGGCAAGGCTGCTGTGGAAGCTCTCGAGAAGGCTATGACCGACCTCAAGGGTGGTAAGATTGAGGCTATGGTAACAGCCCCCATCAGTAAGGAGACCGCACAGAGTGAGAATTTCCCTTACACTGGACACACCGAGTTCGTGGCGGCCAATGCAGAGGGTGAGCCTATGATGATTATGTGTAGCGACCGTCTTAGAGTAGGCCTTGTTACGATACATATCCCTGTTGCAGAGGTTAGTCGCAATATCTCGAAAGAGAAGATTATGCAGTCACTCAACACTCTGCGTGCAACTCTCAAAGCCGACTTCGGCATCGTGGAGCCCCGCATCGCAGTACTCTCGCTCAACCCCCACGCAGGCGAGGGCGGTATGCTCGGCACAGAGGAGCAGGAGATTATCAAACCCGCTATCGAGGAGGCTTTCGAGCAGGGTGTATTGGCCTTCGGACCATTCCCTGCCGACGGATTGTTCGCCAGCGGCAGCTATGCAAAGTACGACGCAATCCTGGCTATGTATCACGACCAGGGTCTCACACCATTCAAGACTCTTTCACCCGATGGTGTAAACTTCACAGCAGGTCTCTCTGTTGTACGTACATCGCCCGACCACGGCACAGCCTACGACATTGCTGGCAAGGGCGTAGCCGACCCTCAGTCAATGCGTAACGCTATTTATGCCGCTATTGACATAGTTCGCAATCGTGCTGAGTGGGCCGAGTGGAACGCCAACCCATTGCAGCGTTTCGAGCGCGAGAAGGGTCGCGACGTTTCGATTAAGGACCTGAAGCTGCCCGAGCAGGGAGAGGAGTAACCTTGAGAATATTCAAAATTGATTTAAAGGATGCTGGAGCAAGGTTTAAATAGAGATTCACGAAGCAACCTGTTATTATGGGTAGTCGTCATGGTGCTATCGATAATGGGTATGGGGGCTGATGCCTACAAAATCATCACCGGCGAGCCAATAAGATGGGTATACATCATTTCCGAGGCTTTGATATTTATTGCCGCAGGTTCTTTTATTCTCAGCTACTTCCGCAGAAAGCGCAAGAGAGAGGATGCTGAGAATAATTCAGATAAGGCACAAAACTAAAGAATTAACCGGGCCGAAACCGTATTCCGTCTCGTAATTGTGGAAGCGGAGGCTGGCTCAAAACATAAAAAAACAGATTAAAACTATGATTAAAATCACTTTTCCTGATGGCAACGTGAAGGAGTTTGCCAAAGGAACAACAGCTTACCAAGTAGCCGAGAGCATCAGCCCTCGTCTCGCTGCCGACTGTCTGGCCGCTTCGGTAAACGATGCAACGGTTGATATGAGCCGCAGCATCGAGGAGGACGCAACAATTAAATTCTACAAGTGGGACGACGCTGAGGGCAAGCACGCCTTCTGGCACACATCATCTCACCTCTTGGCCGAGGCTTTGCAGAGCCTCTATCCAGGCATTAAGTTTGGTATCGGTCCAGCTATCGACAACGGTTTCTACTACGACGTAGATTCTCCAACACCTATCACCGAGGGTGACCTCCCTGCAATCGAGAAGAAGATGCAGGAGCTTGCTCGCCAGAAGGAGGAGCTCGTTCGTTCGGAGGTATCGAAGGCCGAGGCACTCAAGACCTTTACCGAGAAGGGCGACCAATACAAGGTGGAGCTTATCCAGGACTTGGAGGATGGCACCATCTCATTCTATACAAATGGCGAGTTCACCGACCTTTGCCGTGGTCCACACATCCCCAACACAGGCTTCATCAAGGCTGTGAAGTTGACATCAGTGGCGGGTGCTTACTGGCGCGGAAATGAGAAGAACAAGATGCTCACTCGTATCTATGGTGTATCGTTCCCAAAGAAGTCGATGCTCGATGAGTATTTGGCAATGATTGAGGAGGCTAAGAAACGTGACCACCGCAAGTTGGGTAAGGATTTGGAGCTCTTTATGTTCTCACAGCGTGTAGGTCAGGGTCTTCCAATGTGGCTCCCTAAGGGTGCCGAGTTGCGTGACCGTCTGGAGCGTTTCTTGCGCCAGATTCAGAAGGATTACGGCTATATGCAGGTAATCACTCCACATATCGGTAACAAGGATTTGTATGTTACATCGGGCCACTATGCAAAGTACGGCAAGGATTCATTCCAGCCTATCCACACTCCATTCGAGGGCGAGGAGTATTTGCTCAAGCCTATGAACTGTCCTCACCACTGCGAGATCTACCGCTCGAAGCCACGCTCATACAAGGATCTTCCTGTTCGTTTGGCCGAGTTCGGTACTGTATATCGCTACGAGCAGTCAGGTGAGTTGCACGGTCTTACACGTGTACGTAGCTTTACTCAGGACGATGCACACCTCTTCGTGCGCCCCGACCAGTTGTTGGAGGAGTTCGAGAAGGTTATCGATATCGTACTCTACATCTTCCGTACATTGAAGTTCGAGAACTACACAGCTCAGATTTCATTGCGCGATCCTAACAACACCGAGAAGTATATCGGCTCAGACGAGAACTGGGAGAAGGCAGAGAGCGCAATCATCCAGGCTTGTCAGGAGAAGGGCCTCAACACAACTGTTGAGCTTGGCGAGGCAGCTTTCTATGGTCCTAAGTTGGACTTCATGGTGAAGGATGCACTGGGTCGTAGCTGGCAGCTCGGTACTATTCAGGTTGACTACAACCTCCCAGAGCGTTTCGACCTTACTTACAAGGGCAACGACGACAAGTTGCACCGTCCAATTATGATTCACCGTGCACCATTTGGTTCAATGGAGCGTTTCGTAGCGGTTCTTTTGGAGCACACAGCAGGTAAGTTCCCATTGTGGCTCACACCAGACCAGGCGGTTATCCTGCCAATTTCTGAGAAGTTCAACGACTATGCAAACGAGGTAGCTAAGACATTGGCTAAGTCGGATGTTCGAGTACAGGTTGATGAGCGTAACGAGAAGATCGGTCGTAAGATTCGCGACAACGAGCTCAAGCGTATACCATTCCTTTTGATTGTCGGCGAGAAAGAGGCAGCAGAGGGCAAGGTATCGGTTCGTGTACAGGGCGAGGGCGATAAGGGCTCAATGACTATCGCCGAATTTGCAGCTCACATCAACTCATTGGTTGAGGCCGAGATCGAAGCAAACAAAATGGAGTAAGGCCACGAGCCACTCCGCACAGATAACTTTAAGTTAAAGTAAACAGTTACTAATTTGGCAATTACACAAAAACCTTTTCCGCCACGTCCTATGCAGAATGGCGGAAACAAGCCTCAGCAGCAGGGTATGCGAGGCAAGCGAGTAGAGAAAGAGAACCCCAACCGTATCAACAACGAGATTACGGCTCCAACAGTGCGCCTTGTAGGCGAGAACGTTGAGCCTAACACAGTTGTAACTCTCAAGGAGGCCCTTGCTATGGCCGACGAGATGGAGTTGGATCTCATTGAGATTTCACCCAAGGCTGAGCCTCCCGTATGTCGCATCGCCGACTACCAGAAATTCCTCTACCAGCAGAAGCGCAAGGCTAAGGAGATCAAGGCTAAGCAGGTAAAGGTAGTAATCAAAGAGATTCGTTTTGGTCCACAGACCGACGACCACGATTACAACTTCAAGCTCAAGCACGCCGAGAACTTCATCAAGGAGGGTGCAAAGGTTAAAGCCTCTGTATTCTTCCGTGGTCGTTCGATTGTCTTCAAGGAGCAGGGTGAGATTTTGCTTTTGCGTTTCGCCACCGATTTGGTGGAGATTGCAAAGGTAGAGCTTATGCCTAAGCTCGATGGCAAGAAGATGAATATGATTCTTGCTCCTAAGGGTAAGAAGTAAGCAAGTGTAATATTGACTATCCGAATCTAAGGCCGAGAAAATCGGCCTTAGGGTCGGATTTTTATGTTATGACGACAGCTAACGAGAAGATTTTCCGCATTAAGAGTGAGCAGGAATTCGAGCAAATTGCCTTGGAGACATTTCGTTTCCAAGCCGAACATTGCGCACCTTATGCACAGTATGTCAAGCTATTAGGCATCTCACCCGATAGCATAGATAGTGTGTATAAGATTCCATTTCTGCCAATCGAGCTCTTTAAGAGCCACCATATCTATTGCACTGAGGGTGAACCCGAAAAGATCTTCACTTCAAGCATTACAGGAGGCACAGTGGCTTCGCGCCATCCGATGCAAAGCCTCGCCCACTACGAGCAGGCCTTCACACTCGGCTTCGAGGAGTTCTATGGTGACGCACGCAAATGGAGTATCTATGGTTTGCTGCCGAACTATCTGCAACGCGAGGGCTCATCGCTGGTCTATATGGTCGACAGGCTAATCGAGCGTTGCGGCTCAGGAGGGTTCTATCTCGACGAGTACGAAAAGTTGCTCAACGATATGGAGTCTGACCCCAAGCCCAAGATTCTGCTAGGTGTGAGCTATGCACTGTGGGATTTGGCCGAGAAGTATGCCCCCAAACTGCACAATACAATCGTGATGGAGACCGGAGGTATGAAGGGTCAGCGCAAGGAGTTGCCTAAGGCTGAGTTTCACAAAATTTTGACCGAAGCCTTTGGTGTAGAGAAGATTCACTCGGAGTATGGTATGGCCGAGCTAACCTCGCAGGCCTACTCATCGGGCGATGGTATATTCCGCTCACCCAGGTGGCTGAAAGTTCTTACGCGAGACGTGAACAATCCTCTGAAGATTAACACTGAACCGTCGCGTGGAGCTATTAACATCATCGACCTGGCCAACACCTCATCTTGCGCTTTCATAGCAACACAAGATGCTGGTTGCACATTTGCTGACGGGTCGTTCAGAATAGACGGACGCCTTTCGGGTGCCGACATCAGGGGTTGTAACCTATTGGTGCAGTAGCACGGCGAGTCCCACTCTGAAATTAACCACACAACACTACGTCTAATGAAAACAGTAGCATTTGTTCCCATACGTTTGAACAGCCAGAGAGTCGAGGGCAAGAACCTAAGACTATTGGGTGACAAACCGCTGATGAAATACCTTTTGGAGTCGCTGGTGGCAGCCCGCAATATCGACGAAGTCTATGTATATTGCAGCGACGAGAGCATCAAGCAATACATTCCACAAGGTGCAAAATATCTAAAGCGAGATGCAAGACTCGACTCGAACACCACTCTTGGCGAGGAGATTTACACAGCATTCACAAGCGAAGTGGAGGCCGATGTATATGTCTTGGCTCACGCCACATCGCCATTTATCCGCACCTCAACCATCGAAGATGGTGTGGAGAAGGTGCTCAGCGGCGAGTATGACTCTGCCTTCAGTGCCGAGCGAGTGCAGACCTTCGCCTGGTGGCAGGGCAAGCCTCTCAACTACTCGCTGGAGCGTATCCCACGCACACAGGACTTGGAGGCTGTATATGTAGAGACCTCGGCATTCTTTATCTTCCGTCGCGAGGTGTGGCTCGACAAACACCGTCGCATTGGCGATAGACCATACACAGCTGTTACCGACCGTATAGAGAGCATGGATATCGACAACCCCGACGACTTCAAGCTGGCCGAGGCTATCGTTGCGGCCAACCTGCATAGATAAACCTAATAACACACCTAAATATGAGACGAATTTTACTACTTCTGGTCGCCCTGATGGCGACAATCAGCCTCTATGCTCAACCCAAGCAGACAATTATCTCGGTGGCTGTTGCTCCCGAAAATACCGACTGGCAGTATGAGTGCGGAGAGGATGTTACTTTCACCCTTTCGGTAAACAAGGCCGGAATACCACTAAAGAACGCAACCATCCACTACGAGATCTCAGAAGATATGCAAAAGCCCCACAAGAAGGGTGATCTCACTCTCGAGGACGGCACAATGAAGATAAACGCAGGTTCGATGAAGCGTCCAGGTTTCCTGCGCCTGAAGGTGTGGGCTACACACGAAGGTGCTCGTTATGTCGGCACGGCAACTGCTGGTTTGAGCATCGACAAGATTGAGCCTACAACCACCACTCCCAAGGATTTCGACGAGTTCTGGGCCAAGGCATTGGCCGACAACAACAAGCTGGCAATGCTACCTGAGTTGGAACTCGTACCCGAGAAATGTACCCCTAAGGTGAAGGTATATTCGGCAAGTTTCCAGAATCTCAGAAACGGTTGCCGTATGTATGGTACAATGTGCGTACCAGCCTCGATGAAGGAGGGCGACAAGCTCCCCGCCATACTTATCGTACCCGGCGCTGGATGCCGTGCCCGCACAGGATTCTACGCCGAGGCAGAGCAGGGATTTGTAACGTTAGAGTTGGGCATTAACCACATTCCTACTGTTATGGACGACGAGATTTACGCTCAGCTCAAAGCCGGAATGATGAACGAATACCAGTTCTACAATATGGACGACAAGAACAAATATGTCTACAAGGGCATATATGTGGGTTGTGCCCGTGCCGTAGATTTCCTGGCAGGACTGGATTTTGTTGACGAGAACCGCATCGGCGTAACTGGTGGCTCACAGGGTGGTGCATTATCTATCACAACAGCAGTACTGAACCCTAAAGTGAAGTGCCTGGCTGCCTTCTACCCCGCACTGGCCGACATTACAGGCTATCTGTATGGCCGTGGTGGCGGTTGGCCTCACGCCTTCCGCGATGGTTATATGGCAACAAAGGAGCGTATCGAGACATCTCGCTATTACGATGTTGCTAACTTTGCGCGCAAAGTCAATGTACCCGTGTTCTACTCATATGGTTTCAACGATATGACCTGCTGCCCTACCTCAACAACTGCAGCCTACAACGTGATTCCAACAGCTGATAAGGAGCGTTGGATTGTGCCAGAAATTGAGCACTGGACCTACCCCGAGCAGAATGCCGCCCGCTCGATGTGGATGATGGAACAACTGAAAAAGATTAAATAACAAAAGAGAGAGGGTGCTGACAACTAAGTTAGCACCCTCTACTATTATATAATATCTTCCTTACAAACCTTTGCGTGCAATCGCCCACGCCAACCAATTATAAACAGCCATCACCGAAGGCCTAAGCTTAGCAGGCAGGCGATTCAACACCTTCACCTTACGCATAAGTTTTCCCGACAGCTTATTGTAAGCAAAAAACTCCACCGCTCTTTGCGCTTGGGCGGTGCCTCCTCGAGTACTCTCCACCAAAGCTTTACCCAAGGCTACGCGGGCCACATATTCGTTACTGATGGCAGAAGCCTCAACATCGTACAAATCCTCCAACGAGAACTTAGTCTGCTCAGGGCGGAAGATCGCGGCCGAGCGATTCGAAGCAGCGCGAGAATAAATTGCCATAGGCACAGGCGAAAAGGCCACATCGGCACAGCGGGCAATCTTGGTCCAGAGATATTGGTCCTCACCCATACGCATACCCTCGGGAAAACCGCCAAGCTCGACAACCAAATCACGACTTAGAATCGCAGCCGAAGGAATCAGCACATAGCGGCTCATAGACTCCTCAAAGAAATTCACCACACCGCAGCTTTGGGGTGTATCGGCCACGACCAACTTATCTCCATTATCGACATAGAAAGCCGAGCCGTAAGCTCCACACTCGGGGTATTGCTCGATAAGCTGCGCCATAGTGAGCAGATAATCTTCACACCACCTATCATCGCCATCGAGCAGAGCCACTCACCGGCCTGAAGCGAGCGAGATAGCCTTATTGCGGGCTGCACTTACTCCTGCATTCGATTGGCGAACAAGACGCAGCAGAGGCGAAGCCATACGCTCCACAATCTCTGCACTACCATCAGTTGAGCCATCATCTACAACGATAATCTCGCGCGGCTGCACACTCTGCGCAAGCACCGATAGGAGCGTACGCTCGATCTCGGCGGCTTTGTTGTAGAGTGGAATCACAACAGATATCTCGGATATGATGGAAGTTGCTGTCATATAATTGCAAATGTAGGGATTATTTGTTAGTTTTGCAATAGCAAAAAATTGGTCATTATGCGTTGGACAGAAAAGATTATTGCCGCCATTCGCGACACATTTGACACGATGTTATTCTTTGCGACTATGGCCGTGAAGGAGGATTTTCGTAACTATGTGGCTCACGCGGGCGTGGAGCAGATGTCAAGCGAGCGCCGACTTGCTATCCTCGGCAACGGCCCGTCGCTCAAGCAGCAGTTGCCCCAACTCATCGAACAACAAGCGTGGCAGAAGATGGATATGATGGCTGTAAACTTCTTTGCGCTAAGCGAGGAGTATAAGGTTGTGTGCCCAAAATTCTATATCCTCTCCGATCCACAATTCTTCCGCAAGGCTGGCCGCAGCGAGCGAATCGAGCAACTCTACAACGCCCTGGCCGAGCAGACCACTTGGCCGATGACACTCTATGTGCAGTATTACAACCCCGAGAAATTTGACTATGCGGCAGCTGTGAAGCACAATCCCAAGATTCGCATTGTGCCGTTTCACTCGATAGTATATCACGGCCTGCGCAGCCTGGAGTTCTGGTGCTACCGCCGAGGCTTAGGCTCTGGCAACTTTGGCACGGTGGTGCAGAATGGAGAGTTTATTGGCATACTTTTGGGTTACAAAACTATCGAGTTGTATGGTGTGGATCACACCCTGCTCGATGGGCTTATGGTCGATGACGAGAATCGTCTTTGCCGCATCAAGAGCCACTACTACGACTCCACGCCCACCGTGGCCGAGCCGATTTACTACAACGCCACCAATCCGCCCCGACCCTACACCATGCACGAATATTTGGCCGAGACAGCCGAGCTGTTCCGAGGCCACGAGGTGATGCGTGATTACGCTGCCGAACAAGGTGTACGCATCATAAACCGCACCGCAGGCTCAATGATTGATGCCTACGAGCGCGAGCCAATGAAATAGAAAAGAGAAGCGGCCGACAAGAAGTTGTCAGCCGCTTATTCTATATAGTTGTCTCATTTTTACTTAGCACTACCCTGCATAATTGCACTTAGGAATTGTTCGATGTCGTTCGCAGTGGTATTCTTCAAAAGCACCTGCTTCTTATCATCGAGCAGATACAATCGGGGCATACGACGCAGGTCATAGAGTCCCTCCGATTTGATTCTGTTCTCGGCATCGTAACCGTTAACCCACTCTGCAGGGATCTGCGACTGATGCTTCTCCCACTCAGACTTATCGTTTGATGGCATCACTGCCACCACCTTCACACCGCCAGCACGCACCAGATAGCTGATGGTACGAGCCTGCTGCAAGCGCGAGCGCTCGATATAGCAGTCGGGGCAGCCAGGATTGTAAAAGTAGAGAATTGTAACGGTCGTATGCACCTCCGACAGCTTGCTCTTCTCGCCGCCACGCACCGTAATCTCAAAGTCGGCAACGGGGCTTCCCACATTGTTCATCTCGGCCATAACGAGCTGCGACTGATAGGGTAATTTTTCCTCTTTTGACAGCTTCTCCGAGAGCAATGCAACGTGCAACAGCGAACGATAGGCATCTTCGTTGTACATAGGCGACGAGACACCATAGAGATATTTATCACACATAGCCAACAGTCGCTGCAAGCCGCCACTTGCTCCTTCAGCACGAGCTACTGCTGCCTGCCACACCTGCTTCATAGTTGGTTCATCGAAAAGAGGGAAGAGTGTGATAAGTTCCACAAGCCCCTCCTCCAAAGCCGCATCGGTCAGAGTGGCGAAATCAACCCTCTCCCAATAGTGCTCACCAAGATATTTTGCACGCTCGGCTGGCACAGTTATAGTCTCGGGGATTGTTGTCATCGGGAACTTCTGCTGTGCTAAGGCTGGCAAGCCCCACACCAGAAGCAGCAGGAATAGAATCTTCTTCATACGCTACCCAGCATTAGATGATACCCAAGTTACGGATAAAGATGTAGACAATAAGCAGCGGCGTCACATAACGCAATGCAAACAGCAACAAACCAAATGCTCGGCCACGCAGGTTGCCATAGTTGGTAATCTCACCACGCAAGAACTCTGGTTTCATTACCCAACCTACGAAAATACAGGTAAGCAGACCGCCCAATGGCATAATGATATTGGCCGTTGTGTAGTCAAAAATATCGAAGAACGAGATATTCTCCAACTTGATGCCTGCCCAATCTATATCGAATGTAAAAGCGAGTGTAAGCATACACAAGGCAATAGCCAAGCCCGATGCGATGTAAGTGGCAGTACGGCGTGAGAGCTTATGCTCCTCTGCAAAATAGGCAACCAACACCTCGTGGAACGAGATTGTAGAGGTGAGCGCAGCCAACATAAGCAAAACAAAGAAGACTGCCGACCAAACTCCTGCCAATGGCATATCCTTGAAAATCTCGGGCAAAGTGATGAAGATAAGCGATGCTCCCTCGGTAGGCTCCAAACCGGCACTAAATACTGCGGGGAAAATCACAAGACCGGCCAACACTGCCACAAACATAGTAAGCAGAGAGACACTGAACGAAGTGCCAGTAAGGTTATTATCCTGCTTAAAGTACGACGCATATGTCACCATACAACCCATACCTACCGACAATGAGAAGAAGGCTTGACCAATAGCGGTGAAGATTGTATCAGGAGCAAATGCCTTGCTAAAATCGGGTGACAGGAAGAAGCGATAACCTTCGATTGCATTGGGCATAAACGCCACCTTCACAGCCATTACAATCAAGATTACAAACAGCGCCGGCATCATCACCTTCGAGGCCTTCTCGATACCCTTCTCGACACCTCGAATGATGATTAGGTGAGTGAGCAGAATAAATATTACCGTATAGATAGCTTGACGCGGCGAGAGTTGAAATGTCGAGAACTGATCAGCAAAACTCTCAGTCGAAGAGTACAATGGACCGAACAACGAACTTACCAGATACTCCAACGACCAACCTGCTACAACATAATAGTAACCAGAGATAAACAACGCACCTATTACTCCGAAGTAACCCAGCCATCGCCAAGTCTTCGACAACGAACGGAAAGCGCCCACTGCATTCTTTTGCGTATTTCGACCAACTGCAAACTCGGCCAGCATTACAGGGATTCCCACCACAATGACACACATCAGATAGACCAGCAGGAATGCTGCACCACCGTGCTCGCCTGCCATATATGGGAAACGCCAAATACTTCCTAATCCAATTGCACTACCTGCAGCTACAAGGATTGCGCTAATCTTGCCTCCGAACGAGGCTCTCTTTTGTTCGCTCATAAATTACTTATTTTTTAGTACGCGGACAGCCCTACTATCTCCCCGCCTCTAATAACTTGGCAAATATAGGAAAAAATAGGTTTCATTGACACCCTTCTATGCCAATGAAACCCATAAATTATCTCATCTCCTAGCCGATTAATCGTCTATGCGAACAATCTTTGCTCCCAAAGCGTTCAGGCGGCCATCGATATTGCTATATCCACGGTCAATCTGCTCAATGTTCTGGATAGTGCTTGTACCCTCAGCGCTCATAGCTGCTATAAGCAGAGCAACGCCGGCACGGATATCGGGCGAGGTCATCTTGGTTGCTCGCAAACGGATATTGTGGTCGTGACCAATAACGGTGGCACGGTGTGGATCACAAAGAATAATCTGCGCACCCATATCAATCAGCTTATCGACAAAGAACAGGCGACTCTCGAACATCTTCTGATGGATAAGCACCGCACCCTTAGCCTGGGTTGCTACCACAAGGAAAATTGACAACAGGTCGGGCGTAAGACCTGGCCATGGGGCATCGGCGATGTTCATAATCGAGCCATCGATAAAGCTCTCAATGCTGTAGTGGTCCTGCTGAGGGATATAGATATCGTCACCACGCTGCTCGAAGCGGATACCCATACGGGCAAACTGAGCAGGGATGATACCCAAATTTTCGTACGACACGTTCTTGATGGTAAGCTCCGACTGAGTCATCGCTGCCATACCAATAAAGCTTCCCACCTCAATCATATCGGGCAGCATAGTGTGCTCTGTACCACCCAGCTCCTTCACACCCTCGATGGTGAGCAAGTTCGATGCGATACCCGAAATCTTGGCACCCATACGGTTGAGCATACGGCACAATTGCTGGATATATGGCTCGCAGGCGGCGTTATAGATGGTTGTGGTACCCTCGGCCAGCACGGCAGCCATAATGATGTTGGCTGTACCCGTAACCGATGCCTCGTCGAGCAACATAAAGCAACCCTTCAGCTTCTTAGCCTCCACAGAGAAGAACTCCTCGGCCTGATCGAAGTTGAAAGTTGCACCCAGCTTCTGGAAACCGAGGAAGTGGGTATCCAAACGGCGGCGGCCAATCTTATCGCCACCAGGCTTGGGGATATAACCCACGCCAAAGCGCGAGAGCATAGGGCCAATCATCATCACCGAGCCACGCAGACGGCGGCAGCGATTGTGATAATCGTCGCTACGCATATAGTCCAAATCGATATTTTCGGCCTTGAATGAATACTTACCCTCACCCAAACGTTCCACCTCGACACCAATTGACGAGAGCAGCTCGATAAGCTGCATAACATCGAGAATTGGAGGAATATTGCTAATTACAACCTTCTCCTTGGTAAGGAGTGTTGCACAGAGAATCTGCAGGGCCTCGTTTTTTGCACCTTGTGGTATAACTTCGCCACTCAAGCGGTGGCCACCTTCAACCTTGAATATTGCCATAGGAACTCTTAATTTTTATCAAAGATAACTAATTCTCGGCTCTGTTCAAAACATTGCCCGAAAAATAATTTTGAACAATAGCCCTAAAACGCTATCTTTACACTATAAAACTATAGTTAATCACCTAAAACTCACAACCAATGAAAAAGATTCTACTCTCACTCGCAGCCCTTAGTGTGGCGTTTGGCGTGTCGGCTCAGCAGACCAAAGAGTATCCCAAGCCCGAGGCTATGCGTCCGGCAATGACTGAATTCTGGACACCTCAGCCAAAGGTCGTGACTCCTGGCGACATAAAGACTAACTCTGCCCCATCAGACGCCATTGTACTCTTCGATGGCAAGGACCTGAGTGCCTGGAAGAGCAGCCGAACTGGCGGCGAGGCCGACTGGAAGGTGCACAACGGCATTTTCACCGTTGACAAGAGCAAAGGCGACATCGAGACCAAAGAGCACTTCGGTAGTTTCCAGCTACACATAGAGTGGTGTGTACCCAAGAATATCACTGGCACAAGCCAAGGACGCGGCAATAGCGGCGTATTCCTGCAGGGAATGTACGAGATACAGATTCTCGACAACTATCAGAACGAGACCTACGCCAATGGTCAGGCGGGTAGCATCTACAAGCAGATTATACCACTTGCCAACGCTATGCGCAAACCTGGCGAGTGGAACGTCTACGATATCATTTACAACGCTCCCGTATTCAACGAGGATGGTTCATACCGCGTAGCTCCTACGGTAACAGTTATTCAGAATGGCGTTCTGCTGATTAACAACTACACAATTCGTGGTACAACCGAATACATCGGCCACCCTAGGGTTGTAAAGCACGGCGACGGCCCTATCCGCCTGCAGATGCACGGCGACCCCAGCGAGGCCATCAGCTTCCGCAATATCTGGCTGAGAAAGTTGTAACACCGCTCCCTCGCACAAGCAACATAGGCTGTCGGACCAATGGTCTGGCAGCCTACTTTTTTGCAACAAAAAAATAAGGGCTGTCGCAACTTTCGTTGGACAGCCCCATTATCGGGAATGAACTCGATTACTTGTTCTTCTCCATTGCAGCCTTCAACTCTGCCAAGCCTGCGATGTCACCCAAAGTTGTCTTCTCGATAGAAGCGTTAATCTTCTTTACAGACGACTTAGTTGCATCAGCAGCTGCCTTCTTCTCAGCCTTCTCAGCTGCGATCTCAGCACGCTTAGCCTCCTCGAAGATGCGAGTGTGAGACAAAGTGATACGCTTTGTAGCCTTAGAGAACTCGATAACCTTGAACTCAGCTGTCTCGCCAGCCTTCAAAGTTGTACCGTCCTCCTTAACGAGCTGCTTAGCAGGTACGAAACCTGTTACGTTCTCGCCCAATACTACTACTGCGCCCTTGTCAGTAAGCTCGCTGATTGTTGCAGTGTGAACTGTGTCAACAGCAAACTTGCTCTCGATCTCGTTCCATGGATTCTCCTCCAACTGCTTGTGGCCAAGGCTCAAGCGGCGGTTCTCCTTATCAATCTCGAGTACAACAACCTCGATCTCAGCACCAATCTGAGTGAACTCGCTTGGGTGCTTAACCTTCTTAGTCCAGCTCAAATCTGAGATGTGGATAAGACCGTCGATACCCTCCTCGATCTCAACGAATACACCGAAGTTAGTGAAGTTGCGAACCTTTGCAGTGCACTTTGCACCTACAGGATACTTAGCATCGATGCCCTCCCATGGATCTGGAGTAAGCTGCTTGATACCAAGTGACATCTTACGCTCGTCGCGGTCCAAAGTGAGGATAACTGCCTCTACCTCGTCGCCAACCTTCAAGAACTCCTGAGCTGAACGCAAGTGCTGGCTCCATGACATCTCTGATACGTGGATAAGACCCTCAACACCAGCTGCAATCTCAACGAATGCACCGTAGTCAGCCATAACCACTACCTTACCAGTTACCTTGTCACCTACCTTGAGCTCTGAATTCAAAGCCTCCCAAGGATGAGCTGTGAGCTGCTTCAAACCGAGTGCGATGCGCTTCTTCTGCTCATCGAAGTCGATGATAACTACGTTCAACTTCTGATCGAGCTTAACGATCTCCTCAGGGTGATTTACGCGGCCCCAAGAGAGGTCAGTGATGTGGATAAGACCGTCAACACCGCCCAAGTCGATGAATACACCGTAGTTTGTGATGTTCTTAACTGTACCCTCGAGGATCTGGCCCTTCTCAAGCTTAGACATAATAACCTGCTTCTGAGCCTCGAGCTCTGCCTCGATGAGAGCCTTGTGAGATACAACAACGTTGCGGAACTCCTGGTTGATCTTAACAACCTTGAACTCCATTGTCTTGTCAACGTAGATATCGTAATCACGGATAGGCTTAACGTCGATCTGTGAACCTGGCAAGAATGCCTCGATACCGAATACGTCAACGATCATACCGCCCTTAGTGCGGCACTTGATGTAACCACGTACAACTGCCTGCTCTTCCATAGCCTTGTTGACAAGCTCCCAAGAACGGCTTGCGCGTGCTTTCTTGTGTGAAAGGTTCAACTGACCCTTCTTGTCCTCCAAGTTCTCGAAGTAAACCTCAACCTGGTCACCTACCTTAAGGTCTGGGTTGTAACGGAACTCGCTTATTGGAATGATTGCGTCCTGCTTGTAGTTGATGTCTACAATAACCTCACGCTTGTTGATACCGATTACGGTACCCATAACAACTTCGCGGCTTGATACCTTGTTGAGTGTACCGTCGTAAGCCTGCTCAAGCTGCTCGTAAGAAAGACCTGAGATGTTCTCGCCTTTCTCGTAAGACTCCCAATTGAAATCGGGTGTACCTGTTAGAATTTCGTTGCTCATAATTTTTTAAAAGTTAATGAGTTAGACATTATGTTGATAGAATTCGGCCGCAAAGGTACAACTTTTTTGTCAAATACGGGCATTTTGCACCCTCTTTTTTGTTATTTTTTTTAAAAAGTTTGCCTTTGTGGCAATGGTTTCTTTTTCTTTTGAAAAATATCCATACATTTGCGCAAATAAACCGTTATAATTGTTGACCTTTATAATAAATACAAAGATATTATGGAAATTTTTTCGGCTTTCAATACGGTGGAGTTCCTCAGTGCCTTCATTGTGCTTTTTGC
>JAZQVY010000010.1:0-195968 GCA_045632085.1 Alistipes sp. | reverse complement strand
GAGTCAATTACGATGATATCAATTGCGCTTGAGCGAATCAACGAGTCTGCAATCTCCAATGCCTGCTCACCGTTGTCGGGCTGCGATATAAGCAGATTATCTACATCAACACCCAACTTCTGTGCATAGAAACTATCAAATGCGTGCTCTGCATCGATGAATGCTGCGATACCACCTGCCTTCTGAGCCTCGGCGATTGCGTGGATTGCAAGCGTGGTTTTACCTGATGACTCAGGACCATAAATCTCAATCACACGACCCTTTGGGTAACCTCCCACGCCCAATGCTATATCCAATGTCACTGAACCTGTGGGGATTACTGGCACGTTGGTCACAGCCTCGCTGCTCATACGCATAATCGAGCCCTTACCGAAGTCCTTCTCTATCTTATCCATTACCGCACTCAAAACCTTGAGCTTGTCGGCATTTACTTGTACTTTCTCAGTTGCCATATCTTTTACTTTTTATCTAATTCGTTAATAATTTGATTGTAGTGGTCTGCGGTTTTTACCTTGTCAAAGATGTGGGTGATTCTACCCTCTTCATCCAGCAAGAATGTCTTGCGTGCCACTCCCATATATTTACGACCATACATCGATTTCTCGACCCATACACCAAATGCCTCGCATATAGAGCGATCTGTGTCGGCTATCAGTGTAAAGTTCAGCTCGTGTTTTGTGCAGAAGTTTTGGTGTGACTTTTCGCTATCAGGGCTCACTCCTACTATTCGATATCCACGTTCTGCGAGTGCTGCTTTGCCATCTCGCAAACTCTTTGCCTCAAGAGTGCAACCTGATGTATTATCCTTTGGATAAAAGTACAATACAGTCTTGCCTCCTTTGAGTTCCGAGAGCGATAAAGTCTCTGAGTTTTGAGTATTTCCTGTAAAATCGGGAGCCACGTCCCCCACCTTTAATTCTGCCATACGCGTTTTGTTATGGGTAATAATATTCAAAGTTACAAATTTTTCTTTGAATTCGGCCACTTATCGCCTATTTTTTTAATGTGCTGGTGGTCGTTTTTTTAGGGTAAAAAGCACCTTGCGGGGCTAATCCCACAAAATAGTGGTCTGTACCTGTTCGTTAAATTCGTCCTGCGTAGGGTTTAGGCGTGAGTTGCAGGCGGGGCATCTTATTGGAGATTCTGTTTCGATGTGTGGCTCGCAACCGATGCATCTTGGACGAAGTCCGAATGTTGGATCCTGGCTGTAAGTGAACTCTGCCTTGCAGTGCTTGCACTTAATTTCATAAGCTACTCCCATAATTTAAAGTTTTTGTTTTTTTAAGTGTTTCTATTTAAGTGAACTATTTTGGCCTAATATATAGCATATTACATCTGCGCCAATTCCTATAAATGCTAGTATTGCAAACAACATTGTATTTTTGTTTTATTGGTTTGTTGATGCAAAGTAACACCCTGCTTGTGTCAATTTGTGACACAAGAAAACTTTTTGCAAAAAAATATGAGATTTTCGCTTCGAAAAGCAGAAAAGATGGGTTGTTTTATGATATTTCGATGGCTATTTTATGACTTTAGGCCAGTATTTGGTCACATAATTGGCTATGTATTGCTCCAGCTCGGGAGAATCAATGATTTGAATATCGTCCATTAATCCCACGACAAATCGAGCAACGCCTGCGTAGTTTGCAACCGTTGTATCCAGTAACCATTTGCCGTTATTGGTGGGCATAAGGTGTTTTTCAGCAAGCGGATACTCCTCAATTAGTAGATTGCGAGCCATTATTCCGAGCTCTATTTTGATATGATGCTCCTCGGTGCCGTTCATACGGAATATGTCGATAACTCCTTTGATATGAGATTCTTTATGCTGCCATCCAATGTCTAGTATTTCGACCGAGCCAATGCGAGAAAGCTTGAAAAGTTTACATGTATTGTCTTCGGTGTCGTAGCACCAGATTTGTATATAGTTTGTTGTGAATGCAAATGGTTCTACCACTCTATCGCGCACAGCTCCTGCGTGCGCTGAACGGTATGAGCATAATTTTACCTGCTTCTGTTCTTCGATGGCTTCGATTAAGGAGTGTACATTGTCGGTATTACTACCCCTAACGATGGTGTCGGCCAAAATCTTATTGTCGTAAACAGAGTATAGCTTACGTTTGAGATTTTGCTTCAATAGATTGGTATCATCGATACTCTCAATGGCGCGTTTCAGTATTACGGCCTCCTCCTCGGTGAAATGTACAAGCTGAGAAATATCTTTGAAGTGCGGAGACTCCTTGTCGAGTCGAATATGGTCACCACTCTTCTTTATTACAAATCCGGCTTCGCGAAAGGTGTCTATGTATCGATATATAGTTCGTCGCGACATAGATAGTCGTTCGGCCAAATCATCAACGGTGTAGGTTGTGTTGGTCGTCAGCATCTTCATCAAACGAAGCAGTCGCTCTATTTTGGGTTGGTCCATACTCTTTCGGTAAATATTAAACTCTACACAAAGTTATAAAAAAATACCGTATGTCACATCTCTGACACACGGTATTTGTATATTCCCTCCACCTGAAGATACCCCTCTCTTGCGAGAGTCTTCTAAAGTATATTAGGTAGAATCTATCCTGCTGCAATAATCTTCTCCAGCTCGTCAATCTGGTTCTTGAAGGCCTTGTCAGTCTCAATCATATTGCTAACAGTCTTGCATGAGTGCAATACTGTTGCGTGGTTGCGACCTCCGATTGCCGAACCAATAGCAGCCAACGGTGCCTTGGTGTGTTGTTTGGCAAGATACATCGCTATCTGACGAGCCTGTGCCACCTCGCGAGTACGCTTTGTTGAGTTGAAGCTCTGCTCATCGATCTCGTAGTACTGGCAGACAATCTCTGTGATGCGAGCTATCGAAATCTCCTTGTGGTTCATCTGTACATAAGCCTTCAATACCTCTTTGGCTAACGATGTCGAAACCTTGCGACCCATAAAGTTGGTGTTGGCCTTCAATGAGAGCATCGCACCCTCAATCTCGCGGATATTTGCTGAGATGTTGTCAGCCAAATATGTCACCACATCATCAGTGAGAGTGATTCCCATGCTCTCGGCCTTCGAACGGATGATCTTCATCTTGGTCTCGTAGTCAGGAGTGTCGATTTTTGCCGACAAACCCCACTTGAAACGGGTCAGGAGTCGCTGCTCGATATCCTTCAATTCAACAGGTGGCTTATCCGATGTAAGGATAATCTGTTTGTTTGCCATCTGCAAGTGGTTGAAGATGTTGAAGAATACGTTCTGTGTACCTGTACGGCCTGTAAGCTCCTGTATGTCATCAATAATGAGTACATCTATCGCCTGGTAGAACTTGATGAAGTCGTTCAACTCACCATTCTTGTAGGCTGTCTGGAACTGAGCCATAAACTTATTAGTAGATACATAGAGTACCTGCAACTCTGGGTGTCGCTCACGCACCTCGTGGCCGATAGCCTGCACGATGTGGGTCTTGCCCAAACCCGATGCTCCGTATATATAGAGTGGGTTAAATGGCGATGAACCTGGTGTGAGAGCCACAGTCAAACCTGCCGAGCGTGCCAAGCGGTTGCACTCTCCCTCGATGTGTGTCGAGAAGGTATATTTCGCATTGAGCTGAGGATCAATTACCATCCTTCTTACTCCTGGAATCACAAATGGATTCTTGATGTTTGCAGTGTCTGACTGAGCGGTGAAACGAGAAATGGCTGTTGTGTCGGCACTCACTGCAACAGAACTCTGCTCATTACTATTGGGTACTGCATACAGTACGCGAGCCTGCCTACCATAGTACTCATAGATAATCTTTGCAAAGAACTGCTTAAGGTAGTTCTTCTCGATGTGTGACACATAACTCTCATTGGGGACCTTCAACTTGAGGTTGGTACCATCAAATCCCAATGGCTTGATAGGCTCAAACCATCGAGCAAACTCCTCTTGCGAGGTCTGTTGCTTGATGCGGTTTAAGCAGGTCTGCCACAATTCTCCGTATGTATGAGAGTTTGCCATTATAATTGTTGTAATTCTTTTTGTAGTCTCCTAAAAAATGGTTAAATTTGACGTGATACTTGCTCTACCGCTCTTATTGGCTAGGAGCGGAAGTATGACGCTAAACTTGTCTCTGATTCGTTTTCTTTGACAGTGCAAAGTTGTGAATAAATTTGTTAAAATAATTTTCCAAAGCGCTTGTTTTTATAGTTTTTTTGTATATAGAAAAACAATGCTTTTTTAGCCCCGTTTTTTTAACTCGCTGATATTGAATAATAGAAAAAAAAGTTGTATATTTGCGTATTGGAAAATAGAATAATGATAATACTAACTATAACTAAAACTTATAACGATTATGACAGACAATTTGGAGCAGAAAGTTTTGGCCAAGGCACAAAGTTGGCTTGATGGTGATTACGATGCCGATACAAAAGCTCAGGTTAAGTCGCTGATGGAGAGTGATATGAAGGAGCTTACAGAGAGCTTCTACAAGGATCTTGAATTTGGTACTGGTGGCCTTCGTGGTATTATGGGCGTTGGTAGTAACCGTATGAATATCTATACAGTGGGTACTGCTACTCAGGGACTTGCAAACTATTTGAAGAAGAACT
Source organism: Alistipes sp. (assembly GCA_045632085.1). Taxonomy (GTDB): domain Bacteria; phylum Bacteroidota; class Bacteroidia; order Bacteroidales; family Rikenellaceae; genus Alistipes. The sequence continues at coordinate 191,397 of JAZQVY010000010.1, read as the reverse complement.
TTGCGGGCGAGCAGGTGCGTGTAGGAGTTGCTCATGATAGCCGCAACAATTCTCGCAAGTTTGCAGAGCGTGTTGCCGATATCTTTGCATCAAACGGCTTCCAGGTATATCTGTTCGATGCATTGCGTCCTGTACCAGAGCTCAGCTTCACTATTCGTGAGCTCGGCTTGCACTCTGGTGTTGTGATTACAGCATCACACAACCCTAAGGAGTACAATGGTTATAAGGCATACTGGAGCGACGGTGCACAGGTTACTCCTCCACACGATACCAATATCATCGATGAGGTAGCAAAGATTACAGATAATTCACAAGTGCTCACAGGTGCTAATCCCGAGAATATCACAATCCTCGATGAGGAGTTCGATAAGCGTTATATTGCTCGCATTAAGCAAGATGTTCAGCTTTCGCCTGAGTGTGTTGCTAAGTACAAGGATATGAAGATTGTCTATACTCCTATCCACGGTGCTGGCGTGCGTTTGGTGCCAATGGCTTTGAAGGCATTTGGCTTCGAGAACGTATTTGTTGTGCCTGAGCAGGCTGTTGTTGATGGTAACTTCCCTACTGTTGAATCTCCTAATCCAGAGGAGCGTAAGACTATGTTGCAGGCTATGGAGTGGGGTCGCAAGGAGGGCGCAGACCTGGTATTGGCTACCGACCCTGATGCTGACCGTATCGGCGTAGCGTTGCGTACAGGCAGTGGCGAATATGTGCTTTTGAATGGTAACCAGACTTTGGCTCTCTTGCTCAGCTACCAGCTCACTCGTTTGGCCGAGCGTGGCGATTTGGACGGCTCGCAGTATGCGGTTAAGACAATCGTTACATCGCAGATGGCAAATGCTGTTGCAGCTCACTTTGGTGTTACGTGTTATGATTGCTTGACAGGCTTTAAGTATATCGCCAAGATTATCCGCGAGAACGAGGGTGTGGCTAAGTATGTAGGCGGTGGCGAGGAGAGCTTCGGCTATCTTGCTGGTGACTATGTACGCGATAAGGATGCTGTGTCGGCTTGTGCATTGGCTGCTGAGGCTGCTGCGTGGGCAAAGGATACTATGGGTCTTACATTGTATGAGTGGTTGCAGGAGTTGTATGTGAAGTATGGCTTCTATCGCGAGTCTTTGGTATCGGTTGTTCGTAAGGGCAAGGAGGGTGCCGAGGAGATTCAGAAGATGATGATCGACTTCCGTGAGAATCCTCCTAAGGAGTTGGCTGGTTCAGAGGTGCTTACAGTCCTCGATTATAAGTCATTGCAGGAGCTCAATGTTCGCAGTGGTGTCCGCACTCCTATCGAGCAGGATTCAAGCAATGTATTGCAGTGGATTACAGCTGATGGTAGCATTATCTCAGTTCGTCCATCGGGTACCGAACCTAAGATTAAGTTCTACTTTGGTGTTAAGGAGCCTCTGCCATCAGTTGAGCAGTACGACGAAGTATTGGCTAAGCTCGATGAGAAGATTGAGACTATCAAGCGTGATCTTAAGCTCATCTAATCCGGACTCTACTATATTATATAATATATATTTAGGTTGCCGACTCGTTCGGCAACCTTTTTTTATCCCCTCCCCTCCATAGTCGTAATTTTTTTTGTAAAATAACTATTGAAATAGTTGTATAACTACAATAATAGTTATATATTTGTATCAGGAAAGGAAAATAATATTCGGAAACATCGTAAAAAATTTATAACTAAAACTATTAAACCATTATGGCAGAACGACTTAGACCTAAATCACAAGAACTTACCCCTGCTGAATTGGAGATTATGCAGATTCTGTGGCAAACGGGTAAGGGTTTCGTGAATGATGTAATAGAGCATCTTCCAGAACCAAAACCAGCCTACAACACCGTCTCCACAGTACTTCGGGTACTCGAGAAGAAGGGTTTTGTGGGTTACAAAGCCTATGGTAAGAGTCACGAGTACTACCCTTTGGTGGATCGTGACAGCTATACTTCTACTTTTATGTCGTCTGTTCTCAACCGATTTTTCGGCGGTTCGACAAGTCGTATGGTTTCGTTCCTCACTTCAAGCAATGCAATATCGCTCGAAGAGACTGACGAGATTATCGAGATGTTGAAGCGTCCCGAATAGTTGGCTGAGGCTTGTCAGATGCATCACGCTATCTCGCGCGTAAATCGGGCTACGCATCAATGATGCCCGAAAGTGTTGTTTTACGGCATAAAAATCTGAATTATGTCTATTACCTTATATATGTTAGAGTTTCTGCTTTGCAGTGCAATATTTGTGGCGCTATATAAACTTCTTATTGAGGGACGTGTCTCATATCGTTATTCTCGCATCTATTTGGTGTGGTCTATGATATTCTCCGCCATTGTTCCTATCTTGGAGTTGCCACTCTACCCTGCCGAGACGGTTTATTATGAGATGCCTGTTATCCTAAACGAGCAACTATCGCAATCAACCATTGTCGTCGATGAGCAAACTATGCACACTGGCGAAATTACGGTTGAGCCACAATCTGAGCCTATCAATTGGGCAATGGTGGCCAGCATTGTTGCCGCTTCTATTTATGGGATTATTGTGCTCATGAACTTGGCTCGTTTTGTGTGGCGACTGTGGTTTATCCGCAAATTACGCAAACATTGTGAACTTACTATATATGAGGCATATACACTTGCTTTGAGCGATCAAATTTCCGAACCGTTTTCCTTCTGGCGAACTATCTATATGAGTCGCCAATTCCAAGGTCGCGAAAAGCAACAAGTGGTAACTCACGAACTTAGCCATGTGCGCCACAATCACACTGCCGAACGACTCGTATTGGAGTTGATGCGTTGCGTGTTTTGGTTCAATCCATTTGTGTGGATTGCAGGCTCGTTGCTTGTGCAGGTACAGGAGTGGCAGGCTGACCGTGATGTTATCGACGCTGGATACGATGTTTACGAATATAGAAATTCCATTTTCCGCCAGCTCTATGGTTTAGGTCCCGATGTGGAACTTACCAGTGGGCTTTATAGTAAACTTACTAAAAAACGATTTCTTATGATGACAAATTTCAAAAAGGGACGCTTCCCGCTCGTGCGTATGGGTGTGGCTGTTCTCGTTATGGCGGCAATGATATTGGCTTTCGGTTCAGTTAAAGACGAGGATAAAATTGTATATAATTCACCGTCTCAAATTTCAGAGTTTATCGTTGAAGAGTCTGAGACAAGTGGATTGATGCAAGTTGAAAACAGTAAGATTGAGCAAGATACAGTGAAGGATAAGTATCCGCCTACCGTAAAATATCCAGCAGGTATTGTGGTACCTGAAAACGAGAAACAGATTATTCTCAATAAGGGTACATATGAAGTTGGCAGTTGTGGTTATAAATCTAAGGATTATCAAGGGTTTCCAAATGTTGTTATTATGGTATTGAACGACCGAGAGTTAGCGATTAAAAACAAAGGCGATTGGCAATTGGTGGAATCTGGTGTGTATTCATATGTACTTACAGATAAACATTTTATTGTTGCCAGAGACGATAAGAAATACACATTTGGCGTTGACCGATTTTCGGGCCCATTGTATAAAACTACATTTGATGTTATTATTCCAGATGATGCAGTGATGAGGTCTTTGACATTTTTAGGCCCTATGGAGACAAGAGATTCTTCGGTGCATCTTGGATTCAAATATGGTAAGGCATATTTGAATGGCAAGGAGACCTCAATCCAAGAGCTTAGTGAGGTGCATCATATAAACTTTGCTGCACCAACGGTAGATTCAGGTAGAGTCAAGCAGACTCCTAGTATTGGTGATATTATCGAGAAAAATACAAGTCAGACAGTATCTGAGAAAGAGAAAACTGAGCCAGAAGAATCTCCTAATGCATCAGTTGCTCAGAGTTCGACGGTTAAAAATAATACAAAGATTTATCTTCCAAGTGGATACGATACAAAACACGAGTGGACGAAAGTGCCGATGGATAAGCGTGAGCCTATATTTCAAACTATTCCAATATTTGAATTCTTAGATGACTCGCAAGTCCAAATTAAGTCGCCTAAAACCAACACTTATATTACATCGGGCTTGTATAAATATGAATTTAAAGGCGGTAAACTTTATTTGAAAGGCGAACATGATTATGTTTTTCCTTTCAAGAAAAGTTTTGATGGTGATGCCAATGAGCACCTTAATATATATATCAATACTGAGTTGTATGGTGTGAAAATAAAATATGTATCGCTCTCGTTAGTTAAAAATAAATTAAAGCTTTAATCAATAGCAGCATAATTATCAGGGATATATGATTTGAATTATACCGGTAATATAGTTTGAAGAGTCACTTTTGATAACTATGCAACACCCCGATTCACACTATGCGAATCGGGGTGTATTCTTATAAGCTAAATTGTATTGTCTTATTTCACTCTGATAATATTTATTCCATCGCGCAGTGGTAGTATCACGCTCTCTACCCTATTATCTTCCACCACCTGGCGGTTGAACTCGATAAGAGCCTGAGTGTGGTGGTCATTGTGGGCAACGGGCTGCACAACCTTGCCATACCACAAAATATTGTCGGCCAGCATCACCGAGCCGCTATGTACCAACCTCTTGTCCATCAGCATATTGTAGTAGGCGGGATATTCGCGCTTGTCGCCATCAATAAATACCAAATCAAACTGCTTGCCAAGTGTTGGCGCAATCTCCAATGCCGAGCCAACGTGCAACTTAATCTTGTGGCCGTGGGCCGAGCGGTCGAAAAACGACTGCGCTATTGCCTCCAATTCGTCGTCTACCTCGCAGGTATCAATTGTAGCACCCTCCTCCAAACCTGCAGCCATGCAAAGTGCCGAATAGCCCGTAAAAGTGCCAATCTCAAGGATATTCTTTGGTCGGAACATCTTCACGATAAGCTCCAGCAGCTTACCCTGAATATGACCCGAAATCATTCTCGGATTGATAACTCTCAGGTGTGTTTCGCGGTCGAGTTCACGCAAAAGAGCATCCTCGGGCGAAGAGTTTTCGTGTATGTATTTTTCCAGTAAGTCCATAGTCTGCTATTGATATATAAGTGTTGAGGTGCGTGAGAAAATCTCCTCGGCTACCTCCATAATCTGCTCTGCTGTTACGGCCGAAACCTTCTTATATGCCTCCTCTAATGTGTCAATCTCATCGTGAACGAGATAACTCTTGCCAGCACCGAGCATATATCCCTCGTTGTTCTCCATCGAAATAGCCATCTGCGCCAGGAATTGACGCTTTGTCATCGAGAGCTGTCGAGTTGAGAGGCGTGTCGTACGGAGTGTGGTCAGCTCCTTGTCGATAAGCTCGCGGCACAGGTCGCTATTGTGGTGGTCTGAACTGAAATATATTGCCACCGCACCACAATCATTATACGGTGTATAAATAGCTTCGATATTATACGAAAGTCCATTCTTCTCACGAAGTACGATGTTCAGCCGTGAGTTAGCAGATGGGCCGCCTAAGATGTTGATTAACAGTGCTAACGGGAGTCGCTTCTCTGCGTTTATGTCGTATGCTCTTGCACCCACAATGCAGTGAGTTTGGTGGGTGTGTTTGTTGATGCTCTTCTCAAACGGCTCACAAATAACTGGTGTCGAGCGCTTGAATGTGCGGGTCGATGCTGGTTGCGAAGCAAAGTATTTCATTGCTACGTTCTGCACCGTGCCGAGCGACATATTTCCTATAGATGAGAACACCATCTGATCGGTTGTGTGAGTACGTTCAATGAAACGTCGAATCGAGTCTCCATTGTAACGAGCCAATGCAGCCTTTGAGCCTAAAATATTGTGTCCCAGTTCAGAACCTTCGAAGAGCATATCCTCAAACGTGTCGAAAATCATATCCGATGGAGAGTCCTTGTAGGTGTTTATCTCATCCACAATCACCTCTCGCTCTTTTGTAAGCTCCTTTTCGGGGAATGTAGAGTGAAATGCCACGTCTGCTACCAACTCGGCAGCCTTCGCAAAGTCGCCTTTTAGTGTTGTAGCGTGTATAGTTGTATCCTCTTTGGTAGTGTAGGCATTTAGCTCACCACCCAAATTCTCCAATCGGCAATTCACCTGATAAGCCTTGCGATGCTCCGTACCTTTAAAAATAGCGTGCTCGGCAAAGTGAGCAAGACCATACTCGTTACGATGCTCATCGCGCGTGCCGGCATTGATTACCAGCGCACAATGTGCTACATTGCTGCGTACGCGACGATGTATGCCCTTTATTCCGTTTGGAAGAGTATATGTTTCAAATTCCTTCATTTTTCTAGTAGGCCAGCTTTAGACCTTGTTGTGCTCCTTTAAAAAATGTCCTGTGTGGCTTTTCTCGCACTGTTCTAACTCCTTTGGTGTGCCCTCAAATACAATCTCGCCACCTCTGTCACCCGCCTCAGGGCCGAGGTCTATAACCCAGTCGGCACACTTTATTACCTCCATATTGTGCTCCACTATCACAATAGTATGGCCGTTGGCAATCAGTGCGTTGAATGCCTTTAGCAAGCGGTTGATATCGTGGAAATGCAGACCTGTGGTTGGCTCATCAAAGATAAACATCATGCGTTTTGTGTCGTTATCCTTCGAGAGGAACGATGCGAGCTTCACACGCTGGCTCTCTCCTCCAGATAATGTAGATGACGACTGCCCCAAACGAATATATCCCAATCCCACGTCCTGCAATGGTTGTAGACGCTCCACAATGCGTCTGCAGGTTGAGTTTTCCTTATCCTCTGTAAAAAACTCGATGGCGTCATCGACGCTCATCTCTAGAATATCGTAAATATTCTTACCCCTATATTTTATCTCGAGAATTTCATCTTTGAAGCGCTTGCCGTGGCACGATTCGCATACTAACTCTACGTCGGCCATAAACTGCATGCTCACCTTGATAACGCCTTCGCCCTGACACTCCTCGCATCGACCTCCCGCTACGTTGAACGAGAACGATGCTGCTGTCAGGCCCGTATGCACAGCTTGTGGCTGATCGGCATATAACTTGCGTATCTCATCGTATGCCTTCAGATAGGTTACAGGATTCGAACGAGATGATTTGCCGATAGGATTTTGGTCGATAATCTCTACCGCCTGCAACATCGAAATATCGCCCTCTATGCCATCGAAATCGCCAGGTTTCATACCTGTGTCTGACAACTCACGACGCAGAGCTGGATACAAAATACCCTTTGCAATAGATGACTTACCACTACCACTCACACCGGTGATGCATGTCATCACTCCCAAAGGAATACGAACATCGATATTGCGTAGGTTGTTCTCTCTTGCACCTTTGATAACAATTGAGTTGCTCCACCCTCTTGCTTCTGCAGGTGCTTCAATCTTGCGACGAAGTGTCAAGTAGTCGGCCGTAAGGCTATTTTTTGCCTTGAGCAAACCCTTTATAGGTCCGCTATATACAATCTCGCCACCATACTCTCCCGCTTTTGGGCCTACATCGACAATGTGATCGGCTGCGCGAATAACCTCCTCTTCGTGCTCAACAACGATAACCGTATTGCCAATGTCTCGCAACTGCTTCATCACCTTGATTAATCGGTGAGTGTCGCGTGGATGCAAGCCGATACTTGGCTCATCGAGTATGTACAACGAACCCACAAGGTTGCTTCCGAGCGATGTTGAGAGATTGATACGCTGGCTCTCGCCACCCGAAAGAGTTGACGATAAGCGGTCGAGTGTAAGATATCCCAAACCCACATCAGATAGATAGTTGAGCCTGTTAATAATCTCTATTATAATGCGATGGGCAGTCTTTGAGTCGTGCTCGTCCAATTGCAATTTATCGAAGAATGTGATGAGTTCGTCGACTGACATTTTCACTAAATCGGCTATACTCTTGCCTCCAACCTTTACGTATAGAGCCTCCTTGCGTAGGCGGCTACCGCCACATTCGGGACAGGTGGTTTTACCTGTATATCGAGCCTTCATTACTCGATATTGTATTTTGCGACGCTCCGAGTCAATATATTGGAAAAATTCGTTGAGGCCGTGAAAATACTCATTTCCGCGCCATAAGAGCAGCTTCTGCTCAGCTGTCAGGTTGTAATATGGCTCGTGAATAGGGAAGTCGAATTTGTAGGCGTTGTTTACAAGCACATCTTTCCACTTCTTCATTGTTGCGCCACGCCAACAAGCGATAGCATCTTCGTAGATTGTCTTGCTCTTGTCGGGGATAACCAAATCCTCGTCGATGCCCACAATCTTGCCATATCCTTCGCATACAGGGCAGGCTCCTATCGGATTGTTGAAGCTAAAAAGATGCTCCGTTGGCTGCTCAAATTCTATTCCATCAGCCTCAAAACGAGCAGAGAACTCTCTCTGTTTATCTTCGATGATTACGTTACAAAGTTCATTTCCATAGCTATATGCTCTGGCCACAGAATCGCGCAGGCGAAGCATTGTATCATCATCTTCCGCAGCTCGCAATCTATCCACCACCAACCATACATCACTAGCGTTGGTCTCGGCATTGATTTTGGGTAAAAACTCCTCCATTGTTAGAGCTTCGTCATCTACCCATACTCGCTGGAAACCATCTGAAATCAAATCCAACAGTTTCTCGATTAGTCCTTGCTGAGAGTTTAGTGTGATTGGAGCAGTGATAACAACTCTTTTACCAAGACCATTTTCGGTGATATATGCCACCACATCATCCACTCCAAAGCATCGTACCTCATCACCCGATACGGGCGAAAATGTGTGGCCAATACGAGCGTAAAGAAGTTTTAGATAGTCATATATCTCTGTTGATGTTCCCACTGTTGAGCGAGGATTGCGAGTATTTACCTTTTGCTCGATGGCAATAGCTGGTGCAATACCCGAAATAAGGTCTACATCGGGCTTATTTATTCGACCCAAAAACTGGCGAGCATATGCCGAGAGACTCTCTACATATCTGCGCTGACCCTCAGCAAAGATTGTATCGAAGGCTAGAGTTGATTTACCAGAACCTGAGAGGCCTGTGATTACGGTAAGGGTATTGTGTGGAATCTCCACGCTCACATTCTTCAGATTGTGAACGCGTGCCCCTTTGATATGTATGGTTTTCTCGTTTGACATAATACTCCAATGCTCTGTTATATACCCTTTGGCTAGCTATCTCGGCTATTCTATTATCTCTACTATTGCCCCCTCGACCTTTCTGAGTCTGCCCTCTACGATATTGGCTCTGCTCTTTCTTATCGCCAGGTGCATCTCGCATAGGTTGTCGAAAATCTGCTCAACGATTGTAGGCTGCTCCTCTTTGATTATACGCATCACATCGTTCATTACGATGTATGAGAACTCAATCTTGAAGTGAGTATCAATAGTTCTCTCCACCACATTTGCAGCTTCTATTACAGCAGCGGCTGATTCTTTATATGCGGAAATCAACCCTGGAACACCGAGCTTTGTACCTCCGAAATACCTCACGACTACAATCAGACAATCTGTAATCTCGTTCGATAGCATCTGTCCCAAGATTGGCTTTCCGGCAGTGCTTGATGGCTCCCCATCGTCGTTAGCGCGAAACTTCTCGCCAAATGGGCCCAATCGCCAGGCATAGCAATGGTGAGTAGCATCGTAATATTGCTTACGAAGTCGCTCAAGATGCGTGGCTATCTGCTCCTCGTTCTCAACATGGAAGGCGTAGCAAAGAAACTTACTGCTCTTCTCCTTGAAAATCGCCTCGGCGTCAGCCTCAATGGTTAGATAACTATCTTTGATTGTCTCCACAATGTGCTACTTTATCTTGTTGAAGATTCTCTCCCAGCGGATATTTGCCGGGAAGCTCTTGTTCCTGTCGAGTGAGAGCCATATGAACGAAGCCTTACCTACGATATGGTCCTCGGGAACAAATCCCCAGTAACGCGAGTCAGCCGAGTTGTGGCGGTTGTCGCCCATAACCCAATAGTAGTCCATATTGAAGGTGTATGAGTTGCTCTCCTTGCCGTTGATGTAAATCTTGCCATCTTTTACCGCCAAATCGTTCGCCTCGTATACATCGATGATTCGCTCATACAAAGGCAAATTCTCTGTTGTAAGCTCAATTGTTGTACCCTTCTTTGGAATCCAAAGCGAGCCAAAGTTGTCAGCTGTCCACTTATACTGTTCAGAGTGTGGGAATGCCTGCTCCATAACTGTGTATGGCTCAATGCTAATCACATTATCCATCTTGCTGAGAGCCTCTACCATCGAGTCTGTGAGTGGTGAGAAATAACTATTACCATTGCCCGAGATCTCGGTAATGCCCATATTCTCAATAGCATACTGAGTCAACGGAGCCGATGTGCGTATCGAGTAGCAGAACTGCTTCTCTGCAATCGAGCCCTCTGGCTTGCCATTGACAAAAAGCTCACGATCGATTATGCGAATCGAATCGCCTGGTAGAGCCACACAACGCTTGATGTAGTTCTCGCGCTTATCCACAGGGCGAGTTATGATAGTGTAGTCGGCCTCCAACTGGCGACGACCACGCTCTGGACCATACTGCTGCTGGTACTCTCTAAGTACGTCGTAATATGTCACTGCCTGATTCTCCAGCAAAACCGTATCGCCCGCAGGGAAGTTAAATACCACCACATCTCCACGCTCAATCTTCTTCAAACCCTTCAATCGGTGGTATGGCCACTTGATAGCCTCCGAGAAAGACTTCTTAGTCTGCGACAAAGGCATTGTGTGGTGCACGAATGGGAACGAGAGAGGTGTGTTTGGCATCTGTGGGCCATATGTAACCTTGCTTACATAGAGGTAATCGCCCACCAAGAGGCTCTTCTCCATCGACGACGACGGGATTACATACATCTGGAATATGAAGATGTGGATGAGTGTTGCCACAACTGTAGCAAATACAATCGCATTTCCCCAGTCGCAGATGTCGCGATAGAGTGCACTCTTCTCGCACAACTTCTCATTTTTGCTCCATACGTAGCGATAGAAGTATTTCGAGATGTAGAGGTCGTAAATCACTCCTACACCCAAAAGGAGCCACCAATTACCGGTCCATACCACAAACCACAAAACATAGATGATTGTAGCGAGTGAGAAGCGAACCCATTTGTTGCTGAAAAACTTTTTTATCTTTTCCATTTTTTCTCTTCTTTACTGCTTGATTTGCCTCCTATTTTAGATTGCGCTGAGCATATCCTCCATTGTGAAGATGCCCTTCTTGCCGCAAAGGAACTCTGCTGCAACCACAGCACCTTGTGCAAGCGTGCGACGATTCTTAATCGAGTGGCGAATCTCCAAAACATCATCCTGCGAAGTGTAAGTAACAGAGTGGTCACCTGGGGTCATACCTACGCGGAACGACTCGATGCCGATAAGCTCCTCCTTGTCGGTTGGCTCATTCACCCAGCCTGTTTTCTTGTCGATGCGCTCGATGATGTCGTCGGCCAAAGTTACCGCAGTACCGCTTGGTGAATCCTTCTTCTCGGTGTGGTGCGTCTCCTCGATTGAGATGCTGTAGCCCGAGATGGCATTCATCATTCGGGCCAACTCACGGTTGAGGCGGAACATCAGGTTCACGCCCAACGAGTAGTTCGAAGCATAGAACATCGCACCACCCTTCTGTTTGCACAACTCCTGCAACTCTGGCAGACGGTCTGTCCAGCCTGTTGTACCGCTTACCACTGCTGCGCCACACTCCAAGCACTTGCGGATATTGTCGTAGGCTGTTGATGGTGTTGTAAACTCGATGGCAACATCCACCTTTGCGAGGTTTTCTGCTGTTAGGTCTGCTGTGTTGTTTACGTCGATAATGAGCTCCACGCTATGGCCACGCTCAGTTAAAATCTTCTCAATTTCACGGCCCATTTTGCCGTATCCTATGATAGCTGCTTTCATATCTTTCTCATTGGTTGTGCTCACACTATGTGTGAGCGGGTTAAAAATCTTACAAAGATACAAATAATTCTGCATCGACAAAATATTTAGAGCCACTTGTTCTAATAAAAGACTATAAGGGTTATTGTATCGATTATTTTTCATATATTTGTAGATTGCAATAGCAGTGTAAATTACAAACTAATAAAAAACATAAAATTTATGAAGAAAATCTTTTGTTCGTTGATGCTTGCTGCGGCTACCCTGATTGGTGGCGAGGCGCTGGCTTGCACCAACTTTATCATCACAAAGGGCGCATCTACCGATGGCTCTATCTTGGTTACCTATGCGGCTGATTCTCACCAGCTTTACGGTTGCCTCTATAAGCACAATGCCACCAAATACAAGGCTGGCTCAATGCTTCAGGTTACAGAGTGGGATACCGGTAAACACCTGGGTCAGATTCCACAGGTGGCTCAGACCTACTCTACTGTTAGTAACATGAACGAGCACTCGCTCATCATCACAGAGACAACCTATGGCGGTCGCCACGAGTTGTATAACCCCGAAGGTGTGATGGATTACGGTTCACTCATCTACATCACATTGCAGCGTGCCAAGACTGCTCGCGAAGCTATCAACACTATCGTTGAGTTGGCCAATACCTATGGCTATGCATCTGAGGGCGAGAGCTTCTCTATCGCCGATACCGAGGAGGCTTGGATTATGGAGCTTATCGGCAAGGGTCCTGGCAAGAAGGGTATCGTATGGGTTGCTCGTCGTGTGCCCGATGGCTATATCTCGGCTCACGCTAACCAGGCTCGTATCACAACTTTCCCAAAGAATGACCCCGAGAACTGTATGTATGCTCCCGATGTAATCTCATTCGCTCGCGAGATGGGTTACTACAATGGTAGCGACGAGGAGTTCTCATTCAGCGACACTTATGCTCCACTCGATTTCAGCGCTATGCGTGGTTGCGATGCTCGTGTGTGGGCATTCTTCCGCAAGTTTACTGACGGTATGGATAAGTATCTCGACTATGCTATGGGTCATAACCCAAAGAATCGTCTTCCTTTGTGGGTAAAGCCAAATGCGAAGGTATCTCCAAAGCAGGTGTTCGATGCTATGCGCGATCATTATGAGGGTACTCCAATGGATATGACAACCGATCTTGGTGCTGGTGGTCACGCTCTGCCATATCGCTGGCGTCCAATGACTTTCGAGGTAGATGGTAAGACTTACACCAACGAGCGTGCTATTGCCACTCAGCAGACTGGTTTCTGGATTGTAGGCCAGGCTCGTCCTGGTAAGACTGGTATCTTGTGGTTTGGTGTTGATGATGCTGCTACATCTTGCCTTACTCCTATCTATTGCAACACACAGGAGGCTCCTGAGTGCTTGGCCGAGGGCAATGGCTCTATGCTCGAGTACACTCCATCATCTGCTTTCTGGTTGTTCAACCGCGTTACAAACTTCGCTTATATGCGTTACGATATGATTTCAGCTGACATCCGTAAGGTGATTGATTTCTGGGAGAACTCAATGTTGGAGGCTGTTAATGGTATCGACAAGAAGGCTGCTGCGCTCTCTGCAAAGGCTCAGAAGAAGTATCTCACTCAGTTCAGTACAAATATGGCCGAGGAGTGGTTTGCTAACTGGAGCCGTTTGGACAAATATTTGCTTATCAAGTATGTTGACGGTAACGTAAAGAGCGAGCACGCTGACGTACTCAAGTATGTTATCGGTGCTGGTGGTGACCACACTCACTTTGTTGATAATGGTAACGACACAGGCAAGCAGATTCCTGGCAAGATCCAGTTCCCTGGATATAATGAGAAATGGAAGCGTGCTGTAGCAGCCGACAATGGTGAGATTTTGCAGGTAGTCAAGTAGTTATAACAAATAATTGAAGTAAGAAATGAACTACGATATTATAGTAATTGGTAGTGGCCCTGGTGGCTATGTTGCAGCCATCCGCTCTGCTCAGCTCGGTAAGAAAGTAGCCATTGTTGAGAAGGCCGATTTGGGAGGTGTGTGCCTCAACTGGGGTTGTATCCCAACCAAAGCTCTGCTTAAGAGTGCTCAGGTATTCTCATACTGCAAGAATGCGGCTCACTATGGTGTCGCTGTTGAGGGTGAGGTAAAGCCCGATTTCGAGAAGATTGTGGCTCGTTCGCGTACAGTGGCAGAGACAATGAGCAAGGGCGTAGCTTTCCTTATGAAGAAGAACAATATCGACGTTATCAACGGCTTTGGTAAGTTGGCTGGCGATGGTAAGGTTGAGGTTGATGGTACAGTATACGAGGCGGGTGCAATCATCTTGGCTACTGGAGCTCGTCCACGCCAGATGCCATTTATGCCTGTTGATGGCGAGCATGTTATCACATCAAAGGAGGCTTTGGTGTTGCCTAAGTTGCCACAGTCGATGATTGTTGTGGGTTCTGGTGCTATCGGTAGTGAGTTTGCATGCTTGTATACTTCGCTCGGCGTGAAGGTTACCGTTATTGAGTATATGCCTCAGATGATGCCTTTGGAGGACGAGGAGGTTGCTAAGGCTATGGAGCGTTCGTTCCGCAAGATGCGTGCAACAGTTCTCACATCAACCAACGTAAAGAGTGTTACTGTTGGCGAGGATGGTATGTGTAATGTAGAAATCGAGGGTAAGAAGGGTGCAGAAACCCTCACTGCCGAGATCGTTTTGTCAGCTGTGGGTATCAAGTCTAATATCGAGGGTATCGGCGTCGAGGAGATGGGTATCGAGGTTGACCGCGATAAGATTAAGGTAGATGAGCACTACCAGACTTCTGCTAAGGGTGTCTATGCGATTGGTGATATCATTGCTACTCCAGCATTGGCTCACGTTGCTTCAGCTGAGGCTATCCACTGCGTTGAGCACATCTGCGGTTTGAATCCTGATGCAGTTGACTACTCTACTATCCCATCTTGCATCTTTACTTCGCCTGAGGTTGCATCGGTTGGTATGACCGAGCAGCAGGCACAGAAGGCTGGTATTGAATATAAGGTGGGTCGATTCCCCTTCACGGCCTCTGGTAAGGCTACTGCTGCTGGCGACAGAGATGGTTTCGTGAAGCTTATCTTCGATGCTGACGAGAAGCTTATTGGTGCTCATTTGGTTGGCGCAACAGTTACCGAGATGCTCGGCGAGCCTACTTTGGCTAAGCGTCTTGGCGTTACGGCTCACGCCATTGCAAAGACTATCCACTCTCACCCTACTATGCACGAGGGTTTAATGGAGGCCTCAGAGGCGGCTCTGGGAGCTGCAATTCATTTGTAGGCTAACTAAATAAACTATAACACCCGAAAGTACTTGACTTTCGGGTGTTATAGTTTTGGTGTTATGGTTTATATTACTTAAACCAAGAGGTGAGCTTGTGGCGTGCCCAGAAATAGTAGACAGCCAAACCGAGCCAGCTTGTAGTCAATACGATGATGGCAGTGATAAGCTTGCCAATAAAACCGATAGGCTTCTTGAAGATATCAAGTACACACCAAATACCGCAGATAACACCTGCTAACCAAAGAATTGTTCCCATAGCAAATGTTTATTTAAGTTTAACAATAGTTTCTAATCATTAGTAAATATATCCTCTTCGTATATTACATCGCTTAAAAACAGACCTTGCGCAGGAGCGCCTGCACTCGACCTTGAAAGTTCTTTACTGCGTATAATATCCTCAAACTCCTCTACAGTGTAACGGCCTCGTCCCACATCGACCAATGTACCCACAATGGCTCTAATCATATTTCGCAAAAATCTATCAGCGCGAATCGTGAATATCAATACTGCTTTATCTTTTGGGTCACGACTCCACTCGGCCTTTGTTACATGGCAAATATTTGTTTTGTTGTTGGAGTTAAGCTTGGCAAACGATGTGAAATCGTCGTAATTGAGCAACTTTTCAGCAGCCAAATTCATCTTGTCGAAATCGAGCGCTACATAATATTGCCACGCTGAGTATCGCCTAAAAGGATTCTTGTGTTGAGAGATGATATAGGTGTACTCCCTCTCCTTGGCATCAAATCGAGCATGGGCCTCGTTACTAACTTTGCGGATTTGGCTTACAGCGATGTCTTGTGGCAAAATAAGATTGAGTTTATAGCAAACTTTATCACAGTCATCAATCTGCTTCTCGCAGTCAAAGTGAGCCACATAATATGAGGCATTAACTCCCGTATCGGTGCGACCGGCACCTGTGATGAGAATATTCTCACGCAGTAGCGTCGAGAGAGCCTTTTCCAAGGTCTCCTGAACAGAGGGAGCATCGGGCTGGCGTTGCCAACCGCAATACGCTGCACCATCGTATGACAGATATATAAAATACCGCATTATTTTAGGTATTTTTCGTAAGTTTTGTTTGTCAAAATCTCCTTGTTGTCAATATATAGATTGATGAAGCATCCATCACCTCCATCTGCTCCAACCTCCAAAATATTATTCTCCTTTACTGCATTGTTTGCTCGAAGTCCTGAGCGGGTATTCGATACAAGGGAGTTGAATTTTCCCTCAGCTTTGAAAATAGTATGTTTGGTGCCACGCTTTGAGTACCAATAAGCAAAGCAGTTATTGTATTGGCTTGCGGCATTCTTCGAATTGTAAAAAGCTGTTGCAAATTCATCGCTATAGCAGAAGTCGTACCAGTTGCATCCAGCCTCATCTCGGAATCCGCAACTACTTTGGTCGTATCCGTTTTTACCGCCATAGTATAATGGGTGTATATTCCTGAGCATATTGGCTTGTGATTTCAGGACTACACCCGTATTTACAGCTGCAATACGCATATTTGTGAAGGTGTTGTCATAGCCTTCAACCAATAAGCCAATCGAAGTAGAGGAGTTATTACCAACGATATTTACACCCGATATGTCGCAATCCGATGAGCCACTATTTGCGCCGTGCTTAACATGGATTCCAACTTCAACATTCTTAATCGATGTGTTGCGTATGACAGTTTCTCGACCTCCATCGATTGAAATTCCTTTAGCTGTGCCATTACCATCGATAATACCTCCGTCTAGGTAGTAATTGCTTCCTGCAATCCCAATGTTGTTTGCGGCATCTTTTCCGCCTAAGCGCACCATTGCTTCTTTGTTGGCCCAATTATCCGAGGCCTTTATAATAGCATAATTCGATAACTCCAATGCTACGCTTTTTGTTGGTTCTGCGGGAGTTATGATTGGTTTCGAGATGATATACACCCCATCGGGAAAGTATATCGTACGATTTGGATTCTTATCGATAATATTCTGTATTGCATCACTCACATCTTTGCCCGAATTGGTTTTGATGTAATCTGTAACTATTACATATCCTTTATCTTTAGGCGGATTGAAAGCAAAAGCCGATAATGATAACATTATGGCCTGCAGAATTAATATAATACTACGTAGTTTCATATTTGCATGCATGTAATATCTCATACAAATATACGAATAAATATGAAATAGCAAAAAATATAGCCCATATAACATTTGTCATACGGGCCATATTAAAATTAATTAGTGTAAGGATTTACTCCTTGGGAAACTTCTTCATCACCTCTGCCACTGAGCCGTGCAAGAGCAGTAACTGCTGTGCCTGATCATAAGGAATACCCAACGAATCGACAATCATGCGAGTACCTCTATCAACCAATTTGGCATTAGAGAGCTGCATGTTAATCATGCGATTACCCTTCACTCTGCCCAAGCCAATCATAGCGGCCGTGCTAATCATATTGAGTGTCATCTTCTGAGCTGTGCCAGCCTTCATACGAGAGCTGCCAGTCACAAACTCAGGGCCAACCATAATCTCGATAGCAATCTCGGCCTCCTGTGCCATTGGAGAGTCTGGGTTACAAGCGATAGATGCTGTAAGTACACCATTTTTGCGAGCCTCACGCAATGCTCCGATAACGTAAGGAGTTGTACCCGATGCAGCAATACCTACCAAAGTATCCTTGTCGTTGATATTGTGTGCCATCAAATCCTTCCAGCCCTGCTCGGTGTCGTCCTCAGCGCCCTCCACAGGGTTGCGTAATGCTGTGTCGCCACCTGCTATAAGACCAATTACAGTTGTGGCAGGCATTCCAAACGTTGGAGGAATCTCTGATGCGTCCAATACGCCCAAACGGCCACTAGTTCCTGCTCCGATGTAGAACAGACGACCTCCCTCTTTCATGCGAGGAACCAAACGCTCTACAAGTTCGCTAATCTGGGGTAACGCTTTCTCGACAGCCTCGGCTGGCTTGCGGTCCTCCTGATTCATACACTTTACAATCTCCGATGGACTCATTGTGTCCAGATTGTCGTACAATGACGACTTCTCGGTAATTTTCTCAAATGCCATGTTATATTTTTTCTTATGTTATTCTAATGTGTGATAATTAACCATTCCGCAGATGGGCGAGCGCATAATCTTGCCCAATTTTAGCGAGTGGCGCTCCAGTGCCTCGGTGAGCTCTTTCTCGAATACAAATGCCACGCTACCAACGAAATTAACCTCCATCGATTCTATGCCATTGTATTGCAGTAAGTTGCGCTCTATGAAGTTGTTGAACGCAGTATCGATACACTTACGCACTTGTGGCAGGTCGCGATGCTTTGCTACAAAAGGAACAAACGAAGCCAAATAGCGATTGGCATTAGGCTTGCGATATACATTTTCTATGATTTCCGGATACGAAGTGTTGCACTCGGCATAGAACATATCCACAATCTCTTTATCCATCACGCCCTTCAATGCATCGCTTACAAAGGTGCGACCGATGTTTGTGCCACCACCCTCGTCGCCCAGGATGTAACCAAGTGGCGGAACGTTCTTAGCCATCTTCTCACCATCATAGTGAGCTGAATTAGAGCCTGTGCCCAAAATGCAAACGATACCCTCCTCGCGGCCACACAAGGCGTGTGCAGCACCCAGCATATCGGTTGCCACCTCAATCTGTTGTGCGTTGGGGAAAATTTCGGCCAATACATCACGAAGACCAAGGGTTGCAGGAGCACCTGCAATGCAACCTGCGCCATAGAAATATATGCTCTCGACAGCCTCAGCCTCGATGTTTGGCAGAAGTTCCTCAGAGATAATCTCTACCATCTGCTCGCGACTGCAAGTCACAGGATTGATACCTCTGCTTTGTACAATGTTTATGCTTTGCTCTGTTACGGCCTCTCCCTTCTTGGCCAGCGCCCAATGGCACTTAGTAGAGCCTGAATCTGCTGTAAGTATCATTATTTCTTAGATTTTTTGAGTGAAAGCAACCACATACCTATAGCGGTGAATGATGCGTTGAATAATAATATCTCGTAGCTGAACTTATAGCCACCAAACCAGCGCTCCGAATTGAGTTGGAGTACCAAGCTTAATACTACACCCATAATAGCTGCGATAGGCACATACTTGTCGGCTGGTCGTACCTTTGTGAAGATACCAAAGGCAAACATACCAAGCAAAGGACCATAAGTGTAGCTTGCTAGTGTGTAGACCATATCAATAAGACTTGTGTTCTTGCAGGCATTGAAGATGAGGATGAAAACACCCATCGCTACCGCCATACCGATATGAATTCGCTTGCGGATAGTTGTCAAACGCTGCTCGTCGTAACGCTTTGTACCGTGCATAATATCAACTGTAAACGATGTTGTGAGGGCCGTCATAGCCGAACCTGCAGCCGAGTAGGTTGATGAGATAAGGCCAAGCACAAACAAAATACCCACGATGAGTGGCAAGCCGCTCTTTGTTGCGATGTATGAGAATACCTCGTCGCTCTCGCTGATGATTGGTGCACCAGCAGCATCGCTCATTGGGAAGAAACCTTCAATAGCTGGAGTTACACCCTTGCCAGCCAAATAGATGTAGAACAATACACCGAGGAAGAGGAAAAGGAATATCACGGCAGCCTGCATAAATACCGAAATTACAAGATTCTTCTGCGAATCGCGTGGGCTCTTGCACGAAAGTGTGCGCTGCATCATATCCTGGTCAAGACCTGTCGTTGCAATTGAGATAAATACTCCGGCCAGGAATTGCTTCCAGAAGAAACGGGTGTCGGCTGTGTCGTCAAAGAAGAAGATTTGAGAGTAGTCGTGGTTGGCAACCTGGCTGATAGCTTCACCCATACCCAATCCTAACTCTCGCATCATAAATACGATACACAACACAACACTACCAACCAAACAAGTGGTCTTCAATACATCTGTTCCGATAACCGAACTAACGCCTCCTGTACGTGTGTAGAGCCACACAAGAGCCATCATAATAATCACGTTGAAGATAAACGGAATGTTATATGCATCGAATACCAATGTCTGCAATACTGCGCAGATGAGGAATGCACGAAGTGCCGCACCTGTCATCTTCGAGATGAAGAAGAACCATGCTCCTGTGGCATAGGAACTTCCGCCGAAACGGTCCTCAAGATATTGGTAAAGTGAGATGACGTTTAGTTTATAGAAGAGTGGAATAAGCACGAAAGCAACTGTGCAGTTACCAACGATAAATCCCATTACCATCTGCATATACGAGAAACCGCTCTGAGCCACCCATCCTGGAACAGAGATGAATGTTACGCCCGATATTGCAGCTCCCACCATTGCCATTGCTGCCAATGCCCACGATGTGCTACGTCCTCCAGTAAAGAATGAAGAGTTGTCGCTTTTGCGAGATGTACGCCAAGCGACATAGAATAGTACGGCCAAGTATGCCGCCACTGTAGTTAAAACTATTGCAGGTGTCATAATTTTATTAGGTTAATATTTGTCAAAGATAACAAAAATATCTTATTTTCATAAAATATTTAGCCTTTAAATATGTAATAAATGACTACATTATTGCTTGGTGGGAAAGAATAATAAATTTTGTGCTCGTCGATTCTCATATTAACATTAAATTGCGTACATTTACACCCTAAATGTTTTTGGTAATGTCTATATCAACTGAAATAATACGTCTGCGCGAGAGTCTTCCCCAGGGAGTGCGACTCTTGGCAGTGTCGAAGTTCCACCCTGTTGAGGCGCTTCAGCAGGCTTATGATGCGGGTCAGCGAGCCTTTGGTGAGAGCCGTCCACAAGAGTTGAAAGCGAAATATGAGGTGCTGCCTCGCGATATCGAGTGGGTGATGATCGGTCATTTGCAGACCAATAAGGTAAAATATATTGCCCCCTTTGTATCACTTATCGAGTCGCTCGATAGCGAGCGTTTGGCCGAGGAGATTAACCGTCAGGCCGAGAAGTGCGGGCGTGTGATTGATTGCCTGTTGGAGATTCACGTTACCAATGAGCAGACTAAGTCGGGCTGGGATTATGCCGAGTTGCTCGATTTTGTAAGGGCTGGAGGTTTTGACCGCTACCCCAATATCCGTCTACGTGGCGTGATGGGTATGGCAACATTCACCGATGATGAGGCTGTTGTTCGTGCTGATTTCGAGCGTCTTGCCGCTTGCAAGCGCGAGCTGACGGAGTATTTTGGCGAGCAGTTTGATATGCTCTCGATGGGAATGTCCGACGACTACCCCATTGCTTTGGAGTATGGCTCAACCGAGGTACGCATCGGCTCCACTATCTTTGGCGCAAGAGAGTACTAATTGTATATATCACTAAAAGATAAAGGCAACTTCTCATTTGAAGTTGCCTTTATCTTTAATCATAGTACAATACCTATTTCGCTGGAGTGTTTGCCACAAATGCCTCCTCGAAGAGTTCGTCGTTATCGGCAGTGTACATGCGCGTAGTTATATTATAGGTATCCTCCTTTGATGGATGCTTATATTTCAGCATCACGAGGAATGCCTTGTTGCCCTGCTTAGGATAATCCACCTTCACAGTGAAGCTCTTTTTGCCCGCCATTCCATCAACTGTGCGTGGAGCGAAAGTGCACTTGCGGAAATCCTTGTTCTCCGATACAGCCTCCCACACAACAACCTCCTTGAGCAGTTTCTTGTCGGCCTTGATGTCAATCTCGATATGGTCGGCCAACTGGCGTGGTGTGTATTCAAACTTAGGATACTTCTCCTTGTTGATTGTTTGGTGGAAGAAGGCCTCAAGCGATGAAATAGCCTCATTATCGAGGTCGTGACCTGCGTTTGTTGAGTACGCAGTGTACTTCTTGCCAGGAATCTCGTCGATGTAGTTCTTCACAGCATCCACTGTCCAGTATGGGTCGTTCGAGCCGAGGAATACCATCTTAGGCATAGTGTAATAGTTGCGGTATGAGTAAGGGTCAATCATCTTCACAAGCTCCAAACCCGATGGAGTCACAAGCTCCTCAGTGAGGCCCAGATTGATGTAGTCCTGAATCATAATGCTGTATGCTCCGAACATATGGCGCTGATAAGGTACGCTCACTCGCATATTCAGAATGTCGATTACCATTGGAGCGATAGCCACAATGCGCTTGTCGCCTGTGCCAGCCGTCAGCCAAGTTGTCCAGCCACGCTTTGAAAAGCCTGTGAGTACAAACTCATCCACTTTGGTCTGGTGCTTCTGCTCAACAAACTCCTCGATTGAGTCCATAGCTCTCACCACACTCTTCACCATTGGGAAGAGCAGCGGCCATGAGTAGTCCTTGTCGTTCTGGAACATATGCAGCGTGAACGAGAGCAACTCATCCTCATACTTGTTGCCATAGAGTGGTTGGCGAGGAACGTGCCAAAGAATAGCCGTTACCGCCTCGCAACGCTTGGCTATGCCTGTCTGGAACTGAATTGCTCGGTGGTCCCAGCCATAAAGGTTAGGCATCTCGGTCTTGGTGTCAACGCTACCGCCCGCAATGTGAACCAGCACCTCGTTGTGACTGATTTTATCGGGAACGATAACCATTAACTGATGTCTCCACACACTCTCGCGCCAAGTCTGCGACGTGAAGTCGAGGCGATATGCTGTGTATCCCTCGCCACGCTTGGTCTCGGCCACCTTCCAGCTACAACTTGTGTCGCCATTGTTGATGTAGTCCACCAAAGCCCTCTCGGCCTTCTGCTCCTGAGCCGAAGCACACAATGCTCCGCATAGGATGAGTGTGAGTATTAAAAATCGTTTCATGGTTTTATGTGAAGTTTTAGGTTCGTCGGTCTATTATCTTACTCGGATTCGCTGGCCAATCTGCAATACGCTGGTCTTCTTCAGGCCGTTGAGCTGGCAAATCTTCGTAACGGTTGTGTGGTTGTTGATGGCGATGCGGCCCAATGTGTCACCACGCTTCACGATGTGGTACTTTCTGGCTGCCGCCTCGGCCGCAATCTTCTTGTCCTCCTCTTCGCTCTGTACCTCCTCGTCGAAGTCCTGAGTAAATCGAGAGTATGGGCTGAAATATGTGCGCTTCAAGAGGAATGTCTCGCGACGGAGTGTACCTGTTGTGAAGTCAATCAAACGCTCTGGGTCAAATGTCTGGCCCTTGTAGCGAATCTCATAGTGGAGGTGTGAGCCGGTGCTTCGGCCGGTGTTACCACCCTTACCGATTACCTGACCTGCCGTCACCCACTGGTTAGGTTGTACGTTAATCTCCGAAAGGTGAGCATAGTATGTCTCCAAACCGTTGTCGTGGCGGATAACAACCAACTTACCATAGCCGTTTCCAACGTAAGTTGTGATTCGCACACGTCCGTCAAAAGTTGCGTAGATTGGATCGCCTGTCTCAAGGTCGATATCAGTACCCTGGTGAATTCTGCGGCGACGTGGGCCATACTTCGATGTCACACGGCCCTTGTGTGGGTAGTGATAGCTCTTGAGCGAATCGACAAGATCAATTACCATCGAAATGGGCAAATCCTTAAGCTCGGTCTTGTAAACCTGAATCTTTGTGGTGTCCCAATCCGATGTATAGACTGTGTGGTCGAGTACGTCGATGTCGCGGTTGCGTACATAACGCCAGGTGTTGTCGTTATAAAGGACAACGCTCAATCCCTCGCTTGTCGATGGAATAGTATCCACCACCAAAGCATCGGTCACGTTGAATTCGGGACCAGATTCCAATGGCACTCGCTTTACGATGATGGCATCGGCGGGCAGATTCTTCTTGGTTGTATCCTGTTGTGTGGTTGTTTTAACTTGTGCCGATACGCTACCCGCAATGAGCAGGGTCAAGCATAGCAGCAGTGTTTTGCGTAAATTCATTTTGGTTTGTTTGGGATTTTATTAGTTACTTAATTTTTTACTCGTTGTCTTGCTCTTTGATGAGCTGCTCGGCGCACTCCAATGCCTTGTAGAACTCCTCACCAAATCGTCGAATGATAGGCTCTTTCAGAGCTTTGTACACTGGCAAGCCTATCTTCTTACCACACTCCACAGCATCACGACACACCGCCCAACGGTGATAGTTCAAGCCGTAGGTGCCGTTTGAGAACTGCATCACTCTGATTGGATAGAGATGGCACGAGATTGGCTTCAGGAACGAACACTTACCCTCGCGATAAGCACGCTCGATGGCGCAGAATGTAACTCCATTCTCGCTGAAAGCGTAGGCGCACTCGGCGTTGTTTACCAGCGGAGTTGTATAGTCGCCATCAGCATCTACAACCATAAATCCCTGGCGCTCAACCTCGCGGCGACCCTCCTCGGTCATATATGGGGCGTAGTTGTCGTACTTCTCCTCCAAGAGGTCCACCTCGTCAAGCTCCAGCGGAGCTCCAGCGTCACCCTCCACACAGCATATGCCCTTGCACTTGCCCAAATCGCAGGCAAAGCACTCTCTCAGCAAATCACTGCTTACTATTTTATCATCTATCTCAATCATCTCTATCTTGTAAAGCTATTTATTTGTGTCTTGTTGGTTTGTATTTAGGGCTTATCGAAAAGTCAGATTTAAGGATTGTAGATATCCTTGTATCTATACTCCAAAATCTCCTGCGCCATCTCTATAAACTGCTTCGCCTCGGTCTGGCCTGGAGCGAGCTCCTCGGCCTTCTTGAAGTCGTTGATAGCATTACCCCACTCGTTTCTGCGGAAATAGCATTTGCCTCGCTCGACAAACATCTCGGCACTAGCTGCTCCTTGCTCGATGGCCATCGTAAGAGTGGTTAGTTTGTGAGAGAGAGTCCAAAGACCCTTTTCACGAATATATGCAGCAACTTCGCTATCCACCATACTCTCAATGTTATCTCCACGCTCAATACAATCTCTCACCTCGGTTGATGAGTAGTTGTGTTGTGGGGCATCCTTGAGGAATGTGGTGCGGGGTGTTGAGAATGTCATCTCTACATTTGGGCGAGGATATACATATATGTCGTAGCCTGCCATAATCTCCTCTGCTGAACGCCATCGTGGCAACTGGTTGATGAGGTCGCTACCCATCAAAATTGCAAACTCCATCTGGTCGCCATAATTCTCCGATAGGTGACGCAGAGTGTTGATTGTGTATGATGGCTTCTCTAAAAGGAACTCAATAATCGAAGGTAGTATCTTCTCTGGATACTTCGAGTTGCGGCACGCAATCTCCATCATCGAATAGCGGTCCATCTCGGCGGCCTGTGCCCAACTCTCCTTGAATGGATTTTGTGGTGAGATAATCATTGCCACCTCGTCACACAGGTTCTGCTCGACGGCATACTCGGCTAGGGCTATGTGACCACGGTGTACTGGGTTGAACGACCCGAAGTAGAGCATCATTCGCTTTTTGTTCATCGCCTCAACTCTTGTGGGTTACTCAGCTAAAAAGTCGTTGATAATGTCGCGAGTCTTGGCAATAGCCTCCTCCAAAACATCATTCACCACAACGTCATCAAACTCGCCTGCTTTCGAAATCTCAAAGTCTGCCTTTGCAACACGTTTCTCGATTGTTTCCATTGAATCGGTGCCTCGGCCGATAAGACGCTCTCGAAGAACCTCAACCGATGGTGGCATGATGAAGATTGAGCGTGCGCTATCCCCAAAGATACGCTTGAGGTTGATACCACCCATCACATCCACATCAAAAATGATTACATTACCCTTCTGCCAAATACGTTGCATTTCACTTTTGAGTGTACCATAGCAGGTGCCATTGTATACCTCCTCCCACTCGACAAACTCATCAGCTGCCACTTTCTGACGGAACTCATCCTGCGAGAGGAAAAAGTAATCCACACCATTCTGCTCGGTGCCACGTGGCTGACGCGATGTTGCTGAGATTGAAAACTCAAACTGTGGGAAAATCTTCAACAACTCTTTTACGATTGTTGTCTTGCCTGAGCCACTAGGGGCTGAGAATATGATAAGTTTGCCTGACGCTTCCATCTTATTTTCGATTATAGAATGTTTAATACCTGCTCTTTGATTTTCTCCAATTCGTCCTTCATCTTTACGACTAGAATCTGCATATTGGATTCGTTGGCCTTCGAGCCGAGTGTGTTAATCTCGCGACCCATCTCCTGTGCAATAAATCCGAGTTTACGACCAGGAGCCTCCTCTTCGGCTGCAACTTCGCGGAAATAGCGGCAGTGGTTCGAAAGGCGCACCTTCTCTTCGGTGATGTCGAGCTTCTCAATGTAAAATATCATCTCCTGCTCCAGGCGGTTACTGTCTACGTCAACTTTGAGTTGCGCCAAGTTTTCTCGAATACGATTCTTTATTGTCTCGCAACGCACCTTCTCGTATGGCTCAACCTGCAATTTGTAATCCTCGATTTTGTCAACACGATTCAATAGGTCAGCAATCAGTGTTGCGCCCTCCTGCTCACGGAAAGCAGTGAAACGCTCCAAAGCCTCTTTGATGGCCTGCATAAGCATAGCCTGCTCCTCCTCTGACACCTCTTCCACCTGAGTCGACACAACTTCGGGCATACGCATTGCGACTGGAACGATTGCGTCGTTTGCCGCATATACACCAGCATAGTTCATTGCCTCACCAATCTGGCGCATATACTCGCTGAATACCTCCTTGTTGATGGTCGCAGAAGTGTTTGTAGCTGTGTGCTCTACCATAACAGAGATGTCAGCCTTTCCTCTAATGATTGCGGCTGATGCCATGCTTCGTATGTCGAACTCAAATGGGCGATATATGCCTGGGAGTTTCACTGAAAGATCCAACTGTTTTGAGTTGAGTGAGCGTACCTCTACGCTGATTTTTTTTGTCGGCAGAGTAATCTCGCTCTTGCCGAAACCGGTCATCGATTTTATCATTGTTCGAGTCGGGTTAACTGTTTTGAAAAATGGTTATTTATTGCTTGAACCACCCTAAAGGGTGGAGGAAGCGAAAATCTTTGCAAAGATAATATAAGAACTGTGCTTATACAAATTTATCATTAACAATTCTTACATTTTACCCAATGATTGAATGATGGTGCTAGATAATGTGAGTTGTTGGAGTTTGTGGATTTTTGGTAGTGTAGAGTGAAATATTGTCAAATGGGTATATTGTATCACTATCTGCTTATTGCTAAGAATGTTGTATGGCGGGGTGCGAAAATTAGATTTTAAAGTTTGCGCAGTGTGGGAAAATAAAAAATGTAAAAATTATCTTTTTTTATCTTTTGCCGCTTTTCTGTGTCATATCGTTATTAAAAAATCTAATTATATACTCAATTTTGATTAATTTAATGATAAAAGTTATAATTCGGCTTAAAATTGGCTCTGTGAGATTTTGAATAATCATATTTTTATGCTTACTTTGTATGTATAAACGATCTGGATAAGATCTATTTTTTGTAGAATTTTTAATCTATTATTGATATGAAGAAGTATAATTTCAATGCGGGACCCTCTATTCTCCCAGATGTTGTGCTCGAGGCTGCAGCAAAGGCAATTATTGATTTCGATGGAACAGGCCTTTCATTGCTTTCGATTTCCCATCGTACGCCAGAGTTCGAGGCGGTTCTTGCGGAGTCGTATGCCCTATTCCGTGAGTTGCTGAATATCCCTGATAACTACCAAATATACTTCGTTGGAGGAGGTGCAAGCACTCAGTTCTTCCATATACCAGCCAATTTCTTGGGCAAAAAGGCTGGATATGTCAATACTGGTGTGTGGACAAAAAAGGCTATTAAGGAGGCTAAGTACTATGGTGAGGTGCAAATTGTAGCATCTTCTGAGGATAAGAATTTCTCATATATCCCTAAGAATTTTGAGATTCCTTCTGATTTGGATTACCTTTATATCTGTGCTAACAATACTATCTATGGTACTGAGTACAAGAGCGATATCGATTCGCCTGTACCTCTGATTGCCGATATGAGTTCTGATATCTTGAGTCGACCAGTCGATGTGTCGAAGTATGCGTTGATATATGGTGGCGCACAGAAGAATCTCGCTCCAGCTGGCGTCTCTTTTGTGATTGTTCGTGATGATATGTTGCAGAATATCAAGCGAGAGCTTCCTACGATGATGAAGGTTAATACCCATGTCGAGAATAACTCTATGTTTAATACTCCTCCGGTATTCCCTATCTATGTCTTGCGAGAGACTTTGAAATGGATGAAGGCTGAGGGAGGTATGGATGTGATTTATGCCCGCAATTTGAAAAAGGCTGAGTTGTTGTATGCTGAAATAGATCGTAACTCACTCTTCCGTGGCACTGTAGCCGAGGAGGACCGCTCGCTGATGAATATCTGTTTCGTGATGAGCGAGGGCAAGGAGGATTTGGCTCCTAAGTTTATGGAGTTTGCTAAGTCTAAGGGTATGGTCGGCATCAAGGGCCACCGTTTGGTAGGTGGTTTCCGTGCATCGTGCTACAACGCTTGCCCGGTAGAGAATGTCGAGGCATTGGTTGCATGTATGCAGGAATTTGAAAAGATGAATAGTTAAACTTCACTATATTAGATACTTAATGGGTTATACATATAATCTTCCTACTAGGCGTGATCCTTTTGGAGTTGATATAATTGAGTGGGAACGTAGTGAAGAGATCTATTATACAGAAAAAAAGAAGAATATGAAGATATTGATAGCTACCGAAAAACCATTTGCCAAGAAGGCGGTAGATGGTATGAAGGAGATACTCTCTGAGGCTGGATACGAAGTTGTTCAGCTCGAAAAATATACCGAGCCAGAGGAGTTGGTGGCCGCTGTTGCCGACGTTGACGGCTTGATTATTCGTAGTGACAAGGTTACGGCTGAAGTGTTGGATGCTGCCAAGAATTTGAAGATTGTAGTGCGTGCAGGTGCAGGTTACGATAATGTAGATTTGGTGGCAGCATCGGCTAAAGATGTTGTTGTGATGAATACTCCGGGCCAGAACTCAAATGCGGTTGCAGAGTTGGCTATGGGTATGATGATTTATATGTCACGCAATAAGTTCGTTCCTGGAACAGGCTTCGAGTTGCAAGGTAAGACGGTTGGTATTCATGCTTATGGTAATGTGGGTCGATTAGTTGCAAGAAAGGCTAAGGCATTTGGAATGAATGTTATTGCTTATGACCCATTTGTGACTGATAAGGCTCTCTTTGAGAACGATGGTGTTGTGGCTGTTGGTTCTGTCGAAGAGTTGTATGCAGCATCAGATTTCCTCTCATTGCATATCCCTGCTACGGCGCAAACTAAGAAGTCTATCGGGTATAAACTTTTAATGTCGATGCCTAAGGGTGCTACATTGGTAAATACAGCTCGTAAGGAGGTTATTGATGAGGTTGGATTAGAGGCCGCTATGACCGAGCGTCCTGATCTTAAGTATATCACCGATATTGCTCCGGATGATGCATCAACAATGGCTGCTCTGTTTGGTAATCGTTTCTTTGCTACACCTAAGAAGATGGGCGCAGAGACTGCAGAGGCTAATATCAACGCAGGTTTGGCGGCTGCTCGTCAAGTTGTTGGTTATTTGGAGCGTGGTGAGACCCGCTTCCAGGTTAACAAGAAACCTTGTGATTGTAAATAGATTATAAAATTTTAAACAGATATGGTTAAAGTTAAACCTTTTTGCGGAATTCGTCCGCCACAGGAGTATGCTGCCGAGGTGGCATCACGTCCGTATGATGTGCTGAACTCTGTTGAGGCTAAGGCCGAGGCTACTGAGCGTTCATTGCTTCATATTATCAAGCCAGAGATTGACTTCGATCCTATTGCCGATGAACACTCTCAGCAGGTCTACGATAAGGCGGTGGCAAATTTCAAAGAGTGGAAGGAGCGTGGTTGGCTTGTTCAGGACGAGCAGGAGCACTACTATATCTATGCTCAGACAATGAATGGCCGCACCCAATATGGTATTGCAATGTGTTGTCATTTTGAGGACTATCTGTCGGGTGCCATCAAGAAGCACGAGCTTACTCGTCCCGATAAGGAAGAGGATCGTATGATTCATGTCCGCAATCAGAAAGCCAATATCGAGCCAGTGTTCTTTACTTACCCTGACGATGAGCAGATTAATGCCATAGTTTCAGATGTTGTTGAGAACAATGCCCCTGACTATGATTTCACGGCGGCCGATGGTTTTGGTCACCACTTCTGGGTTGTGAGAGATGCGGAACAAAATCGTAGAATTACTGAGTTGTTTGCATCTATCCCTGCTTTGTATGTTGCTGATGGTCACCATCGTACAGCTGCGGCTGCAAGGGTTGGTCAAGAGTGTATGGCGGCTAACCCTAATCATAATGGCAACGAGGAGTATTGTTACTTTCTGGCTGTTACCTTCCCTGCTTCTCAGCTCCGAATTATCGATTATAACCGTGTTGTAAAGGATTTGAATGGTCTATCTGTTGAGGAATTCCTATCTAAGATTGAGGAGTCGTTTGAGGTGAAGGCTATGGGTGCCGATGTATATACTCCACAAGGCCTGCATAACTTTGCGATGTATTTGGAGGGTGTGTGGTATAGTCTTACAGCTCGCGAAGGAACCTATGACGATAGCGACCCTATTGGTGTGTTAGATGTTACGGTATTGTCTAATCTTGTTTTGGATAAGATATTGGGAATTACCGATTTGCGTACCTCTAAGCGAATCGATTTCGTAGGCGGAATTCGTGGCCTTGGTGAGCTTCAGCGTCGTGTGGATAGCCAGGAGATGAAGGTTGCTTTTGCCCTCTACCCTGTTTCTATGCAACAGCTTATCGATATTGCTGATACGGGCAATATTATGCCTCCTAAAACAACGTGGTTTGAACCTAAGTTGCGCTCGGGTGTGGTAATTCATTCGTTTGAGTAGTAGGAAAATTTCAATAAATTGGGTGCTGGGATTATTTGCTCTAGGTGGGCGATAGTCTCAGCACTCTTTTTTGTGCTAAGTTGAGGTCAAATGCACTCTTTTTGATAGAAAATAATTTAGCTATTTCTCGCTTTTCTGCGTAAAAAAATGTATATTTGTAAGTAGATGAACAACAAATCTTAAAAGGGTATAATTATGGCTAAAATTAGAGGACTTGTAGTGGTTGATAAAGAACGATGTAAGGGCTGCGGTGTTTGTGTTGGCGCTTGTCCTTGCAATGTGTTGGCTCTATCGGCTACTGTTAATAAGAAAGGATATAATTTCGTCGAGATGGCAAACGAAGAGGCTTGTACGGGCTGTGCTTCGTGTGGTATAATTTGTCCCGATAGTTGTTTGGTTATTTATCGTCAAAAAGTGGAATAGTTATGGCAGATAGTGATGTAAGGTTGATGAAGGGCAATGAGGTTATTGCTCACGCTGCCGTACGATGCGGTTGCGATGGATACTTTGGTTACCCTATTACTCCTCAATCTGAGGTTATGGAGACTCTGATGGAGTTGCGCCCTTGGGAGAGTACCGGTATGGTAGTATTGCAGGCAGAATCAGAGATTTCGTCGATTAATATGGTCTATGGCGGTGCGGCTACCGGCAAAAAAGTTATGACTTCGTCGTCGAGTCCGGGTGTGAGCCTTATGAGTGAGGGCTTGAGCTATCTGGCCGCTTGTGAGTTGCCTTGCCTTGTTGTGAACTGTCAGCGAGGAGGTCCCGGCTTGGGTACTATCCAACCATCGCAAGGTGATTATTTTCAGGCTTGCAAAGGCGGTGGCCACGGCGATTTCCATTTGATAGTATTGGCTCCAGCATCGGTGCAGGAGATGTATGACTTTGTCTCTTTGGCATTCGATTTAGCCTTCAAATACAGAACCCCTGCAATGATTTTGGCTGATGGTGCCATTGGTCAGATGATGGAAAAGGTTGTCCTCTCTGAGCAGCAGCCTCGTCTAACCGATGAGCAGATTGCTGAGCGATATGGCGAATGGGCAACCTGTGGTAAAGGTAGTCGAAAGAGATATAACATCTGTACATCGTTATTTATGCAGCCCGATGATTTGGAGGCTCTGAATTTGCGTCTGCAAGCTAAGTATCGGACTATCGAGGCTGAGGAGGCTCGATGGGAAGAGATAATGTGTGATGATGCCGATTACGTGATTGTGGCATATGGCTCTTCGGCTCGAATTAGCGCAGCCGTGGCCGAGCAAGCACGAGAACAAGGTATCAAGGTCGGATTGTTGCGCCCAATCACTCTCTATCCATTCCCTAAGGCAGCTATTTGTCGTCTGGTTGAGCGCGGAGTTAAAGGTTTTTTGGTAGCAGAGTTAAATGCCGGACAGATGGTTGAGGATGTTCGTCTGGCAGTTAACGGAGCAGTTCAGATCGAGCATTATGGTCGTACTGGAGGCGTGTTGTTTACACCCGAAGAGGTTCTTGATGCATTGAAAAATAAACTTGTAAAGTAATGAGCTATGGCAAATATTGAGATAAAGCAAGAGAATTTGGTTTATACCAAGCCTCGTCTGATTACAAACGAAGAGTTGCACTATTGCCCTGGTTGCAGCCATGGCACAGTGCATAAATTGGTAGCAGAGGTTATTGATGAGATGGGTATTGAAGCCTCTACAATCGGAGTTTCGCCTGTGGGTTGTTCGGTTTTTGCCTATCGCTATATTGATATCGACTGGATTGAGGCGGCTCATGGTCGAGCTTGTGCCGTGGCAACTGCTGCCAAACGTTTATATCCCAATAATATGGTCTTTACCTATCAGGGCGATGGAGATTTGTCGGCTATTGGTACTGCTGAAACTATTCACGCTGCGGCGCGAGGCGAAAATATCGTTACTATTTTCATCAACAATGCAATCTATGGAATGACAGGCGGTCAGATGTCACCTACCACCCTGCTCGGTATGAAGACTGCTACAACCCCCTGTGGACGCGATGCGGGCTTGAATGGATTCCCCTACAAGATAGCTGAGATGTTGGCGCATCTCGACGGAGCTACATATATCACACGCCAGAGTGTCCATACTCCAGCCAATGTGCGCAAGTGCAAGAAGGCTATCCGTCGTGCTTTTGAAAATGCTATGGCTGGTAATGGCTATTCAATGGTCGAGGTTGTGGCATCGTGCAACAGTGGCTGGAAGCTGTCGCCCGTTGATGCAAATCGCTGGATGGAGGAGAATCTTATCCCCGCCTATCCGCTTGGTGATATAAAGTCATCTACCCTACCTAAATAACCCCTAAAAATTGAGAGTTATGAAAGAGACTATAATTATAGCTGGCTTTGGTGGTCAAGGAGTTCTGTCAATGGGTAAGATATTGGCCTATTCTGGCGTTATGCAGGATTGTGAGGTTACTTGGATGCCCTCGTATGGCCCCGAGATGCGAGGAGGTACTGCCAATGTAACTGTTATTATCTCTGATAAGCGAATCTCTTCGCCTATCGCCAATGACTATGATACGGCTATCGTACTCAATCAGCAGTCGATGGATAAGTTTGAGAGTAAGGTAAAACCAGGAGGTGTTTTGATATATGATACCAATGGCGTAATTAATCCTCCAACTCGTACTGATATTGAGATTTATACTATTGACGCAGCGGCCGAGTGTGCTCGATTGGGACAAGTTAAGTTGTTCAATACTATGATTTTGGGTGGGTATCTGAAGATTAAGCCTATAGTGAAAATGGAAAATGTTATGCTGGGTCTTAAAAAGTCTCTGCCCGAGCGTGCTTGGCGATTGCTGCCCGAAAACGAGAAGGCAATCCTTCGAGGTGGAGAGATTATCCAGCGGGTTAAATAAACTATTATCGAGAACGAAAATTATGAATAATAATCAACGAGTAGCTCAAGCGTTGGCTGCAGCAACCGAAACGGCTGCAATGGAGATTGGAATTGGTATTTTAGATTGTATTCCTGCAATGTTCAAGGAGCAATTCCCTGGTAGCCGAGCATTGATTGTAGCCGATGAGAATACCTGGAAAGCTGCCGGCGAGGCTGTCTATGCGTATCTTGTGCAGGCGGGTATAGAGTGTGAAGAGCCATATATTTTCACCGATAAGCATCTCCACGCTGAGTGGACATTTATCGAGATGCTCGACGAACGACTTGCAGCTACCGATGCTATTGCTGTTGCAGTTGGCTCGGGTACTATCAACGACTTGTGTAAGCTCTGTTCTTATCATCAGAATCGCCCTTATATGTGTGTGGCTACGGCTGCATCGGTTGATGGATACTCTTCGTTTGGAGCATCTATCACCTATAAGAATATGAAGCAGACCTTCACCTGTCCTGCCCCTAAAGCTATTGTGGCTGATGTGGGTGTTATGGCAAAGGCTCCTGCTGAGATGACTGCCGCAGGATATGCCGATCTTGCTGCCAAGATACCAGCCGGCGCAGAATGGATTATTGCCGATTTTTTAGGTGTTGAGCCTATTCACGATGTGGCCTGGCACATTGTGCAGGATAGTCTGAAGGAGTCTCTTGCAGATCCCGAAGGTGTTGCGGCTCTGCGTCCTGAGGCTATTGCTCCATTTGTGGAGGGCTTGATGTTGAGTGGTTTTGCAATGCAGGCAGCTCGTTCGAGCCGTCCGGCTTCTTGTACAGACCATCTTTTTAGCCATTTATGGAATATGCGTAACCATACATATAATGGTGTCACCCCTTCTCATGGATTTCAAGTGAGTGTTGGTACACTCTTTATGTGTGCTATGTTTGATGAGATGTATAAGACTGATTTTACGCAAATAGATGTCGATAAATGCGTGAATAATTGGCCTACGCTTGATGAGGTGCGCTTGGCTGCAGAGAAGCTTTTTGCTGGAGAGCCTTATGCCGAGCTCGGTATAACCGAGGTTGCTGCCAAGTATGGTGATAAGACAGAGGTTCGTCGTCAACTAGAACTTGTTAAGGCTGATTGGCCAGGATTGAAGCGAAAGTTGCAGGAGCAGTGTTATACATACGATGAGATGTATCGTTATCTTTCGATTGTAGGCGCTCCGGTAAAGCCAGAGGATGTTGGTATTTCAAAATCGCAGATGCTTGCCGATGTGCCATTTGTGCGTCATATTCGCCGTCGATACAATCTGTTGGACTTAGGCTTGCGTGCAGGTGTGTTGGATACTTGGATTGATGGAATATTTGGCCCAGGCGGTATCTGGAGTGTGAAGTAATAGTTTGTGTGAACAAAAGAAAAATCCCTTGATTCAAGAATTAGAATCAAGGGGTTTTATATTACATACAACAGTAATCCTCAATATTGCGGAATCCTAACAACAACTCTTTGTTATTCATTCGCTTCTTGCCGGCTATCTGCATCGAATTAATATGAATCAATCCGTCGGCACAGGCGATTGCAATTCGCTCCTTGCCATCCGAGATAATATCTCCCACATGTGTTGCCTCAGTTGTGCGTGGTTCATACTTCACCTCGAAAATCTTTGCTGAGCTCTTCTCCTGCCCATCGATAAACATAGGTGTCCACGCTGCTGGGTATGGCGACAGACCTCTCACGAAGTTAACAATCTGCTCTCCGCTCCAGCTCCAGTCAATGCGGCAATCCTCCTTGAAGATTTTTGGCGCAGGCTTGAGAGTGCTTTCGTCTATGTCGTCCTGCTTAATGGGAGTATAGTCGTTAGCTGCAATTCGCTCAACCGTATCCACTACTAAATCACAACCGGCAATCATCAACTTCTCGTACATAGTGCCGATGTTATCCTCGGCAAGGATAGGCATACGCTGCTGTCCGATGATAGCACCTTTATCAATCTCGTGGTTGAGAAGGAATGTGGTGATACCTGTCTCCTTCTCGCCATTGATAATAGCCCAATTTATAGGTGCTGCACCTCTATACTGAGGTAATAGCGATGCGTGCAGGTTGAATGTGCCATACTTTGGCATAGCCCATATAACCTCTGGAAGCATACGGAATGCGATGACAATACCCAAATCTGCATTGAGCTGCTGCATAGCCTCCACAAACTCCTCCGACTTTAGCTTCTCGGGCTGGAGGATAGGCAATCCCAGCTCTTTGGCAGCAACCTTAACGTCGCTCTCGTGGATTTTTTGTCCACGGCCAGCTGGCTTATCAGGTGTCGTTACTACTGCCACCACGTTGTAACCGTCGTTAACTAGACGCTTAAGTGGAGCGACCGCAAATTCGGGCGTACCCATAAATACGATGCGAAGTTCTTTTGCTGGTTTCATATCTATGATTTATTTTTTTCTCTTGATTACACTCTTTGCCTTATCGCAGATTGGCTGCAGACGCAATTTGATTGGCAACCATATGGGGGCAATCTTCTCCTCCAGGAGTTTGTATTTGTTGTAATACCAATCGGTGTCGAGCAACGATGAATCGTTGGTAGCCTTTATCATCAAATATATTGCTATGGGTGTCAATATAAACGAAGATAGCCATATTCCTGCAAACGAGCTCCAAACACCCTCTTTTGCGGCCTTCTCGCCATTCAAACTTACGATGTAGTAGAATACGAAGAATGCAACCGAGATAACCACAGGCATACCCAATCCTCCCTTGCGGATAATCGCACCCAATGGAGCGCCAATCAAGAAGAAAATCAGTACCGAGAAAGGTATTGATAACTTTCTATGCCAATCGTTCTTGCTACGGTATAGCTGATTCAGTGCATTTTTAGCTGACGTCTCGTCAAATGTGAATGCATTGCGCGAGTTCAGGGCACTTGTAAGAGCATGGTCCCAAATCTTGTATTTTTCGCGAATGTCGAGTCTGCTGATTGAATCGAGCATTGCGGCATCTCTAAATCCAGTCTTATCTTTGCGAAGTGAATCGGGAAGATGCAATACCTGTATATCTTTGTTGAAGATATTATCTTGGAACAGAGGCTTGTATGATTGTGATATTGTCTCGGCTGCCTTTATGTCCAATGAGTCGATATCGTGCTGGAGCTCAACTATATTCTTTGTTTGAGAGCCTCCAATCATGCCGCTGTTGTCCGAACGCTGGAATGCAAAGCCCTCCATCGGAATGGTCATATCCTGCACCTTGAACTTATCGTGGCGTACTCCGTTTTTGGTGTACCAGTTACTGTTGCGGGTGAGTTGGTAGTTGTCGCCATTGTATAGCGTTAGCAAAAGGAATCGCTTGTCGTCCGAGAGTCGGATGTAACCCGACTCGGCAAGTGTGGTTGTCATATTTCCTGTTGCAGAGCGATTGTCGTAGATAAGAATGTTGTTCAAGAGTCCTGTTTCAGGGTCTTGATGTTCAACCCTGATGCTTAGATTCTCATCAATACCATTGAAAAACAATCCGTCTTGGAACTCCAATACTTTCTTCTGGCGACGGATGTCGATGATGATGCTGGTCATCTTCTTGTTGGCATATGGCACCAGGTTATTCACCACAAAGAAACTGCCTATCGACATGAATATCACCAATATAATCAGTGGCTTGAGGATCTGCATGAGCGACATGCCGGCCGATTTCATTGCTAACAACTCGTAATTCTCTCCCAAGTTACCCAATGTCATAATTGCGGCAAAGAGCATCGCCAACGGCATGCCCATCGGGATCATATTGATTGTGGCATATGATATAAGCTCTATAATAATGCCTGCATCGAGACCTTTACCCACCAATTCATCGATATATCGCCACACGAAATTCATCATCAAAACGAACGTGACGATACAGAAAGTGAGTACCAATGGGCCTAAATAGGCTTTTAAGACTAGTTTATGTATGGTTTTCAATTGCATTTTGCTTCTTTTTGCTTCGCAAAGATAAGAGTTTTGCACCGAAAAGCGCAATAGTAAGTGAAAATATTATACTCACCCCTGGTGGAACCTCCCAATTATAGCTTACGATGAGTCCTACTACAGCTCCCAAAACTCCAATTATCGATGCCCAAAACGTGATGGCAGTATATGATTTTGTAAACGAGTTGGCTACAACAACAGGAATCGTAAATAGTGAGAGTAGTAGCACAATTCCCATGATTCGTATGGCCAATACAATTGTGATTGCCACCACCATCGACATTGCATACGATATCAGCCGTGTGGCGATACCTTGACTTGTCGAAAAACTGCGATCAAATGCGATATACATTATCGGGCGGCTAAAGAAGATAGCCCCCATTACACACAGCGTTGTTATTATTGCTAAAAGTATTATATCTTGCTGAGTGACAGTGATAATGCTGCCAAACATATAGCTTGCCAAATCGCCCGATGTATAGCCAGGTGTGATGCTCATAAAAAGTGCTCCGATGGCCATGCCTATCGACCAAATTATGCCTATGGCCGAATCCTCTCGCATGCGACCTCTGTCCGAAGCCCACTCGATGCCCAACGCCGAGAGTATGGCAAATATCGAGGCTCCCAGTATCGGATTAAACCCCAAGTAGAATGCTATACCCAAACCTCCAAACGATGCGTGAGTGATACCGCCACACAAAAACACCATACGCCTAGATACAATGTAGGTGCCCACTATGCCACAGGTGATGCCGGCGAGTATGGCAGCCAAAAGTGCATTGGCGAGGTAATCGTATCGAAGTATATCTATAAAAAACTCCATTCTTGTCGTTTGTATGTAAAAAATGCGCACAAATTTACTTTAAATATCGGATTGAGTCAAAACTTTTTTCTATTAAGCCAAAGTTTTTATATTTTCGCAGGATAATTTCGATTAAATAGGATATGAAACGTCGAGTTAGTTTTCATACGTTGGGTTGTAAGCTCAACTTTTCTGAGAGTTCTACCCTTGCTCGTCAGTTCGAGCAGGGCGGATTCGAGCGTGTGGCCTCTAATGAGCCTGCCGATATATGTGTGATAAATAGTTGTTCGGTGACAGAGCACGCCGATAAAAAGTGCCGTAATATTATACGTCGATTGCATCGTAAAAATCCTAATGCTATAATTGCAGTTACGGGGTGTTATGCACAGCTTAAACCTTATGAGATTGCAAAGATTGAAGGTGTTGATATTGTGCTGGGTAACAATGATAAAGGCGATTTATATAAACGAGTACTTGGATTAGGAAAAAACTCTTCGGCCGAGGTGTATAGTTGCGATTGTGAGCAGATAACTCGTTTCTTTGCAGCCTTCTCTTCGGGTGATCGTTCTCGTTCGTTTTTGAAGGTGCAAGATGGTTGCGACTATAAATGTGCATACTGTACGATTCACTACGCTCGTGGTTCAAGTAGAAATATGCCTATTGCCGATATCGTCGCCGAGGCAAAAGAGGTTGCGGCATCGGGTATCAAGGAGATTGTAATTACGGGTATAAACACCGGTGATTTTGGCCGTACAACTGGTGAGAAATTTATAGATTTGCTGCGCGCACTCGATGCTGTAGAGGGTATAGAGCGATATCGTATTTCTTCAATCGAACCAAATCTGCTAACTGACGAAATTATAGAGTTTTGCGCCTCGTCACCTAAATTTCAACATCATTTCCATATTCCCCTGCAGAGTGGCTCGGATAGGATATTGGGTTTGATGCGTCGTCGTTACACATCGGCTAAGTTCGCTGACCGTATCAACAAGGTTCGTTCGCTTATGCCCGATGCATTCATCGGAATAGATGTTATTACAGGTTTTCCAGGTGAGAGCGAGGAGAATTTTATGGAGACATACAACCTTTTGGCTGAGCTCAAACCTGCTTTTTTGCATATTTTTCCATTCTCAGAGCGTCCCGGTACGCCCGCTGTCGATATGCCCGATAAGGTACCATCGTCAATCTCGACTCAGCGAGTCGAACGATTGGAGGAGTTATGTCGAAAGCTTCATTTCGATTTCTGCTCATCGATGACAGGCCAGGAGGCTGAAGTTCTATTTGAAAGTACGATGCGTGGTGGAATGATGTATGGTTACACGGGTAATTATGTGCGTGTAAAGGCGCCTTATCGTCGTGAGCTGATTAATAAGATTAGTCGAGTGAAATTGACCTCAATTGAGCCTGATTGTGACTCTTTGGCAGAGATTTTAGAATAAAATCTGCTGCTTGAGGCGGAAAGTCGTATACAAATTGAAAAATATTCGTATATTTGCATAATTAGTGGCATTGTGTGAATATGCCACACGCAAATAGGTGATTATATGACAGGAATTCGCAAGAGAGTAACCATAGGTTTTTTGAGCATTGTTGTGCTGCTCTTTTTTTCTGGATTGGTTTCGCTGTTCGAGTTGAACAATATGAGTGAGGATATTGAAGCTATCCTCGATAGCAGTCGTCGTAGTATTGAACTTTCAGAGAGTATGCTCGACGCAATCAGAGCTAATGACCGTGCGGTTGTGAACTATGCGGTGCTGCGCGATAGTACATATGCTGATTCGTGCCGTTTGAGCTTTGAAACA
This sequence comes from Alistipes sp., assembly GCA_045632085.1. Taxonomy (GTDB): domain Bacteria; phylum Bacteroidota; class Bacteroidia; order Bacteroidales; family Rikenellaceae; genus Alistipes. The sequence continues at coordinate 151,186 of JAZQVY010000010.1, read as the reverse complement.
TTTACGACAAAGGTTGAGCAGGCTCGAGGTGATGCGTCATCGTCGGCTACCCTACTCTTTGATTCGCTCGATATGTTTGCTAATCGACTGCATAGTGTAGTTGAACAGCTTAGAGCGAGCCGTACAATTGAGAATTTGGTTATTCTCGACAGTATGTCTGGTGGTACATTGTCGTTTGATGGCCGCCGATGGTATGAGCAGAACTATCTACCTGCTTACAACTCCACAAGTAATAGTGTGATGCGAGTTATGTCGCTGGCACAGAGTTCGTTGTCGCCTCGTGCTGAGCGACTGAGTCGTAATGCATATCGCTCAGTAACTCCAGTCTTCATTGCACTTCTGGTGATGATAGCTATTCTTCTGATGTTCTACTATTTCATCATGATTTATGCTGTTAAACCTATTATCGAGATGAATCGCAGTCTTGGCGATTGGTTGCGTTATAAGTTGCCGTTCTCGGTCAAGGTTGAGTGTCAAGATGAGATGCTGGAGCTAAAGGAGAAGATCGAGAAGGTGATTAATGGTTATAAAAATCAAAAGTAAGTAGCTGGTAGATATGCGTTTGCAGGTTGTGATACGATATATCGGAATGGTGCTGCTCGTGTTGGCCGCATTTATGTTGGCATCGGCTGGAATAGCCTATGCTAGCAATGTCGATACGTCGTATTCTCCACTTGTTATGTCGTCGCTTCTTACATTGCTTATTGGTTGTTTCCCACTTATCTTTGTGCCTCGTACTGATAGAATCTCCACAAAAGAGGGATTCTGTATCGTCGTAGGTGCTTGGCTGGTATCTTGCTTTGTGGGAATGTTCCCCTATCTGATGTGGGGCGGAGAGTTTACCATCATAAACGCCTGGTTTGAAAGTGTCTCTGGTTTTACAACAACAGGAGCCTCTGTTCTTATCAATATTGAAGGTTTGCCTCGAGGCCTGCTTTTTTGGCGTATGGCAACAAGTTGGATTGGCGGTGTAGGTGTGGTTATGTTTGCTTTGGTGATTCTGCCCTCAATCGGAAAGAGTAAAATGATGCTCTCGAATGTTGAGCTTTCATCGCTTGCAAAGGACAACTTCAAATATCGTACGCAGACTGTGGTGAGAATCATCTTGTCGATATATGTCGGTTTGACCATTGTGACGGCAATAGCGCTTAAATTGGGCGGAATGTGCTGGTTTGATGCTATCTGCCATGCAATGTCGGCCTGTGCAACTTGTGGCTTCAGTACCAAGAATACCAGTATTGCATTCTTTAATTCGGGCCTGATTGAGTGGATATTGGCTGTGGCGATGATATTGATGGGTATCCATTTTGGATTGATATATGCTACAATCACGGGTAAGCATAATAATATTTTCCGTTCGGAGATAACCAGATTCTATTTTACGATAATCGCCGCATCTTCTGTGGTTATTACGTTTAGCTTGTGGTTTGCCGATGTCTACCCTACTATTTTGATATCGCTTCGAAATGCCCTGTTTCACACAGCTTCGTTTATCACCACTACGGGATATGCCACCGCTGATTGTAATACGTGGACTTCGTCTGCGATATTGATACTCATATTCTGTTCGATAGTGTGCTCTTGTGCTGGTTCGACTTCTGGCGGATTGAAAGTTGACCGTTTGTTGCTATCGATCAAGATGTTGAGAAACCGTATTCGCTCACAACAGCACCCCAATGCTGTTATTCGCACAAAGATCGATGGCGTGCCACAGGACAAGGAGATGGTGGGTACTGTGTCGGTCTACATCGTAGCTTTTATGATGATGATATTGTTGGGAACCTTCATCAATACAATGTTTGGCTCTGATCTGATGACTGGATTTTCGGCAGCAGTGGCCTGCGCTAGTAATGTGGGTCCAGGATTTGGCGATGTAGGTACTATGGATAACTACTCAGCTATGCCTGTTTTTACGAAACTTAATTTGACGGCCCTTATGTTGTTGGGTCGTTTAGAGATATTTGGATTGATTCAACTATTCTTTATTAGATGGTGGAGATGATGAAATGTAAATCACTTTTTACTGGATTGTTTGCCGCAGTTGTAGGCTTGACATCAGCTTCGGCTCAGGATATCGTGGCTCGAGTTCCGGGCTTGGAGAGTAATAAGGATTATATGACCTTGTTGCGCAATGACGATAAATTGCGTCATCAGACCGACTCTTTGTTGGCTATTATTCGCGATGTGCGAGTGGCTATGAGAGCAGATTCTGATGTGCGTGACTCGCTTTCAATGGTTCGAATGGATTCTATGCGAATTGTACTTGCCGATGCCGAGAATCTCATCTATAGTATGCGTACCAAAAAGATGAAACTCATAGACCAGATTAATGCTATCGAGCAGCAGCACGTTCTTTCGTCAATGGGTAATATTGGTGATGCCGCAGGAGCAAAAGGTTCGGGTTCTATCTTCAATAACGAGTACTTTAAAAAGAGTATCGAGGCAGAGGACTTTAAGGGGTTGATGGATATGCAGGCCAAGGAGTCCACAGTGTGTGGTTATGTGCAGACATACTCTAAAAACCATTCGAAGATAAAGACGCTTTACGATAAGTATTTGTTGGCGACAACTGAGGCTGAGGCCGAGGTATTGTACTCTCAGATAGCAACCATTATGGACGAGAATATGGTTTTGGAGCGTCGCTTAGCCAAGATGTGGACTGAGATTTATGATCAGAAGGTATATGTCTACTCGTACTTCTTGGAAAAGGAGGCTCGTGAGGATATTCTTGAGATTACCGAGAGTATGATGATGGAGTCTCGTCAGCAGAAACTATTATCGGTGGATAATTGTGTGTCAGAGCCTGTTATGGATTACTGCTTGCAGAAGCCTATTATACTCAATTATGAGATGTATGTTGCTAAGTTGTTGAACTTGACACCATCTATCGACTCTCTCTCAAATGCCTCGAGGGTGATTCGACAGATTGACTATCGTTTGCCTGTTGTGGATGTAGAGCGTCGTTCGTTTGTTGATTATCAGCCTATTGAATTTTCAGCTCGTAGTCCATACAATGCGTCGAATCCTATCCCCGAGTGCGTTGTATATGAATATGGCGTGGTGTATCGAATCTTGCTTGGTACATTCAAGTATAAGCAGTCTGTGTCTATATTCAGAAATGCCTCTCCTCTCTTTGTTGAAGAGCTTGAAGATGGCCGTTTTAGTTATTATGCTGGTGGTTTGCGCACAAAAGCTGAGGCTGAGGCTGCTGTTGAGGTTATGAAAAAGAAGGGATTTCGCAATCCACAGATTGTTGAGTGGTATGATGGCCGTAAGACCAACCTTTCGGAGATGGATGAGAGCGAAGCTATCACCTATCGTTTGTCGATCAAGGGTGGTGAATTAGATGATACGGTTAGAGATGTGATTGCGACTATGGCGGCTGATTGTCAAATCTCGAAGTCGGCAGATGGAGCCTTTAGCCTGGGGGTGTTTGTTAATCGTACTTTAGCTGAGCGCGTAGCGCAGGCTGTGGGTAAATGCGATGAGAATCTGACGGTTGAAATCATCGAGGTTAAGCCTGAGCCCAAGGCTGAAGATGAGTAGTTACTAATTGTTGGTATTGAAACTAAACATATATTAATATGGGATTTATAGTATTGCTTTTGGCGCTGGGTGCATTCTTCTTAGTGGCAGAATTGATATTTTTGCCTGGCGTGATTCTAGGGGCAACCCTCTCGCTGGCTAGTTATGGCGGAGCTGTATATATGGCATTTGCAAGATATGGTATGGCGATGGGATTTGTGACAATTGGCGTGATTCTGCTTTTGTCGTTGGCTGTTACTGTATTGTCGTTAAGAGCAAAGACGTGGCAGCGTTTTGCCCTGAAAGATAAGATGGAGGGCGTGAGTACCCAGAACCCTGCCCAATTGGTGACGGTTGGTCAGAAAGGTGTCAGTGTGTCGCGCCTCTCGCCTATGGGTACTGTGGTGATTGATGGCACTACATATGAGGCTAAGTCGCTCGATGCCTATATTGATCCACGCAGCGAAGTAGAGGTTGTTGGTGTTGAGAATTTCACGGTTTTGGTAAAAAAGATATAGCTCATATAAAGTGAGGCTTTAGATAACTTGCAATAAAACTTTAAAACTTATATTGTTATGGAAGAGGTTCGTTTGGGAATTTTTGCCGTAGCGGCCATTTTGGGATTTATAGCAATCTGGCTCGTGTTCTATTTTATTCCTGTAGGTTTGTGGTTCTCGGCTTTGGTGTCGGGTGTGAAAATCAATCTGTTGCAACTCTTTTTGATGCGCTGGCGTCGTGTGCCACCTTCTGTGATTGTGTCGTCAATGATCGAGGGTACAAAGGCTGGCCTGAAGCTCGACCCCAATGAGTTAGAGGCTCACTACTTGGCTGGTGGTAATGTGACAAATGTTGTGCATGCTTTGGTTTCGGCACAGAAGGCAAATATCAATCTTAACTTCCAGATGGCTACTGCTATTGACTTGGCTGGTCGTGATGTGTTTGAGGCTGTGCAGATGTCTGTAAATCCAAAGGTTATCAATACCCCACCCGTAGCAGCTGTAGCCAAGGATGGTATTCAGCTTATTGCCAAGGCTCGTGTTACTGTACGTGCTAATATCAAGCAGTTGGTTGGTGGTGCTGGCGAGGAGACTGTGTTGGCTCGTGTTGGAGAGGGTATCGTATCATCAATCGGTTCAGCATTGTCGCATAAGATAGTGTTGGAGAATCCAGATTCAATTTCACGCGTGGTGTTGGAGAAGGGTCTTGATGCTGGTACGGCATTTGAAATCCTGTCAATCGATATTGCAGATATCGATGTAGGTAAGAATATCGGTGCACAGTTGCAAATGGATCAGGCTGAGGCTGATAAGAATATTGCACAGGCTAAGGCTGAGGAGCGTCGTGCTATGGCTGTGGCTTTGGAGCAGGAGAATTTGGCAAAGGCCCAAGATGCTCGCGCTAAGGTTATTTTGGCTGAGGCTGAGGTTCCACTTGCAATGGCCGAGGCTTTCCGTAATGGAAATTTGGGTATTATGGACTACTACAAGATGAAAAATATTATGGCTGATACGCAGATGCGTGATGCTATTTCGAAAAAGGATAAGAAGTAGTCGAATATTCTTTGTTTTATGCATAGCGAGGTGGAGTCAACGTCTGCCTCGCTTTTTTATGCATTTACCTCAGATATTTTATGTCTGTATGCATAATAAAAAGAGCCTTTATGCGTTTGCAATATGAAATATTGAATTTTGGCGAGATTTTCTCGGAGAAACATTGCGCTATGTCGCAGGGTTTTAGTATATTTGCAGATATTTTGCAAGCGAAATAAGGTAAAAGTTAATATATGAAAGTTTTTTTTAAGAGTCTTTTTGCAGTGTTGAGCGTTGTAACTATGTGTGTTGCAATGTTTTCATCGTGTAAGACAGAGGAGAAATACGATTTTGTATTTGAGATGCCAGGCCAGATTACATCTACATTTGGTGCTGAGATAGTTATTCCATTTGTAGCTAAAAACATCACAAGTATCAATGTCGCTTCTCAGCCTAAGGGATGGACAATTGTTGGAGTGGATATGCTTAATTGGACTATTACGGTGAAAGCTCCAGCTGCATTTACATCTGACGATAGCTCTGTGGAGGAGAATGGTACTTTGAAGTTGACAGGATACACCGCCATCGGTACAACCGTTAGCGCCACATCGTATCTCTCGTTGCTCAATCAGCAGATTGATTTCAGCGATAAGTTTTCAAATAGCTACCCTATCCATCAGAAGGATACACGTTACATCATCGACGTAACTCACAAGGGCGAGAGCAACGAGCGTATCAATCCCGATAGTGTGAATATTCTTTGGCAAAGTACACGTTCGCTCGTGCCATATAATAGCTACGATGCAGAAACTGGTAAGTTTACATTCTTTGTGGGTCACGAGGATGTTACTAACGACGAAGGTGATGTAATCGAGACTCGTACACCTCAGGGTAATGCGGTTGTAGCTGCATATGTAGATGGCAAGGTTGTGTGGAGCTGGCATTTGTGGCTTACTGGTTCAGATATTGAGACGTCAACAATCCAGACCTCTGTGGGTGAGTTTATGGATCGTAACTTGGGTGCATATCTCAATGGAAATGGTTCAACAGATGCCGATGATATCTTCCGTTCGATTGGTGTATATTACCAGTGGGGCCGTAAGGATCCTATGATTAGCCCAAAGGATTATCGCTTCTCGAAGAATGAGGACCACTATGTCTATAATGGTCACGACACATTCCTCAGATGGCATTATGTAGACGCCGAGGAGGATGCGAATGCTGGTACTGAGGAGTATGCTATAAATAATCCTATGACATTCGTACTTGGCTCTAAGGTTAACGACTATGATTGGTTGTACTCATCACACAAAGACGAGTTGTGGAGTGCGGATAAGAAGAGTGTGAATGACCCATGTCCTAGAGGCTGGAGAGTGCCTGCGGGAGATGCATTCGAGGCTTTTGATATCGACGAAGTGGAAGATTTGGCCAACTTGGCTGATGTAGAGAATATGTATGGCTGGCATTTGGTTGACCGTGTGACCGGCGTGAAGATGTTTATGCCTGGTGCAGGTCGTCGTAGTTTTGAGAATGGTGTGTTGACCAATCTCAATAACTACGGTGAGGAGAGTATTCCTCAGCCTTGGATCGGTTACTATTGGACAGCAGGTACAGTTGGGGCAAAGGCTTCTTCAATGTTCTTCGATTTGAATACTACTCGTGCGGTGAACAATCGTTATGAGGCCAAGAAGGAGATGTATCGTGCAAATGGTATGCAGGTGCGTTGTGTAAGAGAAAAGAAAAGATCTTAAGTTACTTACACACAGTGGTAATATAATAGAAAGGATATCCAATCGGGTATCCTTTTTTTTGTGGGCTGTGTTAAACTGGCATAGTAAGAGAGGTGCTGAGATTTTTCCCGGACACCTCTCTTTTGAGAATTATGCTAGTCGAATTGGGTGTTGTTTCACCCTATCGTTGTTAGCTTTCAAGCGACATAAGCTGCTTTACAAGCGAAATGTTGTATGTAGCCTCGCTTACGCCCGCCTTCTGAGCCGCTTCGAAGAGCGAGAGAGCCTGCTGGTATTTACCCTCCGACATTGCCAATATGCCGCGTGAGTTCATTGCTTCGGGCATATTCTCTGGTAAGCCTTGCAGATAAGCTGCGGCCTGAGCGTAGTTGCCGTTGGCCATAGCTACATTGGCTGCATTAACCCGTGCCTCGGCGACATTTGGATAGGTCTGTACGGCTAGAAGAATAATCTCGTCCCACTCCTTGCTACCCTTCTCATAACTTAGAGCAACCATATAGATATCGCCTAATGAGAGCTTTGATGGGTCGATTTTAATCTGCTGCTTGGCGCTCTGTAGGTCCATCTTTTGAGGTTGATGTGAGATGGCTATCTCTGTCTTGCGCAACTTTGGATACCAGGTACGGAACATAAATTTGTATTCCACAGGGTATTGACTACGGATTGCATTGTTCTTGTCGGCGGGCTTTATCGAGCTATCGTCGATGATTGAGATAATCTTCAAATAGTTGCTTATCTTGCTCTCGTTGAGCATATCCTTTAAGCCAGACCAATCGATTGGTGCCGATTCAGCTGTGATTGACGTTGGGTTACCTATGTTATTCTTGGTCATGTAATCCTTCACGGCTGCAGCACGATGAGCGGCCAGCTTCTCATTGAAAGGATATGGACCCTCGGGTGAAGCGTATCCTGTGAGTTTGATGGCCGAGATGGTGTTGCTGGTAAGCAACTGGCGCAAAGTGTCAAGCTCGCTCGCATTAGTCATATATGTAGATGAGAGTGTGCTCTTGTTGATTGGGAAGAGTAACTCGAAGCTATGGGTTGTTGCCGATGGTGCCTCAGCATTTGGAATTGCGTATGCCATCTTCGGCTTTGGTATTGATGCTAATGTGGCGTCTGGAGTAGATGTGGCAGTTGATTCTGGTTGTGCCACAGAGCTTTGCTGTATCTTGGCGACGGCGATAAGTTCCTCGGCATATGGTACATCGTGACAACTGCACCACTCCTCACGAAGGATAAGCTCGGCGTTATGCATCCACGATTCATAGGCTACGTCGGCTGAGTATTCGAGCTCCTGTTCCTTGTGGTTTTTACGACGAATGAATATGTCTGATGACTCTTCGGGTGAAATCTCGCCTCGTTGGTGAACGATACTGCGTCGTCGGCCATCTACAACAACGGCTGGAAGCTGAATCATCTGCACTCCGTTGGAGATGATGGGTGTTACGCGAAGTGAATGGTTGGAGGCAATGTGCGAATCACTCAAATCAAAAGCCATATCGACATGGGTGCGATTGTTGGTGTGTGTGATTTTAATATCATCCACTGTGATATTGTTAGCTGTAACAATCTGTGCGGTCGATGATTTAATGCTTAGGAGTGCTACGCACAAGGCAAGCATATATTTTACAAGATGTTTCATAGCTACATAGTTTTAGAAAAGATACACAAACGAAATGGCTAATTTGGTTACTCCCCAGTAGTTTTTGTTACCAGAGCCGATTTTGTCGTTGCAGTCCCGACATTGGTATTGGTCATACCAGGCGTGAGCATAGCCTAAACCAACTTCTGCCTCGAGATTCCAATGCTTGCCGAGCATCCATGCATATCCGTACCCGAGGCCGGCACCCAGAGCGTGACCCTTGTAGCGGTAGTCCTTGAGTGAGTCCCACATCGAGAAAGGGAAGAAATCGACGTTGCCTACATTGAAGCCACCGCCAATAAGATGTGCTGCCAGGAAATGGCCATTGAATCGTTCACACGTCCACCAGCGGAACTCGGGTTGTACGAGCCAATGTTTCCACTTGCGGCCATCAGAGAATGTGAAGGGGTTGAAACTTGCTGAGATATCGATGGTTGTCTGAGGACTCAAACCAATCTCGATACCCAAATTAGGTGATAACGATGCCGAGTAGAGAAGGTTGCTCTTCAAACCAATACTCTGAGCATCGATTTTTACGATAAATGCTGAAAGTGTCAGCGTTAAAAGTAGAATTTTTTTCATAGTATGAAGATTGCCTATTAATTCAGTTGGCAATCATTCAAACTTTGAACCAAAATTTTAAGCGTGTTGCAAAATGTTGACTCGACGCAACAAAAAATCACATACCTATTTATTATATGCTTTAGCAGCTTTAGAATAGAGAATTTACACCTTGTAGTGTGAGGATGATGAGTAGATAGCGGACAAATTTGCCAATAAACATCGTAATGGTTGTAACGTATACATTAGCACGCATCAAGCCCAGCAATACGATAATGGCCTCGCCCACCCATGGCAGTACTCCAAATAGACCCATCACCGCTCCGTAGCGTTTCACAAACCCCGATACCTTGTCAATCTTCTGTTTCTCAATTTTGAGCCAACGCTCAATCCATTCCATATTGCCAAGATAACCAAGCCAATAGCATAATAATCCTCCGATAGTATTACCAACTGAGGCCGATATAAGGCACATCGTGGGATCTGCACCCATTTGTACGAGTATAGTCATCACTACCTCCGAACTGAATGGAAGTATGCTTCCGGCAACCAGTGCCGAAATAAAGAGTCCTATATAACCCCAATCGATGAAGAATTGTACTAATGCATCCATAGTGCTGGTCAATATTCTGCAAAAATAGTGATTTTTCCATTTTAAGGGTTGAATAAACGCTATTATGTGGACTAAAAGGGTGATTTGAGAGTAAAGTTTGCGTCTAATTAGTGTTTATTAGAGCTTTTTTCTTATATTTGCATCTACTTCGGTCATTTGATGGTGAACGATGAGTTTGTGGGGTGTTGTGATGCTCCCGGGCAATGTGTGTTAAACTTGCATCGTAAATAGATGCCCTTAAACGACTTATGATGAAGAAACTAATCTGTCTATTATTGACTTTGTTGAGCCTCGATGTAATGGCTCAAATAACAACTGCATCATTGAGGGGTGTGGTGATGAATATCTCGAAGGAGGCTCTTGTCGGAGCAACCATATCATTAGTACAATCTAAAACGGGTGTAGAATACTACTCTATCGTTGATAAAGATGGGCGTTTTGCCGTTCACGGCATCAAACCCGATGATGGTTATCGTTTGGAGGTGTCGTATATTGGGTATGATAATTATGTCATCTCTGATATGAAGCTACGCGTCGGTGAGTCCAGAAGTGTTGAGGTGGTGATGCGTGAGAATATGGCATCGGTGGGCGTTGTGGTTGTTGAAGCCGACAATGTGAAGAGTGCCGGGGTGGTGGAAAACTACTCGCGCGAGATTATCGAGGCTATGCCAACCGTGTCGCGCTCGCTGTATGATGTGGTGAGATTGACTCCTCAGGCCAATGCTACGAAAGGAGGTGGTATGTCGTATGGCGGTGTTGCTAATCGCTATAACTCATTTATGGTCAATGGTGTGGCGAATAATGATATGTATGGACTTTCGTCGTCTGGTACTAATGGTGGATTGTCTAACGCTAACCCCGTATCATTAGATGCTATCTCCCAAATCGAGGTGGCTGTGGCATCGTATGATGTGCGAATGAGTGGCTTTAGTGGTGGAATGATAAACGCCGTTACCAAGTCTGGAACAAATGAATTTGAGGGAAGTGCATATAGCTATTTTAATAACCAGGATTTGTATGGCACAACCGCTGGACGCGATGTAACTGATAGGTTGAAGTTACAAAAGCAGACCAACCAGATTTATGGAGCAACATTTGGTGGCCCTATAGTAAAGGATAAGCTCTTTTTCTTTGTGAGTGGCGAGTATAATACCAAGGCTTCGCCTTCGTCGTACTATTTAGGCTTCAATGGATCTGCATTACTTGAGGAGGATTTGGAGCGAGTATCAAAGCATTATGAGAAGTTGACAGGTTATGATGGTGGTGGAGTGTCACGCCGTGATGTTGAGCAACGCTCAGGGTCGTTGATGGCCAATTTGGACTGGTATATCAATTCTAGAAATCATCTCTCGGCAAGTTACAGCTATCTTGATGCCCGAGCAGAGGAGTATGCCAATACCCTATCGTCATTCACATTTGAGGGTTCGGGTTATGCAAATTATAGCACGGCTCACCATTTGGCTCTCTCGCTGGAATCTCAGTTTGGTGCAGCATTACACAATACGCTTAATGTTGGTTATTCGCGTGTAGGCGATGGTCGCAAGCCCGATGTGGAGGGTGATTTGCCAAGCGTGATAATCAAGAATACGGGTTCGACAGGCGGAGTTACTCTCAACATCGGAAATAATCGTTATGCAGGTGTTAATTCCTTGTTTCAGAATGTAATAACGCTGACTGATAATCTTATATGGGAGCAAGGTGCTCACTCCTTTACGTTTGGTATGCATCACGAATTTTATGATATACACAACAGATATCTCGCAAATTCGTATGGTACGTATACCTATAACTCAATAGCTGATTTCGAGCAGAATATGGCTTCGATGTATGAGTACAACTATACCGATCCGTCGGTTACCGGAACAACTGTGTGGGGCCCTAGATTCAAGGCTGCGGAGTTGAATCTCTATGTCCAGGATGATTGGGATATGGGGCGAGGCTTCCGCCTGATGTATGGTGTAAGAGCTACTATGCCTTTGATATTTAACACTCCAACGCCCAATGATTCATTTAATGGTAGCGAAATAGCTCAGAATAATGGCGTGAGAATTGGTGATGTACCTAAGGCGCAGGTTCTCTTTTCGCCACGAGTTGGTTTGAGTTGGAGAAAATATTATGACCAGGGTGTTCTGTCAGCAGAGATTGGTGGCGGAGTCTTTACCGGCCAAGTTCCTTTTGTATGGGTTGTGAACAACTACTCAAATACCGGCGTGGAGCAGAAGGGTTTGAAGTTGATGGGTAAGACCGAGGGTGGTAAGGTCGTTGAGTCGGCGGCAGATTTTAGTGTCACGCCGTCTCCTACTACCCTTTCGAATACCAGCTTTATGCTCAATGCAATGGATTCGAAGTTCCGTTATCCACAGAATTTTAAGGCCAACGCCGCTATTGGATATAAGGGATATAATGGTTGGTCAACCCGTTTCGAGGCGCTGTACACCAAGGTGATAAATAACGTAATGTTTCGCAATTTGGCGGTTGAGAATAGTGGTGACAAAGTCTATACTGTGTCTGCAGATAGAGCATCAGAAGGTAATACTATGCCGCAGTTTAATAAAATCACCTCGGATTATTCGGCTATTTACTATATGGAGAATGTGTCGAAGGGATATTCATATTCGCTATCGGCAAGTGTTGAGCGAGCCTTCGAGATGGGATTGTCACTTGCTGCGTCGTATACGTTTGGTCACTCATATTCGGTGTGCGATGTGCCATCGACATCATCTTCGACCAACTGGAATAGAACCTATAACCTCGATCTAAATGATCCTCAGCTCTCGTTCTCGGCCTATGATGTGCCTCACAAGGTGTCGTTTGTGGCGGCTTATCACAAGCGATATTCTAAGCTCTTTGATGTGACAGCATCGTTGGTTTATCAAATGACTTCAGGCCAGCGTTATTCGGTTACATTTGGCGAGACTGTAGATTTCAATGGTGATGGAGTCTTTGGGTCGACGCTGATGTATATTCCAACCGAGGAGGAGCTCTCTATGATGCACTTTGCTGATGCCACCTCAGCCGATGCTTGGAATGGTTATATCGAGGTGGATTCTTATCTCAGTTCACATAGAGGTCAATTTGCCGAACGAAACGCAATGCAAGCTCCGGCAGAGCATCGAATAGATTTGCATTTAGCTCACGGATTCTATTTCGGCAAAGAGAGTCGTCGTAAGGTGGAACTTTCGGTGGATGTGATGAATTTTGGAAATCTGCTTTGTCGTCATTGGGGAAGCTATTATAATATCTCAGGTTGGCGCATGCAGCCTGTAAATGTGGTGAGTATGAACGGCAATGAGCCTGTGTATAAATTCACTAGCGGCAAGCTTACTTTTGACGATTTGGCATCACGTTGGCATATGCAATTAGGTGCTCGTATCCTGTTTTAGTGGGGAGTGAAAAATATTGATGAAAAAATAGCGGTAATAGACCGTAAAATTCGATTTTTTTGCTTACCTTTGCGCAAAATAAACCAATGGGTATGATGAAGAGAAAGCAAATATCTCCGATGGAGTCTCAGCCTCAAGCAATCAGCTTGTGTGAGAGTTGTTTTTCTTCTGGAAACGTTGGCGTTTCTCAATTTGGAATTACTGTTTTTTGTAGTTAATATTTAGGCGGCTGTATAGTCGCCTTTTTTGTGATTTGATATGGAGGCGGTTAGAATGATATTGAAGGGCGGAACGCTTGTTCGCAACGGTGTTTCTGAGGTGGCAGACGTGGCTATTTATGATGGTCGTATTGAGCGTATTGCTCCCGAGATTGAGCCAAATAATGGAGACAAAATAGTTGATTGTAGTTCGCTTATCATAACAGCTGGATTGGTGGATTTGCATGTTCACTTGCGTGAGCCAGGTTTCCCTGCAAAGGAGACAATTGCAACTGGAACAGCAGCTGCAGCACACGGAGGATTCACAACCGTATGTGCTATGCCTAATCTTAATCCCGCCCCCGATTCAATGGAGAATTTGCAGCAGCAATTGGATATCATCGAGCGTGATGCAAAGGTGAAGGTGTTGCCTTATGCCACAATCACCCGCAATCGTTATGGACGCGAGTTGGTGGATTTCGAGTCGATGGCTTCGAAGGTGGCAGGCTTCTCGGATGATGGAAGCGGCGTACAGAGCGAGGATATGATGCGCCAGGCTATGGAGGCGGCTCTGAAAAGTGGCTCTATCATTGCAGCACACTGCGAGGTAGATGCTCTGCTTAAAAAGGGTTATATCCACGACGGAGAGTATGCGGCAAAAAATGGCCACCGAGGCATCTGCTCGGAGAGCGAGTGGGCACAGATTGAGCGCGATATCAAACTTGCCGAAGAGATTGGTTGCCGCTACCACGTGTGCCATATCTCTACTAAAGAGAGCGTGGCTCTGATTCGTGATGCTAAGGCACGCGGTGTGAAGATTACATGCGAGACAGGTCCTCATTATCTTACAATGTGCGATATGGATTTGCAGGAGGAGGGTCGCTTCAAGATGAATCCCCCTATTCGCTCGGCAGCAGATAGAGACGCTCTTGTCGAGGGTCTGAAGGATGGAACTGTTGATGTAGTTGCAACCGACCATGCACCGCATACCGCTGAGGAAAAGTCTCGTGGCTTGGAATTTAGTGCAATGGGCGTCGTAGGTTTGGAGACATCGTTTGCTGTGATATATACAAAGCTAGTGCGTGAGGGTGTAATCTCATTGGAGAAGGCTATTGATGTTTTGGCTGAGGCTCCACGCAGAATCTTCTCGTTGGGAGGAGGTCTTAAAGAGGGCGAGGCTGCCGATATTGCAATCTTCGATCTTAATGCCGAGTATGATGTTGATCCCACAACATTCCACTCTATGGGCCGAAGCACTCCATTTGAGGGCTGGCATCTGTGGGGCGAGTGCCGTATGACTTTGGTTGACGGCCGTGTGGTATATGAGAAATAATAATTTTAAGTATAAATAATAAAGACCAATGAAACCATTTACAAAGAAATTAGTCCTTGAAAACGGTCGCGAGTTTTACGGCTACAGCTATGGTGCAGACGTAGAGCGTGTGTGCGAGATTGTTTTCAATACGTCGGTTGTGGGCTATCAGGAGATTATCTCTGATCCCTCAAACCTTGATCAGATTGTGGTTATGGCCTATCCTTTGATCGGTAACTATGGTATTACTGATGAGGATTTTGAGTCGAAGTTGCCTACAATTGGCGGTATGGTAGTTCGCGAGTGCAACGAGAATCCAAGTAACTTCCGTTACACCAAGACATTCTCTGAGACTCTCGATGAGCAGGGTATCCCTTGTATCGCAGGTGTTGATACTCGTATGATTGTACGCATTATCCGCGATGAGGGAACTCAGCGTGCAGCGATTGTTAATGCCGATACTACACTTGAGAAGGCAATGGAGATGATCAAGTCTTATGAGTTGCCAAAGAATCAGGTAAGCAAGGTTAGCTGCCGTAAGCGCTGGTTCTCGCGTACACCAAACCACACCTACGATATCGTGGCGGTGGATTGTGGTATCAAGCACAGCATTATCAGCCAATTTAACTCACGCGGTTGCAATGTGACAGTTGTACCTTACACTACTACTCTCGAGGAGATTAAGGCTTTCAATCCTGATGGTATCTTTATCTCAAACGGTCCTGGTAATCCATACGATTTGCCAGAGGTTGTGGAGTTGATTAAGTCAATTAACGGAACTATCCCAGTATTTGGCGTTGCACTCGGTATGGAGCTTATCGCTTTGGCATATGGTGCTAAGGTTGAGAAGATGAAGTGTGGTCACCACGGTGGTTCGGCTGTACGTTCGTTGGAGAGTGGCCGAATTGATATGACAGCACAGAACCATAGCTATGTGGTAGATGCTGACTCTTTGGCTTCAACAGAGTTGGAGATTACTCACGTAAACGTGTTGGATTCTACAGTTGAGGGTATTGAGTGTGCTAAGGATAAGATGTACGCTGTACAGTTCCACCCTGAGAGCGCTCCTGGACCACAGGATAGCGCATATCTTTTCGATAAATTCATTAAATTGATGGAGGAGTATCAAAATGCCTAGAAGAACAGATATAAAGAAGGTAATGGTGATCGGCTCAGGTCCGATTGTCATTGGTCAGGCTGCCGAGTTTGATTATGCAGGAACACAGGCTTGCTTGGCATTGAAGGAGGAGGGTTATGAGGTTATCCTCGTGAACTCTAACCCTGCAACTATTATGACTGACACTAATATCGCCGATAAGGTGTATATGGAGCCTTTGACATTGGAGTATGTGGCTAAGATTGTTCGCTATGAGCGTCCTGATGCTATTGTTCCAGGTTTGGGTGGTCAGACAGGTCTTAATCTTGCTGTTCAGCTTGCCAAGAAGGGTGTTTTGGACGAGTGTAATGTTGAGATTCTCGGTACATCGTTCAACAGCATCGAGGAGGCTGAGGATAGAGAGCTCTTCAAGCAGTTGTGTATCAGAATTGGTGAGCCAGTGTTGCCATCTATCGTTGTAAACACAATGGAGGATGGTGTTGCTGCTGCCAATGAGATTGGTTATCCAGTAGTGTTGCGTCCAGCATTTACACTGGGCGGTACTGGTGGTGGTTTTGCCGATAATGAGGAGGAGTTCCGCGAGATTATGCGTAATGCTTTGGTTCTCTCGCCAGTACACCAGGTGATGGTTGAGAAGAGTATCAAGGGTTATAAGGAGATCGAGTTTGAGGTAATGCGCGATAAGAACGATACTGCTATCGCAATTTGTAGTATGGAGAACATCGACCCAGTGGGTATTCACACTGGTGACTCAATGGTAATCGCTCCTGCGCAGACTCTTACCGACAAGGAGTATCAGCTCTTGCGTGGTAGCGCCTTGAAGATTATCCGTGCATTGAAGATTGAGGGTGGTTGTAACGTGCAGTTTGCGTTGGATCCATTGTCATTCAACTATTATATCATCGAGGTTAACCCTCGCGTGTCACGTTCATCGGCTTTGGCATCGAAGGCGAGTGGATTCCCTATCGCTCGCGTAACTGCAAAGATCGCAGTGGGTCTTACTTTGGACGAGATTATGATTTCTGATCGTCCAGCTTGCTTCGAGCCAGCATTGGACTATGTAGTATTGAAGGTTGCTCGTTTCCCATTCGATAAGTTTAGTGATGCATCAAATGAGCTTGGTACTCAGATGAAGGCTACCGGTGAGGTTATGAGTATCGGACGTACAATCGAGGAGGGCATCTTGAAGGCCGTTCGCTCGTTGGAGACAGGCGTATGCCATATCTATCACAAGAAGTTCGACGACTGGAAGACAGAGGATTTGTTGGAGTATATCCGCAAGGGTACTGACGATCGTTTCTATGCTATTGCACAGCTTATCCGCAAGGGTGTGGATTTGTTGATTATCTACAACCACACTAAGATCGATATGTTGTTCTTGGAGAAGTTCAAGAATATCGTTGAGATGGAGAAGGTGGTAGCAGCGAATGTGGGCGATGTTGAGACTTTGAAGGAGGCTAAGCGTATGGGCTTCAGTGATAAGTTTATCGGTCAGTTGTGGAATATGACAGAGGCTGAGCTCTACCTCTTGCGTAAGAAGGAGAATGTGTTCCCAGTATATAAGATTATCGACTCTTGCGCAGGTGAGATTGATACTTATGTTCCATATTTCTACTCTACTTACGAGGCTGAGAACGAGTCAATTCGCAGCGATAGAAAGAAGATTTTGGTATTGGGTTCAGGTCCTATCCGTATCGGTCAGGGTGTTGAGTTCGACTACTCTACTGTTCACGCTATATGGACTATCAAGGAGGCTGGTTATGAGGCTATTATTATCAATAATAACCCTGAGACAGTATCTACCGACTATACAATCAGCGATAAACTCTACTTCGAGCCACTTACAGTTGAGGACGTGATGAATGTTGTGGAGTTGGAGCAGCCTGAGGGTATTGTGGTATCGTTGGGTGGTCAGACAGCTATCAACCTTGCAGAGCCATTGGCTGATTTGGGCGTTAAGGTTATCGGTACAGGTATCCAGGCTATCAATAATGCTGAGGACGGTAAGTGCTTCGAGCGTATTATGAACGAGGTGGGTATTCCGCAGCCAGATGCAGAGGCTGTGACAGACATCGAGCGTGGTGTTGCTGCGGCAGCTCGCATCGGCTATCCAGTATTGGTACGTCCAAGCTTTGTATTGGGTGGTCGTGCTATGCAGATCGTAGGTAACGAAGAGGCTCTTCGTCACTACTTGCGTTCGGCTGTAGAGATTAACGAGAAGTCACCAGTGTTGGTTGATAAGTATATCCAGGGTAAGGAGTTGGAGGTAGATGCTATCTGCGACGGTAAGGACGTATTTGTTCCTGGTATTATGGAGCACGTTGAGCGTACTGGTATACACTCTGGTGATAGTATCAGTGTCTACCCTACTTTCAGCGTAAGCCAGCAGGTGAAAGATACAATTCTCAACTATACTAAGCAGCTCGGTTTGGCTATTGGTATTGTTGGTTTGTTCAATATTCAGTTTATTGTAGACGAGCAGGATAAGGTATTCGTAATCGAGGTTAACCCTCGTTCATCTCGTACTGTTCCATTCCTTTCGAAGGCTACAGGTGTGCCAATGGCCAAGATTGCTACAATGGTTATCCTCGGTCACTCATTGCGTGAGCAGGGCATCACAGAGATGTATGGTAAGGAGAAGAGCCGTTGGTTTGTAAAGTCTCCAGCCTTCTCATTCGCTAAGATTCGTGGTTTGGATTCATACCTCTCTCCTGAGATGAAGTCAACTGGTGAGGCTATCGGTTACGATAAGAGCCTCAATCGGGCACTCTATAAGTCACTTCGTTCATCGGGTGTAGCAGTTGCTAATTACGGTACTATCTTCGTAACGTTGGCTGATGCTGATAAGGAGCGTGCATTGCCACTTATCAAGCGTTTCTATGACTTAGGTTTCAATATCGAAGCTACTAAGGGTACTTGCGAGTTCTTGCGTAGCCACGGTATACGTACTCGCCACTTGCGCAAGCTCAGCGAGGGCAGCACCGAGATTCACGAGTCATTGCGTAAGGGTCACGTAACATACGTTATCAATACAATCGACGTAAATCAGCACAGCACACGTCGCGATGGCTATGATATCCGTCGTGCTGCAGCCGAGAACAACGTAACATTGTTTACAGCGTTGGAGACTGTGAGCGTATTGCTCGATGTGTTGGAGGAGATTACTTTGGGTGTATCAACTATTGATGCAGAGTAGTTATGTATAAAAAAGCTATATATAGCATTTTGTCTAACGAACCACTCACCCGCGATGTATATCGTATGGTATTGGAGGGTGATTCGCAGTGGATTACACGTCCAGGTCAGTTCGTGAATATCGAGTTGGAGGGCTTCTATTTGCGTCGTCCTATCTCGATTTCAGACTGGAGCGAGAATACCATCACTATCATCTATAAAGTCGTTGGTCGTGGTACGCAAGTTATGAGCCAGATGGGTGTTGGGGTAAAACTCGACATCCTGACCGGCTTGGGTAATGGTTTCAATCCAGATGCCGAGTGCCAGAAGCCTCTGCTTGTGGGCGGAGGTGTTGGTGTGCCACCACTTTACCGTTTGGCTAAGGATTTGATTGCTAAAGGCCGTAAGGTGAGCGTTGTGCTTGGTTTCAATAAGGCAGAGGAGGTATTCTATGCCGATGAGTTCAAAGCGTTGGGTGCAGATGTATATGTATCTACTGCTGATGGTTCGATGGGCGTGAAGGGCTTTGTGACTGATGCTATTCGTGAGGCAAATATCGACTTCGATTACTTCTATTCGTGTGGTCCGCTGCCTATGTTGAAGGCTTTGTGTGGCTGCTGCGAACAGGATGGTGAGTTGTCGTTCGAGGAGCGTATGGGTTGTGGCTTTGGTGCTTGTATGGGTTGCAGCTGCAAGACATTGACAGGTAACAAGCGTATTTGTAAAGATGGCCCAGTGATGAAACGAGGCGAAATAATTTGGTAAGATATGGCGAAGATTTATGATACATCGGTGGAGTTGTGTGGCGTGAAGCTGGACAACCCTGTGATTCCTGCCAGTGGAACTTTTGGCTTTGGTAAGGAACATAATGAGTTTTATGATATCAATATTTTAGGCTCTATATCTATCAAGGGTACGACACGCGAGGCCCGATTTGGTAACCCTACCCCACGTATTGCGGAGTGTCGCTCAGGTATGATCAACTCTGTTGGTTTGCAGAATCCTGGTGTTGATGCCGTTGTCTCGCACGAGTTGCCAGAGCTTCGTAAGATATTCCGTAAGCCTATTGTTGCTAACATAAGCGGTTTTTCGATTGATGAGTATGCTGAGTGTTGTGCAAAGATTGATAAGCAGGAGCAGGTGGAGATTATCGAGGTGAATGTATCTTGCCCTAACGTGCATAATGGCGGTATGAGTTTTGGTACTCAGCCTGAGATGGCTGCCGAAGTTACACGTGCTGTGAAAGCGGTTACAACTAAACCTGTGTTTATCAAGCTAAGCCCTAATGTTACTGATATTGTGGCTATTGCAAAGGCTTGTGAAGAGGCTGGTGCTGATGGTATCTGCTTGATTAACACGTTGCTTGGTATGCGAATCGATACTATGCGCCGTCGTCCTGTGATTGCTAACAAGATGGGTGGATTCTCTGGTCCAGCTGTCTTCCCTGTGGCGGTACGTATGGTATATCAGGTGGCTAATGCTTGTTCTGTGCCAGTGATGGGATGTGGTGGCGTCGAGAGCGCATCTGACGTTATAGAGATGATGATGGCTGGTGCAACTGCTGTTCAGGTTGGTGCTGCCAATCTGAAGGATCCATATGCTTGTAAGAACATCATCGAGCAGTTACCTGTAGAGATGGAGCGTTTGGGTATTGAGCGCCTGAGTGATATTATCGGTATTGTAAAGTAATATTATATTTTGCTACGATAAACATCAATGTATAGATATAGGAAACGGGACTAATCCATTTGGATAGTCCCGTTTCCTATTGAAATTAGGTTGCTTTGTTATTTTGTATAACTTATTGTGCGTCGGCGGTGTTAACCTCCTCTGAAATAGTCTCAGCGGCCTCTTCTTGGCGATTGACTAGAACAGTGGAGTTATACTTGTCAATCTTTTCAACAAGGTTCTTGAAGTAGCTCTTCGATACTGGAATAGGCTTGATATCGTTGTTCGAAAGTACGATGTAACGGGCCTTTCCGCCTTTTGTGATATGGTTAATCTTCATTACATTCACCATATACGAACGATGACAACGTACCATGCTAGTCTCGGCCAGATTCTCTTCGATAGTCTTTGTGCGACTTCTTAGCATATATGAAAGCAACTTGCCTTGATTTTCATAGTAAATCTTCACGTAGTTATCCTGCGACTCCATATAGTAGAGTGATTCGGAGTTAATAGTGAGTTTCAGTGTACCATTATAATCGTATAGATTGACGAGTGATGGATACATCACTGAAGGTTCGCTATTCAGTGCAAGCTTATACTGCAACATCTCCAACTCCTCGGTCTTTGATTTGTAGGCCGCATAAAGTGTGAGTATAGTATAAGGTATTGCGATAATGAGCAATATACAACCAAACGCCTTCATCAGCAGATTGGCTGGTGTCTCGTCAATTGAAGGTACGAATACAAATGTGAAGTGTGTGTATGATAATGAAACGATAATAATCTCAGCCAGCACCCACATTATATACCTATATGGTGTGAAATTTATTTTACTCTGCATTTGTGACATCAGCAGCTTGCTGATAATCATAATCGAGAGGGCTACCATATAGAACGATACAGTGGTGCCAATCTTCTCTGGGTCGGTGATGCTAAACCAAGCAGTCATCGAGAATGGAGAGTATATTGCCATAAACAAAAACGAGAATGTAAGGACGAAAAGAACCGACCCTAACAAATATCGTTTGTCAAGCAGGAATTTGGGAATCTCTCTATTTTTATCTAATTTTGTCATTGTAATTCGCTGTAATGGTACTGCAAAGATTGTAAAATAAGTTTAAAATACATAATTTTTGACGCTCATAATATCATTTTCGCCACAAAAATCCCATTTCGACCACACATAAACGAAACTTTATGGGTTTTGAAATACTTTTGCAGCGATAGTTTTTGCACGTATTCCCATAGTTTGGAATGAAGTAGAAACGATTATTATTTTAATTTGTTTAGGTGAAAAATGAGAATTATTGGAACAGGAAGAGCTCATCCTGCAAAGGTTGTAACAAATGCAATGCTTGAACAATTCCTCGACACTAACGATGAGTGGATTAAGGAGCGTACGGGAATTGCAGAACGACGAGTGATTACTTCCGAGAAGTTGGAGGATATGGCAGCCGAGGCATCTCGATTGGCTATTAAGGATGCGGGTATTGAGCCAACTGATATTGATTATATAATCTGCTCAAATGTGGTTAACGAGTATGTTACACCAGCATTGAGCTGTATTATTCAGGGAGCTATCGGCGCTAAGTGTGCTTGTGTAGATATCAATGCTGCTTGTTCGGGCTTTGTCTATGCGCTAGATATGGCCGATGACCGTATCAGAAGCGGTAAGGCTAAGAATATCCTTGTGGTAGCAGCCGAAGAGCCAAGCCGTATGGTAGATTGGAGCGACAGAGGTACCTGTGTTTTGTTTGGCGATGGTGCTGGTGCAGTGGTCGTAACAGGTGGTAAGGGCATGCTCTGTTCTCGCTTGACAACAGTCAGCAAGACCGATTGTCTCTATTATGAGCGTAAGCTGGAGCCTACTCCTTATATTACTAAAGATGAGTTTTGTGGTCCTTTGTATATGAATGGCCGTGAGGTTTTCAAGACTGCAGTGTTGTCGTCGTCGTACGATATCAAGAAGTTACTTGATAAGTCGGGCCTGAAGCCTGCAGATGTAAAGTACTACATTCTTCATCAGGCCAATATGCGAATTATCGAGGCTATTGCCAACCAGCTTAAACTCGATATGTCGTACTTTCCACACAATGTGGATCGCTGCGGCAATACATCGTCGGCGAGTGTGGCCCTATTGTTGGATGAGTTGAATCGCGACGGTAAGTTGCAGAATGGTGATAAGTTGGTTTTCAGCGCTTTTGGTGCTGGATTTACAACTGGAACATGTATAATTGAATGGAATAAATAAAACAAACAGATAAGATGAATCAAAGAGTTGTTATAACCGGTATGGGTGTTGTTTCACCTGTAGGTAATAATCTTTCAGATTTTTGGCAGAATTTGGTATCGGGATATTGCGGTATCGATAAGATCAAGGGTTTTGATGAGTATGATTTGCCTATCTCGTTGGCAGGTCAGGTAAAGAATTTCGATCCTGAGGCAAACGGTTTGAGTCGTAACGATGTTCGTCGTAGTGATTTGTATTGCCAGTTTGCGTTGGCCGCTGCATATCAGGCTATGACTGATAGTGGCTTGGTGGCTGGTGAGAATATCGCTCCCGAGCGCTTGGGTACGTATATCGGTTCTGGTATCGGTGGTATGAATACCTTTGTTACTGAGACAGTGAAGCTTATGAATGAGGGTGCTAATCGCATTTCTCCTCTGTTTGTGCCTATGATGATTGGTAATATTGCATCGGGAAATGTGGCTATCAAGTATAACGCTCAGGGTGCTTGTCTTCCAGTTGTTACAGCTTGTGCTACCGGAACTCACGCTGCAGGAGAGGCATATCGCGCCATCAAGCACGGTTATGCTGATGCTATCATCGCTGGTGGCGCAGAGGCGTCTGTTCATCCATTGGCTATTGGCGGCTTTGCAAGCAGCAAGGCTCTTAGCCGTTCGGAGGATCCTAAGTATGCATCTATTCCATTTAACAAGAATCGTAATGGTTTTGTGATTGCAGAGGGTGCTGGTGTGTTGATTTTTGAGTCATTGGAGAATGCACTCAAGCGTGGTGCACACATCTATGCAGAGGTTGTTGGCTATGGCAACAGTTGCGATGCTCACCACGTTACAGCTCCAAGCCCAGATGGTATTCCTGCTGCACGTGCCATCAAGCAGTCGTTGGATGAGGCTGGCTTCGATGCTGAGAATGATCTGCTCTATATCAATGCTCATGGTACAAGTACCCCACTCAACGATAAGTCAGAGACTAATGCTATCAAAATTGCTTTGGGTGAAGAGGCTGCCCGCAAGGCTATGATCAGCTCAAGCAAGTCGATGACTGGTCATATGTTGGGTGCAACGGGTGCTGTGGAGTTGATTGTGGCGGCTCTTACACTCAAGAATGGTGTTGTAACCCCTACTATCGGTCTCGACGAGCCCGATCCAGAGTGCGATTTGGATTATGTTCCTAACGTATCACGTAAGGCTGATGTTACAATCGCCATCTCAAACTCATTGGGATTTGGTGGTCACAACGGATGTGTAGCATTGCGTAAGTGGAGTGAGTAATAATCAGAAAAGCCCAAACTATATGAAACTTTTGGAAGGTAAGGTTGCGCTCGTAACTGGTGCTGGACGAGCTACAGGTATTGGTAAGGCTGTCGCTGTGCGTTTTGCTGAGCAGGGTGCCGATGTGGCGATTGCGGTTCGTGCTATCAACGAGACTGTTGAGCAGATTATCGGTGAGATGGAGGCGTATGGCGTGAAGGCTAAGGCCTACGTTGTCGATGCTTCGTCGTTTGAGCAGTCGCACGATGTTGTGAAACAGATAGTTGCTGATTTTGGTCGTATCGACGTGCTTGTGAACAACGCTGGTATCACAAAAGATGGCCTTATGATGCGTATGTCGGAAGAGCAGTGGGATTCGGTTATCAACGTAAATCTCAAATCTGCATTCAACTTCGTGCACGCAGTAACTCCAGTTATGGCTAAGCAGCGAGGTGGCTCAATTATCAATATGTCATCGGTTGTAGGTGTTTCTGGCAATGCTGGCCAGTGCAACTACTCGGCTTCGAAGGCTGGTATGATTGGTCTTGCGAAGTCCATTGCTAAGGAGATGGGGCCTCGCGGTATTCGTGCAAATGCTATAGCTCCGGGTTTTATCGCTACCGATATGACTGGCGAGCTTTCACAAGAGTTGCGTGATCAGTGGTGTCAGCAGATTCCTATGCGTCGCCGTGGTACTCCTGAGGATGTGGCAAATGTTGCTCTGTTCCTTGCTAGCGATCTTTCGTCGTATGTTAGTGGTCAGGTGATTAATTGCTGTGGTGCAATGAACTGCTAATATATAGATTATCTATAGAGCTTCGTCATTAAACGTAAATAAAAAAACAGGCTACTGACCGATCGGTTAGTAGCCTGTTTTTTGTAAGTGTCGAATCTTAAAACTTAATATCAGCATATAGAGGTTGGTGATCCGACGCTATTGGCTCGTTGAGTACCTCATAGTTTAGTACCTCGTAGTTGCAGCCCTTCAAACCCCATATATAGTCGATTGTACGACGTGGGCCCTTTGAGGGGAATGTAAACTTGGTAGTATCCGACAATACCTCCCAATCAGAGAGCATCTGCTGGGTCTCCTCCGAGATGGGTGACATATTGAAGTCGCCAGTCAAAATTGCAGGCTTGCCATAATCGGCCATAGTCTTGCGAATAATCTCAATAGACTCCTTGCGTGAGTTAGAGCGCAATGAGAAGTGAGTGTTGCAGAGCAAATAATCTTTAAACTCCAGAATTAGGAATGTGCGGACCTCCTCTTCGCCTGGTAATGGTATATACTTAAATGAGATAGGCTCCTCCTTAACTAAAGCTGCAATACCATATTGACCGCCGCTGTTGTGCTCTTTGGCAGGGGCAAAGAAGTAGTGCAT
This sequence comes from Alistipes sp., assembly GCA_045632085.1. Lineage (GTDB taxonomy): Bacteria > Bacteroidota > Bacteroidia > Bacteroidales > Rikenellaceae > Alistipes. The sequence continues at coordinate 125,834 of JAZQVY010000010.1, read as the reverse complement.
ACCGGTCAAACGACCCAATTCCTTGGCCTGAAAAACAAAATCACTTCTCTTAGCTACACTGTCAACCTCCTGTAGGCCTACATAATCGGGATTTACCCCCTTGATGACGTTGGCGATACGCTCAATGTCGAGCTCCTTGTCCATACCCTTGCAGATATGGATATTATAGCTCATAATTCGCATCTGTCGAGGTTTGTCGCAGCCTACGAAAAACATAATTGCCAACAAAGGCAAAACGTATAAAATTCTCTTCATAATCGCAACATAAAAAACAAGGTGCTTGCAATCATCGTCCAGCGGACACAGCAAGCACCTTGAGAATACACTTATTTCTTAGCAACCTCAGCCTTGATCTTCACCTTGTCGAAAGCCTTTATAAGAGCTGTGTCGCTGGTCTTTGTAGCATCGTAAGTTACAGTAACCTGCTTGCTCTTTACGTCAACCTTTACATCCTTCACACCCTTGGTGTATGGCAATGTGTCGGTAATCTTCTTAGCGCAACCCTCGCAATCTACATTGGTCATAAAAATTGTAGTCTTCAAAGCTGCACTTGATTTCTTCTGAGCCATTGCATCAGCTACACCGAAGCTCATAATTGCCAAAAGGCAGAACATTAAAATCTTTTTCATCACGTTAAAGTTTTATTGGTTTATAATTTTGTTTCTCTTTGTTTTGCGGCAGCATAGCCACCGTCTTGTCCTATTTCGCCCCTTTTGCCCTTATTAGTAGAGGTTAAATCGCAAGCCAACATAGAATTTACGACCCATCAACGGTCCCCACACACTCGACGAGTTGAATGCTGGCGAGAATGGATCGGCGGCATTCAAGATAGGATCCTGCTGCATATAGTTGCCGATGTTCTCACAACCGAGATATATCTCCCAGTTACTAATCTTACGGCTCACCTGAGCATAGAACATTGGGTATGCAGGCGAGAGCTCCTTGCGGCTCAAATCGCCATCCAAAGATGGACGACGCATAGGACCATTGAGCTGCGCCGTAACGTCGAATACCCAGCGGCGATATGGAGTAGCATACTGCAGGTTGAGCAGTGTCTTGTAACGGCTTGTGAGAGGTCGCTCTACTTCGTAAGCTACCCCATCGCGCATCAGCGTCACAAGGCTATTTGTGTAGCGGAATGTAGCAAAGATGTCCAATCCGCGCAGCGCAGTCCACTGGAAATCTACCTGATATGTGTCAGTGAATGAGCGATTGTCAGTGTTGTAAATGCGCACATCAGCACTAGCAAACTCCTGGTCGGCGAGTACTGTGTTATAGAGTTGTGTGCGGAAATAGTCGAAACTTATTGTTGCGTCAGAGTAACCACCCAAAGCAATATCCTGCGTAAGGCTACCTCCAGCTGTAAGAGCTTTTTCGATATCATCATTGAGATCTGTTACCAGAATCTTACGTCCAGTTGCCAACATCCATATATTGTCGGTGATAATACTTGCTCTGCGGTATCCCAAACCTGCTGACGCACGCAATACAGTTGATGGCGTGATGTTCCACTTAATGTGAGAACGAGGTGTGAAGACAAAGCTCTGCTTAGGTGTGTAATAAGCCGAAGCTCCGTCGGCTACACCCACCTTGTTATTCTTTGCACCCATCCAGTCTCCGCGAACACCCAATACGAGCGAGAATTTTTCGGGCAATGAGTATGTGTACTCTGCATATGCTCCGGGCTCGATATAGCTCATCTGATTGTGGGTTGAGATATAGCTTCTCATAGGTAAGCCGCTCGCCTGTTCAGCACTTTCTACAACTTCGTTAAAAAGATTCTCATCGCTATTGGTCAGTGATGCAGAAACACCGAAAATCATAGAAGATTTGGTATTAAAGTAGTGAGCATACATAAGATTTGCCCACCAGGCATCGTCGTGTGCATCGTAGTTGTTCAAACCGAAATATGCATCCTCATTGAAGCGGTTGTAGTCAAAAACGAAGGCTACATTTGAGCGCAACTCCTCTTTGGACTCTTCGTCAAAGATTGCAGCACCTACTGGCATTCCAAACTTGAAATAGGCATTCACACCCGAGTTGTCCATATGCGAACCATAGACAGAAAGGCTCTCTTGCATCTCGTCGTATCTCGACTTCTCGTACTCAGTCTGACCGCCCAGGCGATTCTCATCAACATATTTCCAGCCCCAACGAATCTGCGCACCATTATTGGTTTGCCACAACCATTTATTAGCTATGTTAATCTGATTAGCCTTTGGGAGGTCGCGGAAACCATCGTGATTCATATCGTGCGAACGAGTATCCATCGAGCCGTGAGCCAAAATCACTGTTGAAAGTCGCTTATCCTCTGTGAGGGGTATTGCAGATGAGATATTTACCTCAGGCTTGAGTTCGCTGTCGAAATATACATTCAGGAACAGTCGCTCCTCGTCGGTGGGCTTGCGATGCTCCAAATTAATCTGACCTGTAATAGCTTCGTGACCTGCTGTAACCGATGTTACACCTTTTGAAACCTGAATTGAATTGAGCCACATACCTGGTGTGTAGTTCAAACCGTATGGTGCTCCCAAGCCACGCATAATTGGACGATTCTCGTCGAGAATCTGAGTGTATGTTCCTGTCAAACCAAGCATCTTGATTTGGCGAGCACCCGAAATAGCATCGCTATAACCCACTGTCACCGAAGCTGAATTCTCGAAACTCTCGGCCAGGTTACAGCAGGCCATCTTGCATAATCCTGCAAACGAGATAGTCTCGCCCTTTAATACACTCTCGTGGTTGATATAGTTGCCAAGGTTACCATCTACAACAACCTCTTCGATTTGAGCATCGGTTTTAAGTTTGAAATCCACCTGAGTGGTACCCTGCTCGACGCGGATTGTATCGTTGGCATAACCAACATAGCTGGCTACAAGCATATCGTAGCCCTTTACGCGATAAATAGCGTACTTGCCATCTACATTGCATGTTGCGCCCACCGTTGTCTTGTCCCAATAGACAACAGCACCAACAAGCACCTCGCCCGATTCGGCATCACGCACTGTGCCGGTTACATTCTGGGCTAATGTATTTGCACTCAGCATTAAGCCCAGTAAACAAAATATTATATTCTTGATTTTCATAATTTTGCGCATATTTAATATAACTGATTCTCTGAGGTAGGTATCAACCACCCCACTTTACAATTATACCAATGCAGGTGGTGCACGCAAAGAGAAGCTACCGGAATAGGCAGCTTGTAACGGGGGCAAGAGATAGTCCCCATAACTACATGATTTCGCTTTGATATCGCATCTGGCATCGCTGTCGTAATGATCGACAGCATCGAATAGTGCCAAAACATATCTCGTTGAACCGTCGTCATCTCCTATGCGTGGCATTGTGTAGAGTTCCACGTTATTGGAGTGGTCGTGTTCGCAACTGCAGCCATCATTTTGTAATAGCACATCGCTCAAATTGCAGTCGCAATGGCAACAACTACATTCCTCGTGATTTGAGCAATGGCTATGATGCTCCATGTGGGCAAGGAATTCCGAACAGCTACACGTCAACGCAGCCATATCACTCGCTAAAATAGTCGAGAGATACAGAATCAGCGTAAGAAATGCAGCAAATATTTTGAAAATCTTGTTCGTCATACCTACTCCACAAGTCCAGCCTGTTGTAATTTCGCTATCCAAGCCTGGGCATCGGTAGCAGCAACAGTCTCTTCTACATCATAATTTTCAAGCAAAATGCGCTTTACATCATCTATCGAGAAATCAACTTCCAAGAGATTGTTCCACAGCAACAAAGAACTATCGTTCAATGCAACAACACGAGTCATATCTACACCCTGCTGGCCCTGCATAATCACCACGTTCTCGCCGGCTATCTCTCTAACCTTATGGCCCTGTTTTATTCTCATAGCGCAATTTGCCAATTTATATCGGCAAATATAAGAAAAAATATAATCAATTCACGCTCTTTTTTATTATTTTTGCACATATGAACCAGATTGACCATAACATCGAGCAGAACCTTCGTGATACGCTTGCGAAGTATTGGGGTTATAGCGACTTTCGCCCAGGGCAGAGCGCTATAATCAGCTCAGTTATGGCAGGTAGTGACACATTGGCGTTGATGCCAACAGGAGGCGGAAAATCTCTTACTTACCAAGTACCTACAATGGCCCGTAAAGGGTTGTGTATTGTAGTGACACCTCTTATCGCTCTGATGAAAGATCAGGTTGATCGACTTCGCAAGATGGGTATACCAGCAACTGCAATTCATTCGGGAATGTCATATACCCAAATAGATATTGCCCTCGATAATTGTGTCTATGGTGATATGAAATTTTTGTATGTCGCACCCGAGCGACTCGCCACTGAGGCATTTCGCTTGCGTGTGCAGAGAATGAAAGTGTCGCTTTTGGCTGTTGACGAGGCGCACTGTATCTCGCAGTGGGGATACGATTTCAGACCATCATATCTCAGAATAGCAGAACTTAGAAAACTTATTCCGCAGACACCAGTTTTGGCTCTTACTGCATCAGCTACAGATCTTGTGGCTAATGATATTATGAACCATCTTGGATTTAGCAGTAAGAACATTATTCGTAGCAGTTTCTTTCGCCCAAATCTCTCATATTCAGTACGTCACACCGATGATAAGAACGAACAACTCTTGCGGGTGGTGCGTAATGTGGAGGGTAGCGGAATAGTATATCTGCGCACTCGCGAGGGTTGCGAACAACTGTCGGCGCTTTTGCAACAAGAAGGTATATCATCGTCGTTTTACCACGCAGGTCTACCCCATGCTGAGCGCAGTCTCAGGCAAGATGAGTGGACATCGGGTAAGGTGCGAATTATGGTTGCTACCAATGCCTTTGGAATGGGTATTGATAAGGCAGATGTTCGATTTGTGGTGCACTTCTCGATGTGTGACTCGTTAGAGAACTACTATCAAGAGTCGGGCCGTGCTGGTCGCGATGGTAAACGCAGCTATGCTCTACTTTTGGTGGCTTCGGACGATGAACATAAGATTGTCAAGCGATTTGATGCAGAGTTCCCACCCTTAGATGATGTGAAGCATATCTATGAGCAGATATGCAGTTATCTGCAAGTTGCTGTTGGCGACGGACTCTACAACTCATATGTATTTAATATTCACGAATTTTGTAGCCGAGAAAAAATATATTCGGGCAAAGTGCGTGCAGCGTTAAAACTATTGCAGCAGAACGGTTATATGTCGCTAATAGAGGAGATGGAGAATCCTGCAAGAGTGCTCTTTACCATCACACGCGATGACCTTTACAAAATACGTATTGATAGACAGGATCTCGACCATATAATCCGCACTATTCTACGTCGATATAACGGTATTTTTACAGAATTTAAGACTATCGACGAGAATGAAATAGCCACCCTTACGGGTTATAAGGTGGAGAAGGTGAAAGAGCTACTGAAACGTATGTGGCAGATGCGAATCATACGATATATTCCAGCTAACTCGTCGCCAATGATTTTCTTTGACGAAGAGCGTCTGCCGACTAGCGATCTCTATATCTCGCCCGAAACCTATGTCCATCGCAAAGAACTTATGAGCGAACGATTCAATAGTATGCTGGAGTATTCGAGCAACGAATTTGAGTGTCGCAGTGTGCAGATTCAACGCTACTTCGGTGATGCCGAAGCTATGCCATGTGGAATATGCGATATATGTCTGGCTGAGAAACGCAGGCAAAAGAGCCTTGGTGGCGATAAGGTGGCTAATCATTGCAGAGAAAATAATAGAATTGCAGAAAAGATCCTCTCTCTACTTAGCGAACAAACTCTCTCGGCTCGCGAAATTGTACGCAAAATGAGCAGTGAGCCACAACTCATAGTAGAAACTATAGACAACTTGACTTTGGAAGGTAAAATTTCTCGTTCTGACGAAGGGAAACTGGTAATTAATGAGTAACTTTACCGCCTAATTACGATTGATTATATTCTATAATGGCATATATTGCGACCATATCAAACGAACAGACAGCAGAACTGCCCTCAGCTAGCTTTGATGGTGAGATAATCGTCATCGATAAGGAGGAGCAGCTTGTGCAGGCGTGCCGTGATCTATCGTCGCAAAGCATCATAGGATTCGATACCGAAACACGTCCATCGTTTAAGGCTGGAGTAACCAATAGAGTTGCGTTGCTGCAACTTTCAACATCTGAAAGATGCTACCTCATAAGATTGTGCCGAATGCGACTCCATAAGGATATATTACGCATATTAAGCAACCAGAATATCCTCAAAATCGGAGCCGATGTCGCTGGTGATATAAGGGCATTGCACACTCTTCGCAATTTTACAGAGCGAGGATTTGTCGATTTGCAACACATTGCTTCAGATTGGGGAATTGAAGAGAAGAGTCTGCGCAAACTATCAGCCATCGTGCTTGATAAACGAGTATCGAAGGCGCAACGCCTCAGCAACTGGGAGGCCAGTGTTCTTACACCTCAGCAGCGTATGTATGCTGCGACAGATGCCTGGGTATGTATCAAGATTTACGAAAAGTTGATGAGTTCACCCCGTGTTAAGCCATCGAAGGAGGAGCCCAAGCCTGAGAAACAATCGGTACCAGCTGTTAGCAGCAAGGTGGCAACTATCGCAGCGGGTAAAACCACTAAACGCAAGCGACCTTATAAGCCCAAGGCAAAGGCTGAGCCAGCACAAGATGGGCAACAGGTAGATAATCAACCCATAAAGGAAAAATCTACCTCAAAGCGTAGCTGGGTTTCTCGCAAGAGAAGATATGGTGGTAAACGACCGCTCATTAGTAGTGAAAATAACGAAAAATAGATATAGAATGATTACAACACAGATTTATCTTCGTCGAGGCAAAGAGGAGTCGCTTATGCGTCGTCACCCCTGGATTTTTTCGGGTGCCATTGAGCGAGTGAAGTGTAATGCAGAGGATATCAAAGAGGGAGAAGTTGTCGATGTCTTCACCAAAGCGGGAGACTTTATAGCTCGAGGCCACTATCAGATTGGTTCTATTGCTGTGCGAGTGCTTACATTCGAGCAGGAGGAGATCAATCAGGAGTGGTGGAACAACCGTATTGCCACAGCATATGATGTGCGTCGTACGCTCAACCTCACCGAGAACGAGCAGACCAATTGCTATCGACTCATCCACGGCGAGGGAGACTCTCTGCCGGGTTTGATCGTTGATATTTACGACCATACAGCCGTTGTGCAGTGTCACTCTGTTGGTATGTATCTTTCTCGCTTGGCTATTGCTGAAGCTATTCATAATGTTATGGGCGACAAGATTACTGCTATCTATGATAAGAGTTCGCAGACAGTACCTTTCAAGGCCGGTCTTAATGCCATTGATGGTTATATCTGGGGACACTCTGATCACAAGACTCACACCGTGCTGGAGAATGGCGAGAAGTTTTTGGTCAATTGGGAGGAGGGACAGAAGACTGGTTTCTTCCTCGATCAGCGCTACAATCGTGAGCTTGTTCGCCACTATGCTAAAGGTCGCAGAGTGCTCAACACATTCTGCTACACTGGCGGATTCTCGGTCTATGCTGCATCGGGAGGTGCCGTGGAGGTGTGTTCGATTGATGCTTCGGAGCGTGCTGTAAAGCTCGCTGACGAGAATATGAAGCTCAACTTTGGCGACACAGTCAAGCATACTGCAATTGCAGCCGATGCTGTTGAATACCTAAAGGAGATTGGTGATAAATATGATCTTATAATCCTCGATCCACCAGCATTTGCCAAGCACCATAAGGTGTTGGGTAATGCGATGCAAGGTTACAAGCGTATCAATGCCCGCGCAATGTCGCAGATTAAGAGCGGCGGAATACTCTTCACATTCTCTTGCTCGCAGGCCGTATCGAAGGAGTTGTTCCGTACAACAGTATTCTCGGCTGCTGCTATTGCAGGTCGCAAGGTCCGCATTCTACATCAGCTCACTCAGCCAGCCGACCACCCTATCAATATCTACCACCCCGAGGGAGAGTATTTGAAGGGATTGGTACTATATGTAGAGTAGTAAAGAGTAATTCGATATTTAACACCCGGCAAAACTATGACCGGGTGTTTTTTTATTGCCATCTTCGTGCTTACCTATATTTATAAATGTGTATTGATATAAAAAATCCCCAAGTCTTTCGACCTGGGGATTTCGCTATATAGAGTAATTATTAGTACTCCAACTTAGCCATACGCTGGTAGCTGTTGTAACGCCACTTAGCGTTCTCCTCAGCAGCCTGGAACAACTCCTCTGCCTCTGCTGGGAATGCCTTCTGCAATGAAGTATAACGTACCTCCTTCATCAAGAAGTCACGGAACTTAGACCAATCTGGCTCCTTAGAATCCATTACGAATGGGTTCTTACCCTCAGCCTCGAGCTGTGGGTTGTAGTGCCACAAGTGCCAGTAACCACACTCAACAGCCTGCTTACCTACAGTCTGTGTGCGAGTCATACCGCCCTTGATACCGTGGTTGATACAAGGAGCATATGCAATCACGAGTGATGGACCTGGATATGCCTCAGCCTCCTTCAATACATTGAAGAGCTGATTCTGTGAAGCACCAATTGAAACCTGAGCTACATATACATAACCGTAAGTCATTGCAATAGCACCCAAATCCTTCTTGCGGATACGCTTACCGCTTGAAGCAAACTTAGCAACAGCACCTACAGGAGTTGACTTAGATGACTGACCACCTGTGTTAGAGTAAACCTCAGTATCAACAACCAAGATGTTTACATCCATACCTGAAGCCAAAACGTGGTCAACACCACCGAAGCCGATATCATAGCCCCAACCGTCACCACCGATAATCCACTGTGACTTCTTAACGAGCCAATCCTTCATCTCGAGAATCTTCTGGCAGTAGTCGCAGCCGCAAGCCTCCAACATAGGAATCAAACGAGCAGTAACCTCTGCAGACTTTGCAGATGAGCCACGAGTCTCGATCCACTCCTTCATTACGCCCTTCAACTCATCAGAGCACTTCTCGCACTCGGCGATAGCCTTCTCCATATAAGCCTGAACGCGGTCGCGCAACTTCTCAACACCTGTGTGCATACCCAAACCGAACTCGGCGTTATCCTCGAAGAGTGAGTTAGCCCAAGCTGGACCGTGACCCTTCTCGTTTGTGCAGTATGGAGTTGATGGAGCCGAACCAGAGTAGATAGATGTACAACCAGTAGCGTTGGCAACCATCATGTTCTCACCGAAGAGCTGAGTGATAGTCTTAATATAAGGAGTCTCACCACAACCAGCACAAGCTCCAGAGAACTCGAAGAATGGCTGTGCGAACTGAGAGTTCTTAACAGTCTTAGTCTTGTCAACAACCTGCTTGTAACCTACGTTCTTGATAACAGCATTCCAATTCTCGGCCTCTGCCATCTGTGACTCCAATGGCTTCATAACCAGAGCCTTTGTCTTAGAAGGACAAACGTCAACACAGTTGCCGCAACCTGTACAATCTAATGGAGATACCTGGATACGGAACTTGTAAGCCTTTGTCTCACCCAAGCCCTGCTTCCAAGCAAGGCCAGAAGCAGCAGCCTCCTCCTCAGTTGCGAGGAATGGACGGATTGCAGCGTGAGGACAAACATAAGAACACTGGTTACACTGGATACAGTTCTCAACATTCCACTCTGGAACATTTACTGCGATACCACGCTTCTCGTAAGCGGCTGTACCGTTATCCCAAGTACCATCCTCGCGACCGTTGAACGCAGATACAGGAAGAGTATCACCCTTCAATGCGTTGATAGGATCAACAACGTTGCGTACGAACTCAGGACGTGACATATCAACAGTTGCAGCGGTAGGCTTAACCTCGATTGTAGCCCACTCAGCAGGAATCTCAACCTTCTCAACAGCAGAGCCACCTGCATCAACAGCAGCGTAGTTCATATTTACGATATCCTCGCCCTTCTTACCGTAAGACTTCAAGATAGCCTTCTTCATCTCCTCAACAGCCTTCTCGAATGGAATCACGTTAGCAATCTTGAAGAATGCAGACTGCATGATAGTGTTGGTGCGGTTGCCCAAGCCCAACTCAGAAGCAATCTTAGTTGCGTTGATGATGTAGAAGTTGATATTGTTCTTAGCCAAATATACCTTCATATGGTCAGGCAATGTAGCACAAGTTGTAGCAGCATCGTGTACTGAGTTCAAGAGGAATGAACCGCCATTCTTCAAGCCCTTCAATACATCATACTTGTCAACATATGATGGAACGTGGCAAGCCACGAAGTCTGGAGTTGTTACCAAGTATGGTGAGCGGATTGGTGAATCACCAAAACGCAAGTGTGATGATGTATAACCACCTGACTTCTTAGAATCGTAAGAGAAGTAAGCCTGGCAATACTTGTCGGTTGTGCCACCGATAATCTTGATAGAGTTCTTGTTAGCACCTACAGTACCATCAGCACCCAAACCGAAGAACAAAGCCTCGAAAGTACCAGCATTTGCCAACGATACCTCCTCGCCTACTGGCAATGAAAGATTTGTAACGTCATCGTTGATACCAACAGTGAAGTGATTCTTAGGCTCAGCAGCAAACAGATTCTCCACAACTGCCAAGATCTGAGCAGGAGTTGTATCCTTTGAAGAGAGACCATAGCGGCCACCGATAACCATAGGCTGATTCTCCTTGCCGAAGAACATATCCTTTACGTCGAGATACAATGGCTCGCCATTTGCTCCTGGCTCCTTTGTGCGGTCCAAAACGCATACGCGCTTTACGCTTGCAGGAACTACATCGAAGAAGTACTTCTCTGAGAATGGACGGTAGAGGTGAACTGTGATAAGACCAACCTTCTTGCCCTGTGCTGTCAAATAATCGATAGTCTCCTTGATAGTCTCTGTGATAGAACCCATAGCAACGATAACGTTCTCTGCGTCCTCAGAACCATAGTATGTGAAAGGCTTGTAGCAACGGCCTGTGATCTCCGAAATCTTTGCCATAGTCTCAGCAACCATATCGGGAACTGCGTTGTAGAACTTGTTAGAAGCCTCACGAGTCTGGAAATAGATGTCAGGGTTCTGTGCAGTACCACGAGTTACAGGGTGGTTAGGATTCAAAGCTGCAGCACGGAATGCCTTCAAAGCGTCGCGATCGAGCAATGATGTGAGTGATGCATCGTCGATAATCTCAACCTTCTGAATCTCGTGAGATGTACGGAAGCCATCAAAGAAGTGAAGGAAAGGAATACGAGCCTTCAATGCCACGATGTGAGCCACACCAGCCAAATCCATTACCTCCTGAACAGATGATGTTGCCAACATAGCAAAACCTGTCTGGCGAGTAGCCATTACGTCCTGGTGGTCACCGAAGATTGAAAGTGACTGAGCAGCCAATGCACGAGCTGAAACGTGGAATACACCTGGAAGCAACTCACCGGCAATCTTATACATATTTGGGATCATCAACAAAAGACCCTGTGAAGCTGTAAATGTTGATGTGAGCGCACCACTCTGCAATGAACCGTGAACAGCACCTGCAGCACCAGCCTCAGACTGCATCTCTACAACCTTTACTGTCTCACCGAACATATTCTTCATACCCTGAGCAGCCCACTCGTCGACATACTCAGCCATAGTTGAAGAAGGTGTGATTGGGTAAATTGCAGCTACCTCCGAAAATTTGTAGGCAATGTGAGCCGCTGCATAGTTACCGTCACAAGTGATAAATTTCTTCTCTGACATAACGAATTAATTTTGTTTATTATACGAATTTTATTCTTTTAATCTCGTCTGTATAAACCTTGGACCATTTCTTTGGAAAAAGACCCTGGCTTAAATCTCGGCAAAGTTAAGCAAAAAAGATAAGAAAACATAGTTTTTTATGTGTTAATATTCTAACAATTGTTGTTAAAAAAATAACACATTTTTTATTTTACCGCCAAGCAATTCTCAATCCAAAAACTGCAACGTGTAAACAAATTCAGTCATAAATTTCAGCAAATTATAGTTGATTGATAAAAAAAGAATAATTTTGCAGTCGGGTGTCCGAAAAATACCCCATACAACAAGATAAACGACTATGATAACTTACGATAAAACCATACTCTCAAACGGACTTACGGTCATTGCCAATCGTGATAGAGCATCGCGAATGGCCGCCGTAAATATCCTGTATAAGGTGGGTGCTCGTAATGAGAATCCATCTCGTACGGGGTTGGCCCATCTGTTTGAGCATCTGATGTTTAGAGGCACGCATCAAGTGCCCGATTTTGATACTCCTGTGCAAATGGCGTGTGGTGAGAACAATGCATTCACCAATAACGACTACACCGATTTCTACATCACTCTTCCTTGTGATAACATCGAGACTGCGTTGTGGCTTGAGAGTGATCGTATGACTGGGCTCAACCTCTCTGAGGAGGCGTGTCAAATCGAGAAACGAGTTGTGATTGAGGAGTTTCGTCAGCGCTATCTGAATCAGCCATATGGCGATTTGAATATGCTTCTGCGCTCGATGGTGTATAAAAAGCATCCCTATCGATGGGCCACAATTGGTATCTCGCCCGAGCATATTGAGCAGGCGTCAATCGAGGAGATTCATGATTTTTATCAGCGATTCTATCACCCTTCAAACGCTATACTCTCTGTGTCTGGTGATTTCGAATCTGAAAAGGTATTTGCCCTGGCCGAGAAATGGTTTGGAGGTATTGCTGATACACAATACCCTATTGCCCCCATCCCTCAGGAACCAGAGCAGACTGAAGTCAGACGTTTGGAGGTTGAGCGTGAAGTGCCAGCTACCACAATCGTAATTGCATTTCATATGGGCAACCGCCTGTCGCACGATTTCTTTTTGGGTGATATGACCTCGGATTTGTTGGCTGGTGGCGACTCGGCACGATTGTATGAGCGACTCATCAAAATCAAGCGGATGTTTGCCAGTGTCAATGCCTACATTTCGGGCGACGTAGATAATGGAATGTTTGTCTTTACTGGTCAGTTACTCCCCACTACCACCGAAGCTGAGGCTGAGGCTGCATTTTGGGAAGAGATAGATGAACTGAAAAGTGGTAAAATAAGCGATTATGAACTTGAAAAGGTGAAGAACAAGTTTGAAGCCAATACTCTTTTTGGTGAACTTAATGTGATGAATAAAGCTATGAATCTTGGTTACTATCAGATGATTGGCGATTTGGAACTTATAAACCGCGAGGTTGATATTTATCGTTCACTTATGCGCGAGGAGGTGGCTGATTTTTCACAGCGTACCTTTCGCAAAGATAACTCTTCAACACTTATTTATAGAGCTAAGTAATGAAACAGCCACCACTTGTAATACCTAACCAAATAGCCGTCCCTGCGGCAGAATTACACATTGCCTCAAACGGCGCAAAGATATATGCTATCAACTGTCCAGAGTATGAGGTGGTACGCATATCGTTTGTTTTTCACGCTGGAACAATTACTCAGCGCTATCCCTTTACCGCATCGGCTACAGCTAATATGATGGCCGAGGGAACGGAGCTATTTACCTCGAAGCAGATAGCCGAGAGCTTGGATTATCACGGCTCATATTTTGACATAAATATTGACCGTGATTACGCATATATCACATTCTGTTGCTTGTCGAAATTCTTTGCTCCTACGGCCGATATTATAGATCAAGTGATTCTGCATCCAATATTCCCGGAGTCTGAGGTGGTTACATATCGTACCAAGCGCAAGCAACAATTATCTATCGAGCGTCGCAAGGTTGAGACACTTGCTCGCGAAAATTTTGCTCACGCAATGTTTGGAGAGTATCACCCATATGGTATCTCATACAATGAGGCTGAGTACGATAAGCTTTCGAGTGATGTATTACGCGAACACTATAATCGTTGCTACACAGCAGAGCGCTGTATGGTGGTTTGTAGTGGTAGTATCAATAATGAAGTCCTATCTCGAGTTACCCATATTGCCGAACAATTACGTTCATCGTCTTTTGTAGAGACATTGTCGATGCCTCCGTTTGAGACAACTCACTTGACTCGTGTACAACACTCTGGAGCAGTCCAGTCGTCTATTAGAATAGGTCGTCTGTTGTTTCCTCGTACACACGAGGATTTCATCCCAATGCAGGTGCTCTCTACTGTTCTAGGCGGATATTTCGGTTCACGCCTGATGCAGAATCTGCGCGAAGTTAACGGATTTACTTATGGTGTATTCTCGGCTATGGTCAACTTTCAGCAAGCTGGATATCTGGCTATTGCAACACAAGTAGGCGCAGAGGTTACTGAGCAGGCTCTTTGTGAAATCAGCAACGAAATAGACCTTCTCCGTAGTCAGCCGGTAGCTGAGGACGAGTTGCAGCTTGTGAAGAATATTATGGCGGGAGAGATGATGCGAATCTTGGATGGACCTTTCGGAGTAGCCGATGTTACGACTGAAAATATTCTTTGTGGATTTGATAATACGCATATTCAGCACAACTTGGAGCGTATACGTCAAACTACTCCCGAGGAGATTCTCTCTCTTGCGCAGCGTTACCTGGCCCCTGAGGATCTTGTGACGGTTGTTGTTGGAGATTTTGAATAATACAATCAAAGGCGACCATACTTGGCCGCCTTTGTTATCTTTGGTGGGTAATCTCCCCTACTTTTTGCGCTTAACAAGGAAGTGTGTTGACACTCTTCGCTGACCGTAGTGGTCGTATCGCTTGTTGTCGGTTGGATAGTTTACCACGTCGGTGAGAGATTTTCCGCTACCCTTTATATACATTGTGGTTGAACCTCCACCGTCCATATTCAGCGCGTGGCTAGGATTAAACCACTTCTCCAGGAATTCAGTAAGCTCTTTGGCGCTCATTCCTGCGCTATTTACCGAACGGCCATCAACTGTGATTAGCAACAGGCGATTAGAACGTGTGAGTGCCACTGCTGTACGTGGATGGCGAACACTCTGGTGGCGACGGTAATCCTCTGAAGGTAATCTCTTAACATTCACACCGGTCAAGTCACCGACAAATGTTGATCCTACAGGCTTGTAGTTGTCAATCAACATTGGTGAGCAAGAGAAAAGATTTGGCATTTTATTTTTGAGATAGGTCTTCTTGTTTCCATAGGCAATCTCAATCTTTTTACCATCATATCCTATTGCGCCTTCGTGTTTCCAGAAACGCAAATGGTCCGAGGGTAATGTGATATCTGAATAAACTTTTCCATCGGCCTTGATAAACGATGCGTCCCACTCGTATGCAGCATTGATTCCAACCACAGCATTATGCTTTGTGGCTACACTTGATAGAGAATCACCCCTGTCAAGGACTACAAAATCCAGCTCGTAATCCTTGCAATTCAAATCGAGTGAGAGTACATTGATAAACTGAGGTGCATCGTACATCTCGCCTCGGAAGCTATACCATACCAGTTTCTCGCCGTCTAGCTGTTTTACAACCCATCCGGCCTCTCCATTCTTTGGGGCTCGCTCCTTTCGCGATGATGCCTTTGACTCTGTGTTGGCGAATGCTAACACAAAAAGTAAAAGTATAATTATCCTTTTCATAGATTTAGGTTATTTTTGTGTTTTACAATACTCTGTTGTCTGCTACCCAATTTGTTAGCTCCACGAAGTCGGCTACTGATAGCTGTTCTGCTCGCTCTGTAAAGAAACGATGCTCTGCACCACCAAAGTCGCCGAAAACCGATTTTAAGGAGTTTCTTAGCATCTTGCGTCGTTGGTTGAACGAGGCTTTTACAACTTTTACAAATAGCTTCTCGTCGCAGCCTAACGCCTGTGTTGAATTCCTTTTTAGTCTAACTACTGCACTCTTTACTTTTGGGGGCGGATTGAATACCTTCTCACCCACGGTAAAGAGGTATTCGATGTCATACCACGCCTGCAACAAAACGCTGAGGATTCCGTATTCTTTTGAGCCTGGAGGCTCAGCCATACGCACTGCCACCTCGCGCTGAATCATACCAACGCATTCGGGTACGATATCTCTGTTCTCAATTATCTTGAAGAAAATCTGCGAAGAGATGTTGTATGGGAAGTTTCCGATAACTTTCACCTCCTCGCCAAAACGCTCTCTCAAATCCATCTTCAGAAAGTCGCCTTCGATAAGTCGTGGCGCAAAATCGGGATAGTGTTCGTGAAGATACTCCACGCTCTCCGAGTCAATCTCAGCGCCATATGTAACCACGTCGTCACGTTGAAGTAAAAACTGTGTTAATACGCCCATTCCGCAGCCAACCTCCAGCACCTTTGATGGCTCTTCGGCAGTTCCTCCCGACAACGAAAAACATATCTTACGGGCGATATTAAGGTCGGTCAAAAAGTGCTGACCTAATGCCTTTTTTGCTCTAACTTGATTCATATATAATCTCTAATTATTCAAAAATGGTTTAGAGGGCAAATCCTCGTAATATGTACCGCCGTGGTCGGGATTCTTCAGTTTCATATCCCAGCCTATCTGGCGGAGGTGGCTATGCACAAGTTCTCTGTCATAACCCTCCATTATGCGGAGCGTGGGCGATTCAGGATTCCACATAGCATTTGACAGAGTGTAGTAAATTCTTGCCATCGGCTGGCCGTAGTAGTGATGCCACGTCGTACCCAAGACTCCCATAATTCCCGCCTTGTGGGCATATCGGCTCTGCGCTATTACACCACTGCCATTATCCCAGGGACAACTCAAGACATTAAAACCTAACCCCTTGAAATAATCAATAGTTGGATATGTCTCGCGTGCAGAATCATAATACCAGTCACAGATGATAATATCGCGAGGAAACTTCAAAAATCCATCTGCGGTCTCTTTGCTGCCATTCACCACATAACCGGCCCAACGCTCATCGCCACGTTCAATAAGCATATCATGCCACATCATAGTTCTTGCGCCAAGTGAAGATATAGTCTCATTCATGGCCTTTATATGCTCCAAAAAGAGTTGAGAATATGGTTGTGATGAACAATCCGGACAACTTGGCTTATGAGCCTCATCGCCTCCGATATGGAAGAACGGAGGGCAACCAAATGCTTCATAGCGCTCCTTGATAAGCGCCTGCAACAACTTGCGAGTTTCGGGGTTCGACAAACACCAGTTCCAACCTCCGAGGGGTTCAAACAGAGGCTGATACTCAGGATTTATATCCAATGCCGCGTGCTTACCTGCCAAACCACGAGCCTGAGATGCGTGGCCGAATACATTTATTTGAGGGATAAGCGTGATGCCCAAATCATCGGCTATCGCTTTTAGACGCTTAATCTCCTTCTTGGTCATTGTGGCATCGGGCCAACAATACCAGGGTGCAACATCGCTCTTGAAGGTTCCCCACGCCTCGATGACTGCGTAATTCATCTTATAGTAGGCAGCCAGGCGAATCTGTCGCTCCACCACCCAGGGCTCAGTCTCTCTAAACCAGCAGATGTGTACTCCTCTAAAATTAAGCTGTGGTTTGTCCTTGATCGCTGCTACAGGTACTATCCAGCCAGCCACCTGATCTGTTCCTCGCTGAGGTATTGCAATTTGACGCAATGAATAGAGTGCATATCTTACTCCTTGCAAACTCTCGGCACAAATTGTTACACCATTGTTGTCGATGTTGAGTGTATAGCCCTCGTCGCCAAGTGATTCTTCGGCCTTATCCATCTCAATCGACACAACCTTTGGTGCATACTTGCCATACCAACCTTTCAAATGCTTTTCGGCCCACTCGATAGCGTCGGCATTGGGCGAGTTTATAGCGACCTTATCTAACTGCACATATTGTGTTGATGAGATAATAGACTCCGAAGGTTGTGGAAAAATTCTCGGAGTCACCACATTGTTTGCGGCATCGCACACATCAATGGCAAGTGATAATGCCACTGCGCACAATATCCATATGCTGAATTTTAGCAATCTCATAACGACAAAATTTGATACAAATATATGATTATTTTGCCGTTTTAACAAGTCTAAAAATCCATTTTATCCAAAGATAAATCAATAGTGGAACAATAATGACAACAGCCTTGTGGTAATTCCATGCTTCCGTAAAATTGAGGTGAGCCACAGAGGTTATGGCTCTCAGTATTCCACAACCCCAGCAATCTCGCCCCGTAAGGTTGTGAAAAAGGCAAATTGTGTGACTCTCATCAAAAAGTAATCGATGAGGAATCGCGTATATACACAACGGAGCAAGTGCGACCACAGCCGCACGCCAATATTTTATCCAGGTTTTCAATATGAATTAACGATTATTTGTTAGATACAATTTTGCCTTCGCCATCGCGGTAGCTGCCGCAAATAATCATAATAAAATCGATAAGCCACCAAATTCCACAACCGCCACCCGTCAAGAGTTGCACAATTCCGATTGCGGTTTTACCAGAATAGAAACTATGGATGCCAAATCCACCTAAGAAGAAACACAATAAGAGTGTCACGAGCCAATCCTTGGTGCTTCGGTTTGGATCATTGAACCTTAAATCAAATCCGCAATGTGGGCACATAGCAGCACTACTCGATACCTGCTTGCCACACTCCTTACAATAAATTAGCGACATAGTGTAATAGTTTTATGAATGTTTGTTAAGTTTGACTGTATGATTACATACAACCTCAATACAAAGATAGAAAAATTATGCTATATTTGCAAAATAAAATTTATGTAATAGCACAGTAGATAAGATGAGTCAACTGATTATACCTAAAAATTATAAAGCAGCATTAAGTCTGCAGCAGACCGAGATTGCTATCAAGAAAATCAAAGATTTCTTCTTGAGTAATATCTCTACTGAATTGCGCCTGCGTCGAGTTACTGCACCTCTGTTCGTGCTCAAAGGTCTTGGTATGAATGACGATTTGAGTGGAACTGAGCGTCCGGTTACGTTTCCTATTAAGGATATGCAGGAGGCTCAAGCAGAGGTGGTTCACTCTCTTGCTAAATGGAAGCGTGTGACGCTTGCCGAGTATAAGGTCGATAATGGCTATGGTATCATTACCGATATGAACGCCATTCGAGCTGACGAGGAGCTCGACAACCTCCATTCGCTCTACGTTGACCAGTGGGACTGGGAACGTGTTATGCCCGAGGAGTGTAGAACTGTTGAGTATCTGAAAGATATTGTTAATCGTATTTATGGTGCTATTCTGCGTACGGAGTATCATATTTGCGAAACTTATCCCCAGATTGAACCTTTCCTGCCTGAAAAGGTGAAGTTTATTCACTCTGAAGAGCTTTTGCAGCGCTACCCTAACCTTTCAGCCAAGGAGCGCGAGGATGCTATCTGCAAGGAGTATGGAGCGGTGTTTATCATTGGCATCGGAGGTGAGTTGAGTAATGGTCAGAAGCACGATAATCGTGCACCAGACTATGATGATTACACTACTGTTTCAGGTGAAAATGGTTTGGCAGGATTGAATGGAGATCTGCTTATTTGGTACCCTATTCTTGAGCGTTCGATTGAGCTATCTTCGATGGGTATTCGTGTTAATCGCGAGGCTTTGGAGCGTCAGCTTAAGCTCAGTGGTAAGGAGAATCGCAGGGAGCTCTATTTCCACCGTCGTTTGTTGGAGGGCTCATTGCCTCAATCTATTGGCGGTGGTATCGGTCAGAGTCGTTTGTGTATGATTCTTTTGCATAAGGCCCACGTTGGCGAGACTCAATCGAGTATCTGGCCTGATGATATGCGCGATACTTGTCGCAAAGCGGGTATGACACTGATTTAATCATGTATCTATTAAAACTAAAAAAAAGGTCGCTCTTTCGGGCGACCTTTTTTGGGTGATCTGGTTGGGTTTTAGTTTCCTACTTCACACAGGAATTTGATGCGCACCAAGCGAATCTCCTCCTCGCTGTAATCAGAGCCGAGCTCCTCGATTGCCGCGTCAAGTGAGTCACTCTCGGCGTCTTCCTTGAAGTAAAGGTAGATGTCTTCCACTTTATCCTCGTCCATATGTTTGTCGAGGTAATATGATATATCGAGCTTAGTACCTGAATTTACAATACCCTCGATATCTGAAAGCAAATCCTCGAAATCGAGATTCTTTGCACGAGCAATATCTTCGAAGTCCATTTTGCGGTCGATAGACTGGATGATAAATATCTTATTGCCCGACTTGTTGGCCACAGATTTTACGACCATATCCTGTGGACGAATGATATCCTTCTCCTCGACGTATGCCTTGATGAGCTTGATAAACTCCTCGCCAAATTTCTTGGCCTTGCCTGCTCCTACGCCCGATATATTCTGCATCTCCTCGAGTGTGATTGGGTATTGGATAGCCATATCTTCCAATGATGGGTCCTGGAAGATTACAAAAGGAGGTAAATCGTGCTTCTTTGCCACCTTCTTGCGCAGATCCTTAAGCATGGCAAAGAGCTCCTCATCGGCTGCTCCGCCCTTGCCCATCTGAGCCGCTACAACCTCGTCGTCCTTCTCCTCGGTATCATAATCGTGGTCGAGTGTGATAGTTACCGACTGTGGTGATTTGATATACTTCAAGCCCTTTTCGTTTACCGAGATAAGTCCATAGTTCTCGATACTCTTGTCAATCAGGCCCATAATCAATCCCTGGCGGATAACTGCACCCCAGAACTTGGTATCGTGCTCCTCTCCGCTTCCGAACCACTCCAATTTGTTGTGGCCATAGCTCTTTACCTGCGCTGTAACCTTACCGGTAAGTATTGCCACCAGGTGGTCAATCTTGAATTTGTCGCCTATCTCTTGCAGGGTCTGCAACATTAGCTTCATTTCAGCCTTAGCGTCAACCTTTGGCTTAGGGTTCACACAGTTGTCGCAACAGCCGCAGTTGGCTTCGCCATACTCCTCACCAAAATAGTGAAGCAGAGTCTTGCGACGACACATTGAACTTTCGGCATACGATACAGTCTCCAACAACAAAAGCTTGCCAATCTCCTGCTCGGCGATAGGTTTGCCCTGCATAAACTTCTCCAGTTTCTGGATATCCTTATAGTTGTAGAATGTCAAGCAGTGACCCTCGCCACCATCACGACCTGCACGACCTGTCTCCTGATAGTATCCCTCCAGTGATTTAGGGATATCGTAGTGGATCACATATCGCACATCGGGTTTGTCGATACCCATACCGAATGCAATCGTGGCTACAATCACGTCGACTCTCTCCATCAAGAAATCATCTTGATTATTGGCTCTGGTCTGCGCGTCCAAACCAGCGTGGTATGCCAAAGCCTTGATTCCGTTGGCCAGCAACAATTCTGAAAGTTCCTCCACTTTTTTACGACTCAAGCAGTAGATGATACCGCTCTTGCCAGCTCGTTGTTTAATAAAGCGGATAATATCGTGCTCGGCATTATGTTTGGGGCGAATCTCATAGAAAAGATTCGAACGATTAAACGATGATTTAAACACTGCAGCATCCGACATACCCAAGTTTTTTTGGATATCCATCTGCACCTTTGGGGTTGCAGTGGCTGTAAGGGCGATAAGCGGAGCTTGACCTATATCATTAATGATAGGTCTGATTCGGCGATACTCTGGACGGAAGTCGTGGCCCCACTCAGAGATACAGTGAGCTTCGTCAATAGCGTAAAAAGAGATCTTTATTTTACGAAGGAAAGCAACGTTATCCTCTTTTGTGAGTGACTCGGGAGCGAAATAGAGGAGTTTTGTCTTACCCTCCAATACGTCGCTGCGCACTTGATTGATGGCTGTTTTGTTGAGCGATGAGTTTAGAAAATGGGCAACGCCTGACTCGGTAGAGAACGTACGCATAGCATCGACTTGATTCTTCATCAAGGCGATAAGTGGTGAGATGATGATTGCTACACCATCCATCAGCAATGCAGGCAACTGGTAGCACAACGACTTGCCGCCACCTGTAGGCATTAACACAAATGTGTCACGACCTGAAAGCAAATTGCGTATCACGGCCTCCTGGTTACCCTTAAAAGAGGTGAAGCCAAAATATTCCTTCAATTTTTCGTGCAAAAGACTCTCCTGCTGCTCCATTGTTCTAAATATATCATACATAGGGCCGCCATAGTACCCCAAATAATAATTTTCATTATCAAAGATAACACTTTTTTTGGAAAAAATGATAACTTTGTAAAAAAATTTCAACGTATATGCGTCTATTCACGAGTGAATTGGTTAAGAAATACAAGTCTCGTACGGTTGTGAACCATGTTACTATCGATGTTAAGCAGGGCGAGATTGTAGGTCTGCTGGGCCCCAACGGTGCCGGTAAGACCACTACCTTTTATATGATTGTAGGCCTTATTAAGCCTAATGAAGGCCAGATTTTCCTCGAAAACGATGAGGGACAGATTACCGAACTTACAAATGAGCCTGTTTATCGTCGTGCCCAGATGGGCGTGGGATATTTGGCACAGGAGGCATCTGTATTCCGCCGTTTGAGCGTTGAGGATAATATCAAAGCCGTTTTGGAGATGACAGACTACAGCAAGGAGTACCAGCGCGAGAGAGTTGAGGCTCTCATCGAAGAGTTCCGCCTGCAAAAGGTGCGCAAAAGTTTAGGTATTCAGCTTTCTGGTGGTGAGCGTCGTCGTACAGAGATAGCACGTGCCGTGGCTATTAATCCTTCATTTATTTTGCTTGATGAGCCATTTGCGGGAGTTGACCCTATTGCCGTAGAGGATATTCAGAGCATCGTCGCTACACTTAAGAATAAAAATATCGGTGTTATTATCACCGACCACAATGTTGACGAGACTCTGGAGATTACCGATCGTACATACCTGCTTTATGAGGGTAAAATCCTAAAGGCGGGTACAGCCGAGGATTTGGCTAATGACGAGATGGTAAGAAAGGTCTATTTGGGTAAGAACTTCGAGCTTCGCCGTCCCAAAAACCCGATAATCTCGGAATAAGAGAATATAACCACACTATACATCTAATATGGAAAAAAGTGTCTCCTTGGGGAGTGTCAAGGGAATCGTAACTCCGCCAAGTTCAAAAAGCTATGCACAACGTGCCATCGCCCTTTCGTTGCTTGCTGAAGGTCGTAGTGTGTTGCGCAACATTGAGTTTTGCAAAGATACTCGTTCGGCATTGGCTTGTATTGAGGCTCTCGGTGCAAAAGTTACATACGTCGATGAGAGCACCATTGCAATTGATGGTGGTTTTAATCCTCAGGACGGGACTCTCTATGTCGGTGAGTCGGGCTTGGCTACACGCCTCTTTACTCCCATAGCATCACTTAGTCATACACCTATCTGCATTCAGGGTGAGGGAACACTTCTTCACCGACCTATGCATATGATGATAGAGCCTCTCCGTGAGCTTGGTGTTAAAGTTAAGGATGGTGGAGGTTATCTGCCTATCGAGGTCAATGGTCCTATCCACGGAGGTAAGATTAGAGTTGATGGAAGTGTGTCGTCGCAGTTTATTACGGGTTTGTTGCTGGCGTTACCAATGGCCGATGAAGATACAACATTGTATGTCGATTCAGCGGTTTCAACTCCATATATCGATATGACCATTAGTACCGCAGAGTGCTTCGGTGTTGAGATTATGCATAACGAGGGCGATTATTCCGAATTCTTCATCGAGGGCCGACAGAGATATACTCCTGCCGATCTTGCAATCGAGGGTGATTGGAGTGGTGCATCGACTATGCTTGTCGCGGGAGCCATTGCTGGCGAGATAACCGTTCGTAACATCTCTACCCTATCAAAACAGGCCGACACTGCAATATGTAAGGCCCTTGAACGTGCTGGTGCTGGTATCATCATCGAGCAGGATTCGATAACTGTGACCAAACGTCCATTGAAAGCCTTTAGTTTCGATGCGACCCATTGTCCCGATCTTTTCCCAGCTTTGGCTGCACTTGCAGCTGCGGCAGATGGCGTGAGCGTTATCACTGGTACCAACCGTTTGATGCACAAGGAGAGTGATCGTGCCGAGACAATTCGTCAGGAGTATGAAAAGTTGGGTATCGAGGTCGATATCAGCCAGGAGAATGTAATGAAGATTAGAGGAGGCGATATCGAGCCTGCAACAGTATTTAGCCACAATGATCACCGTATTGCAATGTCGTTGGCTGTGTCGGCACTGCGTTGCAAGGGTGAGGTTGTAATCGAGAATGCCGAGTGTGTAGAGAAGAGCTACCCTGCATTCTTCGAAGATTTGGAATCGGTAATTCAGCGATAAAGATATATGAATAGCTGGGGAGAGAGATTTAGAGTGACACTTTGGGGTGAATCTCACGGACCACAAGTGGGCGTGAGTATTGATGGTGTGCCTGCAGGTATCGCGCTCAGTGAGGCAGATTTTATGGCCGACCTCGAGCGTCGTAAGGCAGGTGCGGCGGGTACTACACCACGTAAGGAGGGAGATCTTCCACACATTGTATCAGGAGTTTATGAGGGTTACACTACAGGTGCTCCCCTTACCATAAACTTTCTAAATGAGAATACACGCTCTGGCGATTATAAGTCGTTGGAAGTTCATCCACGTCCATCACACGCTGACCTTGTGGCCAAACAGAAATGGAATGGCTACAATGATCCTCGTGGTGGAGGTCACTTCTCGGGTAGAATAACATTGGCATTGGTTGCAGCAGGTGTTGTGGCCAAGAAGATTTTGGGCCAGGGGGTGGCGTTTACAACTGATATTATCTCCATTGGAGGCTCTTTCGATAAACAGCAGTTCCCTTCAATCATTGAGCAGGCACAAAAAGCACTCGACTCGGTTGGTGGTATAGTTGAATGCCGCGTCAATGGCGTCAAAGCTGGAATTGGTGAGCCGTTCTTTGATTCTATCGAGAGCACGATGGCCCATCTGTTGTTCTCTGTTCCTGCGGTTAAGGGAGTAGAGTTTGGTGCAGGATTTAAAGCTGCTGAGATGTTGGGTTCAGAGCATAATGATCCAATTTGTGATGCCGAAGGTCACACCTTATCAAACAATGCAGGAGGCGTTGTTGGTGGCATCAGCAATGGCAACGAGATTGTGGTTCGAGCCGCTATTAAGCCTACACCATCTATATCTGCCGAGCAGCAGACATTTAATTTCGAGAGTGGTCGTGTGGAGTCACTAGTAATCAAAGGCCGTCACGATGTGTGCATTACGCTTCGTGCAGCAGTTGTTGTAGAGGCTGCTGCGGCTATAGCTTTGGCTGATTTGAGTCTTAGGGCATAATTCCAAATATCGAACCCATGAGAGCCACCCGTGCAGAGATACTTCGTTTCATAAGCCAGCAAATAGAGCATCTGTATGACCAGCGCGAGCGAATGAATATTGCTCGTATGGTTGCTGCAGCCTTGAGCGGAGAGAATGAGATGAAATATCTTATCGAAGGTGCCGAGGTGGTTGAAATCCCTCAACTAGAGAGTAAAGTCAAAGAACTTGCGCAGGGTCGTCCTGTTCAATATGTGATTGGCCATAGCGAGTTTTGCGGCTTGGATATAGAGGTTCGAGAGGGTGTGCTGATTCCCCGTCCTGAAACCGAAGAGTTGGTTGCGTGGGTTATAGAAAAGACTGCAGATATAGAGCGCCCTAGAATATTGGACGTGTGTACCGGAAGTGGATGTATAGCTCTTGCGTTGGCTGCTAGAGTTGGCAAAGCAAGTGTTGTGGCTGTTGATATATCCGACGAAGCACTGACAATAGCCCGATGTAACGCAGAGCGATTGCAGCTCGGAGTGGAATTCATAAAAGATGATGCATTGGCGCATCTTCCGAATATCGCAGATCGAAAATTTGATATAGTGGTTTCCAATCCACCCTACATTCCCATTTTGGAGCGGGAGTCGATGCATGTCAATGTGGTGAACTTTGAACCAGATATAGCCCTATTCGTGGCCGATGATGATCCATTGATATTTTATCGTGAAATTGCTGTGACAGCAAAGCATATACTTGCTGATAATGGATATCTGCTGTTTGAAATTCATCAGCCACTTGCTCAGCAGACAGTTGATATGTTGAGGGAGTTGGGATACGATGCGGTTGAATTACGCAACGATTGTTTTGATAAACCAAGAATGATATGCTCACAGCTAAGCCGAAAATAAAACGCACCAAAACAGCTCAGCAAGCGTTGGAATCGCTTATGCGGCTGTGTGCTCGAGCAGAACGATGTTCGGGTGATGCTATGCGCTTAATGGCTAACTGGGAGGTTCCTGTCGACCAAAGAGCTGGCGTGTTGCAGCAGCTTTTGAGAGAGCGATATATTGATGATAGTCGCTATGCTGAAGCCTTTGTCCGAGAGAAGAGTAATCTATCGGCTTGGGGTGAATATAAGATTCGCGCAACTCTGCGTCGCAAAGGTGTCTCTAATCAGATAATCAGTGAGGCGTTATCGCAACTTAACCCCGAACAGAATAAAAGCAGACTTTTACAACGCCTTCAACGAAAGGCGCGAACCATAAAATACGATACATTATATCAACTTAAAACAAAACTTATACGACACGGTGCCTCGTTGGGTTTCCCAATGGATGAAGTGATAGAATCTGCCGATGAAGTTATCCGTGAACTAAACCACAATACAGAGATATGCGAAGAGGAATTTTATTTATAGCAATGATGGTGGCTCTCTCTGCCACAAAGCTTTCAGCACAAAAGCTTGATCCAAAATACTATGATTATCCACTGCGAAACGTTGCAGGTTATTACTCTGCGAATTTTGCTGAGATGCGCCCTAATCACTTCCATTCAGGTGTCGATTTTAAGACAGATGGCGTTGAGGGTAAGGTGGTTGTGGCCGTTGCAGATGGTTATGTCTCTCGCGTGCTCTATTCAAATTCTGGCTATGGTTTGGCTCTCTATGTCACCCATCCCAACGGCACAACGTCGGTGTATGGTCACCTCTCTAAGTTCCGCAAGGATATTGCAGATTTTGTTATGGCTGAGCGTTATCGCCAGAAGCGTAGTTATGTAGATATTGAGTGTAAACCAGACCAGTTTAAGGTTAAACGTGGTGAACAGATTGCACTTTCGGGTAATACAGGTTCTTCGATGGGTCCCCACCTCCACTTTGAGATTCGTGACAATGCCGGTCGAACTGTCAATCTCTTCTCGCAAAAGGTTTA
Source organism: Alistipes sp. (assembly GCA_045632085.1). Classification (GTDB taxonomy): domain Bacteria; phylum Bacteroidota; class Bacteroidia; order Bacteroidales; family Rikenellaceae; genus Alistipes. The sequence continues at coordinate 98,897 of JAZQVY010000010.1, read as the reverse complement.
TACCCCCAAAGATGATATCTCTCCCTATATTATGAAGGTGCACTATATCGAGGTTGATACCATTCGCGGTGTTCCATGCCATAGCAAGCGAAGTACATATACAGTAAACAAAGCCGATGATAATACATATCGTACAGCTCAGAAAACACCAATCAAGGTAGGACGTAAGGGTTATTTCGTAGTGGAGACATCGGACCGCAAGAACGATTGTGCCAACACCTATGGAGTGTATAATCTGAAGGCTCAACTCGATGGAAAGACCATCTATGAGTATCGTAACGATGGCTTCCCATTCTCGCTCTCACGCTATTGTAATGCAGTTGCATACTACCCTATTCAGGTCAATACTCGCAATGAGGCTATGCTGATTGCAATGCGCGAAGGAGGTACAGATTATTTCTATCCTACTATAGTGAATAAAGGCGTTGTGGAGTGTAAGGCTGGCCAGAAGCGCGAGATGAAGTTTGTTATTACAGACGATTGTGCCAATACATCAACTCTTGCTTTTGACATTGAAGGCAAACCTGATAGCGACTGCTTCAAGGGTGAAATTAAGGCTGATGCTCCGGTTGTGCTTCATAATCACGACTTTGCAGCTAAGGTCGACGATACTTTCAGTGTCGTAATTCCCAAGGGCTCTCTATATGAGAGTATAGCTTTGGAGAACTTCTCTCGCTCGGAGATAGTTCCTAAGGCAGATTCTACGGTAAAGGTTCTCTCGGCAGCATATACGCTACATGATAGCGGTACACCACTGCAGAGCAACGTAGCTTTAATCTTCTCGGTACCGGTTGCTAAGGAGTTGCAGGCACATACCACTATGGCATCGGTATCTAGCAGTGGCCGAATCTCCAATGCTGGAGGAAAGTACAAGCATAACCGTCTGGTGGGTCGCACCCGTACATTTGGAACATATTGTTTGGTTGCGGATATAACACCTCCTACAATACGTCCACTGTTTGAGGATGGAGCCGACTGTTCGAAAGTAGATCGCATATCGTTCCGTCTGTCGGACAATTTTGCTGGTGTATCATCATATTCTGTTTCGATTGATGGTAAGTGGGTTCCAGTGCAATACTCTCGTGGCCGTGTAACTGTCAATCTCAAGGCTGAGGGTATCAAGGGTGGCAAGAGCCACAAAGTGGATATTACCATTCGTGATTCGTGTGGTAATCGAGCTAAATGGAGCGGTACAATCAAACGATAAATAACAACTAACAAATAATTTACAATGATTAAACGAACCCTATTCTCGCTGCTGGCCTCGGTTGCAATGCTAACTGCTGCAGCACAAAAGAGTGAATTCTCGCCTGTGGATTATGTGAGTCCTTTGGTGGGTACACAATCGGTTCACTCATTCTCGACAGGTAATACCTATCCTGCTATCGCTCGTCCTTGGGGTATGAACTTCTGGACTCCACAGACTGGCAAGATGGGTAATGGATGGATTTATGGCTATAACGACACTAAAATTCGCGGATTCAAGCAGACGCACCAACCAAGCCCTTGGATTAACGATTATGGCCAGTTCTCTATTATGCCCGTTGTGGGTGCACCTGAGTTCGACGAAGAGAAGCGAGCAAGCTGGTTTGGTCATAAGGGTGAGGAGGCAAAGGCATACTACTATAAAGTCTATTTGGCCGAGCACGATGTTGTGACAGAGTTCTCTCCTACCGACCGTGCTGTTATCTTCCGTTTCACATTCCCCGAATCGAAAGATTCATACGTTGTGATTGATGCGTTCGATAAGGGTTCGTATGTCAAGGTTGATGCTGCCAATAACCGTATCATCGGTTACTCAACCCGCAATGTTGGCGGTGTGACCAAGAATTTCAAAAACTACTTTGTTGTGGAGTTTGATAAGCCTTTTGAGTATGTCAGCACATTTGTTAATGGTGAGCTTAAGAAGGGTCAGACAGAGCAGCAAGATAACCATGTAGGAGCCGTAATTGGTTTTGCTACAAAGAAAGGTGAGCAGGTAAATGCGCGTGTAGCTTCGTCGTTTATTAGCCACGAGCAAGCCGTTCTCAATCTTCGTGAGTTAGGTGATGATACCTTGGAGGAGGTTAAGGAGAAGGGTCGTAAGGCGTGGAATGATGTGCTTGGTCGTATTGAGGTGAGTGGCGGTAATCTCGACCAATACCGTACATTCTACTCTTGTCTATATCGTGCTACACTCTTCCCTCAAAAGCATTATGAGATTGATGCCAATGGCGAGGTTGTACATTATAGCCCTCATAACGGTAAGGTTGAGAAGGGATATTTCTATACTGGTACTGGTTTCTGGGATACATTCCGCAGCCTGTTCCCATTGCTGAATATGCTCTATCCATCTGAGAATAAGAAGATGCAGGAGGGATTTGTGAATGTATATAAAGAGAGTGGATTCTATCCCGAATGGTCAAGCCCTGGTCATCGTGGTTGTATGGTTGGTAACAACTCAGCTTCGGTGTTGGCCGATGCCTATTTGAAGGGTGTGAAGGTGGATGATGTGGAGACTATGTATGAGGGTATCTTGCACGGTACAAAGAACGTACACCCCAAAGTTTCATCAACAGGCCGTATTGGCCACGAATATTACAACACATTGGGATATATCCCCTATGATGTTAAAATCAACGAGAACGCAGCCCGTACATTGGAGTATGCCTACGATGATTGGTGTATCTACCGCCTTGCAAAGGAGTTGAAGCGACCACAAGAGGAGATTGATCTCTTCGCAAAGCGAGCTTTGAACTATCGCAACTTGTTCGACCCCTCAACCAAACTTATGCGAGGTAAGAATAAGGATGGTAAGTTTATGGAGCCATTCTCAGCCTTGAAGTGGGGCGATGCTTTCACTGAGGGTAATAGCTGGCACTATACTTGGTCTGTATTCCACGATCCACAGGGTCTTATCGACTTGATGGGTGGCGACAAGGAGTTTACCCGTATGCTCGATTCTGTATTTATTGTTCCGCCTGTGTATGATGAGAGTTATTACGGTTTTGTGATTCACGAGATTCGTGAGATGACCGTAATGAATATGGGTAACTATGCTCACGGTAATCAGCCCGTTCAGCATATGATTTACCTCTATAACTATGCCGGTGAGCCTTGGAAGGCGCAGTATTGGATTCGTCAGGTGATGGATCGCTTCTACTCTCCTGCTCCCGATGGTTACTGCGGTGATGAGGATAATGGCCAGACGTCAGCTTGGTATATTTTCTCGGCTTTGGGATTCTATCCCGTATGTCCAGCGAGCGACCAATATGTTATGGGTGCACCGTTGTTTAAGCAGGCTACAATCAAGCTTGAGAATGGCAAGAAATTTACCATCAACGCACCCGAAAATAGTGCAGAGAACATCTATATCGACAATCTTAAGCTCAACGGCAAGCGTTACACTCGCAACTACATCTCACACGATGATATTATGCGTGGCGGCAAGATGGATGTTACAATGGGTTCTAAACCTAATATATCTCGTTCAACTTCAAAAGAGGATAGACCCTATTCATTCTCAAATGAGTTGAAAAAGTAAGCTTAATATACACTTAGTAGAAACAATAAAGCCGAGATTTGCATCTCGGCTTTATTGTTTGTTGTATCGTCAATTTTACAACTTGGCTTTCTTAACTCCCTCAAAAGTCATCTTCACAGGAAGTATATTACCGTCCTTGTCAAACTGCAAAAGATCAATGCAAGTCACACGGTTATTACCATCTTTTGAACCGAGTGGGTGACGGTGATATATGATGTAATACTGGTCCTTCTTTTCGTTGTAGATTACCGAGTGGTGACCAGCACCTGTTGCCACATTCTCGTCGGTACGCAAGATAACCCCCTTGCTCTCGAATGGTCCCAATGGGTTGTCGGCAATTGCATAAGCTACACGATAGTTAGGGCCAGTCCAGCCGCCCTCCGACCACATAAAGTAGTACTTACCGTCGCGAATAAACATAAATGGGCCCTCTACATAGTTCTTAGGTGTAACCTCCTTGTACAACGAGCCATCTTCGAATGGAACGAGGCTCTTGAAGTCGTCGCTAAGCTTCACAACGTTGCAACGGCTCCAGCCACCATAATACATATAGTAAGTGCCATCCTTATCCTTAAAGACAAATTGGTCGATAGGCTGTGCGCGATTGACAATCTTATCAATCAAAGGCTTGCCCAAATAGTCCTCGAATGGACCCTCGGGGCTATCAGCCACAGCGATACCGATACCGCCATACTGGTTGTTGTTCTGAATGTTGTTGCCACTGAAGAAGAGGTAATACTTGCCATCCTTCTCAATTGCGGCAGGAGCCCACAATGCATTGCGCAACCACTTGATTCGAGAGTTGTCGATAATGCGCTCGTGCTTAGTCCACTTCACCAAATCCTTTGATGAAAAGGCGTCGAGGTGCAACTGATCTTTGAATGCTACCGACCAGGTGGGATAAATCCAATATGTCTTGCCGAAGATAACTCCCTCGGGGTCTGCATAAGTACCCTCGAATATGGGGTTACCCGATGTTTTTTGTCCGTAGGCTGAAGCAACTGAAACCATTGCCATCAGGACAAATGAAAGTTTAATCAATCTCTTCATAATCAATATGTTTTACGGTTAATCTCAACTTTTACTTCAAACCCATTGACTCCACCAAAGCCTTAGTCTCAGGCTTGCCGCCACGGAACTCTACGTACAACTCCATTGGGTGACGCTGACCGCCCTGCTCCAATAGCTTACGGAATGATACTGCAGTATTTGCATCGAAGATGCCGTTCTGCTTGAAAAGCGAGAATGCATCGGCTGCTAATACCTCGGCCCACTTATATCCGTAGTAACCTGCAGCATAACCTCCAGAGAAAATGTGTGTAAACGATGGGCACATAGCTGTTCCTGCCACAACAGGTGTTACCTGTACCGACTTCATTGCCTCAACCTCGAAAGGCTCAACCTCGCCTGCATATGGTTGCTTGAGTGTGTGCCATGCCATATCCGACATACCGAACGAAAGCTGACGAACGTTACCATAAGCTGCCAAATAATTCTTGGCTGCGATAATTTTCTCTACCAACTCAGCAGGGATAGCCTCGCCACTCTGGTAGTGAACAGCCCACATATCGAGGTACTCTTTCTCTGTAGCCCAGTTCTCCATAATCTGCGATGGGAGCTCCACAAAGTCACGATATACGTTTGTACCATTCATTGACTCATACTCACCCTTTGCCAACATACCATGCAGAGCGTGACCAAACTCGTGGAGGAAAGTATTGAACTCATCGAAAGTGAGCAATGAAGGAGTTGTCTCTGTTGGCTTTGTAAAGTTCATTACAAGCGATACCAATGGACGAGTCTCTACGCCTTCAACCACCTTTGTGCCTCTGAATTCAGTCATCCAAGCACCCGAACGCTTCGACTCACGTGGGAAGAAGTCGAGGTATAGAATAGCAAGCAAATCCTTCTTGCCGTCAACCTCCTTGTCGTAAACCTCGTATGCTGTTACATCTGGGTGATAAACCTGAATATCCTTGTTTGGAACGAATGAAAGACCGTAGAGCTTCTCAGCCACCATAAATACACCCTTGATAACATTGTCGAGCTTGAGGTAAGGCTTGATCTGCTCGTCGTTGATAGCATACTTCTCGTTCTTATACTTCTCTGTGTAGTATGCCCAGTCCCAAGGCATAATGTCGCCCTTGAAACCAGTTGACTTAGCATACTCGTTGATTGTGCTGTAATCCTTCTTTGCATATTCAACTGTAGCATCGCGCAACTCTGCAAGAAAATCGTTTACGGTCTTAGGATTCTCAGCCATACGCTCCTCCAATACATAATCGGCATATGTCTCGTAACCCAATAGGTTGGCAATCTTCAAACGTAATGAAGTAATCTTGCGGATGATATCAGAGTTGTCGAACTCGCCAGCCAAAGCACGAGTGTTGTAAGCGCGATACAGTTTTTCCTTGATATCTCGCTGTGATGAGTATGTCATAAAAGGCACATAGCTTGGAGCCTTCAATGTAACGGTCCAGCCCTTCTCGCTACGAGCCTTGGCATCAGCAGCCATCGACTCCTTAACGAATGCTGGCAACTCGGCCACCTGCGCAGCCTTGGTGATGTTGATTGCAAATGCATTTGTTGCAGATAAAGCGTTCTGACCAAAAAGCAAAGTAGCCTCCGAAAGCTCAGATGTATACTTGCGATACAGCTCCTTATCCTCGTCTGACAATGCTGCACCCGAGCGAGCAAAGCCCTTGTAGGTATCCTCCAAAAGCTTCACGTCAGTCTCCGATAGACCTCGGCGAGAACCCTCGTAAACAGCCTTTACACGCTCAAAAAGCTGTGGATTGAGTGCGATATCGTTGCTCAACTCAGTCATCTTAGGCTGGATTCGCAATGCAATAGCATCCAACTCGTCAGATGTGTTAGCCTCTCGCAAGTTGTAAAAAATTCCACCAATACGACCGAGCAATTCGCCCTGACGCTCCATAGCCACAATAGTATTTTTGAATGTTGGCTTTGCGGGGTTGTTTACAATAGCTTCAATCTCGGCACGCGATACGGCGATAGCTGCATCGAATGCAGGCTCATAGTGTGAAATCTCAATCTTGTCGAATGGAGGTGTGGCGTATGGAGTCTCCCAGTCAGCCAATAATGGATTGGATTTGTCAATTTCAGGAAGTACAGGCACAGGCATACCATCGCCACAACCTGCCAATAATGCACTTAATGTCATCATTAAAAATAGTTTTTTCATATTTTCTTTTATTTGGTTTTTACATTTATTCAAGTTTGTATCTTTCCCAAGAAGGGTATCTAGGCCTTTGACTCTACTCAAAAATCTGCTTAAGCGACGATGCCTGCTCTTTTTGTTGCTCCTCGGCTTTAGCTAATGAATCGGCTGTAGCTGCGGAGTCTGCCTTGATTTTAGCCTCGGCACGCTGGCGACGTGAACGCTCGGCACGCTGGCGAGCTAATGCTCTGGTGTCGATGTGAATATGTTCTTGCTGAGCCGATGTTTCATTATCAGCAACCTCTTCGGCGTCGATCAATCCTCGAGCAATAAGCATAGCATTCTTGTCGGGGTCTGTGCCTCTAAATGCACGATACATATCCATACCCTTGCGTGTGCCGCCACGAGATAAAATTTCCTTGCGGAAACGGTTCGCTACATCGCTACTAAACATATCGCCACTCTCTATAAATGCCTGATAAGCATCTTTGTCGAGTACTTCGGCCCAGGTGTAGAAGTAGTAACCAGCCGAGTAACCGCCATTAAATATATGGCTGAAATATGTGTAATGGTATCGTGGCTCGATCTGTGGGATAAGGCCTCGCTTATCGGTTAAGGCATTGCGCTCAAACTTCATAACGTCAATCTTATCAGCGCTCTGCAACGAGTGGATATCCAAATCAGCCAAGGCTGCAGCTACAAGCTCGGTTGTAGCGAAGCCCTCGTTGAATTTTGATGCTTTGCTAATCTTGTTGATTATCTCATCGGGGATGACCTCGCCTGTTCGATAATGTACTGCATATTGACGCAGCATCTCGGGTGCAAATGCCCAATTTTCCATAATCTGAGAAGGTAGCTCTACGAAATCACCCTCTACATTTGCCAAGCCCTTGTATTTTACCTCTGCGAAAAGGCTATGCAATGCGTGGCCAAATTCGTGGAACAATGTTTCAGTTTCGTCAATCGAGAGTAATGCTGGAGTGCTACCCACGGGGCGTGTGAAGTTGCATACGATACTTACTACAGGACAAACACGCTGGCCATCTTTGTAGCTTTGGTCAACGTATGTGCCACACCATGCTCCACTGCTTTTTCCCTCTCTTGGGTGAAGGTCGAAATATAGAACTCCCAAAGGTTTGTCGTTGTTGTCGATAACCTCATATACCTCACATTCGGTATGGTATGATGGAGCTTTTAGTGGGCGGAATGTAATGTTGTACAATCTGTTAGCGAGGAAGAAGATTCCACTTTTTACATTGTTTAGTGATAGATATTGACGTACAGTCTCCTCTTCGAGGTTGTATTCAGATTTGCGTAACTTCTCGGCATAGTACCACCAATCCCAAGCTTCAAACTTGGCATTGCTACCCTCTTCGCGCGCAAACATAGTCTCCATTTTTACTAGCTCCTCCTTGGCTTTTGCTAAAGCTGGGGTCCAAACACCCTCCAATAGCTCATAGACAGCAGCCGAAGAGCCTGCCATTTCGTTGGCTGTAACATAGTCGGCATAGCTGTTGAATCCAAGAAGTTTGGCCTTCTCGCAACGCAGACGGGCCATGTCGGCAACCAATTCACGATTGTCGTATTCATTGCCATTAGAACCTCGAGAAATATAGGCTTTGAATATTTTCTCTCTCACTTCGCGATTTTTGGCATAGGTCAAAAGTGGAATGCGGCTTGGCTCGTGCAAGGTGAACATATAACTACCCTCTTTACCCTTAGACTTAGCCAAATCACTCGCTGTCTCACGAACTGCTCCTGGAACTCCTGTCAAATCATCTCGTGACAGTTCCAGTACGTAATTATTGGTCTCGGCGAGAAGATTTCTACCAAATGCTACGCTGTGAGATGATAGTTGCTCGTTAATCTCCATTAAACGACTCTTCTGCTCGGTTGAAAGCAGGGCTCCAGAGCGGACAAAATCGTTGTAGGTCTTTTCGGTAAGACGCTTCTGCTCGTCGTTAAGGTTCATCGCATTGCGACGTTCGTAGACCGACTTTACTTTTGCAAAAAGTTTATCGTTCATCAAGAATGAGTCGCTATGGGCAGCCAGTCGAGGCATTATCTCTGCCGATAAATCCTGCATCTGCTCGCTAGTCTCAGCAGCCTCGAGCATACCAAATACAGTGGCCACTCGCCATAACATCTCGCCAGAGTTGTCGAATGCCAAAATGGTGTTTTCGAATGTTGGCTCGTCGTTTGATTCTATTATACGAGCAATCTCCTCGTTGTGTAGCGACATGCCTTGTTCGAAGGCTGGCTCGTAGTGTTTGAATTCGATACGGTCGAATGGTGGAACGCCATATGGTGTGTTCCATTCAGGCTCAAAAAATGGGTTGTCTACTACAGTAGCACTATTTTTACAAGCTGATAGTGTCATAATCAACATCGCAAATGCGAATAAACGTAAAAAGCGTTTCATTAGTTACATATATTTAATATCTTTGCAAAGATAATATTTAACTGAAAGTTATGCAACTATTTTATGCACCTGATATCACTCCACCCCTATACACTTTGGGCGAAGAGGAGTCGAAACATTGTGTCCGTGTACTTCGTTTGGGCATTGGCGATAAACTTCATATTACCGACGGCCGAGGTAATCTTCACCTTTGCCAAATTGTGGAGGCTCATCAGCACCACTGCACCGTTAAAATTGAAAGTACTCAAAGCGAGTATGATAAGATGCCCTATTCGCTAACTATGGCGGTGGCTCCAACTAAGAATATAGAACGATATGAGTGGTTTTTGGAGAAAGCTACCGAGGTTGGTGTAACACGTTTTGTGCCAATCGAATGCGAACATAGCGAGCGACGCATCATCAAACACGACCGAGAGATGCGTGTCATCACTTCGGCGGTTAAGCAGTCGCTTAAGGCCTATCATCCTGAGTTGGATGAGTTGACTCCATTACGCAAACTGATTCAAGCTCCTTTCGAGGGTCAAAAATTCATAGCTCACTGCGCGAATGTGGGTAAAGAGAAATCATATCTGCCGTCAGTTATTAAAAAAACTGAAAATATTTTAATTTTAATTGGCCCAGAAGGTGATTTTTCGCCAGAAGAGATTAATTTTGCACTCGAAAATGGGTTTGAGCCAATCTCTCTCGGAAATCAGCGTTTGCGTACCGAGACAGCAGCTCTTACTGCAACAATTATGACGGCAGTTGTTAACTCCTTGTAGCCGATGTCGGGCTGTTGCTTTTGCGAGGCTATTGTGTCTTCGGGGTGGATAGATAACTAACTGTGTCCGATTCGAGAAGGAATCAAATTTGTTAAACATATATTACTGTTTAAATGTTTTATCTCTATTTTTTATTATTTCTCACTCTGTCGGTGGCGCTGATATTCTTTGCTCCACTGCGTGCTAAGGTGTGGGTCACAACAGCTATTGTGTCAATTGTGGCCGTAGCTTTGGCTGTACCATCTATAGCAGCACTCACAGGAGCTGGGGATTTTACACTTACTGAGATGGTCGGTCCAATATTTGGAAACGAATCACTATCAATCGATTCGCTGACAGCCATCTTTTTGCTGATTATAGGTGTTGCTGGCGTAGCCACACTTATCTATTCAAAGGGATACCTGCAGCACTATCTCGACAAAAAATCACCTGCGCATATCTCGCTTCATTATGCTGCGTTGGCCATTCTTATTATTTCGATGATGATGGTGGTGATGTCGAGCGGAGGTTTTTCGTTCCTTTTGGCTTGGGAACTTATGACTATAGCATCGTTTATCCTGATTTTGTTTGATGCACAGCGAGCTGAGGTTATGCGTGCTGCGTTGGCATATCTGGTGATGATGCATATAGGCTTTGTATTTCTCGTTGCAGGATTTACCACAGCTTACGTGAGCTGTGGCTCAGCATCGTTCGAAGCTTTGCCTCTCTGCTTCAGTCAGGGTAAGACTATACTACTGCTTCTCCTATTCCTTGTGGGATTTGGTATGAAGGCGGGTTTGTTCCCTATGCACGTTTGGCTTCCTGAGGCCCATCCAGCTGCACCATCGCACGTCTCGGCTATTATGTCGGGTGTGATGATTAAAACCGGTGTATATGGTATTATGCGCGTGGTATGGCAGATCTCAAACGTCTCGGAGTTGCATACTGTTGGTATCATTTTGCTTTCAGTGGGAGTTGTTACAGGCTTATGGGGTGTGATTTTGGCAGCCGTGCAAAACGATGTGAAGCGTCTGCTTGCCTATTCCAGCATCGAGAACATCGGTGTCATCTTCATCGGTTTGGGAATATCGACAATTGCCCGCTCGTCAGGTAACGACGTGGTAGCTACGCTGGCATTGTGCGGAGCTTTGATGCATACTATCAACCACTCACTTTTCAAGTCGTTGCTATTCTTTGGTGCTGGAAATATCTACTCTCAGATGCATACTACGCTGCTTGACCGTTTTGGAGGTGTTGCCAAGAGTATGCCTGTAACAGCCATTTTGTTCCTTGTAGCGACAATCGCTATTTGCGCTTTGCCACCGCTCAATGGTTTTGTTGGCGAGTTCCTCATATATCTGGGAATGTTCAATAGTGTGCGCGATGGAGTTGATTCACTCGCTTCGGCTGCGGGAATCCTCTCGCTTGCACTTATTGGTGGTGTCGTAGTTTTGGCATTCACAAAGCTCTATAGTACCGTATTCCTTGGCTCTCCACGTGATCATCATGTAGCAGAGGCTGAGGAGGTTGATAACTTTAGAATTGGAGCTATGGCTATTCCCGCTGCGGGAATTATACTGATTGGTGTTATACCTCAGTATGCGATCTCGATTATCGAGAAGATCTCTATGGAACTTTCGGGTTCGTCGGTATCGATATTTGATGGTTACATCTGTCCTACACTTGCCAAAGTGTCACTTACAGCCTGGTTGCTGATTATTGTGGTGGCTTTGCTTTATAAACTCAAGAGCCGTGCCCAGAGCAAACGCACTATATCTCAGGGTCCAACTTGGGGATGCGGATTCACTTCGCCAAATATCCGTATGCAATACACTGGAGAGTCGTTCTCTGAGGGATTGGAGTCTGTAGCTACAAATCTTACTCAAAATACCGTCGAGGGTCGTCGTGTGAGCAAGAGTGAGATTTTTCCATCGTCGCATAACTACAACGTGCGCCACAAGGATAAGATCGACCGTCTGTTTGCTGCTTGGTGGGTGGAGTTACTCTACATCATCAACAAGCGCATAATGGCTCTGCGTACAGGAAAAATCAACAACTACATCCTCTTTGCATTGTTGTTCCTGATGCTTATTTTCGTTTTGTCACTCTTAAATTTGATATAGGATATGGGAGCAATAGCACTTAATACACTACTTATACTCATAGTAGCACTCTCTATTCCGGGAGTGATTAATCGTACTCGCTCGATATTGGCTGGCCGTAAAGGACCACGTCTTGCGCAGCACCTTTATAATGTAAAACTACTTTTAAACAAAGGCTCGGTATATTCTCCAACCACTACTATTCTGTTCCGTATCGCTCCAGCCGTTTATTTGGGTGCGGCAGTTGTGGCTATGTTGTTTATGCCAGTGGCCGATCTCTACCCTCTTATCTCGTTTGATGGCGACGTAATCTGTTTTGCCTACACTCTGGCATTGGCACGTGTGGCTATTATTTTAGCAGCAATGGATACCGGTAGCTCATTCGAGGGTATGGGAGCTGCTCGTGAGGCTTTGTATGGAGCATTGATTGAGCCTGCTCTGATGATTGGATTTGCAACGCTGGCTATGTTCTGTGGATACACATCGTTTGCCGATATCTTTGAGCACGAGCAGACCTTCAACCTGCACCATTCAATTATTATGCTGCTTACAGCATTCCTTTTTGTGAAGATCACATTCGTTGAGTCTGGTCGAGTGCCAGTTGATGACCCTCGTACTCACCTCGAGCTTACGATGATTCACGAGGTTATGTGCCTTGATTATTCGGGTATAGATATGGCTATGATTCAGATTGCCGGTTGGTTGAAGACTGCCTGCTTCTCGATGATTGCCGCCAACGCTATTGCTGCAACTTGCTGTTTCCATTGGTGGTTTGCTGTGCCACTTGCAATTCTGCTTACAGGTTTGTCAGTAGGTGTTGTAGAGTCTACGCAGGCTCGTAACAAATTGGTACGTAACACCACATTTATTGTAACTATTTCGGCATTGGCAGCTTTGATTTACTTTATTGGCTACCTTTTGCAACTTAATATAAATATATAAGAGATGCTACTCACATTAATTATACTCTATGTAATGACGCTCATCTATCTTTCGATAGCCGAGCGATTCCGCAACTATGCCTCACTTATAGCTGTGCAAGGTTGGCTTTTGTTGGGTATTGCGTTGTTGCAACTTCACACATTGGACTGGGTAGAACTGTCGTTTATCATACTCGAAACACTCATTTTCAAGGCATTAATTGTGCCTGCAATTTTGACAAAGGTTATCCGTCAGACCAAAATCAATCGTATAGCCTCGACTGGTGCATCGCAGTTTAATTCGCTGATTCTCTCAATCGCTGCGATGGTTGTAAGTGCTCTTACAACTTACTATGTGGCCGACTCGTCGATTCACATGGTCTTCTTTGGGGTTGCGCTTTATGCTATGCTTAGCGGTTTGATATTGATAGTTTTGCGTTCTCGCATCTTTACCCATATGGTAGGTTTTCTTGTTATCGAGAATGGTGTATTCCTCTTCTCTATGGCTATCGGTGTAGAGATGCCTTTGCTTATCAATATGGCTATTATGCTCGATATCCTTATGTCGGTGCTTATGCTTGGATTGTTTATGACTAAGGTCGATGATCAGATTCACACCAACGATAGTGATTCATTAACTCACGTAAAAGATTAATACGATGATATATTTCTTCTTTGTACTTTGGCTTGCTATTGCTGCAGCCACTTTCTTCGTGAAGAGTCGAAGGGCTGTTCACGGTTTGTGCGGAGCGTATGTAGCCGTTCACGCAATCTTTGCTGAGAGATTGTTTTTGCGAGGTGCATACCTTAGTACATCAGGTCAATTCTTCTCGTTTGATGAGATTGGAACACTCTTTTATGTTCTGTTGGCTATCGTGGCAACATTCGTGATTATCCATTCAAAGGAGTATCTCAAAGATGACACTCTGCAGGATTATAAGCGTTACTTCGCTCTGCTGATGCTGCTTATTACGGCTATTACCGGAGTGTATTTTGCTAACAACATAGCCATAACTTGGATTTTGATGGAGACCACAACACTTTGTGCTGCAGGTATTCTCTATCATCGTCATTCGAAGGATACTTTGGAGGCTACTTGGAAATATTTGTTTGTTTGCTCTACGGGTATTGCCATTGCTTACCTCGGTATTTTGCTGCTGGCTGCGGCTGCATCGAACAACTCTCTCAACTATGAGCAGATGGGTAGTCTTATTGCTGAGGGTAATCCCCTGTATCTTAAAGTAGCTTTTGTGCTTATCCTCACAGGTTACAGCTGCAAGATGGAGATATTTCCTCTTTACACAATTGGTGTCGATGCTAACTTTGCGGCTCCTGCACCGGCCTCTGCGCTTATCTCGACAGGCTTGGTAAATGCAGGATTTTTGGCAATCTTCCGTATTTATCGACTCTATGCGGATACCATACTAATTGATTGGATTCGCAATGTGATGCTCATCACCGGTATTGCAAGTTTGGTGGTTGGAGCTTTGTTCCTGCGCCGAACAAACAACTATAAGCGATTCCTCTCATACTCTACTGTAGAGAATATGGGTATTGTAGCAATCGGCTTGGGTATTGGCGGTGTAGGTGTGTGGGCAGCTTTGTTCCATGTCGTATGCCATACTTTTATAAAGAGCAGCCTCTTCCTGCAGATAGGTATTGTGCGCCATATCTACAACAGCTACCGTATTAACCGCATTGGTGACTACATTAACATTAACAAGATTGGAGCTATCGCTCTGATGGCAGGAATGGTCGTAGTATTGGCATTTCCACCTTCGCCACTTTTCATTTCGGAGCTAATGATTCTCTCGCAGACAATTGCCGATGGCAAATGGTGGTTGATGGTGGTGATGATGTTCTTGTTGTGTGTGGTTATCTACTCTATCTGCCAGCGCATTATCAAGCTCTGCTACCAGCCCAATCAGGATGAATTGCACCTGTCTAATGTCAATCGTAGATTGTCGTTTAGTGCACTGACCTTGCTAATCGGAGCTATTATTTTGGGATTATGGCAGCCAGAGCCACTTGTACAACTTATTAGTAAAATCGCAACATTCTAAATTATGATATACTATATCACAGATAATACCTCAAGTGCCGTTGCGTTGGCCGATATTCCCGAGGTGGAATACGCAGCCTTGTACAACGATCTTAAAAAACGATTGCACGAGGAGCGATATCACATAGCACACTATTTTGCTACTCCCGATGGAAACCGCTTGAAGTTCTTCCTTATATTGCTTGATGATGAACAACATAAAGTGATGATTTCGTCGTTTGCAATGGATTACTATGAGGATGTGGCTCTGCCATCGCTCACAGCTGTATATCCAGCTGTACACCCATTTGAGCGTGAGATATCGGAGCTTTATAATGTGGAGTTTGACTCCAATCCTTGGAATAAGCCGTTGCGATTCTCATATGACCGTCGCAATCGTAACTCCACTATCGATACTTATCCATTTTATACCATCGAGGGAGAGTCTCTGCATGAGGTAAATGTGGGTCCTATTCACGCAGGTATTATCGAGCCAGGAGCATTCCGTTTTATTTGCAATGGTGAGAACGTACTCCACCTTGAGATAGCTTTGGGTTATCAGCACAGAGGAGTTGAGAAAGAGTTCTCATCGACAGAGAATCGTCTTTGTCAAACTCTGCTTTCGGAGTCTATAGCAGGAGATAGCGCAGTAGCTCATGCAACAGTTTTTGCCAATGTTGTGGAGAAACTTTCGAACAAGAGTGTGTCACAGAATCTTGCAAAGGAGCGTGCTGTTGCATTGGAGCTTGAGCGTATGGCTATGCATATTGCCGATACCGGAGCATTGTCGATGGATATTGGTTATCAGTTGGGTCAGGTGGCATGTGAGGCATTGCGTACACTCACCATTAATACCACTCAAGCCTGGTGTGGCAACCGTTTCGGTAAAGGTATGATTCGTCCATTCGGAACTAATAAACCACTTACTGAGGCTAAGCGAAAGATGATTCTCGATAATGTGGCTGAGATTAGTCGTCGCTATGCCGAGGTGCGTAACGATATAAAAAGCTCCCCTACTATCTTAGCTAGATTCGAGGAGTGTGGTATCGTGCCAAAGAGCGAGATGCAACGTATAGGAGGTGTAGGTATGGCGGCTCGTGCCAGCGGCCTGAAGCGAGATATTCGTATCTCTCATCCATTTGGCGGTTTCACACTTGAGGATATTAAACATCAGAGCGTTGTGAAGCAACACGGTGATGTAATGTCGCGTTTGATGGTGCGAGCTAATGAAGTGTTGCAGTCGGCAGAGTATATCAAGCAGATTCTTGAGTCATACGAGGTGTCTGAGGAGTATTCACGTCCTGACTACAATTCAGCCCTTGCGGCCGATTCGTTCTCATTTGCTCTTGTCGAGGGTTGGCGCGGTGAGATATGTCACGTCGCTATCACCGATAAGAATGGTCAAATTGCAACCTACAAAGTCAAGGAGCCAAGCCTTCACAACTGGTTGGCTTTGGCATTGGCTGTTCGTGGTGAGGGAATTTCGGACTTCCCAATCTGTAACAAGAGCTTCAACCTCTCTTATTGTGGCCATGATTTGTAGCCCTAGTGATTTATTAAGTAGCAAAAAATTAACAATATAAATAGTTATGATTACACCGAAGATTAAGGTACTGCGTAGTCACGGGGTACAATATATCCCCAATCTTAACGATGTAACACTTAGCGAGGAGTTTCGTGGTCGTCCTGAACTGACCCCTACCGATGATATGTCACAGGTGGAGGCCGCAGCCAAACTTTGTCCAACGAATGCGATTTCGGTGGCTCCATTCTCATTGGATTTGGGTAAGTGTCTCTTCTGCGGTGAGTGTGCCCTGCAGGCCCCTAATAATATTCGCTTTACTAACGATTATAAGATGGCTACCACCAAGCGTGAGGCCCTGATTATAACACCAGAGAGCAAATGTGTGGAGTTTCATCATGAGGCTGTACGCCCCATTGTTCGCAAACTCTTTGGTAAGGCTTTAAAACTTAGACAGGTGTCAGCTGCTGGTGATGCATCGGTTGAGATGGAGCTCAATGCAACGGGTAATGTTAACTTCGATTTTGGTCGTTTTGGAGTAGATTTTGTGGCATCACCTCGTCATAGTGATGGTGTCGTAATCACTGGACCTATCTCTAAAGCTATGGCAGAGCCATTGCAGATATGCTACGATGCTGTACCCGATCCAAAGGTCGTGATAGTGTGCGGTTCAGAGGCTTGTTCGGGTGGTTTGTTTGCTCAGAGCAAAGCTGTTGACCGCTCGTTCTTAGATTCACACGACGTCGATTTGTGGGTTCCTGGAACGCCATCACACCCTATGTGCTTTATCGACGGTGTGATGAATCTTATTGGTAAAAAGTGTGAGCGATAGTTTCAATACTTGTCGATAAGAGCCCTCGCGAATGATTTGTTGCGATTGTTCCTCCCCATAAATGGTCAGTTCATCCGTAACAAATGTCGATTCACCGAGAGCTGAGTACAATCCTATGAATTTGTGGTTAACTTTGTAACAACAAAACCAGAAGTTGAATCACTAAGCAATAATTTAGTATGAAAAAGTCACTTTTTATCCTATTCGCAGCATTGTCGGTTAGCGCAGCCTTAGCGCAACAGGTAGAGAGTAAGCAGCTAGCTTCAAAGCAGGCTCCTACTGCTGAGCAGATGGCAAAAATACAGGCAGACCGCATGAGGCACCAGTTGCTTCTTGGCAATGATCAGTATGACAAAGTATATAAGCTCTGTCTAAAAAGAGCTCAGAAGCAGATTGCTCGCATGCATGAGATTAAGAAGGAGCAGGCGCAGATGAGTGCTGATATGAAGAAGATTCTTAATGAGGCCCAGTATGAGCGTTATGAGCAGCAGCGTAATCAGCCTCGCATGATGAGAGGTGGTCAGTATCGTGGTAAAATGCCACAGCGTGGTTTCTGCCCTATGCAGCGTAATATAGGCGGACAGTTTAATCCATATATGCAGGGCCAATCTCGAGCTCAGCGTAGTCAGTTACAACCTCAGATGCAGATGCCGGCGAAGGAGTTTCAGAAAGGTGGACAGATTCCATTAGATGTTCAGGGTAATAGACGCCGTCCAGCAATGTACGACGACACCCGCAAACTTGAGAATACTTCGGTTGAAGCAAAATCAACAGAGGCAAAGGAGTTGAAGTAAAATATATCTCCTACTCGATATAAAATAGGTTGCCACAAGGCAATCTATTTTTTTGTGTCATATCCGTTTGTTGTCATCTTGTAAGAAATATAAAAAGAGTGCATCCAAAAACTCTTTGGATGCACTCTTTTTCTTTCGGTTATTTCAATTACTCGGCAGAGATAGCCTCGCTTGGGCAAACACCTGCACAAGTACCGCAATCGATACACTTATCAGGGTCGATAACATAGATATCACCAGCTGAAATAGCCTCTACGGGGCACTCGTCGATGCAAGTACCACACGCTACACACGCATCTGAAATTTTGTAAGCCATAATTTTGTTTGTTTTATTTGAGTTAAAAAAATGTTCCTATTGCAAATATAGTATTTTATTTGATAATATCAAAACCTGTGTAAGGAATAAGAGCCTCTGGTATGCGGATTCCCTCCTCGGTCTGGTAGTTCTCCAACAATGCTGCCACAATTCGAGGCAAGGCCAGTGAAGATCCGTTCAAGGTGTGAGCCAACTGTGTCTTCTTGTTAGCATCGCGGTAACGCAATTTCAAACGGTTGGCCTGGAAAGACTCGAAGTTCGATACTGATGATACCTCCAACCAACGGTTCTGAGCCTGAGAGTATACCTCAAAGTCATAAGTCAAAGCAGATGTGAACGACATGTCACCACCACAAAGACGCAAGATGCGATATGGCAAACCGAGTGATGCTACGATAGACTCAACGTGAGCAACCATACCAACCAAAGCCTCATACGACTTTTCTGGCAATGCCAACTGCACGATCTCAACCTTGTCGAACTGGTGCAAACGGTTCAAACCACGCACGTCCTTACCATAAGAACCAGCCTCGCGGCGGAAGCAAGGAGTGTAAGCTGTCATCTTCACAGGGAACTCCTTCTCATCAAGGATAACATCGCGGAAGATGTTTGTTACAGGAACCTCTGCTGTTGGAACAAGGTAGAAGTTATCAGCAGTAGCGTGATACATCTGACCCTCCTTGTCAGGCAACTGACCAGTACCAAAACCTGAAGCCTCGTTTACCATTACAGGAGGCTCAACCTCCTGGTAGCCAGCCTTTGTATTACAGTCGAGGAAGTAGTTAATCAAAGCACGCTGCAAACGAGCACCCTGACCCTTATATACCGGGAAACCAGCACCTGTAAGCTTTACACCCAAATCGAAATCGATGATATCATACTTACGTGCCAACTCCCAGTGAGGCTGTGGATTAGCTGGCAACTCCTGATAGTTCTCAACGAGTTTTACCACCACATTATCCTCGGCTGTCTTACCCTCTGGTACAATCTCTGCTGGGAAGTTAGGCAACAAAACAATCTGTGACTGCAACTCCGAGCTAACGCTCTGATGCTCCTCTGAAAGCTCAGCCGAACGAGCCTTCAATGCAGCCACCTGCTGCTTCATCTGCTCAGCCTCGTCGCGCTTGCCCTGGCCCATCAACGCGCCAATTTGCTTAGCGGCTTTATTTTGCTCAGCAAGGCAATTATCCAATTCTGACTGGATAGCCTTACGCTTATCATCTAATTCCTCTATCTTTGCAATAATAGGAGCTGCATCAACACCCTTCTTTGCAAGGCGTGCGATTGCCAACTGCTTATCATCTCTGAGTTGCTTCAATGTCAACATAACCTCTGTATATTTTTTGGTTTACGATTTGCAAAGTTATAAAAAATCTCAATTCTTCACTCTTTTTTATACTGCTTTTTTTTGTGTAAAATAGGTTCGAATACAAAAAGAGTGGGATAAATCACAATTTTTCCACATTCTTTCGCTATTTTTGCAACAAAATATAGGTCGTATGAAAATTAGCACAATTGAACTGCTCTCGCCAGCAAAGAATCTTGAAGCTGCACGTGCTGCCGTAGATTACGGAGCCGATGCGCTCTATATGGGCGGAGTGCGTTTCGGTGCACGCCATGCGGCAACCAATTCTATCGAGGATATTGCTCGTGCGGTGGAGTATGCTCATCAATACGGAGTAAGGGTACATACCACACTCAATACCCTACTTTATGATGATGAACTGGAGGCTGCTGAATTACAAGCTCGTCAGTTGATTGAGGCTGGCGTTGATGCGCTTATTGTGCAGGATATGGCCTATCGAGAGATGAATCTTCCCATCGAGTTGCACGCATCTACCCAGGTGGGTAATACCACCCCCGAGGGTGTCGCATTTTTGCAGCAAAGCGGATTTTCTCGAGTTATATTGGAACGATCTCTTTCGTTGGAGCAAATCAAGGCTATCAGAGCAGCAACTGATGTTGAGTTGGAGTGCTTTGTTCATGGAGCTATCTGTGTTGGACACAGTGGGCGTTGCTTCCTTTCCCGCTCTACCTCATCTCGTAGTGGAAATCGTGGCGAGTGCTCTCAACCTTGCCGTTTGCCATACGATTTGAAAGATGCAACGGGTCGTACTATTATGGCTGGTAAGCATTTGCTTTCAGTGCGTGATCTTGATTTGTCGCAGTCGCTCGAGGAGTTGATTGACGCAGGTATTTCGTCGCTCAAGATTGAGGGCCGATTGAAGGATTTGCGATACATAAAGAATGTTGTTGGTCACTATCGTCGATGTCTCGATGAGATTATCGCACGCCGTCCAGATGTCAAACGTCCATCTGTTGGCGAAAGTAAGTTTGACTTTACGCCAAATCCTGCCAAGAGTTTTACTCGAGGAGCATCACAATATATGTTTTACGGCAAGCAGGCAGATGTGGCATCACTCGATACCCCTAAAGCTATTGGAGAGTATCTTGGACGAGTGAAAAGTGTTGAGCGCAATGGCTTTAGACTCGATAGAAGTGCCGATGTTTCTGCTGCCGATGGCATCTGTATCCTTAGTAATGGAGAATTGGTCGGTACAAATATCAATAAAGTGGCAAATGGTGTTATAGAACCCAATAGAATGGATTCAATCGTGAGGGGTGTCGACATATATCGCAACTACGACCATACGTTCAGTACGGCTCTCAATCGTAGCCGTACGTGTCGTGTTATCGACGCAAAGGCCCAATTTACGATTAGTGCAAGCGAGTGCGTACTCACTATTACCGACTGTGAGGGTGTGGATATAACCATCCGCAAGGAGTATGAATCTCAGCCTGCCTCTTCACCTGAAAAAATGGTCGAAACAGTTCGGCGCCAGATAGCCAAGAGTGGTGGCACTATATTCTCAATCTCTTCGGTAGATGTGGAAGGTGCGGAAAATTTTGTGCCGGCTTCAATTATCAGCGATATGCGTCGCGAGGCTTTGGAGCAGCTGCGTCAAAAACGAATCTCGCAACCTATTTCGCACAATATTCTCACAGATGATTACTCGGCCAAATATCCATATCCCATTGTCACTCGTTATGAGAATGTTATAAACCGCCTTTCACGTGGTTTCTATGAGAAACATCAGGTGCAAAATATCGAGCAGGCGTTGGAGACGAAACCAACCCTCGGCGAGCGCGTGATGATTTCGAGCTACTGCATACGTCGAGAGATTGGACAGTGTCTGAAGCATAATCCTAAGCTTCAATCGGAGCTTTTTATTGAGCATGGTACGGCACGCTATCAATTGAAATTTGACTGCAAACGATGCGAGATGTCGCTCATTGATTGTAGTAGCAATAATACCCAGATAAATAAGTAAAATCTATATGACTCAATTACTTACTCCCCACTTCCCCGACTATGAATTAATAGATTCGGGTGATTTCGAGAAGTTGGAACGCTTCGGAAACTATATCACACGTCGACCTGAGCCTCAAGCTATTTGGCATAAGTCGATGAGCGAGCAGGAGTGGCGCAATTTGGCTCATGCGTCGTTTATGCGTACTGCGTCGTCGAAGAACGATGAGCGTGGTGAGTGGCACAACAAACCACAGATGCCCGACCGTTGGCAGGTGGAGTATGGTTACAAGCAGATGAAATTGCGTATGCGCCTGGGCCTCACATCGTTCAAGCACGTTGGAATCTTCCCCGAGCAGGCTGCTAACTGGAATTTTATCTACGATTGTATAGAGCGCCAGAAGGCATCAGGCGTTAAGCCAAAGGTGCTTAATCTCTTTGCCTATACGGGAGGTGCAACGCTGGCTGCCCGTTCGGCTGGCGCCGATGTTACCCACGTTGATTCTGTCAAGCAGGTCGTAAGCTGGTCGCGTGAAAATATGGAGAGCAGCGGTCTGGAGGGTGTGCGTTGGATTGTCGAGGATGCGCTCAAGTTTGTGCGTCGTGAGGTACGTCGAGGTAATGTTTATGATGGTATTATTCTTGATCCTCCCGCCTATGGTCGTGGTGCCAATGGCGAGAAGTGGGTGCTGGAAGAGAATATCGGCGAGATGTTGGAATGTTGCGCATCATTGCTCAATAAAGAGAGTGGATTTTTGGTGTTGAACCTCTACTCTATGGGCTTGTCTGCTCTGTTGGCCCGTACAGCTTTGCGTCAGTGCTTCAAACACACTGGCCACGAAGAGTTTGGTGAGCTCTACTTTAAGGATAGATTCGATAAAGAGCTTCCATTGGGTACATTTTGTCGCTTTACGCGTCAGAAGTAGTGTTGAGTAATCGTCCCGATGTCTATAAATATAGCAAAACGATGCAGAAATATTATACACTTTTTTCCTCTTTTTTCAAGATTGGTCTATTCACCTTCGGCGGCGGATATGCAATGATATCTATTATCCAAAACGAAGTGATTGAGCGACGTCGATGGATTGAGGAGAAAGATTTTTTAGATCTGCTGACGTTGGCGCAATCGGCTCCTGGCCCAATATCACTCAATACATCGGTATTCGTGGGGTATAAAATGTATGGTTATGCAGGGGCTTTGGCGGCGTTGCTTGGTGTGGTGATGCCGTCGTTTGTAATAATTCTAATTGTTGCGATATTCTTTTCGCAGATACGTGAAAACGAGATTGTTGATGCTGCATTCAAGGGTATGCGTCCTGCTGTTGTGGGCCTTATCTTTGCTCCTGTTATTGGTTTTGTGAAGGGTATGCGTTGGTGGCTTATCGCAATTTCGGCAGCCATTGCGCTTGTCATATGGCACTGGGGTGTATCTCCAGTATATATGCTTGCTGTTGGAGCGATAGCAGGTATTGCTGTTATGATATTGCGTGGAAAGGAGGTTAAGCGATGATATATCTGCAACTATTTCTCAGTTATCTGAAAATCGGATTTTTCGGATTTGGTGGTGGGTATGCGATGCTTTCGCTTATCCAGAACGAGATTGTTGTGCAGAATCAGTGGCTCACTAATGCCGAGTTTACCGATATCGTGGCTATTTCGCAGATGACTCCAGGTCCTATTGCCATCAACTCCGCTACATATATCGGTTATAGCATTGCTGGATTTTGGGGCTCGGTTGTAGCGACTATTGCTGTTTGTTTGCCTGCTTTGACGCTGATGATTCTTATTACAAAATTTTTTCTGATGTTGCAGAGCAATCGTTATGTGAAGGCGGCAATGAGTGGTATGCGCATCATTATCATAAGTATGATTGGCTCGGCTGCACTTTTGTTGATGTTTCCCACGTCAAGTGATGGCCGCAGTTTTATCGACCATTGGAGTTGGATAATTTTTGGTGTCACGATCTACGCATCATATAAGAAGGTAAATCCTATACTTCTTATAGTTTTGTCGGCCATAGTTGGCATAGTGATATATATATGATGTAGCTACAAAAAACGATGTCTTTTCGGCATCGTTTTTTTTATTTGCATATATGCTAAAGTGTATTGGTGTGTTGAAATTATACAATATGCTTCTTTTTTTGGGGGAGGCGAATTAAGAGTGTTTTGTGGGTGATAGAAAGAGATTTTGAATTTTGAACCGACGCTGCGGACGAGTGTAAAGCGAGCTTGCTTGCTTTGCCGAGCCGCGAGGAGGAAACGAAGATTTATTCTTCGTAATTTTGAATTTCTATTGTTATTCTCGCTAAAATTTGTTAAATTAGCACTTTGAAAAGGTATTGATGAAAATCGATGCCACCAATGTTGTGTGAAAAATTATAAATCAAAAAGTATATAGCTATGAGTCAGAGAGATGTAATTATTGCTTGCGATTTCAGTAGCGCTGAGGCTACTCTCGCATTCCTCGACAAGTTCACCGATTGTAAGCCATTCGTTAAGATTGGTATGGAGCTCTATTATGCAGCAGGCCCTGCTATCGTGCGCGATATCAAGGCTCGTGGTCACAAGATTTTCCTCGATCTCAAGTTGCACGATATTCCAAACACAGTGAAGAAGGCTATGTCAGTACTCTCTAACCTCGATGTGGATATGTGTAATCTCCACGCTGCTGGTACTATCGAGATGATGAAGGCTGCTTTGGAGGGCCTCACTCGCCCCGATGGCACTCGCCCACTCCTCATTGCCGTTACTCAGCTTACATCTACAAGCGAGGAGCGTATGCAGAAGGATCTGCTCATCAATGCCTCAATCAACGATACAATCGTTCACTATGCTAAGAATGCTCAGGTGGCAGGTCTTGATGGTGTGGTATGTTCTCCATTGGAGGCTGGTATGGTTAAGGAGGCTTGTGGCGCAAGTTTCGTTACTGTTACTCCTGGTGTTCGTTTCGCTGATGGCGAGGTTGGCGACCAGGTGCGTGTTACCACTCCAGAGCGTGCGAAGGAGATTGGTACCGACTACATCGTTGTAGGTCGTCCTATCACTCAGGCTGCTGATCCAGTTGCGGCATATAAGCGTTGTATGGCTGAGTTTGCAGAGTAATCAAAGTTGAATAATTAAAACAGAATATATTATGGAAAAGAGCATTGCAAAAGATTTGTTGTCAATCGGTGCAGTATTTTTGCGCCCAGAGCAGCCCTTCACTTGGGCAAGTGGTATCAAGAGCCCTATCTATTGTGATAACCGTTTGACTCTCACAGCTCCACGTGTGCGTGATAACGTAGAGAAGGGTTTGGCTGAGATGGTAAAGAAATATTATCCTGAGTGTGAGGTGTTGATGGGTACAAGTACTGCAGGTATTGCTCACGCTGCCATCGTGGCTACGATTCTCGATATGCCTATGGGTTATGTGCGTAGCGGCGCTAAGGATCATGGTCGTACTAACCAGATTGAGGGTAAGTTGGAGAAGGGCCAGAAGGTGGTTGTTGTCGAGGATTTGATTTCAACTGGTGGTAGCTGTATTGAGGTTGTGAACGTACTTCGCGAGGCTGGCGCTGATGTATTGGGTGTTGTGAGCATCTTTACTTATGGTATGAAGAAGGGTCTCGACCGTATGGCTGAGGCTAAGGTTGAGAACCACTCACTTTCAAATCTCGACGCATTGGTAGAGGCTGCTGCTGAGGAGGGTTACATCAAGCAGGAGGATTGCGCACGAATCATCGCTTTCCGCAACAACCCATCAGACGAGAGCTGGATTAACAAATAAGAAATATTTGTCCTATGAGACACTTAATTGATACAACTGATATCTCGGTTGCCGAAGTTGATAAGATCATCAATACGGCACTCGATATTATCGATAACCGCGAGAAGTATCGCGAAGTGTGCAAGGGTAAGAAACTCGCTACCCTATTCTATGAGCCAAGTACTCGTACCCGTTTGAGCTTTACATCGGCTATGATGGAGTTGGGTGGTAATGTGTTGGGCTTTTCTGATGCCGCTTCATCATCTGTGAGCAAGGGCGAGACTGTGGCCGATACTGTGCGTGTTATTGGATGCTTTGCCGATATTATCGCTATGCGTCATAGCAAAGAGGGTGCCCCATTTGTGGCTTCGCACTACTCTAATGTTCCCATTATCAATGCAGGTGATGGTAGCCATGCCCACCCTACTCAGACCTTGACTGATTTGTTGACCATTCGTCGTGAGAAGGGCCGTCTGAACAACCTTACAATCGGATTCTGCGGAGACTTGAAATTTGGTCGTACAGTTCATTCGCTCATCAAAGCTTTGTCTCGCTATGAGGGTATCAACGTAGTGTTGATTGCTCCCGAGGAGTTGCGCTTGCCATCATATATCCGTCGTGAGGTGTGTGACAAGAACAACGTTCCAACACGCGAGGTTACGACTATGGAGGAGGTATTGCCTGAGTTGGATATTCTCTATATGACTCGTGTTCAGAAGGAGCGTTTCTTGGATGAGGATGAGTTTGAGCGTTTGAAGGATAGCTTCATTCTCAATCCTGAGCGTATGAAGCTTGCAAAGGAGGATATGATTGTCTTGCATCCATTGCCACGTGTTAATGAGATTACTCGCGATGTGGATAACGATCCACGTGCTGCATATTTCCGTCAGGTAGAGAATGGTAAGTTTGTACGTATGGCTCTCATCTATACCCTTTTGGAGTGGGCCAAGGAGTCGCCTGAGACTGCGCAGACACCTCGTCTCGATCCCGAGCAGGTACATAATGACTGGCGTTGCAGTAACCGTATGTGTATCTCAAACTGGGAGGATGTTGATAAGCTCTTCCACGAGACTGCCGATGGTTATCGCTGCTCATATTGCGAGGCACGCAAGAAGTAAAGTAAATAAGTTAGAAGTAAGAAATAATTGATTACACATTAATAAAGAAATAAACTATGGTAAAGATTGGAACTCCAATGACCTCTGTTGGTAAGAAGGCTATCTTGTGTGGCTCTGGTGAGTTGGGTAAGGAGGTTGCATTGGAACTTCAACGATATGGTGTAGAGGTTATCGCATTAGACAAGTATGAGAATGCTCCTGCAATGCAGGTGGCTCATCGCTCGTATGTACTTTCTATGTTGGACGGAGAGCGTCTGCGCGAGATTATTGAGGCCGAGAAGCCCGATTATATTATCCCCGAGGTGGAGGCTATCGCTACTCCTACATTGGTTGCACTTGAGAAGGAGGGTTATAACGTAATTCCTACAGCCAATGCTACCCTGCTTACAATGAACCGTAAGGGTATCCGTCAGTTGTCTGCCGAGGAGTTGGGTATCCCCACATCTCCTTACTGCTTTGCTGCTACTCGCGAGGAGTTTGATGCTGCAATCGAGAAGATTGGAACACCTTGTGTAGTAAAGCCAATTATGTCGTCATCAGGTCACGGCCAGAGCGTATGTAAGACACCTGAGGGTGCCGACAACTCTTGGAAGATTGCCCAGGAGGGTGGTCGTGCCGGAGGCGGTGAGGTTATCGTGGAGGGCTTCGTGAAGTTCGATTATGAGATTACACTCCTCACTGTTCGTCACTCTGGAGGTACACTCTTCCTCAATCCTATTGGCCACCATCAGGTAGATGGCGACTATCGTGAGTCTTGGCAGCCACAGCCTATGAGCGAGACAGCTCTTGCTCAGGCGCAGGATATCGCTAAGAAGGTTACCGATGCTTTGGGTGGTTATGGTATCTTCGGCGTGGAGTTGTTCGTATGTGGCGATAAGGTGTTGTTCAGCGAGGTTTCGCCTCGTCCACACGATACAGGTATGGTTACAATGATTTCTCAGGATTTGTCGGAGTTTGCATTGCACGCTCGCGCAGTGCTGGGCTTGCCTATCCCATCTATCAACTTCTTCGGCCCATCAGCATCGAAGGCTGTGGTTGTAGAGGGTGATACCGATAAGGTGGTATTTGGCAACTTGGATAAGGTTTTGGCTGAGCCAAACGTTCAGGTGCGCATCTTCGGTAAGCCAGAGGTTAAGGGCCACCGTCGTATGGGTGTTATCTTGGCTCGCGGCGAGAGCGTCGAGGATGCTTTGGCTAAGGCTGAGAATGCTTACTCTACTTTGGAGGTAGAGGCTTTGCCAAGATAAATGCGCCTAATAAGGGTCTTTTGTCGTTGTGCTTGCTCTCAAATCCTCATTTACGCATTAGAAAACTGCGGTTTTCGAGCTGTGCACGCCTAAAAATACCTCTTATTATACACATTTATAAATTTAAAGGTGTTTCAAGATTACTTGAAACACCTTCTTTTTTACTCCTCAAAATGCTTGAGAGCTGTGATTCGCTGCTTAATTTCATCAATTCGGTCCTTATCTCGTAGGTATTGCCAGCCTATTAATACCGCTGACCCAATAAAAGTCAGAATCACCCACAACCACCATTCAGTAGATAGTACAGAGTGACAAATTACTGCTTCGATAATAACATACGTGAAGACGAATGCCAAGAAACACGCTGTTATGATGTTATTGCGAACAAACAACTTTTCAAAGCGAATAATCATCTGCTCCTGCTCTACAATGGTTGCATCAAATTTGGCCAACCGCTTGATGATCTTCCACATTGGAGAGAAGAGTATGGTATCCATTGCGATAACAGAACCAATCAGAATCCAGCAAAATAGGTCGTCTTGAATACCTTGTGCGAAGAGTATTCCCACAGAGCCTGCCAATACTACCCAACTCAAGTATTGGTTAATTTTGATTTTGTGCCAATACGATTTGGTTTTGTTCTCGGCAATTGTGCGTAGCTCTTGTTTACGCATTACCTCTTCGCGTTCAAGTCGCTCGGATAGTTTGTCCCACGATTGTTTTAATTGTTCAAGTTCCATAATTGTAATAGTTTAAGCGTTAAACATCTCTTTTATTTTGTTCTTTGCGCGCATAAGTTTCACCGATACATTTGTCTTGCTCAGTCCCGTGATTTCGGCTATCTCCTCATAGGCATAACCCTCTAGCCATAAGACTATCAAGGCTCTGTCGATGTGTCCTAGTCGGCTGATTACTGAGTGTAGCTCCTCCAGTTGTTCCCTTAGTGCTGGGTCCTCATCTGCCGAAACGTCAAACGATAAGGAAATCGATGCAGGGCCTTTGCGGCGGATAAACGATATGCAGGTGTATAGTGCAACACGATATATCCACGTTGAATGCTTGCTACGACCTTCAAATTGGTCAAAACTTTGCCAAAGGTTAATAACTACCTCTTGAAAGTAATCCTCAATCATTCCCTTTGGCGCATAGATGTAGCACACCTTATATATTATATTTCTGTGGGCGTGTACCACATCGCAAAACAGTTCTTCTTTTGTTTGGGTTTTCATTGTCTTTTGTTGTTTGCTCTATTAGTCGCAAAAAAGAGATGAAAAATTACAACGCGATAAAATTTTTTTGAAATAATTGTATGCTTAAACAAAAATAGGGCTGATAACCAATAAGTTATACAGCCCTAAAATTATGGTTTCTCTTTACCCTATTTCTCCATCTTACGCAAGAAGCACTCGATAGTGTTCTCCATAAGGCAAGTGATAGTCATTGGACCTACACCACCTGGAACTGGAGTGATGGCAGCTGCCTTAGGCTCGATAGCTGCGAAATCAACATCACCACACAACTTCTTAGTCTCAGGATCGCGGTTTACACCCACGTCGATAACCACAGCGCCCTCTTTCACCATATCGGCTGTAACGAACTTAGGACGACCGATGGCAACAACCAAGATGTCTGCTCGGCGAGTTACCTCAGCCAAGTTCTTTGTGCGGCTGTGAGCGATAGTTACTGTTGCGTTTTCGTTGAGCAAAAGCTTCGATACTGGCAAGCCCACAATGTTACTGCGGCCAATAACCACAACATCCTTACCTGCAATCTCCACATCGGCACGCTTCAAGAGCTTGATGATGCCCTTTGGTGTACAAGGGAGTGTGCAAGGCTGCTTGAGCCAGAGGTTTGCAACATTCATAGGGTGGAAACCATCGACATCTTTTTCGGCCTTGATAGCTGCGATAACCTTGTCTGAGTCAATGTGCTTTGGAAGTGGTAACTGCACCAAAATGCCGTCAACACTATTGTCAGCGTTCAGCTCGGCGATAATACCCAAAAGCTCCTCCTCCGAGATAGACGCGTCCTTGCGGATTGTAGTATTTTTGATACCTACTTCCTCTGATGCTTTTGCTTTACCAGTAACGTATGATACGCTACCTGGGTCCTCGCCCACCAGAATCACTACCAAGTGAGGTACTCGGCCATATTTCTCGGTGAATGTGGCTACGTTGGCAGCCATCTCCTGCTTGAGTGAGAGAGCCAACCCTTTTCCGTTTATAATCATCGTTTTACTTGTGTATTAGAATTTAAAAGCCTTATCGCCAATGTCATTGCGGTGGAACAGATTGTCGCACTTAATCTTAGCAACCTCAGCTGCAGCCTTCTGCTGTGCTTCGCGAAGTGTAGGAGCCTGGCATACGACAATCATCACACGACCGCCCGATGTGACATACTTGCCATCCTTCAAAGCTGTGCCCATATGATAGATTGAGCCGTCAACCTCCTCAGTGCCCTCAATAGCATAACCCTTCTCGTAGCTGCCTGGATAACCCTTCGATGCGAGTACGATACCGAGTGTAGCCATATCGTTCCACTCGATTGTTGGAGTCTTGCCATCAGCTACATCGCAGAATACCTGGCAGATGTCGCTTGTCATACGTGGCAAGATGACCTCTGTTTCAGGATCACCAAAACGAGCATTGAACTCGATAACCTTGATGCCCTGCTTGGTCTTCATCAAACCACCATACAACACGCCGCAGAATGAGCAACCCTCCTCAACCATAGCGGCTGCTGTGGGACGCATAATCTTGTTCATAGCATACTCAAGATCCTCCTCAGTGATAAATGGCAACTCTGTGTATGCACCCATACCACCTGTATTTGGACCCTCGTCGCCATCGAATGCGCGCTTGTGGTCCTGTGCTACAGGCATAGGATATACCTCCTTGCCATTCACAAAGCACAAGAGCGAGAACTCTGGACCCTCGAGGTACTCCTCGATAACCACCTTGCCCTTGCCGAACTTCTCGTCCTGCAACATATCGCGCAAAGCCTCCTCTGCCTGCTCCAATGTCTCAGCGATAACAACACCCTTACCAGCTGCCAAACCATCGTACTTGAGTACAGTTGGCAATGAGCCTGCCTTTACATATTCAAATGCTGCGTCAAAATCCTCAAAAGTTGCATATGTTGCAGTTGGAATATCATACTTGAGCATCAAGTCCTTAGCAAACTGTTTGCTGGTCTCGATGCGTGCTGCTGACTTAGAAGGACCGAACAGACGCAAGCCATTGGCCTTGAATACATCTGCAATACCAGCCTCGAGAGCTACCTCTGGACCGGCTACAGTAAGCTCGATGTTGTTTGTCAATGCAAACTCCTTCAACTCCTCGACTTGAGTCTCCTTTATTGCTACGCACTCGGCCAATGCGGCGATACCCGCATTGCCCGGAGCGCAAAAAATCTTTTCTACCTGGGGTGACTTGCTCAACGCCTCAACAATAGCGTGGCAACGACCGCCAGAACCTACTACCAATACTTTCATCTCGGTTTAGTGCTTAAAGTGACGCATACCAGTACATACCATCGAGATACCGCACTCGTTGGCCTTCTTTACAGAATCCTCGTCGCGAACGCTACCACCTGGCTGAACGATAGCTGTAACGCCGTACTGCGAAGCCAATGTAACTGTATCATCGAATGGGAAGAAGCCGTCAGATGCCAATACCAATCCCTCAGTAAAGCCTGCAGCCTGTGCCTGCTTGAGTGCAATCTCAGCTGAGCCAACACGGTTCATCTGACCAGCACCTACACCTACAGTGTGACCGTCCTTAACTACAACGATAGCGTTTGACTTAACGTGCTTAACTATTCTCCAACCGAAGTTAAGATCAGTAACCTGCTCAGCCGATGGCTTAGCCTCAGTTACACACATCTCAGCTGTAACCTCTGCAGTCTTCTTGTCCAAATCCTGAACGAGCAAACCGCCGTTTACGCTTACATACTGATTTACTACGCTCTCATCCTTAGTCATATCAACCTGCAAGAGACGCAAGTTCTTCTTTGTTGAGAGAACCTCCAAAGCCTCCTCAGAGAATGATGGAGCCATGATAATCTCCAAGAAAATAGGCTTCATCAACTCAGCAACTTCGCGGTTTACCTCACGGTTAACTGCCACGATACCGCCGAAGATGCTCACCTTATCTGCCTCGTAAGCCTTAGTCCAAGCGTCAACTATATCGCTACCGATTGCAGCACCACAAGGATTCATATGCTTCAAGCCTACGCAGAATGGCTCGTCGAACTCGCGAACGATGCACAAAGCTGCGTTAGCGTCCTGAATGTTGTTGTATGAAAGCTCCTTACCGTTGAGCTGCTTTGCGTTAGCCAACGAGTAAGCACCCGCCTCTGCTGAACCATAGAACTTAGCCTGCTGGTGAGGATTCTCGCCATAACGCAAACCCTGCACGAGGTCAAACTCCAAGAAGAGCTTCTCGTTCAAGCCTGCAGCCTTACGCATATAAGTTGCAATCATTGAGTCATACTGAGCTGTGTGAGTGTAAGCCTCAGCAGAAAGCTGCAAACGAGTCTCAAGGGTTGTATTACCGTTAGCCTTGATCTCCTCGATAATCTTTGCATAGTTCTCAGGGTTGCACACTACAGTTACATCCTTGTAGTTCTTTGCAGCCGAACGCAACATTGATGGACCACCGATGTCGATATTCTCGATAGCATCCTCCATCGTAACTTCTGGCTTTGCAATTGTCTGACGGAATGGATAGAGGTTTACACAAACCATATCGATAAACTCGATTGAGTTATCCTTAAGTGCCTGAAGGTGGCTCTCGTCGTCACGGCGAGCCAACAAACCACCGTGTACTTTTGGGTGAAGAGTCTTTACACGACCGTCACAGATTTCAGGGAAGCCTGTAACATCGCTGATGTTGATTACCTCTATGCCGCTATCGCTTAGAAGTTTCATTGTGCCACCAGTGGCAATAATTTCCCAGCCCAAAGAACGAAGCTGCTGTGCAAACTCCACAACGCCTGTCTTATCGCTGACACTGACTAATGCTCTCATATTTGAGTCTAATTTAATAATTCTCTAATTGTGTTAATATATAAGGTGTGCTCCTCAGAGTGAATCTTCTGCTCCAACTCCTCTATATCGTGGCCATCATATGCAATAGCACTCTGTGCTATGATTTTGCCACCATCGAGTGAGTTGTCCACATAATGTATGGTGCAGCCATACACCTTCACTCTATATTCAAAAGCTTGTTGAATAGCATCTTTTCCCTTGAACGCGGGCAACAGCGACGGGTGAATGTTTATAATCTTGCCCTCGTATGCTCCGAGCAGAGTCTCCCCCACCAAACGCATATATCCGGCAAGGCAAATAAGCTCCACTTCAGCCTCGTTGCATCGATTTATAATCTCCTGCTCAAACTCCTGCTTCGAAGAGTAATCCTTTGCCGAGAATACAAACGAGTCGATACCCAACTGCTGAGCAATCTGCACAACTCTGGCCGAAGGTCTGTCGCATACGAGTAGCGCAACCTCAACCTCAATCTCGCCACCGATAGCAGCACGTGCTATGGCCTCGAAATTTGAACCATTGCCGCTTGCGAAAATTGCTATTTTACGTTTTTGTGCCACCCTGATTATTTGATTGTTACACCCTCGCCCTCTACGATGCGACCGATAATAGATGCCTTCTCGCCGTGTGATGCCAGAATCTCAATAGCCTTCTCTGCCTCTGATGCGTCGAGTGCGATAACCATACCGATACCCATATTGAAGATGTTAAACATCTCGCGGTGAGCAACACCACCGTGCTTCTCCAAGAAACGGAATACTGGCAAGATTTCCCAGCTACCCTCGGTAACCTCAACACCCTGACCATCACGCAAGATACGTGGAATGTTCTCGTCGAAACCACCACCAGTGATGTGGCTGATACCGTGAACGTCGCAATTGCGAACTACATCCAATACCTGCTTTACGTAGATGCGTGTAGGAGTGAGCAATACCTCGCCCAATGGCTTCTCGCCAAGGTCAGCGTGTGGCTGGTGAAGGTCGAAGTTATTATCGCTAACAATCTTACGAACAAGGCTGAAACCGTTTGAGTGAACACCGCTTGATGCTACACCTACCAAAACGTCACCAACCTTTACCTTCGAGCCATCGATAAGCTTCTCGCGCTCAACGACACCGCAAGTGAAACCTGCGATATCATACTCGCCACCACCATACATACCTGGCATCTCTGCAGTCTCACCACCGATAAGTGCGCAACCAGACTGGCGGCAACCCTCAGCTACACTTGCTACGATAGCCTCAATCTTTGTAGGCTCGTTGTGTCCAACAGCCACATAGTCGAGGAAGAACAATGGCTCTGCACCCTGTGCCAACACGTCGTTAACACACATTGCCACAGCGTCGATACCAATAGTGTCGTGCTTGTCCATCTCGAATGCGAGCTTAAGTTTTGTACCAACACCGTCAGTACCGCTTACAAGGATAGGCTCCTTGTAGCCAAGTGATGCCAAATCGAACATACCGCCAAAAGCACCAATGTTACCCATCACACCTGGACGTGATGTTGATGCAACGTGCGACTTGATTCTGCGAACCACTTCGTAACCGGCTTCAAGATTTACACCGGCATTTTCATAACTTTTTGCCATATACTTTATATTTTATTTATTGTTATATCTTTCTTGCTACATATTTGCTTACTTCATCTCGAAATCCACCAAAATAGGTAAATGATCCGATGGGAAGAAGAATCCTGTCCCCTCGTCACGAGTCGCATTTGTCGCGGTGTAATCATCTCTTACGACGTAAGCCTCCACAATACGATCATACAGTGGCTGGGTGCAATATACATAATCTATACGCGCCTTGCCCTGTATTGTTGTGTGGAACTCGCCCGCATACTTATCACCGATGATATCTACATAAGGAGTATTCTCCAGAATATAATCGTGCACCAGAAATGCAGTTGAGTTTTCGTCATACTTATAGAAATGGTTATCCTTACGACTGCGTGAGTTGAAATCACCCGTCATAATCCACATCTCATTCTTGGCATTTGGCTCCTCGCCAATGGTGTGGGTGCAAATGTACTCCATCTCCTTGCGGCGATAGTGGTCACCGCCGTTCTCCTCTCGACTCACCGCAATGTCTTTAGCTCGGAATGCGTGCTTCTGAGGCCAGGTGTGAAGAGTTACGATGTTGACTCTCTTGCCATTATACTCCACTGCGAAGTGGCCAGCGCCATGCGTTACTACACTATCGGGCTCCTCGCCTACAATCTGCTCTACAACCTCGATGGGTAGTTTTGATGTGATGACTTGAGGATAGTTGTCTCGATGACCGCCCTTTTCCCAATAGTTATGGCCAAAACGTGCTGCCAACTCGCCCCAATTGTCAGGAAGGTAGCAATCCTCCTTTTTGCAGTGCTTGTCTGTGCCAGTCTCATAGATTGTCTGAGCCTCGCACCAGATGCACACATCAGGATCATACTTCTTTACCCACTCTACAAAATTGTCGTAGTTGTTAGGCTCGTCTGCCCACATTCCATTCTGGAAATTCCAATATAGTATGCGAAGTGACGTGTCGCGATTACATCCGCACAACGCGACTACTGCAACCATAAAAATTGCAGTAGTCAATGTGCGTATAATCCATTTAGTATTCATTCGAGGATGAATTTTAAACTATTTACCCTTGAAGTAATTTACAGCATTTGCAAATATGCTCTGCTGCTTGTTGCCATGAATGTTCTTGAAGAGGTTCTCCTCGTAACGCTCAGTGTGGCCCATCTTACCCAAAATCTGTCCGCTACGGCTGATGATACCCTCAATACCATAGCTTGAACCGTTAGGATTGTAAGGCGCACACAATGTAGCCTCACCATCAGGTGTTACATACTGGAATGCAATCTGACCATTCGCAAAGAGCTCCTCAGCCATCTCATCGCTCACAACAAACTTACCCTCACCGTGGCTCACCGCGATTGAGTGCAACTCGCCAAGCTCAAATGAAGAGAGCCATGGAGAATTTGTTGTGGCAACACGTGTAGATACAATCTGAGAGATGTGTCGGTTGATATCATTGCGGAACAATGTAGGTGACTCCTTAACCACCTGACCCAAACGGCCATATGGCAACAAACCAGACTTCACCAATGCCTGGAATCCGTTACAGATACCCAAGATCAAACCACCTCTGTCAAGTAGGGCGTGGATAGCATCTGTGATAATCTTATTGTTGAGAACGTTGGCGATAAACTTACCGCTACCGTCTGGCTCGTCACCTGCAGAGAAACCACCACTGAGAACGAAGATGTGACACTCGTCAATCATCTTCTTCATCTTCTCGATTGAAGCGAAGATATCCTCAGCTGTAAGGTCGCAGAATACACTGGTTGTAACCTTTGCACCTGCTCTCTCAAATGCCTTACCTGTGTCGTAGTCACAGTTAGTACCTGCAAATACTGGAAGGTATGCGATAGGCTGCTCGATAGGCTCGCCCGCGTACTTAATCTGCTTCTTTTCTGGCTCGCTGTTGCGTGTTGCACCACCTTCGATACCGCGGTCTGGATAGATCTGGCAGAACTTCTCTGAGTTGCTCTTCTGCAATGCGTCGATAGCGAATGCCTCGCCGTTGAATACCACCTCAGTCTTGTCGATTGTAGTACCGATAAGCTCTGCATAGTCGCAATCCAAATCACCGGCTACCTCAACAACGAATGAACCATATGCATAGTTGAACAACTCCTTCTCGTCCATCTTCACATCAGCACCAATGCAGTTACCGAACGACATCTTAGCTACTGCCTCGGCAACACCACCGAATCCAACTGCATAAGCAGAGATAATCTTACCCTGTTCGATAGCTGAGCTAACCTGAGAGAAGAGATCCTTGAGCTGATCGGTGTCAGGCATATAATTGTTCAGCGGAGTGTGTTTAATAAGGTACAACTTGTTACCAGCAGCCTTAAACTCTGGACTGATTACAGTACGAGCATCAACAGTTGTGATACCAAATGCCATAAGCATTGGAGGTACGTTGATATCCTGGAATGTACCGCTCATAGAGTCCTTACCACCGATTGATGGCAAGCCCAATTCTACCTGCATTTTCAAAGCACCAAGCAGTGCTGAGAGTGGCTTACCCCATGATGTCTCGCTATTCATACGCTCGAAGTACTCCTGGTATGAATAACGCATCTTGTCGTAACGAGCACCAGCAGCAACAACCTTAGCAGCAGCCTCGATAACAGCATAAGCTGCACCGTGATATGGGCTCCAAGAAGTGATGAATGGGTTGTAGCCATAGGCCATAATACTTGCAGTATTGGTAAAGGCCTTGCCAACAGGCAACTTCTGAACTGATACCTGAGTCTCTGTATTCTGAGTGCGACCACCAAATGGCATCAAGACAGTCGATGCACCGATTGTCGAGTCAAACATCTCAATCATACCGCGCTGTGATACCACATTGTCATCCTGCAAGTTGTTGTTAATCTTCTCTGCAAGAGTTGCACCCTTCACCTCGCGCTCAAATGGATTCTTATCCTCTACAGCTGCGATGCGAATCTTTGTGTAGTGCTTTGCACCAGCCGAGTCGATGAACTCGCGTGAGAGGTTTACAATCATCTCGCCGTTATAGAACATCTTGAGGCGGTTGGTGTCAGTTACGTCAGCAACGTGGGTAACTTCGATGCTCTCCGAGTGGCAATACTCGATGAACTCCTCCATATCCTTGCGCTCGATAACCACAGCCATACGCTCCTGTGACTCGCTGATAGCAAGCTCAGTTGAGTTAAGACCGCTATACTTTGTAGGTACTCTATCCAAATATATGTCAAGACCTGGAGCCAACTCGCCGATAGCCACACTTACACCACCTGCACCAAAGTCGTTAGACTTCTTGATAAGGCGAGTAACCTCAGCTCGACGGAACAAACGCTCCAATTTGCGCTCCTCAGGAGCATTACCCTTCTGTACCTCAGAGCTACACTCCTCGATAGACTTCACATTGTGCTCCTTCGATGAACCAGTTGCTCCACCGATACCGTCACGGCCTGTGCGACCACCCAAATACAAGATAACATCGTCTGCTGCAGGTGACTCACGACGTACGTCCTCAGCTTTCACAGCACCAACTACAGCACCAACCTCCAAACGCTTGGCAACATAGTCGGGGTGATAAATCTCGCGAACGTGAGTTGTAGCCAGACCAATCTGGTTACCATAGCTTGAATAACCTGATGCAGCCTTAGTTGTGATGATTCGCTGAGGCAACTTACCAGGCATGGTTTCAGCTACGCTCTTATAAATATCGCCGGCACCAGTCACGCGCATAGCCTGATATACGTAGCTACGGCCTGACAATGGGTCACGGATTGCACCACCAAGACATGTAGATGCACCACCAAATGGCTCAATCTCTGTTGGGTGGTTGTGAGTCTCGTTCTTGAACTGCAACAACCACTTCTCCATCTGGCCGTCAACGTCAACATTTACATAGATGCTGCAAGCGTTGTTCTCCTCACTCTGCTCCATGTTGTCGAGTACGCCAGTCTTCTTGAGGTAACGAGCTCCGATTGTAGCAAGCTCCATAAGGCACAAGCTCTTCTGCTCGCGACCCAACTCCTTGCGAATATCCTTCAAAGTCTCGAGAGATGAATCAAGCTCGGCAGAGAGGAATGAATCATCAATAGTAATCTCGGTAATCTCTGTTGTGAAGGTTGTGTGACGGCAATGGTCGCTCCAATATGTATCCAGAATGCGAAGCTCTGTCTCCGATGGGTCGCGACCCTCATTTAGGTAGTAGTTGATAACCTCACGCAAATCGTCGGCGTTCATAGCCAAACCATACTGCTTGCAAAATGGCTCCAACTCCTCGTCTTTGAGAGCTGTAAGGCCGTGCAATACTGGCACAGGCTTTACCTCTGCGTTCTCCATATCCGAGAGTACGCTCAAATCCTTACGGCGTGACTCAACGGCATTGATGTAATAGCGCTCAACGCGAGCCAACTCCTCCTCTGTGATAGCCTCGTCGAAGATAAGGAGCTTTGAGCTCTTGATGCGAACATCAGCCGTAGGCTCGATAAGACGTACGCAATCAACGGCCGAACTTGCGCGCTGGTCAAACTGTCCAGGCAAATACTCAACAGCCAAATACTTCTGGCCGTCAAGGTTGCACTCGTCGCTAACGCAATCTGTTACGACTTCGCCAAATACGGCATAGCGACTCTTCTCCAAAAGCTCTTCTGAGAATCCGAACAAGTCGTATACATTCAACAATCTGAGCGATTGAAGATTAAGGCCCAGATTGTTGTTTAATTCTTTTCGTAGAGTGTCAGCCTCAACTTGGAATCGAGGATATTTCTCCACATAAATACGGTAATTTTTCATATATATTTTGCTCTTTTATAACTCTGCATTCAAAACTGCCTCTGTCTGCTTCTTGCGGAACTCTACTAAACGAGCCTCCAGCTCCTTGTCTGTGAGAGCGAAAATAGATGCTGCAATGAGGGCTGCATTCTTGGCGCCATTGATGGCTGTTGTTGATACTGGGATTCCACCTGGCATCTGTACAATAGAGAGCAATGAATCCAATCCTCCGAGAGCCGATGTCTTGATAGGAACACCGATAACGGGCACTGTTGTGAGTGCTGCTGTTACACCTGCTACGTGTGCTGCACCACCTGCACCAGCAATGATGGCGCCAATACCACGCTCCTTAGCGGCTGTAGCATACTCCACCATGAGGTGTGGTGTGCGGTGTGCGCTGATAACACGTTTCTCGTACTCGATACCCAACTCTTCCAAAGTCTCACAAGCGGCAGACATAACGCCCCAGTCGCTTGTAGAACCCATAATAACTGCAACTTTCATAAATTTGTAATGTTAAAATTGCGGCCGTTACAGCTTAACCGTAGCGGCCTTTTATACTAAAAATTAAACTTTGTTTGCGTATTTTGATGACACCATGAGATCCTTGAGTTTGAATTCAATGGGCCTATTGTGGCTAATGATTGATGAGATGGCCTTACAAAAGTGTTGTACACACGTCCTTGTGAGCGATTTTCTACAAGAAAACCGAATCGCAAAATGTTGTGTGTTGCTCTGTAAAATCTCGAAAAAATCATATCTCTGCAAAGATACATTTTTTTCTTCGAAAATGGAAAGAAATATATGCAAAAAATATTAACAATTTGTCCGCTTTTGCTACCACTAGTTTTTTGCATTTTTGTGTGTAGTGGACAAATAAAATAAATTTCGTTTTTTTTAGACGGTGTTGTATTCTGTTGATTGAAGTGCGAAATCGATAATTATACTTCTTAAAGAATTACTTTATATTACATATTATAAAACTGTATAATATAATGTGTTATAATTGATTATATAAAGTGGTATTATGTGGGCGATATTCCTCCGTATTGCTTAGATAATTTGGATGTATGTTTTTCTTGTTTGTCTATTTTATTTATATGCTTGCGGGTTTGTTGTAGCCTGCCACTTTTAATCAATCAAGGGCCTCGGCCTCTCGGACGTGACCCTTGAAATCTATTCATAAAACAAACAAAATAAACTCATCTTAGTGGTTAAAATCTGATTAGATTTTTTCCTATTGCAAAGATGGGGGGTGTGTGAAAATTTTGCAATCACATAATGTAGTGAATTAGGCGAAAAGATTCACTAAATTGAGGGATTAGTAAATGTCGTAAAAAAAGTGTATTTTTGTACCAAAAATACGAACAGGACGAAAATATGTTATTATCAGACTTGAGAACAGGTGAATCGGCCGTGGTAATTAAAGTGCTGGGACACGGAGGCTTTCGTCGCAGAATCTTGGAGATGGGATTTGTGCGTGGACAACGTGTTGTATCAGTGCTGAATGCTCCATTGCGCGACCCTATTAAATATGGAATTATGGGCTATGAGGTGTCGCTTCGTCGAAGCGAAGCTGCCATGGTCGAGGTGCTTACAATCGAGGAGGCTCGAGCCATTCTGCCAACAACGGATGGACTCTCGACTTCGCCCCACGATGAGGATATTCAATATGCTGTAAACGAGAAGATTCGTGAAATAAATGTAGCGCTGGTTGGTAATCCTAATAGCGGTAAAACATCGCTCTTTAATGCCCTCTCGGGAGGTCACGAACATGTTGGAAATTATAGCGGTGTGACTGTCGATGCCAAGATGGGCTCGTTTAAATATAAGGGATATAAAATCAATATCACCGATCTGCCTGGAACATATGCTCTGTCGGCCTATACCCCCGAAGAGTTGTATGTTCGTCAGCATCTGATAAACGAGCTGCCGGATGTGGTAATCAATGCAGTGGTGGCATCCAATCTTGAGCGTAATCTCTACCTGACTACTGAGTTGATCGACCTTAATCCTAAGATGGTTGTTGCCCTTAATATGTATGATGAGCTTGAGGGTAGCGGAGCCCACCTCGATTATGAGCAGCTAGGTAGAATGATTGGTGTGCCTGTTGTTCCGGTGGTAGCTCGTGATGGCAAGGGACTGAATGCCCTACTTGATGAGGTTATCCTTACCTATGAGAACCAGAATCCAAAGGTGCGCCATATTCATATTAACTACTCCTCATCAATCGAAACAGAGATTAAATCTCTCTCTAAGTTGATGAAGCGTAATATCGAAGAGTTGCCAAAATGTTTTCCTCCTCGCTATTGGGCGATTAAGATGTTGGAGGGTGATAGTAGCGTGATGAGTATGCTTAAGGCAAGCGAACATTTCACCGAATGGAAAACCCATAGTGTGAAGGGTGCAGCTCGAATCATTACTGCCCTTGATGAAGATGTTGAGAGTGCAATTACCAACGAGAAGTATGGATTTATCGAGGGTGCTTTGGCTGAAACCTATGTGGCTGGAAATAAAAAGAGTGCTGGCGATAAGACATCGCTTATTGATAGAATAGTCACCCATCGATATCTGGGATTCCCGCTCTTTTTGGCTATGATGTTTTTGATGTTTTGGTCAACCTTTACTCTTGGTGCATATCCTCAGGCGTGGATTGAAGCAGGATTTAGTTGGCTTAGCGAGCTGATTGGTGGAATGATGAGCGATGGCCCTCTGCGCGATTTACTTGTTGATGGAATTATCGGAGGCGTTGGTTCTGTGGTAGTATTCCTTCCTAATATCCTTATTCTCTATCTGTTTATATCTATTATGGAGGATTCTGGGTATATGGCTCGTGCGGCGTTTATTATGGATAAATTGATGCACTTGGCGGGCTTGCATGGAAAGTCGTTTATACCCTTGGTTATGGGATTTGGTTGTAATGTGCCAGCTATCATGGCAACCCGTACAATTGAGAGCCGCAGTAGCCGTCTGATAACCATTCTAATCAATCCGTTTATGTCGTGTAGCGCAAGACTACCAGTTTTTGTATTACTGTCGGCTACATTCTTCCCAGAGTGTGCTGGTGTGATGCTCTTTGGAATCTACATATTGGGGTGCGTGGTGGCTATTTTGACTGCTCGACTTTTGCGCCGATTTATGTTTGGTAAGGATGAAACCCCATTTGT
This sequence comes from Alistipes sp., assembly GCA_045632085.1. Lineage (GTDB taxonomy): Bacteria > Bacteroidota > Bacteroidia > Bacteroidales > Rikenellaceae > Alistipes. Next base: position 56,555 of record JAZQVY010000010.1, on the reverse strand, counting down.
TATGGAGTTGCCACCCTATCGTATCCCAACACTAAATGCCACTCTGCGTCATATGTGGGAGCGTTCCGAGCAGTATCTGCGTAAGATTGGAGGTTTGATTTTGGTGGCTGCAGTGGTTATATGGTTCTTGAGCTATTTTCCTCGTAATGAGCAAACTGACGACCAGCAAGTTGTTGCTACCGAGTTGATTGCGGATTCAGCGGCGGATGGTAGTATTGGTAATGCCACCGAAACTGAAGTTGACTATAATGCAACAGCGACAGCTGTAGCAAAGGCCCAGTTAGAGAATTCTTATTTGGGTAAGATAGGCCGTTTTATCGAACCGGTGATGCGACCTTTAGGTATGGATTGGCGTGCGAGTGTGGCTGTGTTGACAGGTGTGTCGGCCAAGGAGATTGTAGTCTCGACATTGGGTGTGCTATATTCGGTAGAAGATTCAGATTCATACGATAATACCCTTTCCGAGAAGTTGCTTTTATCGGGAAACTATTCGAGGGCAGGAGCATTGGCGATGATCATATTTATTTTGTTGTATCTGCCTTGCTTGGCTACTGTTATGGCAATAGCTAATGAGACTGGTGGTTGGAAGTGGGCTCTTCTTTCGGTGGTTTATAACACTCTGCTTGCTTGGACGTTGGCGTTTGTTGCCTTTCACGTTGGAATGTGGTTAGGTTTGTAAATAGAGATTTATGTGTAGTTATAAGAGAAATATTCTAAATCAGGCTATCCTATCGAAGGATATGAAGATAATTGAGCTTATTGATGTTGATTATCGTCTGTTGTCTATATTCCAAAGGCTTGATATTCAGTTGCCTTATGGCGATATCTCGATTGATGAGATGTGCCAACGCTACAATATGTCGGTTGAGTTGTTTATGATGATTTGCCGCATCTACATCGAGACTGATTATTTGCCTGATGTTAAAAACTTAAAGGTGGAGGATTTGCCACATCTTTTGCGATATCTTCGAGCTTCTCACCGCTACTATATCGACTCGCTGATGCCTAATATTGCAAACGGCTTCGAGCAGGTGTTGCAGCTATGCGAAGAGTCGCAGCGAGTTATTTTGCAGCAATTCTACCATGGTTACGAAGAGGAGGTTAAGTCTCATTTGCAATATGAGGAGCAGGAGATGTTCCCCTATGTCGAGAATGTTATATCGGGCGAAGGAACTACTGCAATGATGTGTGATTTTGTGGATAATCATACAGATGTGTGTGATAAGATTGACGATATAAAGAGTATCGTGATAAAGTATTTGCCGGAAGTTTGTTCCACTCGTCAGCGATGTGATTTGTTGTTTGATATTTTTGCACTACGCGAGGAACTGTTGAAGCATACAATGCTTGAAATGAGGTTGTTGGCCCCGGTGGTAATAAATGCAGAGAATAAGAAGCAATGAGGAAGGTAGTTAGAATGGCTATTGTCGAGCCGTCGGAGATAATATGCGAGGGACTTAGATCGTTGCTCGTAGGTAGTGAATATGAGGTGGTCTATACAGCTGGTAGTATGCGTGCACTACTGGATAGATTGCCCGTGTTGTCGCTCGATATGGTGATTGTTGGCTCTCAACTAGTTGCAACTTTGTCGCAAGGAGTGAGATATCTCTATGCTGATTTGCAAAATTTCACATTGGTTATGCTTTCAACTACGGTATGTGATGACGAGGTGATGCGAGGCTTTGATGCTGTGGTAAGTATCTACGATTCGCGTGAACAGTTGCTGCGTAAGTTGGAGAATGCAGATGAGCAGAGTCAGGTCAATCCGTATAGCGATAGCCACGAGCTATCGGAGCGCGAACGCGATGTGTTGGTGTTGGTAGCAAAGGGCTTGGCTAATAAAGAGATAGCCGATAAGCTCAATATCTCAATCCATACGGTTATGTCGCATCGTAAAAACATTGCTCATAAGACTGGAATAAAATCGGTGGCAGGTCTCACTGTTTATGCGTTGTTGAATAATATGCTCGATGCCGCTGATGTTACTTTGTAGGGAGTATTTATGAAACAAAGATGGCACAACCCTTAAGTTGTGCCATCTTTGTTTTATTTGCTACTGTCAAAAGGTCCGTATATGGCCTGTATTGTCATCTGTTCATCATCGGCCGAGAGGCGGTAGATTTTGAATTTGCGACCCTTGTCGTATGCCTTCACAACGATGTGACCATTGTGGGGGCATACACCTTTATACCACTCTTTGTCAGCGTGCTCCTTGCGAGCTTTCTCCACTATGTATTGCGTATAGAACATTCTATCTCCTTGATATATCTCTTGTGAGAGAATACGCTCTATAATTGCTGGCTGGGTGTGGTATTGATCCCATACGGGGTTTATGTAGGCTTTTGCCTTAACGCTGCTAAGGAAATCAGGGTGCATAGAGTCCTTGTATGCGTGGTGGTTACACTTGCATACATCTACCTCGCCGCACGCCTCGCCTGTCTTTGCCTCGATGTTTATATTCTCTCCATTTGGGCCTTTTAGTGAGTTAGTGATGTCGCCACCCGCAAAGTAAGAGAATGGGCCATAGTCGATTCTGAAGGCAATACTTTTGGTGTTTTCGTTGCCTCGATTGGCTGTGTTGGCGGGATTGAGGTCATAGTAGCGAGTGGTTTTCCCCTCTTCGCCACTCCATACCTCGCCATTCGCAGCAAGATTGCGAATTGAGAATAGTCGTGAGTATTGCAAAGGCTTGTTAAGCAGAGCAATCTGATTCAACGCACCTACCTTGAATTGTTCCTGCTTTGCACCATACTTTTGCTTCTGATAGCGAGCAAACTTTAGATAGTTGTCGGTGTGTGGGTCGCTAATTTGTACGGGATAGTTGTAGCTGGGATAGCCTCTGTCGATGAAGTTTTTGAAGCGTATCTTCTCACCTACTTCCGCAACACCTATTAGCTTATAATCCTCTGTGCGACCTTGTGTTGTAGGGGCATCAATGCTCACATCGCCTGTGTGGTCATCATGAAAATGGGAAATCATCAGATAATCTACTTCGTGTCCACTAGGATTAACTCTCTCGATATATCGCGTAATCCACTCTCCCGCCTTGTGTGATAGGTCGGGCTTGGGGTCGGTCATAGGCACCGTTGCCTCATAATCACCCGCATCAACAAGCATAGTCGTTGCATCGGGAAAGATGTGGAAAACCGACTCTCCGCGACCTGTGTAAATAAAATGGATATCCAACTCTCCGCTCTTCCAGCCTGGGTATGGCTCACCAATTTGCTCTTTTGGGGCGCACGAAAGCAAAAATATGCCTGCTAAAAATAGAATCCTTCTCATGGTTTGGTGTTTTTTATTGAGGTTCTCCTTTACAAATATAGTCAAAATATCGATATTTTCTATGACTACTTATATTTATAACGAAAATTATTCGCTATATTTGCACATAATATTGCAATGAAAATTGGGTGGAGAATTGCTTGTGAGAGTATAATCGCAATAGAGGCAATTCTTCTGACCCCGAGTATAATATTTAAAGAATATGTCAGAGAACAAATTACGCTTTGAGACAAAGCAGATTCATGGCGGTTATAAAGTTGACGAAACAGGCTCTCGCGGAGTAGCTATCTACCCCACTGCGGCCTATCATTTTAAGAGCTGCGACTTTGCCGCTCGCCTTTTTGAGTTGAGCGAGGGCGGAAACATATATACACGATTGCACAACCCAACAACAGCTACCTATGAGGAGCGCATCGCTTCGCTCTATAATGCGGTAGGTGCGTTGGCTGTCTCTTCGGGTATGTCGTCAATTTTGCTTACAGTAACGGCTTTGGCCGAGGCTGGCGATAATATCGTGGCTTCACCATTCCTCTATGGTGGTACCTACAACCAGTTCCGTATTTCGCTCCGCAAGTTGGGCATCGAGTGCCGTATCGCCAAGAGCGAGAAGGCCGGAGATTTTGAGCCACTCATCGACGAGCGTACCAAGATGATTTATGCCGAGAGTATGGGTAACCCTACTTGCGATGTTCCTGATTTGCAGGCATTGGGTGAGTTGGCTAAGCGTAAAGATGTACCATTTGTAGTTGATAACACTTTTGGCGCAGCAGGTTTCTTGTGTAACCCATTCGATTGGGGCGCAAACATTATTGTTGACTCAGCTACAAAGTGGATCAATGGTCACGGTACAGCTATGGGCGGTATTATCGTTGATGGCGGTAACTATAACTGGGCAAATGGTAAGTTCCCTCAGATTGATGGCCCATCGGAGGGTTATCACGGTCTTAATCTCTATGAGGCATTTGGTAATGCGGCTTTCATCGTGAAGTGTCGTGTGGATGGTCTTCGTGATTTTGGTTGCTGCCCTTCGCCATTCGATGCATACTTGATGCTCATTGGTTTGGAGACCCTCTCACTTCGTGTGAAGCATCAGGTGGAGTCAACTTGGAAGTTGGCTGAGTACTGCAAGAACCACCCAATGGTAGAGCGCGTGAGCTTCGTGGGTTTTGAGTCTCATAACGGCTACAAGAATGCGCAGAAGTACTATCGCTATGGCTCATCGAGTGTGTTTACAATCGAATTGAAGGGTTCGCTCGATAGCACAGTGAAGTTTGTCGAGGCGTTAAAGCTATCGGCTAATATGACTATGATTGGTGACTCGATTACCGTTGTTACCCACCCAGCATCGACTACTCACAAACAGCTCAATGAAGCCGATTTGAAGGCTGCTGGCGTTACTCCTACCCTGCTTCGTATTTCGCTCGGTTTGGAGAATGTGGAGGATATTATCGATGACTTTGAACAGGCTTTTGCCGCTGCTAAGTAGTTTAAGATGGCAAAATTTTATACCCATAACGAGCCTTTTGAATTGGAGTGTGGCTATGTGCTGCCCGAGGTGACTATTGCTTACGACACATTCGGCGAGATGAATGCCGAGCGTAGTAATGTTATTTGGGTTTGTCATGCGCTCACAGCTAACTCCGATGTGGCAGATTGGTGGCCTCATACTGTCGAGGAGGGTTGTTTCCTCGACCCTGCTAAGTATTTCACAGTATGCGCCAATTTCCTTGGCTCGCACTATGGTACAACAGGACCATTGAGTGTAAATCCTGCAACGGGTGAGCCATATTATGGCGATTTTCCGTTGGTTACAGTGCGTGATATGGTACGTTGCCATCAGTTATTGGCTCGCCATTTGGGAATTGAGCAGGTGGAGTTGCTGATTGGTAGTTCGATTGGCGGTTTTCAGTGCCTGGAGTGGAGTGTTATGCAACCTGATTTTGCTCGCAAAGCGGCATTTATCGCTACAACTCCCCGCACAAAACCCTGGGCTTCGGCTTTCAACGAGTCGCAGCGTATGGCTATCGAGAGCGATTCAACTTTTGGCGAGCGCAGTGCCGAGGCTGGACTCGATGGTATGGCTATTGCCAGAAGTATAGCACTTTTGAGCTATCGAGGTGGTATGGCTTATGACAAGACTCAAGAGGATGAGAATCCTGACGAGGTGAGCTTCCAGCGCCGAGTGCTCTCGTATCAGCGATATCAAGGTGAGAAGTTGCGCCGCAGATTCAATGCATACTCCTATTATCGCCTTTCGCAGGCTGTAGATTCTCACAATTTGGGTCGCGAGCGAGGCCGAGTAGAAGATGTGTTGAAGCAGATTAAATCGAAGAGTCTGGTTGTTGCCATCACGTCAGACATCCTTTTCCCACCGTCAGACCATGATGTAATGGTTGAAAATATTCCAGATGTGAGATACCACCTTATTGATTCAGATTTTGGTCACGACGGATTTTTGGTTGAGCACAAAAAGTTGAACGATATCATACTCAAATTTTTAAGTGAATAATAAAAGAAAATAGAGATATATGAACGGTAAAAAATTAAACATTGGCCTCTTTGGTTTTGGTACAGTCGGTAGAGGCTTGTATGATGTGTTGAAGCGCATCGGTTCAAAGAATGTTGAGATTAAACGCATATGCGTGCGTGATTTGAATAAGCAGCGTGATGTCGAGGCTGAGTTTACCAATAAGGCGGACGATATCTTCAATGATCCCGACATCAATTTTATCGTTGAGCTTATCGATGATGCCGATGCTGCATACGATATCGTTAAGCGTGCATTGCAGATGAGCTTGCCCGTTGTTTCTGGTAATAAGAAGATGCTCGCTCACCACATCGAGGAGCTTATCGAGTTGCAGGCTCGTTATAATGTTGCTTTGCTCTATGATGCATCGGCTTGCGGTAGTATTCCTGTTATTCGTAACTTGGAGGAGTATTACGATAACGATCTCTTGACTTCTGTTAAAGGTATCTTGAATGGCTCTTCAAACTTCATTCTCTCGAAGATTTTCAACGAGAAGATGTCATATGCAGATGCTTTGAAGTTAGCGCAGGATTTGGGTTTTGCTGAGAGTAACCCTACTCTCGATATCGATGGCTGGGATTCACTCTTTAAGCTTATCATCATCACAATCCACGCATTTGGTTTGTATGTGGCTCCTGAGAAGATTTTCACATATGGTATCTCGAATATGGGCGATGATGATATCCGCTTTGCAAACGAGAAGGAGCGTCGTTTCAAGTTGGTAGCTCACGTTGAGAAATTGGCTGGTAATAAGCTTATTATGTGTGTAATGCCTCAGCTTATCTCACGTAATAAATATATTTATAGTGTAGAGGATGAGTTCAATGGAGTGGTAATCAAGGGTCTGTTCTATGACAAGCAGTTTATGTTTGGTCGTGGTGCGGGTGGTTATCCAACAGGTTCTGCGGTGTTGAGTGATATCACAGCTTGCTTGTATGACTATAAGTATGAGTATAAGAAGCGTAACGACTCGCAGTTGCCTGAGTATACAACCGACCACTCATTCCGTGTTTATTATCGATATAATGACTATGCTGACCTCGATATGATTAAGTTTGATTCAGTTAGCGAGAATTATATTTCGGAGAATTATAAGTATGTTGTTGGTTGTGTGTCGTTGCACGAGCTTCACAAGGTGCAGGATGAGTTGCGCAAGCGCAATGTATTTATCGCTGCTTACCCTAACGACTAAATAGAATAGAAGCTTTATAACAAAGCTCTTTCGGCAAAGAAAAAAGGTTGTCCGACCGAATGGAAGGGCAACCTTTTTTGTTTCTATATCGTAACGATTACTTGCGAAGCAGATACTTGATGAAGAGATAACCACCTACAATCTGTAAAGCCATACCTGGCAAACCGAGGCGGAAATCCTGCATTGCCGCATCAAAGTCAGCGATAACCCACTCGAACAAACCTCCTACAATCTGATATGTAGCTACGATACCGGCCATCAACAACAGAGATACGCGCTTGGTATGCATAGATGTATAACCAGCCACAAGTGCCAAGATTGTTGATTTTACAAGAATTGGAGCCAATACAGCTGCGGCAGGCATACCGAACATAAGGTGATTGATCAATGGTGATGCAACAGCTGTGATATAACCTACTTTCCATCCATACTTATATGCACCAATGAGTGTGAAGAAGTATATTGGTAACCAAATCATACCTCCCTGTGGCATAAGGTGGCATAGCTGAGGAAGGGCTATATTGCCTGCAATGAATAGAGCAGCGACAAGGTAAGTCTTTACCTCGCTATAGCTCATAGTGTAGAGTTTGACGTTTGTAGTTTGCATAATGTTTATAATTTTAATTGTTTATAATCTCTTTATATCTAGTCTCAATCGTTGGCCAATCCACGATCGACCAAAGTGCTTTCAGGTGGTCAGCTCGTCTATTTTGATAGTCTAAGTAGTAAGCGTGTTCCCAGACATCAAAACCCATTATCGGAGTGAGCCCATCGGCTACTGGATTTGCTCCATTTGCCATCTTTTCGATGCTGAGCTCTCCATTTTCGTTGGCGGCAAGCCATACCCAGCCCGAACCGAAAATCTCCAATCCTGCATCGGTGAAGGCCTTCTGGAAAGCCTCTTCGCTACCCCACTTATCGCATATCTCGCGTTTGAGCTTGCCATCACCCAAGGCCTTTGCTCGGGGTGCGAATTGCGTGAAGTAAAGGTTGTGGTTGAGTATCTGTCCGGCGTTGTCGAATATTGTACCGTCAGATGAAGCCACAATCTCCTCAAGTGAAGCATCTTTATAATCAGAACTTTTAAGCAGCCTGTTTAGCTTGTCGACATAGCCTCTCAAGTGCTTGCCATAGTGCAGCTCGATGGTTTGTTGGCTTATTACGGGCTCTAGCGCATTGGCAGCATACGGCAACTCGATGAGCAGAAACTCTCCATCTTTCGGCATCGTCTGCGGAGCATTGCTCTTAGCTCTGAATGCCCAAATTGCTTGTGCCCCAACTGCTGCGAGTAACAAAATTGGAATAAATAATTTTTTCATAACAACTAAATTTTGTTAGTTGCTATCTATTCCAATAATGTTGCCGAAATATGCCTACCTTTTGTTTATCAACGGCAGAATCTCTTGCTCGAAAATTTTTCGCTCGATGATTCTGTAGTGTGGGTCGTAATGCTCGCTAAACTGGCGACTGTGATGCATCACAACATTTCCTGCGCTGAGTATGCTATCAATCAATGCCCTGTCTTGCTCGATGTCGGGTAGCTGCAATCCCATTGCGCCAATCATCGAATCTATGTGATTCCACTGCTTGCGCCACTCCTCGATGGATGGCTGCTTGATGCCGTTCACACTGCGAACAAAGGCGTCAAGATATTTGTCGTAATCTACCCTGCCATCTTTTATCACACCCAGGTTCACGCGGTAGAATCTGCCCTCGTATCCCGTAGGCTCATAGTCGGCACCCTCGAAGCTCTTGCTTGTCTCCAGCTCATAGCGCAGGTAACGGTCGGCTGCCAATTTGTCAGCTATGATGTGGCCAGGGCCATAGTTATCCTGGAAGTAGTTTTTGTAGAGATCTCTCAGTGTTGATTTGGGATAGCTGCTCATCTGATTCTCAATCGAGCGACGTATCTTGGTATCTATTTCTGACTCTCTTCCACATCCGCCACCAACTGCAATTATTACGATTGCAAGTGCTACGATGGTAAAAATGCCATACGTTCTCATTTTGTAAGCTGTTCTATAAAATTCTTAATTAGCGGCAAGCACTCCTCTGCGGTGTTACACTCTTTGCAAAGGCTCTCTACGAGACACACTCCTGTGCCAGCGCGGTTTATAATATGCGGCACAAGTTTGTTGTATTTTACCTCTACTTTATAGCGGTCAAGTAACTCCTGTGCAGTCACGCTGATGGTGTCAGTGTAGAGCGAATCTATTCCGCCTAAAATCATCAGTGCCGCAGCACCCTTGCCTACAACTTTGTCGGCTATGAATGCACCTCGAAGCAGCTCGGGCTGTGTAGATAATATATCGTAAAGATCTTTTACTCCTCGCTGGTGAAACATCCGAAATTCTATTCCGTCAGTTATTACACAAGAGCAACCCTCACGATGCAGCATCTCGATAGCCGCGAGTTTGCACTCCTTGCTTATGTGTGCATCCTTCTGCATCTATCTTTGCTATTAAAACTCCTTACCTTGCTTCAGGGTTTCGATATACTCGTCTATGCGACGAATCTCCTTAGGTATATCGATTCTCTGTGGGCAATGTTTGTTACATTGACCACATCCCGTACAATGGTCAGCCTGGCGCAACTTCTCCACTGCACGCTCATATCCCACCAAGAATGCACGTCGGGCTTTGCGGTAGTTCGAATCCTTCGATGACTTCGATAGGTTACCCTCGTTTACGCACTTGTTGTAGTGCAACAAGATGGCTGGAATATCCAATCCATAAGGACAAGGCATACAATACTTACAGTCGTTGCAAGGAATAGTCGGATATCTCAACATCAACTCTGCCGTCTCATATAGAAAATCCTTCTCATTGTCAGTGAGTGGAACAAGTGGCGAGAATGAACGGATATTATCCTGCAAATGCTCCATATATGTCATACCGCTCAATACGCTCAATACATTTGGGTGACTGCCGTTGAAACGGAACGACCATGAAGCCACACTCTTTGTAGGCTCCTGCTCTTTGAGTCGAGTGGCGATATGGTCGGGTACGTTCGATAAACGACCTCCAAGCAGTGGCTCCATAATAAGGTTTGGAATGCCTCGCTTCTCTAGTTCTCCGTATAGATACTCTGCATTCACATTTCGGCCTCGTGCATTTCTCCAGTCTGAGTAGTTCATCTGGATCAGTACAAAATCCCACTTCACCTCATCGTGTAGCGAGAGTATATGGTCGAATACATTCTGATCGCCGTGGAACGACCAACCGAGGTGGCGAATCTTGCCTTTCTCGCGCTCTTTCAAAAGGAACTCCAAAATGCCGTTGTCTATGTATCGCTTCTGGAAATCCTCCATGCTGCTTCCCACCGAATGCAACAGATAGTAGTCGATATAATCAACCTGCAACTCTCGGAATGAACGCTCATACATGGCCACCGAATTCTCAAAAGTCCAGTTTGAGAAGTTTGATAACTTTGTAGAGATCAAGAACTTCTCTCTTGGATGGCGCTTGAGCGCTATACCAGTTGCAGTCTCCGATAATCCTTGGCAATACACAGGCGCGCAATCGAAGAAGTTGATTCCGTGCTCGATGGCATAATCCACCAGTTCGTTAACGCTCTCCTGTATGATTTCATTTCCCTTGCCATCTGCACGCTTGCGGGTTGGCCATCGCATACAACCATAACCTATGAGTGACACTTTGTCTCCCGATTTTGGGTGGGTGCGGTATGTCATCTTGTCTGTGGGCACTTCGCCATAAGTAGCGTTACCAAACGAACTACCCTTCTTACATCCAGTCATTGCTGCTGTAGTAAGAAGTGCACCGGCTCCGAGTCGCTTCAAAAACTCACGACGGTCTATATCTATTTTGAAATTCTTCTCTTTCATGGTAATAATGGTAATAGTTTTTAGATTGTTCTATGATTTGTGTGACCCTCCACATATATAGCGCTGAATGGTCGTGCTGGACACAAATTCTCACACGCTCCACAGCCTATGCAACGCTCCACGTTGACCGATGGAATCTTCTTCGATTTGGGGTTGTTGACATCTGAGCGGATCATTGTGATTGCCTCTGCTGGGCAGTGACGCTGACAATTGCCGCACTCAACATCATCGGTCAGCACAATACAATTATCCTTGATCCATACGGCGTGACCAATCTGAGTCGATGACTTCTCGGCTATGCTGATTGGATTGATTGCACCTGCAGGACACACCTCCGAGCACTTGTTGCACTCAGGACGGCAGTAGCCATTTTCGTATGACATTGTGGGCTGCATAAAGGTCTTGAGGTCGGCCGATGGACGCAATACCTTCGACGGACATACGGCCACACAGAGCTGACAACCTGTACAGTGAGCTGCCATGTTGTGTGCTGTGAGCGAACCGGCAGGGGTTATGGCATTCTGTCGTGCAGGAGCCTTCTTGTCGATGATTGTTGCGTAGCCTCCATCGAGTTTCATCTCCTGAGCCTTTGCTGCCGATGCGGCCAACAGACCTGCTCCCATTATAAAGTTGCGACGTGATGTATCTGCTACTGGCGCCTTAGCCGTTTTTGGCTGCGAAGTGCGGCGAGTAAAGCTGATAGCGTTCTTGCTACACATCTCCAAGCAATTCATGCAAGCCACACAACGCGAATAGTCGATAGAGTGACTCTTAACGTCGATGCACGATGCCTTACAGTTGCGGGCGCAACGCTTGCAGTCAATACACTTGCTTGTGTCGATTACTGGACGCAAAAATGAAAAGCGAGACAAAGCTCCGAGCACAGTACCTACGGGGCAAATAGTGTTACAATATGTACGACCTCCTCTCCAGGCCAATATGCCAACAACGATGAGCGTAACTATTGCTACTACAAAAGTGCCGATGCTACCCATTACCACCTCTGTAGAGTAAAATGCGTAGCTATCCATTTTTTCAGCTATAAGAGCAAGCAAATTATTGCCCCACGCCCAAAGTGGAGCAAACAGATTCTGTGCTATGCGGCCAAAAGCACTATATGGCGCAACCAGCAAAGCCACCGCACCAAATCCTGCAATAAGTGTGATGATGAAAACACCCAATACACCATAGCGCAACCAATGTATGGCTGGTGAATAGCTGAAACGGTTCTTCTTGCGTTTACCGGCGAACCATGAAATTATATCCTGCATTACACCCAGCGGGCAAATCACCGAGCAGTACACTCTACCCAAAAGCAGCGTGAGAACAACCAGCGCCACTACTACTCCAATATTCAAAGCAAGCACTGCGGGCAATAACTGGATTTTGGCCAACCAGCCCATATATGCGTGGATAGTACCCGTGAAGTCTAGGAACAACAGGGTAATCATGGTGAAGCATATTGCAGCGAATGCAATTCTAATCTTTCGCAACATATCTTTTTGTTTTATGAATTTTCTTGTTTGTCTTTGGCGCCTGCTTGTGGGTTGTAGCCACCCTTGCAAAATGCAAACAACACCTTATTTTATGCAAAAATACAAAAATATAGCTGTTTTGCAAACATTTGCACATCTTTTGAATTCGATGTCATGTTTATGTAGGCAAGGTTTCTGAAAATGGCGTTTTCAGGCTTGAAGTTGTCGTGCGAGGGTTTCTGAATGTGAGGTGCTGAATGTGGCACGCCATTTGCGATAAAAGAGTCAGCTTTGGCACCCGCTCGGGTGTCGTAGCGAGGTTTCTTCATTTATTCAGGTTTGGGGCAAACCGAGCTTTGCTTCGAACGAAAGTTTGGGTTAGTAGTTTATTGGAATAGGGCAGCTGCGAAGCTCCCCTATTCTGTTTTGTACCAAAAGGTTGCAGATGTGGTCGTTTTGGTCCGAGGGTATACTTTGGCAAAGAATTTGTTCGTTAATATACCAGTGGTTCAAAACCACAAAGTTTCTTCATTTATTTAAGTTTGGGTTAGTAGTTTAAGGAGCTTCTGTGGCTCCGAAGATAGGCGGCAATCGTGAGATTCCCGCCTATTTTTTGTTGTCTGTGCTCCTTAAACTCCTTTCAACCTGTTGCGGTGTGGCAGAGTTATCTGCGAGAGTGATGATTTGCCTTATTGTGTTGCTGTTAAAAAACAAAAAGCTTGTCTGCTTATTATCGTGCAGACAAGCCTATTGGATAATAGATATGATTTACTTAAAAATGCAGGTATATACAACTATTTGGTCTTATTGCTTGCTCGGTCAGTTGTTGGATATCCACTTAAAAATGCAGGTATATACAACGGAATATCTATCTTCCTCACAACGTGGTTGTTGGATATTCACTTAAAATGCAGGTATATACAACGTCAAAGGATGTCGCGAATATGCGCACCTTGTTGGATATTCACTTAAAAATGCAGGTTATAGATTGGAATATGCTGAATTCCAATGTTATATCACAAAAATTAAGGAACTTTTTGAGTGCTTAGATGTTGGCGATAACCATATATAGCCAATTTTTTTATCCAAACCTCAAACTAAGGGTTCCAACACGCCCACCCATTGCTGGGGATGAAATTCATATCTATATATCAAAGAACTTTTGTTTGTTACGCAAATATAACTCTAATTTTTCTTTTTGCCAACTACTTTGTCGCTTAAAGCAATATTTCTTGCTGCGTTCCAGTCGGCATTTATGCCTTCGTATGTGCCATCAGCCTTTTGTTCGCCTTTACCCTTTTGGCAATCGGGATTTTTGCACACAAACTTCGACCGGCTTATACGTTGTCCCTTTTCATAGTGTCCGCAGAAACTACACGTCTGGCTGGTGTGGTATGGATCAATATATCTCACCGTAATTCCCGCAGCATTGGCTTTGTATTCAATCATAGTTTGTAATTCAAAGAATGACCAATTGCGCAAAATGAATTTGTAACCCTCGTCAACCTCATCGTTTTTGTCTCGTCCAAAACCTGTGAGTCGCTCCATTTGTATTACGCCAGCGCTGTTTTTAAGAGCAAATTCAATGATTGATTTACTGAATATGTGATTTTGCAAATGTACCCAATTTCGCTCCTTGCCTTCCAGTCGCTCAAGGGCCTGCAATTTATGCTTTCTGCCGTGACCGCCATTAGTGGTGTGTCGCAGATTGCGTTGCAACTCTCTTTTCTGAGCCTGCATTCGCATACGCATATTCAGAAACTGCTCGCGTGAGCCAATGCTCATACCGCCATACTCATTGTCGTTGAGTGCGGCATATAGTGGTACATTGATACCCAAATCTATACCCACAATTCTTTCTGGGTTGAGATTGTTCTGCTTCTTTGGAATTTTTACCACCAGCAATAAAAATTTTTTACCATTTTTTGCCTCTTGAATTGAAGAATTGCCAACATCGTACTGTCGTCTCAAAATACGCTCAACAATTTCTCGGTTATTGCTTCTATCTCTGCCAAAACTCAAATCCCACTCCAAACCTTGGGGGAATTTTATATAGATGTTATTGGGGTTGTTATCACGTATAAAAATACCTAATGTATTATGATTTGGGCCAATTTTTATTCTAAATGGCACAGGCATTCCTTTGCGGTAATTTGGAACGGAACATTTTCCGTTTTTAATATCAATGCGCTTTTCGGTGTATTTTGATCTTTCTAAAATTAGACAATCCAATATTTCACCATGAATCAAATCTTTAAACTCTTTTTTAATTGTTTTTAGAATAGTGTTGTGTTCTTGCGAAATTCCAAGGAATTCTTTTTTTTGCTCCGAGAATAATTTTTCTAATTCTTTCTTCTCCTGTTTTAGATTGTCTATTTCTTCTTGTGAAAGTTTGTTTCGTTTGCTGTGCTTAAGCCCTTTTTCAATTTCTTGATATTTTGGGCTTGCTGCGTACATACGAGATATGTACTCATCATTAAGGAAATAATGAGACATTATACGATTTGCCGCTTTGTATAGATTGTCGTTTATCTTATTCCAAATATCATACTCGTCTTTGAGTCGTTGTTTGGCCTCTTCGCTATCGCCGTGTCGGTGAAGATGTACCTCAATTTTTCGAGTTATACAGGTAAATTCAGTAGCCATAGGTTTTACTTTTTCACAAAGTTAAAAATTTTTCCCATTAGTTTTTATTTACGCTACAAAATTACCACCCTATTTTGTCAACTTTTGACACGTTAAGAAAATTGTTTATTTTTTTGTATCACACCTAAACAAAAAAACGACCTGCCTAACAACGGTTAAGCAGGTCGATGATTATTATTTGTAACTATTAATAGTTCTCCTTCTTTGGCTCGAAGTATGCCTGAGCGTGAGCGCAAGCTGGACACTTGATTGGAGCCTCCTTTGCGAGGATTGTGTAGCCGCAGTTACGGCACTGCCACCAAATCTCGTTGTCGCGGATAAATACCTTACCCTCAGTTACACGCTCGAGCAACTTGATGTAGCGACGCTCGTGCTCAGCCTCAACCTTTGCAATCTGACGGAATGTCTCAGCGATCTCTGGGAAGCCCTCGCTGTCAGCGATAGTTGCAAACTCTGCATAGAGTACGTCCCACTCCTCGTGCTCGCCCTGAGCTGCTGCGAGAAGGTTCTCGGCAGTTGTACCAATCTTACCAGCTGGGTATGATGCAGTGATTGTCACCTCACCACCCTCCAAATATTTGAAGAACTTCTTAGCGTGCTCCTTCTCCTGCTCGGCAGTCTCCATAAACACACCTGAAATCTGCTCGAAGCCCTCTTTCTTTGCTACGCTTGCGAAGAATGTGTAACGGTTGCGAGCCTGGCTCTCTCCTGCAAATGATTTGAGCAAGTTCTGCTCTGTCAAAGTTCCCTTAACGCTTTTCATACTTTTAGTTTTTTATTTGTTTATGAATATTATTATCTGTTTTCCTATTGCAAAGATAGTTTGAAAATTGGTTTTGTCAATAGGTGTTTTATTATATATTTTTATATTGCTATTATTTTTACTTATAGTCGTATGTCGTTGTGTGCCTTCTCTTATGCAAATATCGTGAAAAATCTTTCTTTAGGGCAAATTTATTTCGCTATATAATATAAATAAAGTCGTTTCGATTGGGTATTGTGAAGATAGTTTTGTAAATTTGCCGAGATTATGGCCTTGCGTGAGTGAATCATAGCTCGGCCTGCACTGGTGAGATAAAGAATAATTAATATTATATAATATGGCAGACGAAAAAATCATATTCTCGATGGTGGGAGTCTCAAAGACCTTCACTAATCAGAAAAAAGTTTTGAACAACATTTACCTCTCGTTCTTCTATGGTGCTAAGATTGGTATCATTGGTTTGAATGGTTCGGGTAAGTCTACTTTGATGAAGATTATCGCAGGTATCGATAAAAACTATCAAGGTGAGGTGGTATTTGCTCCAGGCTACTCAGTCGGATATTTGGAGCAGGAGCCAAAGTTGGACGACTCTAAGACAGTTAAAGAGGTTGTCGAGGAGGGTTGCGCCGCTACAGTTGCATTGCTCAAGGAGTATGAGGATATCAATATGAAGCTTTGCGAGCCTATGTCGGACGATGAGATGAACCGTCTTATCGAGCGCCAGGGCGAGTTGTATGAGCAGATTGATCATGTAAACGGATGGGAGTTGGATAGCGTATTGGAGCGTGCTATGGATGCTTTGCGTTGCCCCGATCCCGATCAGAATGTAGCTGTATTGTCGGGTGGTGAGCGTCGTCGTGTGGCGTTGTGCCGTCTGTTGTTGCAGCAGCCCGATGTGCTTTTGCTCGATGAGCCTACCAACCACCTCGATGCTGAGTCTATCGACTGGTTGGAGCAGCACCTTCAGCAGTATAAAGGTACAGTTATCGCTGTTACCCACGACCGTTACTTCTTGGATAATGTGGCAGGTTGGATTCTTGAGCTCGACCGTGGCGAGGGTATTCCATGGAAGGGTAACTACTCAGGCTGGTTGGATCAGAAGTCTAAGCGTCTTGCACAGGAGGAGAAGCAGGAGTCTAAGCGTCGCAAGACTCTGGAGCGCGAGTTGGAGTGGGTGCGTATGTCACCTTCTGGCCGTCGTGCTAAGAGCAAGGCTCGTCTGTCGGCTTACGATAAGTTGATGAACGAGGACGTAAAGCAGAAGGAGGAGAAGCTCGAAATCTTTATTCCAAACGGTCCACGTTTGGGCGATGTGGTTATCGAGGCTCACGATGTGAAGAAGGTCTTTGGCGACCGCATCTTGTACGAGGGATTGAACTTCTCTTTGCCACCAGCAGGTATCGTGGGTGTTATCGGTGCTAACGGTACTGGTAAGACTACCCTCTTCCGTATGATTATGGGCTTGGAGGAGCCTACCGAGGGTACATTCACCGTAGGTCAGACTGTGAAGTTGGCATATGTTGACCAGCAGCACAAATCTATCGACCCCGAGAAGTCAGTATATGAGGTTATCTCACAGAATAGCGATTTGATTACATTGGGCAACCGCCAGATTCCATCGCGTGCTTATGTGGCACGTTTCAACTTCAGCGGTGCTGACCAGGAGAAGAAGTGTGGCATGTTGTCGGGTGGTGAGCGTAACCGCTTGCACTTGGCTTTGGCACTCAAGGAGGAGGGTAACGTACTCTTGCTCGATGAGCCAACCAACGATATCGACGTAAATACATTGCGTGCATTGGAGGAGGGTCTGGAGAACTTCGCAGGCTGTGCAGTAGTTATCTCGCACGACCGTTGGTTCTTGGACCGTATCGCTACACACATCCTTTCGTTCGAGGGCGACTCTAAAGTTGTCTTCTATGAGGGTTCTTACTCTGAGTATGAGGAGTGGAAGAAGTTGCAGGGCGAGGATACAACTCCAAAGCGCGTGAAGTACCGCAAGCTTACAGAGAATCAGTAATAGTTATTAGTTGTCGCATAACCAATTCATAATTGAATTTTAGCCACAACCTGCTATATGTTGCATAGGCGCTAATTTTGAATTTTGGATTTTGAATTTTGAATTATATATGGCACAGAAACCATCAATACCAAAGGGTACGCGCGACTTCTCGCCAGCCGAGATGATGCGTCGTACATATATTTTCGAGACAATCAAGAGTGTGTTCCGCACCTACGGTTTTGCTCCATTGGAGACTCCTGCAATGGAGAACCTCTCTACCCTGCTGGGTAAGTATGGCGACGAGGGTGACAAGCTCCTCTTTAAGATTCTCAACTCGGGTGACTATGCTTCTGGGTTGAATGATGAGCAGATTCGCAATGCTTCGCAGATTTGCGAGAAGGGTTTGCGTTACGATTTGACTGTTCCTTTTGCTCGTTACGTTGTGCAGCACCAGAACGAGATTTCGTTCCCATTCAAGCGCTATCAGGTGCAGCCTGTATGGCGTGCTGACCGTCCTCAGAAGGGCCGCTACCGCGAGTTTTATCAGTGTGATGTCGATGTTATCGGCTCTCGTTCACTTTTGAACGAGGTGGAGCTTATCGAGATTGTTGAGCGTGTGTTTGCTAAGTTGAAGATCAACGTGACGCTCAAGATGAACAACCGTAAGATTCTCTACGGTATCGCCGAGGCTATTGGTCACGCCGACAAGATGATTGATATCACTGTTGCAATCGATAAGTTAGAGAAGATTGGTTTGGATAATGTGAAGGCTGAGCTCGCAGAGCGTGGCTTGGAGCAGGAGGCTATCGATAAGCTTCAACCAATCCTTGAGTTGAGTGGCTCTAACGCCGAGAAATTGAGCAAGTTGCGCGATGTGATTGGTTGTTCAGAGACTGGCTGCAAGGGTATCGACGAGATGTCTGAGATCTTTGGCTATGTTGAGCAGCTCGGCATCGAGCTTCCTATCGAGTTGGATCTCTCGTTGGCTCGTGGTCTTAACTACTACACTGGCGCTATCTTCGAGGTGAAGGCTATGGATTACGCTATTGGCTCAATCTGCGGTGGTGGTCGTTACGACGACTTGACTGGTATCTTCGGTTTGCCTAACACATCGGGTGTGGGTATCTCATTCGGCGCCGACCGTATCTACGACGTGATGGTTGGCTTGGATTTGTTCCCCGAGGAGGTAAACTTCTCAACAAAGGTGTTGTTCGTTAACCTTGGTGCTGAGGAGCAGATGGCCTCTATGCGCATTATGCATTCGTTGCGTGATGCTGGCATCGCAGCCGAGATCTATCCTGAGTCTGCTAAGATGAAGAAGCAGATGGAGTATGCTAACCGTCGTATGATTCCTTTCGTGGTTATCATCGGTGGCAACGAGTTGCAGGAGCAGAAGGCTACTGTGAAGAATATGCGTACAGGAGAGCAGACTGCGGTTGCTTTTGGCGAGGTTTGCAATTTCTTGAAGTAGTATATTTGTGATTTTTAGCCCTTGCCAATCAGCCAACGTGTGTGCTGATTAGTAAGGGCTTAATTTTTGTAGTTGGTTTGTTGTATGAGATACATTTATAAAATAGTATTGTTGGCACTCTTTTCTATTTTTATTTTCGAGGGGAGTGTCTCTGCTCAAAATGTGAAGGGTGCAAGTGTCAATACTGAAAAGCAGAATCTGGACCAACTACAAAAATTGATGTACTTCTATCGCTATTTGAGTAATCTCTATGTCGAGGAGGTGGATATGCAACCTCTTGTCGAGGAGGCTATCCGTGCTATGTTGGCTGAACTGGATCCCCACTCTCGTTATCTCGATGTCGAGGAGATGAAGTCGTTGCAGGAGACGACTAAGGGTGAGTTTGGAGGTATTGGCGTTCAATTTAATATTCTCAATGATTCTATTGTTGTGGAGAGTACATTCCCGCAGGGGCCAGCCGAGCAAGTTGGCGTAATGCCAAATGACAGAATCGTGGAGGTGGATGGAAAGAGCGTTGTGGGCGTTAAGCGTGGTGATGTGCCCAAGTTGTTGCGTGGTGAGCGAGGAAGTGTGGTTAAGGTTGGCGTTGCCCGCCAAGGTGTGGCCGATTTGCTCAGCTTTTCTATTACTCGTGGAGATATTCCTCTTACAACGGTTGATGCCGCTTATCGTGTCGATGACAACATAGGATATATAAAGGTAAATCGTTTTGGTCAGACCACAATGAGTGAGTTCCGAGAAGCTATGGAAAAGCTCTCTAGAGTAAATACTCTTATCCTTGATTTGAGTAACAACGGAGGTGGCCTTCTCACTCAAGCTGTAGATATGGCGGGTTATTTCTTGCCTAAGGGTACAGTTGTGGTTTCAACTGAGGGTCGTGCTTTGCCACCCGTAGAGTATAAGTCAAAGGGTGAACAGGAGTTTAAGGGTCGAGTGATTGTTGTTGTCAATGAGAGTTCGGCTTCTGGTAGTGAGGTCGTCGCTGGTGCTTTGCAGGATTGGGATAGAGCTGTGATCGTCGGTCGACGAAGTTATGGCAAGGGCTTGGTGCAGCGAGAGATTCCATTGGGTGATGGCTCGGCTGTACATATCACAATTGCACGATACCATACCCCGTCGGGTCGACTTATTCAGCGTCCATATGAGCAGGGAAAGAAAGCGGAGTATGATAAAGCATTTGTCGAGCGTGTGAGAAGTGGTGATGCCGATTCCGATTCACTTGTGCGTGACAGTTTGGATGAATATAAAACTATGCGCTTGGGTCGCAGTGTGTATGGCGGCGGTGGAATCACGCCCGATGTTAAGGTTGCGGTTGATACTACCCGTATGAGTAATTATATAGCTTCGCTTATAGCGCAAGGTATCTATGCTGAATTTATAATTGAGTATATGGATAGGTGCCGTTCTCGTCTGAAGGAACAATACCCTACTTTTATTAAATTCAATACCGATTTTAAGCTTAATGATGAGGAGTTGCTCAGAGTTGTTGAAATTGGTAAATCAAAAAATATAGCCTTTGATAAGGAGGGTTTTGAGCATTCGCGTGAGTTGATGCGTAACCAACTTTCGGCAATGATTGCTCAGCGGTTGTTTACACAGTCGGAGTATTTTGAATACATAAACTCGCGAGAAAACGATAGTTTCAAAAAGGCAATTTCCATTGCTGGTAAATGGGAATTTGATGATTTGACCCAAAAAATAGGCCCAAAATAGATTATTTTTGCAGTGTTGATACAAAAAAATTAGATATTGATTTGCAGGGGCACGTTTTTTTTGTAACTTTGGTGTGGATTTGTTACCGAAAAACAACTAAGACGTTATGATGCCTGAATATTTACAGGAAGAAGCAGTAGAAGAAGTGGAGACTTTTGATGCGTCTCTTTTTGCCAAGAAAATTAGAGTTGGTCGTCGAACTTATTATATTGATGTTCGAAAAACACGCTCTGAGGATTTATTTTTAAGTATAACCGAGATGCGACGTGTGGTTACACCATCGGGCGATGTGGTTAACGAGCGAAAGAAGATTCATGTCTACGAGGAGGATATCGAAAAGTTTGTAGGGGGTATTAATGAAGCTCTCGAGTACATTAAAGAAACTGTCGATAAAGCCCCCTCGGATGAGTAATTAATATTGTATGTCAAAGAGTGTAGTGTTAGGTTTTAGTGGTGGAATTGACAGTATGACTGCTGCTCAACTGCTGAAACGTGACGGCTACAACGTAATGGCGGTTACACTCGATACCGTTGGCGATACGACCCTTGTTGAAACAGCCGTATTGCGAGCTCGAGAACTTGGCATCGATATTAATGTTATCGATGTTCGTAGTGACTTTTCTAAATATATAATCGACTATTTTACGCAGAGTTATAAGTTGGGTCGTACCCCAGCTCCATGCACTGTGTGCAATCCTCAAATCAAGTGGCATCATCTCTCTAAGTGTGCCGATGCAATTGGGGCTGATTATGTGGCGACAGGCCATTACTTCAAGGTCGTGCGTTTTAATAATCGATACTATGTAGCTCGTGCGGCAGATTCCGCAAAGGATCAATCTTACTATCTATGGGGGTTGGAGCAATCTCTTTTGCCGCGTATCCTTACCCCTATGTGTGATATAATCAAGAGTGAAGTCAAGCAGAATTTTTCAGACAAAAGAGAGAGCATGGGACTCTGTTTTTTGCAGGGGCGTTCATATCGTGATTTCTTGATTGAGAATTGTGGCGATATTGTGTGTTGTGGCGATATTGTTGATACTGCTGGCCGTAAAGTCGGACGCCACGACGGTGTTGCTTTTTATACCATAGGTCAGAAACGAGGCTTGGATATGGAGTTATCGGGTGTCGCCGTTGTTGGTATTAATGCAGAGCTTAATCAATTGATTGTAGGACCACAAGAGCAATTATTTCACGAAACACTTGATATAAGTAGCTGTAATATTGTAGACGAAGACGAGCTTCTTTCGTCTGATGATATATCTGTTGTTATTCGAGGTATTGGCCGTAATCCTGGTGGTTATGCGAGATGTGTAGAGCGTACTAAATCGGGGTATAAGGTCACGCTTTCAGACCCTGCGTGGGCTCCTGCTATTGGTCAACCATTGGTCTTTTATAGGCAGAATAGAGTAATTGGTGGCGGAATAGTTGAGTCGTTTGGTTGATATTTGCCCTAAAATAGCTATCTTTGCCAAAATTAAAATCGATAAAGATAACTAATAGATATGATTAAGCGTCTGTATGATTGGGTGCTTTCGTGGGGCAATTCACGCTGGGGAGCACTTGCATTGTTTATTTTGGCATTTGCCGAGTCTAGTTTTTTCCCTATTCCACCCGATGTATTGCTCATAGCATTGTGTTTGGGCGCAATTACGCGTTCATTCCGTTTTGCGACAATTTGTCTTGTGGGTTCTATTTTGGGTGCTGCAGGCGGTTATGCAATCGGTTACTATCTGTGGCAGAATACCGCTGGCGAATATACAGCGTTGGCAAACTGGTTCTATGCTCACGTGTTCAGTGTTGAGAAGTTCTTGCAGGTGAAGAACCTTTATGATGAGTATGATTTCTGGATTGTCTTTACAGCGGGATTTACCCCACTCCCATATAAATTGTTCACTATTACCGGTGGTCTTTTCAAGATTGATCTTGCGATGTTCTTTGTGGCGTCGATGGTTTCACGTGGTTTGCGATTCTTCCTTATTGCTGGACTTATTTGGAAGTTTGGCGCACCAATCAAGACCTTTATAGAAAAGTATTTCAATCTGTTGGCTATTTTGTTTACGGTATTGCTTATCGGTTCATTCTTTTTGGTAGCCAAAGTGCTTTAATCGCATATAGGGTTGTGTAGTAATGAAACAGTTGGGCTTGATAGGTCGTACTCTTGGCCACTCATTTTCGGCAAAATATTTTGCTGAAAAGTTTGAGCGTGAGGACTTGTCTGAGGAGTTTTCCTACAAACTTTTCGAGTTGCCTGAAATAGGTGATGTAGAGGGCTTGTTGGTCGAAAATCCCAATCTGATAGGCTTTAATGTTACTATTCCTTATAAGGAACAGATAATCCCATTTCTTGATGATTTGAGTAGTGAAGCTCGTGCAATAGGAGCTGTCAACTGCGTGAAGATTCTTTCTGATGGTCGTCGTGTGGGATACAATACCGATGTCGATGGTATTCGTCTAACGCTCGATAATCTGCTCGGTAAAGAGGAGATTGCCTCGGCATTGGTGCTTGGTTCTGGCGGGGCTTCAAAGGCTGTGAAATATGTGCTTCGAGAACGAGGAATTGGGTGTGTGATTGTGTCGCGAAATAGTGATTCTGGCGATATTACATACGATGAACTTTCAGCTGAGGTGATGGCCGCAAATAAGTTGATAATCAATGCTTCTCCGGTCGGGACATATCCCAGGGTAGAGGATGCACCAACGTTACCATATCATTTGCTTACGGCTGAGCATCTTCTCTTCGATTTGGTCTATAATCCAAGTGTTACGCGTTTTATGCAATACGGCATAGAACAGGGAGCCCAAACTGTTTCGGGCCTTGATATGTTGCATGCTCAAGCTGAATCAGCTTGGCAGATTTGGAATGAATAGGCCTGTGTTTTAATGCGCGGTGCCCTTCGTCCTAAAACCTTTACTCCGAGGCATACGCCTCTAAAATCTCTTCTGCTTTTGATTTGTCTTTGCTGCGCACTACTAGCTGTGCTGGCATTACTCCTGTCGGATAGATTGCTGACATAATCTCGTTACGAATCATAGAGTATACACCTTCTCCCTCTAAAATTGACTTGTCCCACTCGGCGTCGTTAATCGAATCATATTCGCGTATAACGACCAACTTACTCTCGTTCATATTGGTAAAGTTTAGCTAATCGCTTGATGGCTGATTTAGCGGTTATAACAAAGTTACGCATTTTGTTGAAAACTTGCAATGCGAAATTAAAATATATCATATTTTATGCCTATATTTGTATTGCATAACCTGAATGAAATATAATAATTAATATAAAAAACTGAAATTCAGAATGAAACGAGTATTATGGGGCGTTTTGGCCGGTGTTGCATTATGCGCACTCTGTTGCCACGTTGCCCAGCCACGCAAGGCTGAGATTGAGAACAAGCCATTTGAGTTTAACACGGAGAGAATGGTTTTGGCCGATAGTGTGATTAACCAGTCAATTGCTGACGATGATTTCCCTGGTGCGGTGTTGTGTGTTGTGAAGCGTGCCGACGATGGTGAGTCGATGGGTGAAATCCTCTATCTGAAGGCTTATGGTAGCCGTCAGGTGTGTACAGCAAGAGATACCGCCAGCGGTAAGTTTGTTAGCGACACTATTCCAATGACAACAGATGCTATCTTTGATTTGGCATCAGTGAGTAAGTGTGTGGGTACTACCCTTTCGTTTATGCGCGTTGTCGAGGACGGCTTGGTGCGTTTGACAGATAATGTATCACGCTATATCCCTGGCTTCAAGCCTTGGGAGAGCACTCCAGAGAAGAAGGGTGACAGAGTGGTGCGCAGCAATATCACAATCACCAACTTGCTCAACCACACATCTGGTCTGCCTTCATATGTTGGCGTTCCAGGATTCTTGGCACGTTTTGAGCAGTATGGTGACCCATTGAAGATGAATTTGCGCGATTCGCTTACAGCATATCTTACTGACGGTCTTCCACGTTTGAATCGTCCAGGAGAGGTGATGCGTTATAGCTGCTTGAACTTTATCACACTGCAGACTGTTATCGAGCGCACAACTGGTCAGCGTCTTGACCATTTTGCAAAGAAAGAGGTATTCGATAAGTTGCGTTTGAAGAATACTTGGTACAACTGCATTGCTGATGCTGAGCGTCCATATGCTGCCGATGCCAAGATTGTTCCAACAGAGGTACAGCCTGATGGAAAGGTCCTCTGCGGTGAGGTTCACGATCCTTTGGCACGCGTAATCAATGGTGGTGTTTCTGGTAATGCAGGAGTCTTCTCAACTGCCGAGGATTTGGCTGTTGTGGCTTCGCTTATGCTTAACGATGGTGTTATCCGCTTGCCTTCTGAGGGTATTAAGGGTGCATTTGGTGGTACAGATCGTATCAGACTCTATTCAAAGAATACTGTTGATGCTTTCACACGTATTCCTGCTGGTTACGAGGAGCAAGGTCGTGCACTCGGTTGGGATATCGGCGTTGCTCATGGTAGCTACATGGGTGAGTTGCTCACTCCTGGCTCGCTTGTAAATCACTCTGGTTACACAGGTACGTCAATTGCTATCAACCAGAAGGATGGTATTGCGATTATCTTCCTTACAAACCGTGTTCACCCATTCGACGATGGTGCTGTGGCTCGTGCTCGTGCAACAGTTAGCAATATCGTTGTGTCGGCTATGGACCACAAGTAGTATTGTAGAAAATAACTCAAAGAGTTGAAAATATTTTCAGTGTGTCACATTGTGGCATATTGAACCGATAATTTTGTCTGCACCATTATGATGCAGACAAAATTATCAATATGAGAGAAAAAACTATGCAAGATTTCGTTCATCTTCACGTACATTCGCAGTATTCAATCCTCGATGGTCAGGCGAGTATTCCCCGCTTGGTCGATAAGGCTATTGCCGATGGTATGCGCGGTATAGCCATTACAGACCACGGTAATATGTTTGCTATCAAGGAGTTCTGGAACTATGTCAAGAAGAAGAATGGAGCTCGCCGTGATAAGGTTAAGCAGACAAGCGCAGCTATTGCCGACCTGCAAGCAAAAGTTGATGCCGGCGAGGCTAACGATGAGCAGCAGACAGAGTTGGCAAAACTCAAGGCTGAGTTTGATGCTTTGCCCAAAGAGGATTTCAAGGCTATTATCGGTTGCGAGGTCTATGTAGCTCGTAGAGGTATGCAACTCAAAGAGGGTAAGGTTGATCAGAGCGGTTATCACCTTATCCTGCTAGCCAAGAATGAAAAGGGTTATCACAACCTCATTAAGATTGTCTCGAAGGCGTGGACCGAGGGATTTTATATGCGTCCCCGTACTGACAGAGCTGAGATTGAGAAATATCACGAGGGCCTAATTTGCTGTTCGGCTTGTTTGGGAGGTGAGATCCCTAAGCGCATCACCGAGGATAATCTTGAGGCGGCTGATGAGGCTATCCAGTGGTATAAAAGTCTTTTTGGTGAGGATTATTATTTGGAGTTGCAACTCCATAAGGCGACCGTTGAAAGAGCCAACCACGAAGTCTATCCTATGCAGCTGAAGGTTAACGAGAAGCTGAAGGAGCTATCGTATAAGCACGGTGTAAAGTTGGTTTGTACTAACGATGTACACTTTGTTGACGAGGATAATGCCGAGGCTCACGACCGCTTGATTTGCCTCTCTACGGGTAAAGATTTGGACGACCCTAAGCGAATGCTATACTCTAAGCAGGAGTGGATGAAGACTCGAGCTGAGATGAACGCCTTGTTTGAGGATGTTCCTGAGGCGTTGCATAATACTGTCGAGATTTGTAATAAAGTCGAGAGCTACTCTATCGACCACGCCCCTATTATGCCCACTTTTGCCATTCCTGAAGATTTTGGTACAGAGGATGGTTATCGCGCCAAATATAGCGAGGAGGATTTGTTCAACGAGTTCACCCGTGATGAGAATGGTAATGTGGTAATGGAGGAGGCCGATGCCCGCAAGAAGGTGGAAAAACTGGGTGGTTATGAGAAGCTTTATCGTATTAAGCTTGAGGCTGACTATCTGGCTAAGCTTACGATGGATGGCGCCAAGAAACGTTATGGCGACCCTCTGACTGCCGAGGTGGCTGAGCGATTGAAATTTGAGTTGCACATTATGAAGACGATGGGTTTCCCGGGCTACTTCCTTATTGTGCAGGATTTTATTGCTGCAGCTCGTGAACTATTGGATGTTTCGGTTGGTCCAGGTCGTGGTTCGGCGGCTGGTTCGGCGGTGGCTTATTGTTTGGGAATTACACAGATCGACCCTATTAAATACGACCTCCTGTTTGAGCGATTCTTGAATCCTGACCGTATCTCATTGCCCGATATCGATATCGACTTTGATGATGATGGTCGAGGTCGAGTGCTTAACTGGGTGACGCAGAAGTATGGTAAGGAGAAGGTGGCTCATATCATCACTTACGGTACGATGGCAACGAAGATGGCATTGAAAGATGTCGCTCGTGTGCAGAAGTTGCCATTGAAGGAGTCAGATAGATTGTGTAAGCTGGTGCCTGACCGTATACCCGATAAGAAGATCAACCTTAAGAATGCTATCGAGTATGTGCCCGAACTGAAGGCTGCTGAGGATTCTGAGGATCCAATTATGAGCGATACTATAAAGTATGCTCGTATGTTGGAGGGTAATGTGCGTGGTACAGGTGTGCATGCCTGTGGTACAATTATCTGCCGTGATGATATCACTGATTGGGTGCCGGTAAGTACGGCTGACGATAAGGAGACGGGCGAGAAGATGCTTGTTACGCAGTATGAGGGTGCTGTGATTGAGGATACCGGTCTTATCAAGATGGACTTCTTGGGTCTGAAGACTCTATCTATCATTAAAGACGCTGTCGCTAACGTTAAACATACTAAGGGTATCGAGATTGATATAGACAATATCTCTATCGAGGACCCTGCCACATATAAGCTATATTGCGAGGGCCGTACCGTTGGTACTTTTCAGTTTGAGTCGCCCGGCATGCAGAAGTATCTTCGCGAGTTGAAACCCTCTACGTTCGAGGATTTGATTGCGATGAATGCCCTCTATCGTCCAGGTCCGATGGATTACATCCCTGACTTTATCGACCGTAAGCACGGCCGTAAGCCTATCGAGTATGATATCGATCTGATGGAGAAGTATCTGAAGGATACCTATGGTATTACGGTCTATCAGGAGCAGGTGATGCTTCTCTCTCGTCTGCTGGGCGGATTTACCCGAGGCGAGTCAGATACCCTTCGTAAGGCGATGGGTAAAAAGATTAAGTCGAAGCTAGATGAGCTGAAACCCAAATTTATCAACGGAGGTCAGTCCAATGGCCACGATCCTCAGGTTCTGGAGAAAATTTGGGCAGACTGGGAGAAGTTCGCATCGTATGCGTTCAACAAGTCGCACGCCACTTGTTATTCTTGGGTAGCCTACCAAACAGCCTATATGAAGGCCAACTACCCTTCGGAGTATATGGCAGCCGTATTGAGCCGAAACTTGGCTGATATAAAGTCTATCACTCAGTATATGACTGAGTGTAAGCATATGGGCATTAATGTGTTTGGTCCCGATATCAACGAGTCGGAGATTAACTTCTCGTCAAACAAGGCGGGCGATATCCGTTTCGGTTTGGCTGCGGTGAAGGGTGTCGGCGAGGCGGCCGTGAAGGCTATTATCGACGAGCGTAACGCAAATGGCCCATATAAGAATATCTACGACTTTGTGGAGCGTGTGAACTTCAACGTCTTCAACCGCAAGTGTATGGAGAGCTTGGCTTATGCTGGTGGTTTCGATTCGATTATCGATTTCCACCGAAGCAAGTTCTTTGCTATCGATACACGCAGCAGTTCACCTCTAGCCTTCCTTGAGCAGTTGATGCGTTATGGTCAGCGTGTTCAGCAGGAGAAGCTCAACTCTCAGCAGAGTCTGTTTGGTGGTGGCTCGGTTGTTGATATTCAGCCTCCAACTGTGCCTGTTGCCGAGGATTGGAATCAGTTGCAGGTGCTCAACAAAGAGCGCGAAATGATTGGTCTCTATCTGTCGGCTCATCCGCTCGATGACTATGCGGTGATTATCAACCATATGTGTAAGGCGAGCCTTACCGATTTGGCCGATTTGGAGCAGTATAGCGGTCAGGAGATTGGTGTTGCGGGAGTGGTTACCTCTGTGCAGGAGATGACAACCAAGAGTGGTCGCCATTGGGGTAAGTTTGTGATGGAGGATTATAATGGTACGCACGAATTTGTACTATTCGGCAAGGATTATGAAACCTTCAGACCATATCTGTTCCCAAACTACTTCCTCTTTGTGAAGGGAAAGGTGCAGCCCCGTCCCTATGGTGATAATCCTGAGTTGGAGTTTAAGGTGCTTTCTATGGTGCAGCTCTCTGAAATGCGCGACACGATGATTAAGGAGCTTCATCTGGTGATTCCTATCGAAGAGATTACCGATAGCTTCGTCGCTCAATTTAGTGATACGGTGAAGGCTAATAAGGGAACTACCCTACTAAGACTTACCGTGTCGAGCCGTCAGGATGGTGTGAATGTTAATCTCTTCTCGAAGAGATACAAGGTGGCACTTACGTCGGAGCTTGTGGATTACTTAGATACGAATGAATTTAAATATACATTATCATAACAATTAATAAATTAAAATTATGGCTTTAGCAATTACAAATGAGAATTATGAGTCTTTGATGGCTTCGGGCAAACCCGTTGTTATCGACTTCTGGGCAGAGTGGTGTGGCCCCTGCCGTATGGTTGGTCCAATCATCGATGAGCTTGCGGAGGAGTATGGTGACCAGGTGGTTATCGGCAAGTGCGATGTTGACTCTTGCGACGATATCGTAGCTCAGTACCGCGTTCGCAATATCCCTACTGTTGTATTTATCAAGGGTGGCGAGGTTGTTGACAAGGTTGTTGGCGCAACAAGCAAGGATACTTTGAAGTCAAAGATTGATGCGATGTTGTAAATACAAAGCAGAAATAATTAGACAAAGTAAAAGCCGAGATTCATTGTGAATCTCGGCTTTGTTATTATACGTCTTAACGAAGACTACCCTACTTCTCGATAAGCGAGATGCTTCGCTGGATAAAGTCTGTAAGGTTCTTACCCTTAAGCATACCGTTTGAAAGCAAGGCAAGGTCGATAATCTGGCGCACCAGGTTGTTCTGCTTGCCAATCTCCTTGAGGCGCTCGTTACGCTCGTCACGCAACAAGACAACCTTCTTTGAAAGCTCCTCGCGCATCTCTCTCTCCTCGGGAGTGAAATCCTCCTCTTTCTTGTTCTTCACAGTCTCCTCGAAGCGGCGCTCCTCGGCAACGGCAGCATCAATCTTCTTGGTTGTGGTCTTCAACTTGTCACCATACTCGTTCTCAACCTTGCCCAAAATATCGATTACGATTGGGTGGTTGCCGTTTACGGCGATAGTGAAGTTGTCGGGCATCTGACCATAGAACTGGCTCATACCGCCGCCATTCATCTTGGCCATATCCTTCATACGACGCATAAACTCGTTCTGAGTGATTACTACTGGTGCAGCATCGGCAGCCATAGGCTCAAACGAGATGGTGTATGTAATCTTATCGTCCTGTGGCATCTGGCTCTCGAATACTGGGCGCATAATCTCCTGCTGAGCCACAGTGAGCGACATCGACATCTGCTCCTTCTTCTGAATGAGCTTATCAATCACGTCACTATCAACACGTACGAAACGAGTATTCTGATTCTTCGACTCATAGTAGTTGATGTAGTGGCTATCGAGTGGACCATTCATCTCCAATACATCGTAACCCTTAGCCTTTGCAGCCTCCACGAATGGATGCTTATCGATTGGATCGTCGACATAGAGCAAGATTACATTGTCGTTCTTGTCGGTCTGGTTCTCCTTAACAAGCTCCACATACTCTTTTGGAGTGAAGTACTTGCCCTCGGTTGACTTCAGAAGCATAAAATCCTGAGCCTTCTCTGCAAACTTCTCGTCGGTAAGAATACCATACTGGATGAAAATCTTCAAATCGTCCCACTTCTGTTCGTAGTCAGCACGCATAGTTGTGAACAACTCCTTCAAGCGGTCAGCCACCTTGCGAGTGATGTAGCTTGAAATCTTCTTCACGTTTGAGTCGCTCTGCAAATAGCTACGTGACACATTGAGAGGAATATCTGGTGAATCGATAACTCCGTGCAACAATGTCAGGTACTCAGGTACAATACCCTCTACCTGGTCAGTTACGAATACCTGGTTGCAGTAGAGCTGAATCTTATTCTTCTGAATCTCGAAGCCATTGTTAATCTTAGGGAAGTAGAGAATACCTGTAAGATTGAATGGATAGTCAATGTTCATATGGATATAGAACAGTGGCTCCTCGCTCATTGGGTACAACTCGCGGTAGAACTCCTTGTATTGTTCCTCTGTAATGTCGGCTGGTTTGCGAGTCCAGAGTGGCTCGACGTTGTTAATGATATTATCCTTCTCTGTGTCAATGTATTTACCGTCCTTCCACTCTTTCACTTTGCCAAATGCAATGGGCACAGGCAAGAAGTGGCAATACTTCTTCAAAAGTTCATCCACCTTCTGCTCATCGCAGTACTCCTTGCAGTCATCAGAGATGTGAAGTACGATTGACGTACCACGCTCGCGTTTCTCCGACAACTCCTCCATTTGATACTCTGGTGAACCGTCACACACCCAGTGTACAGGCTTGCTATCCTCCTTGTATGATTGTGTGAATATCTCCACCTTGTCAGCAACCATAAATGATGAGTAGAAGCCAAGACCAAAGTGGCCGATTATAGCCTGGTCCTTATACTTAGCCAAGAACTCCTCGGCACCCGAAAATGCAATCTGGTTGATGTAACGGTCGATCTCCTCGGCAGTCATACCAATACCCTTGTCGGTAACTGTAAGGGTTTTCTTGTCTGTGTCGACTGAAATGTTGATGGTGATATCGCCCAATTCGCCCTTGAACTCGTTCTTAGCTGAGAGTGTTTTGAGCTTCTGGGTTGCATCTACTGCATTTGATACCAACTCACGCAAGAAAATCTCGTGATCTGAATAGAGGAATTTCTTGATTACGGGGAAGATATTCTCCGTTGTTACGCCAATTTTTCCGTTTTTCATTTTATATAGTTTTTGTTGTTATTTGCTATTTATGCACAATAGTAACAACATCAAACTATGTGCCACCTATGTTTGTTATGACATTTTGGCACTCAACAACTCGTGTGCTGGCAGAAAATTTGTGATTTGGCAGATTATTCCTTCCTGCGAAGCAGGTGAAGCGAGGCAAAAAGCCCCTGTGCAGCATAGTATGTAATCATGATCAACATCGAGGCATTTGGAATGCGCTCGATGTATTTGTTGTAGACTATCACCGAATCTGAATAGATAAATAGGGCGGCTGCTAAAACATACCACCATTTGTGCTTTATGTCGAGCATGAGAGCCGATGAGCCCATTATCGCAATCATTATTGCATAGCCGATAACCGCCCCAATCTCCACTCCATTGCTTATATTGGGGATAAGAATCGATAGGAATATTATGGCATATATAAATGGTGTGACAGCAAGCGCTTTATTTAGCTTTGACGGTTTGCGCTTGGCTATATAGTCCATAATATACGCTATGTGTGCCAATGCAAAAAAGAAAATCTGGAGAATGAAGTTGTGCTCCGAACCCTGATAGTCACCTATTGACGATAGGAATAACGCGGCTGGAATAGCCCAACCACCTTGTCGGCTATGTGCAAGGGTGGCAAATCCCATAAACAATACGGGTATGGCGATAAACCACGAGCTATGCTCGGCCATGAAATAATATAATGTGAGAATAAGATATACTCCTATTACCCCCAACGTGTAGAATTTGCCACTTGTGTTCATAATTTATTTTGTTTGGGATTACTGATGCTCTGCGGTGTTACCCTCTTTTTCGATATACTCGTTCAGCGCGGCGATAAACCATTCGGGTGCACGGCAAGGACGACGAGTCTCGGCATTCATAAATCCGAGTGTTACGCTACCCTTGTTTATCAATCTACCCTGCTCGTTGTAGACCTCTGAAGCTATGACCAGACGTGCAGACGGAATCTCATCGAGACTTACTTTTACAGTAAGTATCTCGTCGTAAAACGCGGGATAGAGATATTTTGTGTTTACCTCGATTATAGGCGACATCACACCTCTTCGCTCAATCTCAGCATATGTCAACCCCATATACCTAAGCCACTCGGTGCGAGCCTTTTCGTAAAGTACTATATAATTTGCGTGATGCATTATACCCATCTGGTCGGTATCTTTGTATCCTACTCTGAATTGATGTTCGTATGATGCTAATGCCATAACTATATGATATTTATGCTATTTACCTCAATTATTACTTTGTCTATATTTGCGTCTCTATTTTCCCAATCACAAATTTTTAATGACCTACGCTTGGTAATCTCCATCACCGCTTGTTTGCCATCGATGGTGATAGTGTATTGGCCCTCGGGAGGTAAGAGTTTCGTTGGCTCAATGTCATCTGCCAGCCCCTTGTCGTTCACACTACATATTATAATATAGGGGTGTGATAGTAGCTTGGTGGCGTGATGTATATCTCCTTGCTCAATAGTTTTGCGAATGATGGTA
Source organism: Alistipes sp. (assembly GCA_045632085.1). Classification (GTDB taxonomy): domain Bacteria; phylum Bacteroidota; class Bacteroidia; order Bacteroidales; family Rikenellaceae; genus Alistipes. The sequence goes on along the minus strand of JAZQVY010000010.1, from coordinate 23,044 downwards.
GAGCTTACTTTGCTTTGCTGCATCTGCTGCTGCTCGACAAGATGAATTTTCAGGTTGCTACCCTGGCTCTCCAGGAAATTATAATCTCCCTGTTTGTTATGACCAAAACGATGGTTGTAACCCACCACCAAAGTCTCTATGCCGATGGCTGCAATATTGCGACTGATAAACTCCTCACGCGAAGTCTTGCTGAACTCTATGGTGAATGGTATGATTATCACATTATCTATGCCAGCCTGCTCTAATAGATGGATTTTTTCTTCCAGTGTGCTGAGTAGATATAATCCATCGCCCGTGCCGAGAACATATCGAGGGTGAGGCTCAAAGGTAAGTACAACACTTTCACCACAGCACTCTTTGGCTACACTCTTCACTCTTCGCAATAGCTCAAGGTGGCCTCCGTGAAGACCATCAAATGATCCCATTGTGGCAACACCCTTTTTGAAGAGTGGTAGGTTGTCAAAACCTCGGAATATTCTCATTTCTTGCAAGGTTTAGTGTATGGTTAGTTTTTGTCATTGCTCTCGTCTCGCTCTTTCACGAAGTATGCAACCTTCTCAAGGATGGTTGTGATATCATAGTTCTCTGAAACGATACCCTGAGGGAAGTGCAACGGAGCTGAAGTAAAGTTAAGTACACCCTTGATGCCGGCATTGATGATAGGTACAACAAGCGTTGGAGCAACCCTTGTCGGCGAGGAGATAACCACAATGCTGATGTCCATCGATGATACAACCTCCTCAAACTGGTTCATGTGATAACAAGGGATATCATCGATTGTGGAGCCCACTTTCTCGGGGTCAATATCAAAAGCAGTGACAATACGCAGCTTCAACCCTTTGCTATTGAAATACTTAGTGATAGCTTGCCCCAAGTGTCCCATGCCGATAACGGCAATGTTCATCACGTTCTCTCCATCAAGTATGTTGTTTATAAACTCGATGAGCACCTTTACATCATACCCCTTTTTGGTGTCGCTCGAGAAGCCGATGAGCATCAAGTCACGACGCACTTGCACCGCCGTGATACCGTGCATACCCGCCAAGACGTGTGAGAAGATATGTGTGATACCCTGTTTATGACACGAGAGCAACGAGCGACGATACTCACTCAGTCGCTCAATTGTCTTCTCGGGAATATTGTTATTGGTTATATTCGACATTGTTCTACTCGATAGTGATAGTGTAATTACTATTGTAATTTATTCGAATCCACTCCTGGTTTACATAGTTGCCACCCTCTTTGCTCTGAACAAACTTATAAGTAGTCTGCAATGGAGTGTAACGCTTATCAAGCATGTTGTACTCAATCTCCGAACGCATACCCATACCAAACATCACAGCAGTGTCGTATCCACGATATGAGTAGAGTGATGGCAGCATCTGATATGATTTGATGTAGTTACTATCGAATTCACGCACCACCTGAGAATCACGCTTTGCGTGATAGGTTGAGATCATCACTACGTTGTTGTTGAAATATGATGTATGGTCAATATTGTTGTAACGTCCCCAGCGTGATGTGCCAAGTACTACATACTGTGCACACTTCTCGCTGCGGTCAGTAAGAGCAACCTTGGCAGATGAGATGGTACCCAAAATACGGTCTACATCGGTTTCGGCATTAGCCAATACCACAAACAAACAAGGCTTCTCCTGCTTGAGAATGTCATCCATCAGTTCTATAGGCTGTGCATTGGCACTCTTTGGTGTGAATATCGATTTCTGATTGAATGAGTAGTTATAGGCCGCATAACTCTTGCCATCAAGCTGCTTCATTATCTCCTTCTCAAACTCTTTGTCATACGACGATGCGTAGATGAGATAGATGTCGCGACCACCGTCCAATAGGTTGGCAATCTTGTCATACTTCTTCTCGGGCGCTGGCGATAGCTGATAAAGAGTTGGGCTGCTCACATTCTCGATATTTGCCAATGGCGTTACAACTGGCACGCTATTCTTATGTGCGTACTGCAATACTGGTCGCATCTCATCTTCATAGACTGGGCCAACTATAAGATTTGTACCCTCGAAGAGCTGGCTCTGCACGATGTGCTGCACCTTAGTCTGGTCGTGCTCGGTGTTGTAAACAGAAAGTTTTACCTCACCCTTACCGCTCTCTTTGAGCTTCTCAATACCCAATAAGAATCCCTGGTAGAACTCTACAAAGCTTGAGTTAGGCTTAGAGTTAACGTTGAGAGGTAACATAAGTGCGATGTTAAGCGGGGTGTTGTAATCTAATGAGCGGAAGACGATGTTCATGTCGCTTGAGTGAGCATCGATTGTGGCATTGTTCTGCAATGCGTCGTTGGCTTCAATCACGCGAAGGTTCTCCTCTTTTGACTGAGGAATGCGAATCACTGCACCTGCCTTCAAGCCATTCGTTACATCGTTGTTGGCTGCGAAATCTTTCTCGCTGATGCCAAAACGGCGAGAGAGAGAGTAGATTGTCTCGCCAGGCTTTACAACATAATAGTCGAAACCGTCATCCACAGCATCATTCAAAGCCTGTGCATAGGCATCCATCTCGGCTTGAGCCTGCTTCTCGGATGAAGAGCCCATGTCGCTGCGACGAATCCACAATGACTCCCCTATCTTCAGGAACTGAGGATTAATTTCGGGGTTATCCTCGCGAATGGTTGCTACAGGAATATTGTAGTCACGGGCGATAGAATAGAGTGTCTCGCCAGCCTTGATGCGGTGTGCAAGGTACTCCTTCTTACGCTTTTTGTCAGCGCGAGCCTCCAATTCCAGAGCCTCCGAAACGGGAATTTTTAGACTTTGATCTATTTTCAATCCGTCGGCTGCAGTTGGGTTGCACTCCTTGATAGCCTCTTCGCTAACTTGATACTGCTTCGAGAGGGAGTAGAGTGTCTCTCCCGATTTTACGGTATGGATATAGTACTTCTTACCATTTACAAATACCACAACCGCAGATTTGGGAGCTTGTGGAATATACTCCAATGCTGAGGTCGAAAGAGTGGCGAATGCCAGACAGATAGTGAAAATTCTATTTAACGGTTTCATATCTATTATTTAACGCTACAAGCCCGATTTGTGGTCGGGCTCAGCGTGGGTTTAACATTTCTTGTCGCGACAACGAATTTCGGTAATAATTTTTTTTGTGTAGAGTGGAAAGTCGCCATTCATCATCCATGAATAATAACTTGGCTCCATCTGAAATACCTCGCTAACGCTACGACCTTTGTATTTTCCAAAGTTGAAGACCTCTTCGCCCTTCTCATTATAGGCAATGCGACCAGCGTAGTCGGCCGTCTCGCCACGAGATGAGAATTCGGCAAGCGCCGCCACATCGTTCTGTAACTCGGGGTATCGGTCAAGTTGCGCTTTCAACACCTCATATGTGGCTTTGGTGTCGGCCTCGGCCGAGTGGGCATCTTCGAGATTCTTGTCGCAGTAGAATTTATATGCTGCAACCAACGTGCGTTGCTCCATCTTGTGGAAGATATTCTGCACGTCGATAAACTTGCGACGACGAAAATCTACATCTACCCCAGCTCGCAGAAATTCCTCGACAAGTATCGGCAAATCAAAACGGTTGGAGTTGAAGCCACCAAAGTCGCAACCCTCGATAAACTGGCTTAGCGACTTGGCTATCTGTGCGAATGTTGGTGCATCCTTCACATCCTCGTCTGTAATGCCGTGAATTGCACTGGCATCCTCGGGAATGTGCATCTGAGGATTGATCAAACGTGTGCGCACAATCTCCTCGCCGTCGGGCATAACCTTCACCATCGAGATCTCGACAATGCGGTCTTTTGTTGTGTCAACGCCCGTAGTCTCCAAATCAAAGAAGATAATCGGGCGTTTAAGATTTAGTTTCATTCTTGATTGCTTATGCGTTAATCATCATCGGCATCAAAAGCATCAAAGTCTCGCTCTGCTGCTTGTCATCATAAACAGGCTTGAATACACCGGCGCGAGTCGAGTCAGCAAGCTCGATAACAACTGTTGGAGTCTCGATGTTAGAGAGAATCTCCACGAGGAATGTTGACTTGAAGCCGATTGTAACAGGCTGCCCGTCGTAGCTGCAAGAGATAGTCTCGTTAGCAGATACCGAGAAGTCGATATCCTGAGCTGTGAGGTTAACCTTGTTGTTGGCGATATCCATGCGGATAAGGTTTGTTGTTGGGTTAGAACATACTGCCACACGCTTGATACCGTTCACAAACTCCACGCGGTCGATAAGCACCTTGTTAGGGTTAGCTGCTGGGATAACTGCGTTGTAGTTAGGATAGTTACCCTCGATAAGACGGCACACGAGCTTGAAGTTCTTGAGCTGGAATGTAACATTCTTTGCATCGAATGTAACCTCTACTGGCTCTTCCTCTTTTGCTAAAAGGGCCTTCAAAAGATTGGCTGGTTTCTTAGGCAATATGAGTGATGCAGAGAAATCAGATGTGTTCTCGGCTGCATACTTCACGAGCTTGTGAGCGTCGGTAGCAACAAATGTGAGTGACTCAGGTGTGAAGTCGAAATATACACCATTCATCACAGGACGCAACTCGTCATCGGCTGTAGCAAAGATTGTACGGTTGATACCGTTGATGAGCATATCAACATCAAGGGTGATGTTCTTACTCTCGCTGCCCATGCTCTGTATGGCTGGGTAGCTAACTGCGCTTGCGCCAGGAATTGAGAGGTGGCCGCTATTCCAAACTATCTGAATCTCCCATGTTGTATCGTTAACCTCGATAGTCAATGGCATCTCGGGGAACTCTTTGAGTGAGTCGAGCATCAGCTTGCCAGGGGCAGCAATTACACCCTCGCGCTCTACATTCTCCACTGTGATTGAGCCTATGAGTGTTGTCTCCAAATCCGATGTTGTAACGGTGAGCTGACCATCCTTAAGCTCCATTAAAAAATATTCCAAAATGGGAAGAGAACTTTTGTTGCTGATAACCTTACCTGTTGTTGCCAGCAACGACTGCAATGCTGAACTTGATACTGTAAATTTCATTGTATTAAATTATTTTCGTTATTATTTTGTTTCTATATATTTTTCTTATCTATTGTTTGCCTTACAGGGTTGCGAGTTTGTCCAATGCCATACGAATCATCTTATTTACAAATGGTTTGTAGTCGGTGCAGGCATCTTTGGCAATGCGCTGGGCGATGATTGTACACATTGTCGTTGCTCGGTGTCCCATCAATCGGGCCAATCCTGCAAGAGCGGAACCCTCCATCTCAAAATTGGTGATTCTTCGGCCCTCAAAACGGAACTCCTCAATTTTCTTGTTAAGTTCTGGATCGGCAGGTTGTAGCCTTACCCAGCGGCCTTGTGGAGCATAAAATCCTGGCGCAGCGATTGTGATACCCTCCATTACGCTCTCTTTAAATAGCTCCCAAAGTTCGTCGTCGGAATTTACGAAATAAGGCTTTGGTAAAAGTTCGCTCCAATTAGTGTGCTCGATAAAAGCCTTCTCGATGGCTAAATCGCACACCTGGTTGCGGCCAGCGTAATATCCCAGCAGACTGTCAAATCCAACCGACGTGCGTGCGTACACAACATCTCCAACCTTGATGTCTGGTTGCAAGGCTCCCGATGTCCCTAGTCGTACCATCGTAAGCTGGCGCTTCTGTGGCTTTTCGGTGCGGGTGGCGAAATCAATGTTAGCCAGGGCGTCGAGCTCAGTTACACAGATGTCAATGTTGCCAATTCCAATGCCAGTAGAAAGTACTGTCATGCGCTTGCCTTTGTAGAGGCCAGTAACACTTTTGAACTCGCGGTTTGCGGCGCGACACTCCTCACTGTCGAAATATGATGCAATCTGCTCAACGCGCGCAGGATCTCCAACCAGAATGATTGTGTCGGCCAGCTGCTCAGGGAGCAGATGAAGATGGAAAATAGTGCCATCGTCGTTGATTATCAACTCTGAAGGTGGAATGATTCTTGGCTGCATATGATAAAAAATGTCGGTTTCGCTTTTTTATATGGCATAAAAGTAATATATTTACATCGAATTACAAAATAAAATTCGCTTTTTTTATACAAAGTATAAAGACTTAAAAATAACGATATGACACTTATTAAATCAATTTCGGGTATTCGTGGTACAATCGGAGGCCCTCAGGGTGACAACCTCACACCTATCGACATCGTGAAATTCACTACTGCTTATGTGCGCTTTATGAGCGAGAAGAACGAGGGTAAGCGATTGACTATCGTGGTCGGTCGTGATGCTCGTATTTCGGGTACAATGGTTGGCGATATCATTGAAGGTACGTTGCTTGGCTGTGGTGTAGATGTTATCAATGTTGGTTTGTGTACAACCCCAGGTACTGAGATGGCAGTTATCACTCATAAGGCTGATGGCGGTATCATTATCACTGCTTCGCACAATCCTAAGCAGTGGAACGCATTGAAACTCCTCAACGAAAAGGGTGAGTTCTTGAATGATGCTGAGGGTAAGCGAGTGCTTGCTTTGGCCGATGATGAGGCTTACGATTTTCCACAGATTGATTCAATTGGTAAGGTTGTTTTGCGTGAGGATTTCAACCCAACTCACATCGAGCAAGTTTTGGCTTTGGATATGGTTGATGTAGAGGCTGTTAAAGCGCGTCAGTTCAAGGTAGTTGTAGATGCTGTAAACTCAATCGGCGGCGAGGTTATTCCAGCCCTTCTTGAGCGTTTGGGTTGTCAGGTTATCAAGCTTAACTGCGAGCCTAACGGAGAGTTTGCTCACAACCCTGAACCACTCCCAGAAAACCTTACAGAGATCTCTGAGGTTATCCGCAAGGAGGGTGCAGATTTGGGTGTTGTTGTCGATCCCGATGTTGACCGCTTGGCATTGGTTTGCGAAGACGGCTCGATGTTTGGAGAGGAGTATACTTTGGTGGCGGTGTGTGGTTATATTCTGTCGCACACTAAGGGTAACACAGTTTCAAATCTCAGCTCTTCGCGTGCACTGCGTGATGTAACAGAGGCTCACGGTGGTGTTTACACTGCATCGGCTGTTGGTGAAGTAAATGTGGTTGCGGCGATGAAACAAAGCGGTGCTGTAATCGGTGGTGAGGGTAACGGCGGAGTTATCTACCCTGCTCTTCACTATGGTCGTGATGCGCTTGTTGGAGTGGCTCTGTTCCTTACATTCCTGGCTAAGAAAAATTGTTCGATGAGCGCACTCCGTGCAGGCTATCCAGCATACTATGCTTCAAAGAATAAAATTGAGCTTACACCAGCTATCGACGTAGATAAAGTATTGCTTGAGATGAAGAGTCGTTATGCTGGTGAGAATGTGACAGATATCGATGGTGTAAAGATTGATTTCCCTGCAAATTGGGTGCACCTTCGCAAGTCTAATACCGAGCCTATCGTTCGCGTCTATACCGAGGCAAAATCGGCTGATGAGGCAGATGCTTTGGCGCAGCGTTTCATAGGTGAAATCAAAGAGATCTGTGGTTTGTAATAATACCTAAAATAATATATAATATGGAAAAAATACAGAGTTATATTGATAACAATAAGGATCGTTTCCTTGAGGAGTTGTTTGAGCTTTTGCGTATCCCATCAATCAGTGCTCAGTCAGAGCATAAGGGCGATATGGTAAAATGCGCCGAGTGGTTGGCTGCTTCTCTTGTTAAGGCTGGTGCTGACCGCGCGGAGGTGATGCCAACCGATGGTAATCCAGTTGTTTATGCTGAGAAGATTGTAGATCCTGCAGCTAAGACCGTGTTGGTGTATGGTCACTACGATGTGATGCCAGTTGATCCACGTGCTGAGTGGAACACCGATCCATTTGAGCCAGTTGTAAAGGATGGTCGTATTTGGGGCCGTGGCGCTGACGATGATAAGGGCCAGCTCTTTATGCACGCCAAGGCGTTTGAGGCTATGTGTGATACCGATTCGCTCCCTTGCAACGTGAAGTTTATGCTTGAGGGCGAGGAGGAGATTGGTTCTCCAAGTCTTTATAAGTTCTGCGAGGAGCAGAAGGAGTTGTTGAAGGCCGATATTATATTGGTATCTGATACCTCTATGATTTCGATGAATACCCCATCAATCACTTGCGGTTTGCGTGGTCTTACATATATGGAGGTCGAGGTTGTAGGTCCTAACAAGGATTTGCACTCAGGCCTGTTTGGTGGTGCTGTTGCCAACCCGGCTAATGTGTTGACTCGTTTGGTGTCATCGCTTGTTGACGATAATGGTCGTGTAACTATCCCTGGATTCTATGATGATGTTCGTGAGCTCTCAGATGCTGAGCGTAAAGCATTCAACGAGGCTCCATTCTCATTGGAGGATTACAAGAAGGCTTTAGATATCGACGATGTAGAGGGTGAGGCTGGCTACACCACTATTGAGCGTACAGGTGTACGTCCATCACTCGACGTGAATGGTATCTGGGGCGGATACATCGAGGAGGGTACAAAGACTGTTATCCCATCTCGTGCCTCTGCTAAGATTTCAATGCGTTTGGTGCCTAACCAGGACTTTGTTAAGATTGGCGAATTGTTCGAGAAGCATTTCCGTGCTATTGCTCCAAAGAGTGTTAAGGTTAATGTTGAATTCTTGCACGGTGGCGCTCCATACGTATCACCAACCGATATGGCCGCATATCAGGCAGCAGAGAAGGCTATCGAGGATACATTTGGTAAGAAGCCTTTGCCATTCTATTCTGGTGGTTCTATTCCTATTATTAGCGGTTTTGAGCGTATCTTGGGCATTAAGTCTATTCTTATCGGTTTCGGCTTGTCGGAGGACGCTATCCACTCTCCAAACGAGAGCTATGGTCTTGAGCAGTTCGATAAGGGTGTGAGAACTATTCCTTTGTTCTATAAATATTTTGCAGAGATGTAATCTATTGTGGATTTAATTAATCGGGATATTGACCTAATGTCTATATCCCGATTTTTTTATCTCTTATATGTAGAAATAAAAAAAAGTACCCGTGTCTCGCGACAGGGGCACTTCATCATCAACCACCTAAATTGCAATATTATATAAATAATTACTGCATATAGGCGAATAATCCCTATAAAAAATCCCTATAAATAAATCCTAATAAAATTCAATCCCTCAACCTTCATTCAGGCTTTTTCCACTATATTAGTCGCAGAACTTTCCGGAAAACTACACAATGATGTAATTTTTTTTTCACTTTTTTTTATTTTGGCCTAATTTTTGAGATTTAATATAAAATAAGCCCGCCTAACGAGATGGTTAAGCGGGCTTATCTATTATAATTCGGATATATATCTACTCCTTATTATTTCTTCTGTGTTGTTGCGTCCTTCTCTGAACGGTGACCAACGCCGAGGAGCTCCTGCAACTTCCAACTGAGGTCGCTGTTCTCCATTATGCCGTTGATACACTCAGCGCCTGTACCATAAAGATATACTGGAACCATTGTAGCAGTGTGGCTTGATGTACCGAACGCATAGCTGATACCGCTCTCTGGAAGGGTAAAGTCGGTCTTGTTGCTTGGGATTGCCATACCGCCAGTCTCGTGGTCAGAGCATACAACTACCAATGTACCAGGGTGTGTGTCGGCATAATCCATTGCAACCTTAACAGCGTTACCGAAGTCACGAGTCTCAGCCAAGATACCCTGTGGGTTGCGGCTATGACCCTCGCCGTCAATCTTTGAACCCTCAACCATCAATACAAAACCTTTCTTTTTATTGTTCTTCACGTTGTTGGTCAAGATCTCCAATGATTTAGCAGTTGCCTCAGCCAAATACTCACCACGCTGTCCTGTGCGAGCCAATGGAAGGTCGCTCTCGGCGTAGATACCGAGCACCTTACCCTCTGATGGAGCCGACTTAACGTTCTTGAGGTCTGTGTGGAGCTGGTAGCCAAGAGCCTTGATGCCCTCGTTGAAATCCTTATTCTGGTTTGTGAAGTGGCGCTTGAAGTACTTCATACCACCGCCAAAAGCTACATCGATACCGCTCTTGTAAAACCAATCGGTGATGTTGTCGTTCTCGCCACGGCTCTTAACGTGAGCATAGAAAGCGGCTGGAGTTGCGTGCTGCAAGTAGCAAGTAACAACCAAACCGGCTGCGTAGTTCTGCTTCTGTGCTTTTGTGATAATAGACTCAACAATTGTGCCATCAGGTGTCATACCAAGCATGCTGTTGTTGGTCTTGTAACCTGTTGCCAATGCAGTACCAGCAGCGGCAGAGTCAGTCACACGGTTGTTGAGTGAATAGGTCTTGATGAGGGCGATATTCTGTGCCTTGTCAAATGATGTAGGAGCATACTTGCCCTCCATCTGTACCATCGAAACCTGAGCCAATCCCATACCATCACCAATCATATAGATGATGTTGTTAATCTTTGGAGCTTTTTCGCGCTTTGCCTCTACATTTGACGACAATGTGAGCGAAATCAAAAGAAATAATAAGAATTTTTTCATAGTTAATTATACGTAGTTTATATGTTTTTTATGGTGCAAAATTATAATTTTTTTTGTATTTTTGTGTTAATCACAGATTAACTTTTTTTGAAATGGAGGTAAAAATTTCAGCCGATTGGCAAGAATTATTGCAACCAGAGTTTGATAAGCCCTATTTTGAGGAGCTTACACGCTTTGTGAGAGCTGAGTATGGCTCTACAACAGTGTTCCCTGCTGGGAAAAATATCTTCCGTGCATTCGATAAGTGTCCTGTTGAGTCACTCAAGGTCGTAATAATAGGCCAGGATCCATATCATGGTGTGGGTCAGGCAAATGGGTTGTGTTTCTCGGTGAACGACGGCGTGCCATTTCCTCCGTCGTTGCAGAATATATTTAAAGAGATTAAGAGCGATTTGGGAGTCGATGTGCCACAGTCGGGAAATCTTGATCGTTGGGCTGAGCAAGGTGTATTGCTGCTCAATGCAGTGCTTACAGTGAGAGCTCACGAGGCGGCTTCTCACGCAGGTCGTGGTTGGGAACAGTTCACTGATGCGGTAGTGAGAATCATCAATGAACGCAAACAGGGCGTTGTGTATATGTTGTGGGGAAGTTATGCTCAACGTAAAGGCCAGGTGGTAGATCCCAAGAATAATCTTATTCTAAAGAGTGTACACCCTTCTCCCCTATCTGTGTATCGAGGATTTTTTGGCTGTAAGCACTTCTCGCAGGCAAATGCCTACCTGCAGAGTATTGGTAAAAGCCCTATAATTTGGTAGAGTAACGAGTATGAATCTAAGAGAGATTGTTGGCGAGGCCGATGTGCGTCGCGTTGTTAAGGTTGCTGAGGTAGTATGGCGTGAGGCTAATACAGCCTTTTGTACTATCGAGCAGGTGGAATATATGATTGAGCGATATCAGAGTTTCGAGGCTATTATGGGTCAGTTGATGCAAGGATATCGTTATTTTGTGGTGGAGGAGAATGGTGAGATTCTAGCTTACTTTGGGGTGCAACCTCAGGACGACAGACTCTTTTTGAGTAAGTTTTATATACTGCAGGAGAATCGTGGTCGAGGTATCTTTTCGATGGGGCTGGATGTGATGTGCGAGATTTGTCGTGAGCAGGATTTACGCGCGATATATCTAACAGTAAATCGCAATAATACACACGCTTACGAGGTTTATCTGCATAAAGGTTTTAAGGTGATAGAAGAGGCTGTTGCTGATATCGGTTGCGGCTTTGTGATGGATGATTATATTATGGAGTATGCGGTATAATGGAAGCTACCTAATATAAGGCTCTTTTGGCATCTGACTCGCCCTTGAAATCCTTATTTATGCTTAGTAAACTGTGGTTTCTCGATCTTCGGCCAGATTTAATATACAACTTCTAAGGTAGATAATGAAAATGGGTTGTTCAACGCTTTTGTTGAACAACCCATTTACTTTTGATATCTATCGGGTGATTAACCCAAGTAAGACTGCAAGAGCTTACTGCGTGAAGACTGGCGCAAGCGGCGGATAGCCTTCTCCTTAATCTGACGTACACGCTCGCGTGTAAGATCAAACTTCTCACCAATCTCCTCCAAGGTCATCTCTGAGCAACCGATGCCAAAGAAGTACTTGATAATGTCGCGCTCACGCTCAGTGAGAGTCTCTAATGCACGATCAACCTCAGTTGCCAACGACTCGTTGATAAGACCTCTGTCGGCATTTGGTGAATCGGTATTTACCAATACGTCGAGCAAGCTGTTGTCCTCGCCATCGGCAAAAGGTGCGTCAACTGAGATGTGACGACCTGCAACACGCAAAGTGTCGGTTACCTTCTCGCGTGGAAGCTCCAACTCGTTCGCTAACTCCTCAGGCGATGGCGTGCGCTCGTGCTCTTGCTCGAAACGCTGTAATGCTTTGTTGATCTTGTTGAGTGAACCTACCTGGTTGAGTGGCAAGCGAACAATACGGCTCTGCTCTGCCAATGCCTGCAAAATAGACTGGCGAATCCACCATACTGCGTATGAGATAAATTTAAAACCTCGTGTCTCGTCGAACTTCTCGGCAGCCTTGATAAGACCTAAGTTACCCTCGTTGATAAGATCGGGAAGGCTCAAGCCCTGGTTCTGATACTGCTTTGCAACTGATACCACAAAACGAAGGTTAGCCTTTGTGAGCTTGTCGAGTGCCTCCTGGTCGCCTTTGCGGATTCGCTGGGCCAATTCTACCTCCTCCTCAACGGTGATAAGGTCCTCTTTGCCAATCTCCTGCAAATACTTATCAAGTGATGCGCTCTCACGGTTTGTGATAGATTTTGTAATCTTTAATTGACGCATATATACTGTGTTTAAATTTCTTCAATAGTTAGGATAGTGTCATTCTCAAGTCTCGCGAGTTAAACATTATCAGCAATTATACGCATTTGCTTACACTTTTGTTTCATTTCGCGAGATATTTTTTTAAAATAACTCTATCCAAAGCCATCATATAACGTATTGAAGTGTTAAAAAATTCTCTTATAAATGACTTTTTGTCGTAATTTATTGGCTTCGAGCTGGCCTGCTCTGCAAATACTGCGCCGAAAATCAGATTGTTGCGATAGGTGGGTATAAAAAATAAGGCTTGCGCACCTTTTTGTTGGAGCCACAAGCCTTATCGGTCTATTATTATGGTCTATTCTACCAAGCGAACAAAGGATACTCAGCCATCATAGCGTTTACGTCCTTGCGAACTGCTGCGATGTTCTCCTCATTCTCAGGGTCGTGCAATACACGGTCGATAAGCTCAACAATGTAGTCCATCTTATCCTCCTTTACACCACGAGTTGTGATGGCAGGTGTACCAAAACGCAAACCTGAAGTGAGGAATGGCGAACGTGAATCGAATGGCACCATATTCTTGTTAGTTGTAATGTCGGCTGCTACCAAGCAACGCTCTGCCAACTTACCTGTAAGCTCAGGGAACTTGGTGCGAAGGTCGATAAGCATCAAGTGGTTGTCGGTACCGTTTGATACAACTGTGTAGCCACGCTTTGCAAATGCCTCGGCCATAGCGTTGGCATTTTTCTGAACCTGCTTCTGGTACTCCTTATACTCTGGCTGGAGAGCTTCGCCAAAAGCTACTGCCTTGGCGGCGATAACGTGCTCCAATGGACCACCCTGGATACCTGGGAATACTGCAGAGTTCAAGATCTGTGACATCATCTTTACTACACCCTTTGGAGTTGTGTAGCCCCAAGGATTCTCGAAATCCTTGCCCATAAGGATGATACCACCACGTGGACCACGCAATGTCTTGTGAGTTGTAGAAGTTACGATGTGTGCATACTTAACAGGGTTGTCCAATACGCCAGCTGCGATAAGACCAGCTGTGTGGGCCATATCAACCATAAAGAGTGCACCAACCTTGTCGGCAATCTCGCGCATGCGCTTGTAATCCCACTCGCGAGAGTAAGCAGAAGCACCACCTACGATGAGCTTTGGCTTGTGCTCCAATGCCTTGCGCTCCATATCCTCGTAGTCGATTGTGCCTGTTGCCTCGTTGAGCTGGTAACCAATCGCATTGAAGTACATACCCGACATATTCACTGGTGAACCGTGCGAGAGGTGACCACCGTGAGCGAGATCGAGACCCATAAATGTATCACCTGGCTTCAATACAGCGAAGAATACCGCCATGTTAGCCTGTGCGCCAGAGTGTGGCTGTACGTTTGCGTACTCTGCGTCGTAGAGCTTGCACAAACGCTCGATAGCCAACTTCTCTACCTGGTCAACTACCTCACAACCGCCATAGTAGCGTGCTGCGGGATAACCCTCGGCATATTTGTTTGTAAGTACAGAACCCATAGCAGCCATAACCTGGTCGCTAACAAAGTTCTCCGATGCAATAAGCTCGATGCCGTGCATCTGACGCTCACGCTCCTTTCCGATAAGATCGAAAATCTGGTTGTCCTGTTTCATCGTTTTATTATTGTTTAAATTTAACTCCTACCTCTTAATTTTACTGTAATATAGGTGGCGCAAAGCTGCAATTGGACGGTGGAAAATCATTCTTGGTCCGGAATATTGCATAACCTTTCGTATGCACTCCCTCATCTGTGGATTATAGCAGTGGGTCTTGCATTGTGAGCAAAAGCTCTTTTCTGCCATATATGGACAGTGCTCGGTGCGGTGGTCAGCATAGTCGGCCAATGCCTTACACTCGCTGCATAACTCCTTATAACCGTGATTGTTGCGACAGTAGAGCGAAATCATGTCTCTGACGATTTGCTTCTCTTGTTGCCTTTTGCGAGTAATCTTTGCGGCTTTCATTGCTTTAATTTGCTCGCAAAGGTAGGAAAATATTTTCTTTTAAAGAAACATTTGTGTTATATGAGGTGCGATATTATTGTTGGCTCATCATCTTCTTGAATTTACGAACTGAGAGAGATTTATCCCACACCATCTCGTAGTTAGCAAATTTTTGATATGCTTCGATTTGTGCCGAGATGGGTGCTTGACCGGCCTCTGCGCGACGTTTGTCGAGGGTGCGGGCACGACGTACGGGCCACAGGTAACAAATCTGCTGTGGTGTGGGCTGGCCTTCGATGATTCGAGTGTGGCTTTGTGTCTGTGTGCCAAATAGTTGTCGGCGGCCACTATGCATCATAATCCTGTCGTATAGGGTGCTGATTTCCGACTGCTCAATCTTGCCCTCTTTGGCTGCTTGTTTTAAGGTTTTGAAGTGACGTTTTTGATAACTGATGTCGGCGTGGTCAACCACCAAAAATATAGCAGAATAGGACTCTCTTGATAGGCCATCTGGAATGCGTTTGGTGTGGATTATCTCATCTACGTATTTTTGGTTTTCGGCATCAATTTTTGACATTTGTTCTACATAAAATATCAAACTATCGATATTGCCTTTCTGTTGGCTCTTGGCGATGTTTAGGCGAATGCTTTGGTCGCGGTTGCGGATCTCTTGAAGACGCAAATTTATTTGTGCTATCTCTTGCCCGGAAACAGGTGATGAAACCATTAGCGATAATGCAATAATCAATGCTTTTTTCATAGAAAATCTCTTTGTAGCTCTACAAATGTAGAGAAATTTTTATTTTCTTCAAAAAATGAACGGTTCGGAGCTATATAATCCAAAATAATTTCCTAAATTTGTTAAGATTTTTTGAGTAGAAAAATCTAAAGAACTACAATCGGAACCCTAAACTTACTATAAGATGAGAGTACACCATTTTGCAGCGATTGATCTTGGAGCTACAAGCGGTCGCGTGATATTGGCAGAGATTAACAATGGCAAGATCTCTTTTGAGGAGATTCATCGTTTTCCAGATCCTATAATCCAGATGCAGGGCCACTTCTATTGGGACTTTCCTGCTATATATAAATCTGTTGTAGAAGGCTTGGCGAAAATAGCGTCAATGGGTATTCGGGTGGAATCGATAGGAATTGATACCTGGGGCGTTGATTTTGCAATGTTTGGCAAGGATGGAGCACTGCTTCGTCTGCCCTACTGCTATCGTGATCCTCATACTACCGATGCTCCCGAAAAGTTTTTTGAGCGTATGCCACGCAAAGTGCTGTATGAGAAGACGGGAATTCAGATTATGAATTTCAATTCGGTTTTTCAGCTTGATACCCTGTGTCGCAACGAATGTTCTGCTTTGGAAGCAGCTGATAAGATTTTGTTTATCCCCGATGCATTGGCATATCTGCTGACCGGCGAACAGGTAACAGAGTATACCATCGCCTCAACAGCTCAGATGATTGATCCTCGTACTAAAGAGTGGGATACAGATATTCTGGAGATGCTGGGCTTGTCGGCCGAAAAGTTTGGTCGTATGGTGATGCCAGGCGAGCAGATTGGCGTACTGACCGAGGAGGTGCAGCGACTGACTGGACTTGGTGCGGTGCCTGTGGTTGCGGTTGCGAGTCACGACACCGGTTCGGCCGTAGCCGCAGTGCCGATGGTGGATGAGTGCTCGGCGTATCTTAGCTCGGGTACGTGGTCGCTGATGGGTATTGAGTCAGCGGAGCCTATTATTTCTGAGCGCAGTTTTGAGTTGAACTTTACCAATGAGGGTGGAATAGAGGGTACTATCCGTGTGTTGAAAAACATTTGCGGTATGTGGCTTTTGGAACGTTGTCGCGCAGAGTGGCCCGATATGGGTTATGGCGAGTTGATAGCTGCTGCCGAGGGTGCTGAGCCATTCCGTTCGTTGATAAATCCTGATGCAAGATGCTTCGCTAATCCAGAGTCTATGACTGAGGCTATCAAGGATTATTGTGCTGTAACCGGCCAGCCTCAACCCGAAAATGTTGGAGAGTTTGTACGTTGTATCTTTGAGTCGTTGGCTTTGCGCTATCGCCAGGTGGTGGAGATGTTGCGTGAACTCTCGCCTGTTGCTATCGAGCGATTGTATGTGATAGGTGGCGGTGCGAAGAATCAGATGCTTAACCAATATTCAGCCAATGCGATTGGTATCCCTGTGGAGACTGGTTCGTCGGAATCGACCGCAGTGGGTAATGTGATGATGCAGGCTAAGTGGGTCGGTGTTGTTGAGACAATCTCTGAGATGCGAATGATGATTCGTGAGTCGTTGGATGATAGCAAACGCTATGAGCCTCAGCAGAGCGAGGTGTGGAGCGAGGCTTATGAGAAGTATCTCAAGGTGTTTGCCGATATGTAGTGATGTGAAAATAATAGTATTTGTAAATGATTAAGATCTTGAGAAATAGTGCCGTTGCAGCGGCTGTTGTAATGGCTGTTGGTTTTGCTGGCTGCGGTCAGGTTGAACCAATCTATCCTTCGGTCTATAATGCCGAGCAGAGAAAGTGCGACACCCGCACAAGAGAGTATCTTTCGCCAGTGAAAATTGTCTGGACACAGAATGCGGAGCTTATCTCCAATGTCGATTATCTGTTGCGTGAGGGTAATGGTCAGGCTGATTTGACCAATAGCCACATCTGTGTGATGAAGAGTACTGCGAAGGAGCACCCTGCTGTTTTGCTCGACTTTGGCAAGGAGTTGCAAGGTGGTTTGCAGATTGTAACCGGTATGCCCGCAAGCCACGATCCTGTGCGTATTCGTGTGAGATTTGGTGAGTCGGTAAGTGAGGCTATGTGTGATATTGATGGCAAGAATGGAGCAACCAATGACCACGCTGTGCGTGATTTTGAGACCACATTACCCTGGCTTGGAGTGAGGGAGATGGGTAACTCTGGTTATCGCTTTGTGCGTATCGACTTGCTTGATGATAACGCTGAACTTCACATAAAAGAGGTGCGAGCAATCTCTGTTTATCGCAATCTACCCTATCGTGGCTCGTTTGAGTGTAGCGATGAGCGATTGAATAAGATTTGGCAGACTGGAGCTTACACTGTTCATCTCAATATGCAGGAGTATTTGTGGGACGGTATCAAACGCGACCGTCTGGTGTGGATGGGTGATTTGCATCCCGAGATTACGACAGTGAGCCACGTCTTTGGTTTTAATGATGTTGTGCCAAAGAGTTTGGATTTGGCTCGCGATGTTACCCCGCTACCTCGTTGGATGAGTGGAATGTACACCTATTCGTTGTGGTGGGTGATTATTCAGCGTGACTGGTACTATTTCCACGGCGATAGAGCATATCTTGAGCAGCAGCGAGAGTATCTTTTGGGTCTGCTCGATATTTTGCTTGGTAAAGTGGATGAGAGAGGCTTTGAGACAAGTGGTGGCGGCTTCCTCGATTGGCCATCAAATGCCAATAAACCAGCTATGCAAGCAGGTACTCAGGCTTTGATGATGATGGTAATGAAGTCGGGTCGTGAACTTTGTGAGGTGCTTGGTGAGCAGCAGATGGCCGAGCGATGTGCCGAGTGTTATGAGAGGATGCAAAAGGCTTCATCGGCTGTGTGCGAGCGATACTTCAAGACTGCTCAGGAGCCAACAGCTCCAGGTAGTAAGCAAGGTGCTTCGCTCTTGGCTTTGGCAGGTGCGTTGGATGCAAAAAGGGCAAACGATGAAGTTGTGGCTGTGGAGGGTGCTCGCGGATTCTCTACATTCTATGGTTACTATATGCTTGAGGCGATGGCTAAGGCTGGAAATTACGAAGGCGCTATGCAGGTGATTCGTGATTTCTGGGGCGGTATGCTTGATATGGGAGCTACAACTTTCTGGGAGGATTTCAATATCGACTGGCTCGATGGTGCTGCACCTATTGATGCAATTGTTCCCGAGGGTAAAAAGGATATTCACGGTGACTTTGGTGCTTATTGCTATGTTGGTTTCCGTCATAGCTTGTGCCACGGTTGGGCGTCAGGTCCTACATCGTGGCTGAGTCGTCACGTATTGGGTGTGGAGGTTGTAGAGCCTGGTTGTAAGGTGGTTAGAATCTCGCCAAATCTCGGCGATTTGGAGTGGGCCGAAGGTAACTTCCCTACTCCATATGGTGATATAAAGCTTTCGCATAAGAGAGGTGCTGATGGCAATATTGTTTCGAAGATTGATGCGCCTAAGGGTGTGAAAGTGATTAAGTAGATAAAACAAAAAACGAAAATAATTATTAACGAATAAAGATTTTTACAATGAAAAAGGAATTGATAGAGAAGGCTTATGAGCTGGCGAAAGAGCGTTATGCTGCAATCGGTGTTGATACAGATGCTGCTATGGAGACTCTGCAGGGTGTGCAGCTCTCATTGCACTGCTGGCAGGCAGACGATGTGAGTGGTTTTGAGAATGCTGGTGCTCTTACGGGCGGTATTCAGGCGACAGGTAACTACCCTGGCCGTGCGAGAAACATCGAGGAGTTGCGTTCGGATATTAAGATGGTGACATCGTTGCTTCCCGGTAAGCATCGTTTGAATCTTCACGCTAACTATGCTGATTTCAGCGAGACTGGCCCGGTTGATCGTGATCAGTTGGAGCCAAAGCATTTTGAGAGCTGGATGCAGTGGGCTGCCGAGAATGGCATGAAGCTCGACTTTAACTCTACTTCATTCTCTCACCCTAAGAGCGAAGATTTGACTTTGTCGAGCCCTAAGGAGGATATCCGCAAGTTCTGGGTTGAGCACACTAAGCGTTGCCGTGCTATCGCCGAGGAGATGGGTCGTCGTCAGGGAGATCCTGCTATCCTGAATATTTGGATTCACGATGGCTCTAAGGATATCACAGTAAATCGTATGGCATATCGAGCTAATCTGAAGCGCTCGCTCGATGAGATTCTTGAGACTAAGTATGAGAATATGAAGGATTGTATCGAGTCGAAGGTGTTTGGTATCGGTTTGGAGAGTTATACAGTTGGTAGTAATGATTTTTATACTGCATACGCAGCTCAGAATGGTAAGATCGTAACTCTTGATACTGGTCACTTCCACCCAACCGAGAGTATTGCCGACAAGATGTCGTCACTCTTGCTCTTTACCCCAGAGGTGATGCTCCACGTTAGCCGTCCAGTACGTTGGGATTCAGACCACGTGACAATCATCAACGATGAGACTTTGGATTTGACAAAGGAGATTGTTCGTTGCGACGCTTTGGATAGAGTTCACATCGGTTTGGATTACTTCGATGCTTCAATCAACCGTATCGGTGCCTATGTTATCGGTGCGCGTGCTACCCAGAAGTGTCTGTTGCAGGCATTGCTAGAGCCATTGACTACATTGCGTCAGTACGAGGCTGAGGGTAAGGGCTTCGAGCGTTTGGCTCTGCTCGAAGAGTGTAAGTCGTTGCCTTGGAACGCTGTATGGGATATGTTCTGCTTGAAGAATGGTGTTCCTGTTGGTGAGGAGTTTATCGCCGACGTGAATAGGTACGAGGCAGAGGTAACATCAAAGCGAGTATAATTACTAATCACTAAAACAGAGAGTTATGGAGATTATAATTGGTCTGTTGATTATTGCTGTGGGCGCGTTCTGTCAGTCGAGTAGTTATGTGCCTATCAATAAGATAAAGAGTTGGAGCTGGGAGTCGTATTGGCTTGTGCAGGGTGTGTTTGCATGGCTTGTGTTTCCAATCTTGGGAGCTATGCTGGCAGTGCCCGAGGGACATTCTTTGTGGGAGTTATATGCGGCATATCCTAAGCAGAGTGCATTGACTGCACTGTTTGGCGTGTTGTGGGGCGTGGGAGGTTTGACCTTTGGCCTTTCGATGCGTTATTTAGGTGTGGCGCTTGGTCAATCTATAGCACTCGGTACTTGTGCGGGATTGGGTACTATCCTCACTCCCCTGCTGCTGGGCCGCCCAGGCGATTTGACTACGGCTGTTGTGTCGGGTGTGATTGTGACACTGCTTGGTATCGCTGTGATTGGTGTTGCTGGTCATATGAAGTCGCAGTCGCTCTCTGAAGAGGAGAAGCAGGCGGCTGTGAAGGATTTTAACTTTACAAAGGGAATTGCGGTTGCTCTGTTGGCAGGTTTTATGAGTGCTTGCTTCAGCATCGGTTTGGGCTTTGGCGAACCACTCAATTTTGGTGATGCTACTGCCGATATCTATAAGACTTTGCCAGCTACATTTATGGTTACTTTGGGTGGATTTCTTACAAACGCAGTCTATTGCCTCTATCAGAATGCTCGCAACAAGAGCTTCTCGGATTATGGTAAGGGCAGCTTGTGGGCAAACAACCTCTTGTTCTGCGCTTTGGCTGGTGTGCTGTGGTATAGCCAGTTCTTTGGTCTTAGCTTGGGTAAGGGATTTTTGACCTCATCACCCGCCCTGCTTACATTCAGCTGGTGTATCTTGATGGCGTTGAATGTGGTCTTTTCAAATGTGTGGGGAATTATTCTCAAAGAGTGGAAAGGTTGCTCCAAGAAGACTATTGCTGTATTGGTGGCGGGAATTGCTATTCTTGTTTTGAGCTCGTTCTTGCCTGAAATTTTGAAGTAAAATATTGCGGGCGGGATTGTTGAATCTCGCCCGTAGCTTTATGATTTATCTATGATTAACAATAATACTATACTTGCGGGCCGTGAGGCTTTGGCTCGCGAAGTTGAGCAGGTTGCCGAGGTGGCTGGATATCTTTGGCAGAAAGGTTGGGCTGAGCGAAATGGTGGAAATATTACAGTTAATGTAACTGAATTTGTCGATGATGAGATTCGCCAGATGCCTGCCATTGCCGAGCCTGTTGCGTTAGGTGCTGTATTGTCGAATTTGAAAGGTTGCTACTTCTTCTGTAAAGGTACAAACAAACGTATGCGCGATCTTGCACGTCGACCTATGGAGAATGGCTCGTTTATCCGTATTACTGATGATTGTGCTCATTACGAGATTATTGCTGATTATCCGGTGAAGCCAACTTCTGAGCTCCCTTCACATTTGGCTATGCACAACTATCTGTTGGGTAAGGGCGTGCCATATAAAGCTGCTTTGCACACTCACCCTATCGAGTTGGTTGCAATGTCGCATACAAATAAATTCTTGGAAAAGGACGTTTTGACCAACCTGTTGTGGAGTATGATTCCTGAGACTAAAGCATTTTGTCCAAGAGGTTTGGGAATTGTGCCATATCAGTTGCCCGGTTCGCAGATGCTTGCAGAGTCGACCATTGCGTTGCTCGATGATTATGATGTGACGTTATGGGAGAAGCACGGCGTATGTGCTGTGGGAGTTGATATTATGGAGGCTTTTGATCAGGTCGATGTGTTGAACAAATCGGCTCAGATTTACATCAATGCCAAGTGTATGGGTTATGAGCCTGACGGTATGTCGCAAGAGCAGATGCGAGAGATGTCGGTGGCATTTAATCTTCCTAAATAGCAATGAATGTCACTTGATGATACGATATTCTGAATTGTGACGATAGTTTATAGAAAGAGCTTGTTGGATTATTCTGACAAGCTCTTTTTTTTGTCAAATATTTAGGTGTTAAATGGTGATATATTGTGTGAAAATTAGTATATTTGTACGTTTGAGAAATTATATTTTTATATGGAGAAGAGGCGTACTGTTGTAGAACTTCGAGGTGTGGCAGTGTATCATACCGATAGCGAGTCGGGTCGAGTGAAATCGTCTGATGAACTCGTGTTGTCGGATGTTGATTTGAGTGTATCGGAGGGTGAAATGGTCTATTTCATCGGTAGAGTCGGTAGTGGAAAAAGTACTTTACTCAAAACTTTATATGCCGAGGTCAAACTCGCTGAAGGTGAGGGACGTGTGGTTGGTATGGATTTGCGTCGTTTGCGCCGGTCTGATGTTCCATATTTGCGTCGCCGAATGGGTATTGTATTTCAAGATTATCAGCTGCTTGATGATAGGAATGTTTTCTACAATCTCTATGATGTGATGAAGGCTACGGGCTGGAAGAAAGATAGTGATATGCGTCGCCGTATTGACGAGGTGTTGTCGCTTGTCGGATTGGATAATAAGGCCTACAAAATGCCTCACGAACTCTCGGGAGGTGAGCGCCAGCGTTTGGTGATAGCAAGAGCTCTGACCAATTCTCCGCGTCTGCTTTTGGCCGATGAACCAACTGGTAATCTTGATCCGGTTACAGCAGACGGCATAATGCGTCTTTTTAGGGAGATTACATCGAAGGGGTGTGCTGTGATTATGTCGACCCATAATACGGCTCTAATTGAGCAATATCCTGCCAGAACGCTGCTTTTCTCAAAGGGTAAGATAACAGAAATCGATATTACGGAGAGTTTTTCGCAAGAATAGTAGGTAAATAAGTGAATTATATCCCGAATCTATGATTCGATATTTGCATAAACCATAAAAAAGAGCTAT
>JAZQVY010000009.1:0-115623 GCA_045632085.1 Alistipes sp. | reverse complement strand
TTAAAAATACTGCAAACACGATAAAAAATGAGAAATGTCGTTATAGAAACGGAAAGAAGATTTATTATCGAGAATTATATTTACCCGAAGAGAGTCTGAAGCGTATATATGTCACCAATGAGAATACGAAACAAAAGGTTCAAAAATTACTACTACAGAAACATTTTACAAATGTAGAAGTAGAGATTATAGATAACAATCTTAGTTGAGAATATATATAGCATGGTATAAAGTAGGGATTCTGAACTGAGGTGGAGCAAAATTTTGGTACATTTGCTTGTATTTCAAAATAAAGCAGTAACTTTGCATCAAAGTAGGAACTTGACTCTGCGAGACACTGCAAAATGGTGCAGAAATTAGGTGGAGCAATAGCGGGAGATTACGTTTGGAGTATTTCTTTAACGCAAAGATATAGAGCCATTTAGAAATGGAATTCATTTCCCGGTGGCACCACAAAGAAAATCGCTAATAGCTAAATAATCAAGCTGTTAGCGATTTTTCTTTTTGTATTCTTTGGCGAAATGTCACCACATTTATTTAATGCGAACATATCTAAGAGAAGTTAAATCAAACAGACCGTATGGGTTATATGCATAATAAAGGGATTGTCGCAAATTAGACAATCCCTTGTTTTTTACCTCCAATCCCACTTGGGGTGGGCTGGGTCTTCGGCGGTGAGTGCTTCGGCAAGCGAGAGCTTCATAGCCTTCGCCACGCCCTCACCATACGCAGGGTCGGCGCGGTGGCAGTTGCGTATATGACGTTGCTTGATGAAAATCTCTGCATCGCCCATAGCACGGGCTGTATTCTCACAGGTGGCTTGCCTATCTTCTGCAGACATCAGGTTCCACAACTTGCCCGGCTGTGTAAAATAGTCGCTATCGAATTCTCGCTCGTCGTAGTTATATACCTCGCCAGTGACGGCCAACGGAGGCTCTTTGAGGTGCGGTTGGTCGTGCCACTCGCCATAGCTATTTGGTTCGTAGCCTATTGTGCGGCCCGCGTTGTCGTCTGTTCGCATCTGACCGTCACGGTGGTAAGAGTGGTATGGGCAGCGAGGCTTGTTTACTGGTATCAGGTGGTGGTTAACACCCAAGCGATAGCGTTGCGCATCGCCATATGAGAACAATCTGCCCTGCAACATCTTATCGGGCGAGAAGCCTATGCCGTCAATAATGTTCATCGGGTTGAACGCCGCCTGTTCGGTTTCGGCAAAGAAGTTTTCGGGGTTGCGGTTAAGCTCCAATATGCCGACATCGTGCAGCGGGAAATCGCTGTGATACCACACCTTCGTAAGGTCGAAGGGGTTGATATGATACTCCTTTGCCTCGTCCTCCGTCATCAGCTGCACCTGCATCAGCCATCGAGGATAATCGCCACGCTCTATGGCTTCGAACAGATCTCGCTGGTGTGATTCGCGGTCTTTGGCGATAACGGCCTCCGCCTCGGCATCGGTCATATTCTTGATGCCCTGCAAGGTGCGTAGGTGGAACTTCACCCAAGTGCGGCGGTTGTCGGCATTGATAAAACTATATGTGTGGCTACCAAAGCCGTGCATATGGCGGAATGAGGCGGGAATACCGCGCGGCGACATAGTGATTGTCACCTGATGCAGCGCTTCGGGCAGAAGTGTCCAAAAGTCCCAATTGCTATTTGCCGAGCGCATACCTGTGTGTGGGTCGCGCTTGATGGCGTGGTTGAGGTCGGGAAATTTCAGAGGGTCACGCAGAAAGAATACTGGGGTGTTGTTGCCCACCAGGTCCCAGTTGCCTGAGTCGGTATAGAACTTCATCGCAAAGCCACGAATATCTCGCTCGGCATCGGCTGCGCCACGTTCGCCCGCAACGGTCGAGAAGCGGACAAAGCACTCGGTTTTCTGGCCCACTTCGGCAAAGATTGATGCTCTGGTGTAGGCTGTGATATCGTGTGTGACGGTAAATGTGCCATAAGCGCCCGAGCCCTTGGCGTGCATACGCCTTTCGGGGATTACCTCGCGGTCGAAGTGTGCGAGCTTTTCGGTAAACCACGGATCTTGCAATGCTACAGGGCCACGTACGCCTGCGGTCTGTGTATTCTGATTATCGGCAATTGGGCGCCCATTCTCGGCTGTAAGATGCTTTTTATTCTCTTGCTTCATAACGTTGTTTTTTGATAGATTTATACCGATATTCCCAAAAGTGTGCCAAGTGTGTCGGAATAATTGCTAACTTTGTGTGAGAAACGGATAATAATTATAAAAACAAAAATCTATGAGTGAAATTACTACATGCCCTAAGTGTGGTGGCGAATATGTATATTTTGATGGCTCTCTGTATGTTTGTCCCGATTGTGGTTATGAGTTCGACGGAGAGAATGCATCATCTGCGGCGAGCGCAGATGTGGCCAAGGATAGCAATGGCGCAGAGCTGTTGGACGGCGATTCGGTAACCGTTATCAAGGATTTGAAGGTAAAGGGGTCGTCGATGGTCATCAAGCGTGGTACCAAGGTGAAGAGTATCCGCCTTACGGATAATCCCGAGGAGGTTGATTGCAAAATTGATGGTAGCAGTATTGTGCTGAAGACCTGTTTCTTGAAGAAGTAGAGATGGATTATTGCTGGCATTTGTCAAAATGCCGATAACCTAAATATGTGTAATATATAGCTTTGGTGAATAGATTTCATCAAGGCTATTTTATTTCAGTGTTAAGCGTATTCTTGGTTTGATTGGCATATTTCGCCCTGCAAATATGCGATTTTACCGAAGAATTTGTTATTTTTGTAGAAGTGTAGGCTTTGAGCTGAAGCGATGTACCTAATAACTATCTGTAGATAATGAAACCTATTTGCGCATACATATTAATGGCGGTGGCGAGTGTTATGGTTTGTTCGGCGAGCTATGCGGCCAAGCCATTGTCGAGGCAGGGTAAGAGGGTGGCGAAGGCTTTGATGTCGACCGATCCCAACGAGTGGCAGCTTGTAGAATCCATTGACCTTAAGTTCGACACCTACCATCCGCAGGGAATGCTGAAGATGGGCGATACGTTTTACATCACCACAGTAAAGGTCGAGCGTCGTCCTCGTTACACTCGCCAGGGCAAGCAGGTGAGCGTTATGGACGAGGGTGCAGGCAAGGGCTATCTGATGCAATTTGATGCTGGAGGCAATCTCCTCAAATGCATAGAGCTTTGCGAGGGGGCGATTTTCCATCCCGGTGGAATGGATTTCGATGGACGATACATTTGGGTGCCAATCACAAAATATTACCCTTATAGCCGTTCTTTAATCGTAAGGGTTGATGTTCGAAACCATCAAGTTGAAAAGGTGTGCTATGTTGATGATTCGATTGGTGCAATTATTCACGACACCGACAATAATATCCTTGTCGGTGCCAATTGGGATGCAGATGAGTTCCTTACCTGGCAGCTCGATAGCGCGTTGGAGGTAAAAGATGCAGAACTAACGGTCGCCGAGCGTCGCCATGCAAACACAGCCAAGCACCTGGCCATACAGGATAGCAAATATATCGGAGGCGGCAAGATGGTGGGATTCGGATTGAAAAACGGCCCCAAAGGTCGTGTAGGAGGTTTCGATGTAATCGATACACGAACTTTTGAAAAGCTTCGCTCTGCCGATATCGAACTGCGTACACCTTGTAAGTCGATAGTTTCGGGTAATCCTTCAACAATAGAGATTGTTGGCGACAAAATGCGCCTATATTTCGCTCCCGAGGATAATAAAACCACGCTCTATATCTACCAAACGCAGATTAAAAAATAGAAACAAATAATATCTTTCGCAATGAAAAAGTATCTTTTCACACTTTTGCTTACAGTATTGGCTCTTGGCGCATCGCTTTCAGTCTTAGCTGATAATCGTACAATGCCGGCAGAGGTACAACGTCTGCATGAAGAGATTCGTGCCGAGTTTGCGCCCGACAAGCGAGTTGCGACATTTGATGTCGATTACACTTTCTCCGACAAGAACGTGATGCTTCGCGGTCAGACCACATCTGTCGAGGCCAAAAATAAATTAGTCATATCTCTTCGCAAGATGGGCTATAATGTGATGGATTGCATCGCTACGCTGCCCGATGAGGAGTCCCTGAATGGTAAGACTTTGGGAATCATCAATCTCTCGACTTGTGCTCTGCGTTCAGCACCTGAGTATTCGGCTGAAATGGTTACCCAGGCTCTGCTCGGAATGCCTGTAAAGCTGATTGAGCGTGATGGTTGGTATCGTGTGCAGACACCCGATGGCTATCTGTCGTGGAGTAGCCGCGTGGGCGTGCACCCTGTGACACAGCAGGAGTACGATGCCTGGAACGGTGCCGAGAAGGTTGTCGTAACCACTCACCACTCATTTGCATATAAGGAGCCTAAGGCTGGTGCCGATGTGGTGTCGGATATAGTGGGTGGTAACCGCCTCTGCTACGAAGGTGAGAAAGGTAAATATTTCAAAGTGAGCTATCCCGATGGTCGTGTGGGCTACATTCTCCGCTCTGAGGCTATGCGTGAGAGTGAGTGGCGCGAGAATCTCAAGCAGGATGCTGAGTCAATTATCGCTACAGCAAAGAGCTTGATGGGAGTCCCTTATCTTTGGGGTGGCACATCATCAAAGGGTGTGGATTGTAGCGGACTTATGCGTACATCGCTCTTTATGCACGATATCATTATCCCTCGCGATGCCTCGCAGCAGGCATATACGGGTGAGCATATCGATATCGCTCCCGATTTCAGTAATCTCCAGCCTGGTGATTTGCTATTCTTTGGCTCGAAGGCTACCGAGACACGCAAGGAGAGAGTTGTTCACGTTGCAATGTATATGGGTGGCAAGCGATTTATCCACTCGCAGGGCGACGTGAGAATCAATAGCTTCGACCCCGAAGATGAGCTCTACGATGCCTACAACTTGGGTCGTCTACTCTTTGCGGCACGCGTGCTGCCTTACATAAATAAGCAGCCTTCGCTCAACACTACAGCCACTAATCCATTCTACAAATAACCCTAAACTCTCAATATTATGGCTACAAGAAAAGAGTTTTTACGAACAATGGCTTGCACAACATTGGCTGCCGGCCTTGGAATCGGCTGCAACAACAGCAAGACTCCTATTTTTAATATAAATCGCGGAGGCGTAGGCTCACGTATGACGCTTCGTTACTATCCTTATGAGCTTCAACTTCGCCATACATTTACCGTTGCGACCAACTCTCGCACCACCACACAAGGCGTGCAGGTAGAGATTGAGTATGAGGGTCTGGTGGGTTATGGCGAGGCTTCGATGCCACCTTACTTGCAGAAGGAGTTGGGTACGCTGGAGAGCGTGCAGTTGTTTTTGAAGCGTGTGCAGGATATAATAGGTGAGTTTGATGATCCATTCAAGTTGGAGGAGATTTTAGCTCGCATTGACTCTATGTCCGAGAGCGACGCTGCGGCAAAGGCTGCTGTAGATATCGCTTTGCACGATTTGGTTGGAAAGATGTTGGGAGCACCCTGGTATAAGATATGGGGATTCGATGCGGCAAAGGCTCCATCGACCACATTTACAATCGGTATCGACACCCCCGATGTGGTACGTGCTAAAACCAAGGAGTGTGCAGAAAAATTCAACATCCTGAAGGTAAAACTCGGTCGCGATAACGATAAAGAGATGATTGAGACCATTCGCTCAGTTACTAACCTCCCTATCGCGATTGATGCCAACCAGGGCTGGAAGGATAAGAAGTATGCTCTTGATATGATTCATTGGCTCAACGAGCGAGGAATCGTGATGATTGAGCAGCCTATGCCAAAGACTCAGATTGACGACATCGCTTGGGTTACTGAGCATAGTCCGCTGCCAGTCTTTGCCGATGAGTCCATTCAGCGTCTGAGCGACGTTGCTGCGCAGAAGGGCGTATTTTCGGGTATCAATATCAAATTGATGAAGTGTACGGGTATGCGCGAGGCTTGGAAGATGCTCAATCTGGCTCGTGCTCTCGATATGAAGGTGATGATTGGCTGTATGACCGAGACCTCGTGTGCCTGCTCAGCTGCAGCTCAGCTCTCGCCAGCGGTAGACTTTGCCGATTTGGATGGTAACCTGCTCATCGGCAATGACATCTTCCGAGGAATGGAGGTTGTGAAGGGTAAGATTACTATCCCCGATTTACCAGGTATCGGTATTGTGAAACTATAACTACGTAAGCTATGAAACGATATATTATCATTGCTCTTGCTCTGCTTGCTTCGGTTGGTTGCGTAGAGCAGAAACCTGTGAAGGATTATAGCTGGGAGAAGGATTTGCACGAGCGTCTGCTTGTCGATTTCACCCAGAATGAGGAACAGATTAAAAACTATATCAGCAGATATATTCCCGATGTGAGCGATGAGCAGTTGCGCAAGTGGGAAGAGTCAAAGGCTTTGGAGTATATGATGCTTGATGGCCAGAAGCGATATTTCCGTTATGCAGGTCAAAATCTCTTCCGTATCGATAAAGAGTGCAGCATCATCAAGAATGGCCCTGCTTCGGGTGACCCATCAGCCGGAGAGGAGACAACAGAGGAGCGTCATATCAATCAGATTATGGATGACGTGAATAGCTCGGGCAACCATATAGTGCAGCCTAAGCGCCTGCGCATCACCTACACCATCTCGGTAAAGCCCGATATGGTACCTGCGGGTGAGATGGTGCGTTGCTGGCTCCCATATCCTCGTACTGACCACCCTCGTCAGAAGGATGTGAAGCTGATTTCAACCTCTCTGCCAGAGTATAAGATTGCTCCTGAGAAGTATAGCCACACAACTCTTTATATGGAGCAGCCAGCAGTTGCAGGTCAGCCAACAGTATTCTCAGAGACCTTCGAGTATACTATTTGTGGTGAGTGGCACAAGATCGACCCAGAGAAGATTGAACCATACAATACCAGCTCAAAGGAGTATAAGAAATACACCTCGGAGCGTGAGAAGCATATCATCTTCACCCCCGAGATGCGCGCTCTTGCCGCTAAGCTCACCGAGGGCGAGACAAACCCATATCTCAAGGCGAAGAAGATTTTTACTTGGATTAATGAAAACTTCCCCTGGGCATCGGCTCGCGAATACTCCACTATCGAGAATATCCCTGAGTATGTAGTTGATAATGGTCGCGGTGATTGCGGCCAGGTGACTCTGTTGTTTGTTACATTGTGCCGTATCTGCGGTATCCCTGCCCACTTCCAGAGTGGTTTTGTTGTGCATCCTGACTGGTGGAATCTCCACGATTGGGGACAGGTATATTTTGAACCATATGGTTGGGTGCCTGTTGACCAATCGTTCGGTATCCGCGACTATGCAGATTCTGAGGCTGAGCGCGATTACTTCCTCGGTGGTGTAGATTCTTGGCGTATGATTGTCAATTCAGACTATGGTATGCCTCTCTACCCAAAGAAGATATATCCACGCAGCGAGACTGTCGATTTCCAGCGTGGCGAGGTTGAGTGGAGTGGGGGCAACCTCTACTTCCCTACTTGGAACTATTCAATGAAGATGCAACTTTTGGAGGAGTAATATAGCTGTGACACCACCCAAGATTGATAAGTCAACGGCAGAGGAACGAAAAGCTTTCGTTCTTGAGCAGTGGAAGTGTCTGCACAACTGCGAGTTGTGCGGTAAGTGTAGTATCCTGAAGGGTAGGGAGGCCGAATTGGTCTACGCCGATTATATCGAAGGTGTGCGCTCATATATGGATATCACATTTGAATTGAGAAATCGCACTCGATAGGGCGTTGTTGCCAGGTATCGCAACTTAAGATGCCCACTCCCAGTGTAGAGTTTGCGAAATATTTTTAAGCGATAACGCTGCCGACACGAATAAGATGTCGGTGGCGTTTTTTTGTGCTACAAGGTCCAAATTATAGTCAAAATGGGTATGATATTTTCAGAAAAAGGTTAACTTTGTAGAGAGTAATAAAAACTACACATCAATGAAAAAACTCCTTTTTGTTTCGTTATTTGTGGCAATATGCGGCATTGCATCGGCCCAGAATGTGCAGTTGCACTACGATTTAGGAAAGTCACTCTACAGCGGGCTGCAGCCCAGCGAGGCTTCGTTTGGTCGTGCCCCTCTCACCACTACAGTCGAGATGTTTCGTCCCGACAGCTTCGGAAGTACATTCTTCTTTATCGATATGGACTATAACTCTGGCGTGAAGGGCGCATATTGGGAAATTGCTCGCGAGCTCAACTTCTGGCAGCAGAGCAAGGCCGACTGGCTCTCAGTTCACTTGGAGTATAATGGTGGCCTTAACATGCCATCAGCGGGCCTTGGCGCATCGTTCAACAATAGCTGGTTGGGCGGTTTGACCTACTCGGGCCACTCGAAGGATTTCAGCAAGACTTGGTCGATTTCGATGATGTATAAGTATATTCCTCACGCTGTAACTACCGCAGGCAAGGCTGCTGAGAACAACTTCCAGATTACAGGTGTGTGGGGCATCAATTTCGCACATAGCTGGCTTACCTACTCTGGTTTTATCGATTTCTGGCGTGAGTGGCGTCCTTGGCAGGATACATCACACATCCTTTTGTCGGAGCATCAGTTGTGGGTTAATCTCAACAATATCAAGGGCTGGGATAAGGTTAACCTCAGCATCGGTACCGAGGTAGAGTTCTCTAATAACTTTGTTGCCAACGGATTCTATGCGATTCCTACTTTGGCTGCAAAGTGGACATTCTAATATGAGCGAGTATAACAGACGTTGTTGTACACACTCATAGAATTAAATTAAGAATGGGGTTGCTAACTTTTCGTTAAGCAACCCCATTCTGTTTTATGCATCGGTCTTCACCTTACCAAGAATACCCTGCAGTGCCGCTATGGTCACTCCGTAGTTGGTAATGGGTATGCCCTGAGCTTTTGCCTGAGCTATGCGGCTCAGCACGTGGCGACGGTTGAACATACAAGCTCCGCAGTGAATCACCAAATCGTATGGTGTCAGATCTGTAGGAAACTCATTGCCCGCGACAATATCAATCTTCAACTCCTCGCCTGCTTTGCGGCGTAGCAAGCGGGGTAGTTTCACTCGGCCTATATCCTCGCTCTTGGGGGCGTGGGCACAAGCCTCGGCTATGAGAACTCTCGATGATGAGGTTAGCTTCTGGATAGCCTTTGCTCCAGCTACGAACTCCTCGATATCACCCTTATAACGGGCAAAAAGAATCGAGAATGATGTGAGGATAGAGCTCTCGGGTTTGAGTGCATACACCTTGTCGAATGCCTGCGAATCTGTGATAATAAGCTTTGGCGGCTGCGACAGTGAAGCGAGCGCATCGGCCATCTGCTCAGCTGTACAACATATCGCCATACAACCCCTTTCAAGCAACTCTCTTAGGGTCTGTGCCTGAGGCTTTATCAGACGTCCTTGTGGGGCCTGTGTATCTTGTGGCATCACAAGCATCACCAAATCGCCACTCTGACAGAATCCCTCGGTGATGAGTCGCTCCTCGCTCTTGTGATGGGTGGCAATGGCACTGCGCAGCTGCTCGATGCCCTCACCTAAGGTGGCACTTGTTGGTATTGGGTTAAGACCAGTTGTGTTACTTATCTGCTCACTTAGGCTCTTTATATCTTCGATAGTGTCGCACTTCGATATAACCGCTATGGTGGGGATATCTCTATCCTTTAGCTCTTTGATAAGCTTTAACTCCACCTCTGATGACTCGGCTGCAAATAGCACCACTGCCACGTCGGCCTTGGCCATAGCCTCATGTGTGCGTTGAACTCGCTCCTTACCCAGTGCGGTATTGTCGTCGAGGCCTGGGGTGTCAATAAGTAGAGATGCTCCCACCTCTGGCAACTCCATTGCCTTGCTTACGGGGTCGGTAGTGGTGCCGGCCACATCCGATACGATGGATACGGGCTGGCCAACAATGGCATTCAGCAATGACGACTTGCCGCTGTTGCACTTGCCAAACAGAGCCACGCAGAAACGCTCGGCGTTTGGGGTGTTATTTAGGGTAGTGCTCTGCATATTAGAATCTGAAATCACGTTTGCCATTTACAATCTCTTCCAATCGGCGGCGTGTAATCTCACGCACTCGCTCGGTTGGTATCTGCTCCACTTGCTGGGCGATTATTTTCTCGGCCAACAGGCGGGTGTGTGGTGAGGCGTAATCCTCGACATACTCACGCAGTGTCATCAGTGCATTTGGACCACAGCAGTCGCCGATGAGACCTCGTTTGGCCAACGACATAAAGCGGTCACCAGTGCGGCCCTCGCGGTAGCAGGCGGTGCAAAAGCTTGGAATGTAACCCAAATCCAAGAGCCAAGCCACAATCTCGTCGAGTGTGCGTGAATCCGAGATATC
Source organism: Alistipes sp. (assembly GCA_045632085.1). GTDB lineage: Bacteria > Bacteroidota > Bacteroidia > Bacteroidales > Rikenellaceae > Alistipes. The sequence continues at coordinate 105,318 of JAZQVY010000009.1, read as the reverse complement.
GAACTGAGCGGAATCCTCCACCTCCTCGCCATTACTTGCATATCCACCTACGCTTGTGCGTGAAGCACCGCTTATCTGCGACACACCCACATCGAGCACCAGCTCGCGGCATCGCTTCGACTCGCGTGTTGAGATAATCATTCCGGTATATGGTACGGCCAATCGCAGAATGGCCACAATGCGGCGGAATACTTCGTCGCTCACGCCATTATTGAAGTCGTTGAGGTCGATATCCGACGCTGGACGAATACGTGGAACACTGATGGTGTGAGGACCTACTCCGAAGCGCGCTTCCAGGTGCTCGGCGTGCATCAGCAAACCCACAAAGTCATAGCGGTAATCGGTCAATCCGAAGAGTGCGCCGATGCCCACGTCGTCAATTCCACCCAGCATAGCGCGGTCCATAGCCTCGGTGTGATATTTATAATCGCTCTTTGGCCCTGTGGGGTGCAGCTGCTCATACACCTCGCGAGAATAGGTCTCCTGGAAAAGAATGTAGGTGCCTATGCCGGCATCTTTCAGCATCTTATACTCCTCGATGGTGGTAGCTGCTATATTTACATTCACTCGGCGGATTGCTCCGTTGCGATGGTGAATGGAGTAGATAGTATCAATCGATTCCAAGATATACTCAATTGGGCTATACTTTGGGTGTTCACCCGCCTCCAGCGCAAGACGCTTATGACCCATATCCTGCAGAGCAATTACCTCCTGACGAATCTCCTCCTGCGAGAGTTTGCGGCGAGGAATGGTGCGGTTAATGGCGTGATAGGGGCAATATGTACAACCGTTTACACAGTAGTTCGAGAGGTAGAGTGGGGCGAACATCACTATTCTGTTGCCGTAGATGCGTTGCTTGATGCTACGCGCCAATGCGAAGATGCGTTGCACAATCTGATCGTCATCGCACGCCAATAGCACAGTAGCCTCCCTATGGCTTAGGCCTTTCCCTTCAGCAGCCTTGGCAAGAATCTCTTCGGCCAATAGTTGGTCGTTGCGGTGTGAAGCCGCATACTCTATCGTAGCACGAATCTCGGCGTCGTTGATAAACTCCGTAGCCTCGGTCGATTTGGCGTTATATTCAATCATAGTTTATTATAAGTCTATTTTTCGGTTATATGTTTCAATTTAATCTTGGTAGTCGCCTCGCGAGAGGTCGATATGGTAGCCTATCGTAGATAACTCTTCGCTCAGTTGATTGATGCCTTCGATAGCCTGTCCTGCGCGATAGGCCTTGTTGTCATAGATGGCATACTTGCCTCTCACTTCCGAAGGAGATATGTTGGGCATAACCACATTTGCTCCCGACTCTATTCCCAGTTTCACCCCCTCGCCCGAAAGCGTTGCAAGTGCTGTTGTGGCAGGAATAAGTGCTTTGGGTTGTAGCAGTCTTGTGATGGCTACAGCCATAAGTGTCAGCCTTACGTCGCCATTAGGTTTGTCGGCAAATGGGGTGTTACTACAAGGAATAAATGGGCCTATGCCTACCATATGTGGCTGCAATTCCGCAATGTAGCACAAATCATCGGCAATATCCTCAATACTTTGTCCTGGCACACCAATCATCATACCCACCCCCGTCTGATAGCCCAATCGCTTCAATTCTGCGATGGTCTGCAGGCGGTTGCTATGCGACATATCCTGCGGATGAATAGCATTGTATAGCTCGGCATTAACGGCCTCGTGACGAAGCAGGTAGCGTGTTGCTCCTGCCTCTTTTAGTAGAGCTAACGACTCTGGGCTGCGCTCGCCAAGCGAGAGTGTAATGGCGACATCGGGGTAGAGCTCTCTTATGCGGCTCACTAGTGGCACTAATCGCTTGTCGGTAAAGGCCCCGTCCTCGCCACCCTGTAAGACGAATGTGCGAAGCCCCGCACTGTAGCCAATCTCGCAGCACTCCAATATCTGCTCATCGCTAAGACGATAACGCTCGGCTTCGCGGTTGCTGCGCCTGAGCCCGCAGTAGAAGCAGTCGTTTTTACAGAAGCTGCTAATCTCTATGAGCCCTCGTAAGAAAACGCCAAACCCGAACTGCTTGCGTGCAATTCGGGCGGCCTCTTGTCGCAAATAATCAAGCGTGGTCTCATCACAAGAGTAGAGTAGCGAAATCAAATCTCGCTTGCTCGCTCTATGCTCCTGCGCCAAACGCTCAACTATTGCTCTCATATCATAATACGATATATTTCTCTGTTACTATCTGCGGAGTAGCTTATCGTTGAAGGTCTTGCGGCCAGCCTCGTAAGTGGCATGGCTACTTGGACCTGAGATACAACCACCATCACAAGCCATAACCTCGATAAACTGTACTGGTGACTTGCCTGTCTTACCGTATGCCTTCAGCAAGTTCACGTTCTTGCGGTTAAGACCTGCAATCTGCACGCTGCTGAAATCGAATGCACCGCCTACGAATGCCTTCACAGCCTCAGTTACACCGCCATTCTGTGCAAAGCCGTGAGCTGAGCGAATAGACTTAACTGGTACGTCGAGAATGTGCTCCTCGCTCATCTCGATATTCAGACCCTTGAAGATTGCGTGAAGCTCCTCGAATGTGAGTACATAGCTTACCAAGTCATCTTTGCGAGCCTCCTTGCGCTTTGCGATACATGGGCCAACGAATACCAACTCTGCATCGGGATACTTCTCGCGAGCAATCTGAGCAGTGTAGTACATTGGTGAACGTGTACTTGAGATATACTTCTTGAGCTCTGGCGCATGCTTCTCTGCCATCTCGATATATGATGGGCAGCAAGATGTGGTCATAAACTTCTGACCCTCCTCGAGCTTCTCCTTCAACTCGGCGCTCTCCTTCTCGGTTGTAACCATAGCACCCTGGGCTACCTCAATCACGTCGGTAAAGCCGATGCGCTTGATTGCACCATACATCTGCTCTGCTGGAGCATTGTATTGCGACAATACAGCTGGGGCAACCATTGCAATCACCTGCTTGCCGTTGCGGATGCTCTGCAACACATCAAACACCTGTGAAATCTCGAAAATCGCACCAAATGGGCAGCTGTTCAAACACTTACCGCAGTAGATACACTTCGACTCGTCGATGTGCTCCACGCCAAACTCATCCTTGCTGATGGCACCCACAGGGCAAGACTCCTCGCAAGGTACTGGAATATGTACAATAGCGTGGTAAGGACAGTTGTTGTAACACTTACCGCAGCTGATACAGTTTTTCTGGTTGATACGACCCTGGCTTGTATCTGGATCAAACTCGATAGCGTTGTTAGGACAACCGATAGAGCAAGCACGTGCTACACAACCACGGCAGAGGTTTGTGATCTGGTAGTTTGAGCGTACGCAAGAAGAGCAAGCCTCATCTACCACACACATAATGTTCTCCTTAGGTTGAGTACGCTCCAAGGCAACCTTTGCATACTCTGAGAGTGGAGTGAGCTCATCTTTCTCGTCCGACATATCGAAACCAAGCAGTGGCAACGACTTATACTTAGTGATTGCACGCTCCTTATGGATACAGCAACGACCTACAGGCTTGGCATTACGAGGACTCAGTTCGATGGGGATTCTATCAATGCCCTCTACGAGTTGATTCTTTGCCCATAATTTGATAAGTTTGGTAAGCAATACCTGCCTAACGATCATTACGTTGTTTCTAATAGCCATAGCTCGAAAATTTTAATCTGATACAAATGCTTGGAATTATGGTGCGAAGATAGCTTTTTTATGGCAAATTTTGAACAATATGTGTTATATTTTATATTATGTACCATCAATTTATATGCTCCAAGCCTAAAAATATAGCTCTGCTGGGTTGTGAAGGAGCGGTTTGGACAAAAAAATACCCGATGGCGTATCTCAGCTATCGGGCATTTTCATATGGATAATTGACCTTACTCCTTGAAACCGCGGTTGCGCAAGAGTGCGTCAATCTTTGGCTCACGACCACGGAATGCTGTGTACATAGTCATACCGTCGTTGATACCGCCAGGAGTGAGTACGTGCTTGCGGAACTTGCTTGCAACCTCCTGGTTGAAGATGTCACCTGTCTCGGCAAATGCGTCGAATGCATCAGCGTCGAGTACCTCAGCCCACATATAGCTATAGTAGCCTGCAGTGTAACCGCCACCCATTGTGTGGCTGAAGTTAGTCATACGGTAACGAGGCAAAATCTGCTTAGGAATACCACGCTCTGCGAGCTTCTTCTGCTCAAAATCCATCACGTTGAGGTCTGCAGGAATCTCTGTGAGAACGTGCAAATCCATATCGCTGAGTGATGCAGCCAAGTACTCAACGGTAGCGAAGCCCTGACCATACTTCGAGCTCTCTACAATCTTGTTAACAAGCTCAGCAGGGATAACCTCGCCTGTCTTGTAGTGCTTAGCATATACGGCCAACACCTCAGGCTCAAATGCCCAGTGCTCGTTAATCTGTGATGGGAGCTCCACGAAGTCACGCTCCACACCCGCAGCGCCGCTATACTGAACGTCGCGCATAAAGCTGTGCAATGCGTGGCCAAACTCGTGGAAGAGAGTCTCCACGTTGTCGATGCTCTGCAAAGCAGGACCATCACCAGCAGCAGCTGTCATATTACAGCAGTTTACAACGATAGGAATCACGCGCTCGCCATTCTCATATTTCTGACCACGGAACGATGTACACCAAGCACCAGCACGCTTGCTCTCGCGTGGGAAGTTGTCGCTATAGAAGATAGCCAATGACTTGCCGTCCTTGTCGATAACCTCATATGCCTTAGCTGTAGGCTCATATGATGGAACCTCAGCTGTAATCTCTTTGAATGTAAGACCATAGAGCTTGTTAGCTACGTGGAAGATGCCCTGCATCACGTTGCCAATCTCCATATAAGAGCGAATCTCCTGCTCGTCAACAGAATACTTAGCCATCTTGGCCTTGTTCAGGTAGTACATATAGTCCCAGCCCTCTGGCTCAAACTTCTTACCCTCCTTACGAATCTCGGCGCGGATGTCGTTCAACTCCTCCTGGGCCTTCTTTACTGCAGGACCCCATACCTGGTCGAGCAGGTTGTAAACAGCCTCAGGAGTCTTAGCCATACGGTCGTCGAGTGCGAGCTCAGCGTAATTGTTGAAGCCCATGAGCTTAGCCTTCTCCAAACGGAGCGCTACAATCTTAGCACAGATAGCCTTGTTGTCGTAGTCGTTGTTCTGGTTACCACGGTTGTAGTAAGCCTCATATACCTTGCGGCGAAGCTCACGGTTCTCGCAGTACTGCAACACTGGGTCGCAGCTTGGACGCTGCATGTTGAACATATACTTGCCGCTCTGACCATTTTTCTCGGCCATCTTCGCCGCTGCATCGATGTTGTTCTGTGGCAAGCCTGCCAACTCCTCTACTTTGTCAACAGTCACGAATGTGTTGTTTGTCTCGTGCAAGAGATTCTGAGTGAATGTGAGCTGCAGCATTGAAATCTCCTTGTTGAGTTCACGGAGCTTAGCCTTCTGCTCGGCGTTAAGCTCGGCACCGCTCTTCACAAAACGCTTGTAGATGTTCTCCAAAACCTTCTTCTGCTCGGCATTGAGGTTCAAACCCTCCTGCGAATCGTATACGCTCTTAACCTTAGCGAAGAGCTTCTCGTTCATATACATATCGTCGCTGTGCGAAGTGAACAGTGGTGAGAACTCCTTCTCCAATGCGCGAGTCTCCTCTGTAGAGTTGCTGCTTGAGAGTGGGCTGAATGTACCACGCACCTTGCTCAAGAGCTCGCCGCTCTTGTCCAATGCCTCGATAGTGTTCTCGAATGTTGGAGCCTGGGTGTTTGCCACGATTGCCTCGATTTCGGCTTTCTGCTCCTCCATACCCTTGAGCAATCCCTCACGATAGTTCTCGATAGTAATCTCCGAGAATGGAGCGATGCCAAATGGCGCAGAGAAGTCGTTGAAAAGTGGGTTGTCCGACTTTGTACCGCCACAACCACACATAGCGATTGACATAGCTACAGCTATCATCTGCTTTGCAATTTTCATAGGTTTAAATAGTTTTTTAATTTGTAATATCAATTATGTTATGTTATCTCTTGGCTTGTATGCTTAGAAGCTCTCCACGATGTTGCAGTCGCTATTCTTGAGTACGCCGACACAGTTGTCGATGTCGTTAGGACGAATAACAACGTTGGCCTTGTCGCCCTCGGCAAAGGCATACATATACTCAATGAAAATGTTGTTAGCGGCAAGCTCCTCAAGAATCTTCGAGAGTGAACCTGCTACATTGGGACAACTGATGCAGACTACATCGGTGAGCATTACGGCAAAGTTCTCAGCACGCAAAATCTCTACCGCCTTGTCTACCTCCGATACGATGAGTCGAAGGATGCCGAAGTCGGTAGTCTCGGCCATGCTGAAGGCGTGCATATTTATGGAGTGCTTGCCCAAAATCTTGGTTACTTCGTTGATACGGCCTGTCTTATTTTCCAGGAAGACAGATAGTTGCTTTGTTGTCATATGTTTCAAGGTTTATTATTTCAAATTACGGTTATCGATAACGTGCTTACCCTTGCCCTGGCTGCGTTCAATGCTGTTAGGCTCCATCAAACGTACATCTGCGGCAATCGAGAGCACACTCTTAAGACGGTCGGCAAGATGCTTCTTCATATTCAGCATACGACCAATATCGTCGCTGAAGAAGTCCTTGCGAACCTCCACCTGTACCTGTAATGTGTCGAGGTTGTTCTCGCGATTAACGATAAGCATGTACTGAGGTTCAAATTCTGGCATCTCGAGGATAACACTCTCTACCTGAGATGGGAATACGTTGATACCTCGAATGATGAGCATATCGTCGCTGCGACCTACTATGCGGCCCATGCGCACTGATGTACGACCACAATCGCACTTGCCATCCATAAGTGTACAGAGATCCTTGGTGCGGTAGCGAAGCAGAGGCATACCCTCCTTGGTGAGGGTAGTGAATACCAACTCACCCTGCTCGCCGTATGGGAGCTGCTCGAGTGTGTCGGGATTGATGATCTCTGGATAGAAGTGGTCTTCATTGATGTGTGAGCCATTCTGCTCCTGGCACTCATACGATACACCAGGGCCCATAATCTCGCTCAAACCATAGATATTGTAGCCCTTCAGACCCAATCGCTCCTCAATCTCTTTACGCATATTTTCGGTCCAAGGCTCAGCACCGAAAGCTCCTATGCGGAGGTTGATATCGTCCTTCGTAAGTCCCATTTTCTCGAGTGTCTCGGCCAGATAGAGTGCGTATGATGGGGTGCAGGCGATACCCGAAATCTTCAAGTCGCGGATAAGGCGTATGTGCTTCTCGGTGTTACCAGTCGATGTGGGTACAACTGTTGCACCCAGATTCTCAACTCCATAGTGAGCACCCAAGCCACCCGTGAAAAGGCCATAGCCATAGCTAACAGAGAAGGTGTCATCGCGTGTCACGCCATAGGCAGTAAGGCATCGGGTCATAACCTCCGACCATACAGCCAAATCCTTGCGAGTGTAACCCACGATGGTAGGGTTTCCAGTTGTTCCCGACGATGCGTGCACACGTACAATCTCCGATGCGGGGGCAGCCTGCAGGCCGTAAGGGTAGTTGTCACGCAGATCCTGCTTGGTGGTGAAGGGGAGCTTCACGATGTCGTCTATACTGGTGATATCCTCTGGTGATACATTCATCTCCTGCATCTTGTTGCGATAGAAGGGGACGTTATGATATACATATGTTACAAGTTTCTGGAGTCGTTTGCTCTGCAACGCGTGCATCTCGTCACGACTCATACACTCTTTGTTTGGATTCCAAATCATAGCTTTATAATTTTCTCAATACCTAACTTATTCCTAATTCAGAGGGTGGTCTTTATGGAAGGCCTTCATACGCTCCTGCATCACATCATACAGCTCCTCGCGCATACGTGATGTGCACGCACGCACGCCATTCTGCTCACTGCCTGTTGTCGAGAGCGAAATACTACTCACACCATAATACAAAAGCTCCTTGAGTAGTTCGCCACCGCTCATATTGCCATAACCGATTGTGAAGAAAAATCCGTCGCCCACGCTCTGTGTAACGTCGTAGTCGTAGACAATATGGAAACCATTATCGGTAAAGATGCGCTTCATCTTCTCGGCGCGTGTGGCATACTCGCGTGTATCCTCCACAAAGTTAATCTTGCCCTCGGTCGAGAGGCGCAGCATCTCGGCATAGGCGTATTGTGTAGATGCCGTACAGCCCGATGTAATCATATATAGTATCGAGGCCACGAGGGTCTGTCCAAATACACCTGCATCCTTATAACGCTCGGCCAAAGCGGGGTAGTGTCGCTCGAAGAGCTTGTCGCTGATGCAGATGGTAGCCATTCGCTGACCTGCATAACTGAATATTTTTGATGATGAAAGCATCAAGATATAGTTGTCGGTGTAGCGTGCGACGGTAGGTGCAAATGGGGGCTCAAATGGGTGTCCCAAATCCTGGCGGAAGTCCATACAGAAGTATGCCAAATCCTCCATCACGATAACGTCGTGTTTAGTAGCCAACTCGCCGATTATCTCTAGCTCCTGCTCCTCAAGACATATCCATGCTGGGTTGTTGGGGTTAGAATAGACGATAGCTGCGATGTCGCCATTTGAAAGCATCTGCTCCAGCTTCTCACGTAGTGCCTCGCCACGATAGTTGTAGATATCAAACTCCACCCACTCAGCACCAATTACTCTCAGCTGTGACTTCTGAATAGGGAAGCCTGGGTCGATGAAGAGCACCTTGTTCTTGCCCTTTTGGCACTGGGTACAAGCTATGAACGAACCATACGAACCAGCCACACTGCCAACAGTCGGCACACAGCTTCGTGCAGAGATATCCACATCGAGGAAGGCTTTCACAAAACGCGATGTGGCCTCCTTCAGTTCGGGGATACCTGCTGCTGCAGGGTACTGTGAACCTACACCTCTGTCGAGCGCTGCCTTCTCGGCCTCTACGCCCAGACGATTTACAGGCAGACCTGGTGAGCCCTGATCCATACGGATAAAGGGTATTCCGGTCTTCTGCTCTAAATATTGTGCTACGAGCAACACCTCGCCGATGGTCGCACGCGACAGGTCAGCAATGTGTAGCTCCTCGACTGCTTGAGCTACCAACTCTTCGCTAAATATCTTCATATAAAAAAGTGCTATTTTATTGCATTCAAGCCGAGGTCAAAAGCCTGGCAATTCATCTCCACAACCTGCTCACCCTTCGAAGAGAATACTCGCTTGATGGCCTCGCGAAGCTGCTCGGGCGAGAGAATCTCGATATATGATGCTGCCATACCCAAAAGTACCATGTTGGCGCTCTTTGGCAGATTGTTCTGCTTGGCCAAATCCTCGATTGGTAGAGCTGCAGAGTGTGGCAAAGAGTTGAACTCTTCCATCATAGCCTGCTCGTCGGGGTAGTTGGGTATGTTTTTGAATGGGTGTGATGAGCTCACTACCCAACCCTCTTTGCTGAGGTATGGAATATAACGCAGAGCCTCCATTGGCTCCATAGAGATGATAATATCGGCGCTGCCCTGCTTGATAAGGTCAGAATATATTGCATCGGTCGAAAGGCGCAGATTCGACTGCACATCGCCTCCACGCTGACTCATACCGTGAACTTCGGCCTGCTTGAGATTTACTCCTGCAGCTGCTGCGGCATCGCCTATGATAGTGGCAATCGTGAGGATACCTTGACCACCCACGCCTGCTAAAATGATATCTTTCTTCATTACTGGTTAGCTCTTTTTTGACGAAGTTTACGATTCAATGTCTGGATACACTCTCTGCGAGGAATGATTACCGACACACCCTTGTATTCAATCTCCTGACGGATAATACGGGTAATCTCCTCCATATTCTTTGGCAGAGGAGTTACCACGTGCAGGTGTTCTGGCTCAACACCCAAGCCCAGGCATATAGCCTCAAACTTGTTGGTTCCAGCCGAATCCTGTCCTCCAGTCATAGCTGTTGTGAGGTTGTCGGAGATGATGACAGTGATGTTTGACTTGTCGTTGATGGCATCCAAAAGGCCTGTCATTCCCGAGTGTGTGAATGTAGAGTCGCCTATAACTGCAATCGCAGGATGTACACCAGCGTCGGCAGCTCCCTTGGCCATAGTGATTGAGGCTCCCATATCCACACAGCTGTCGATGGCGCGGAATGGAGGCAAAGCACCGAGTGTATAGCAACCGATGTCGCCAAAGATGCGTGCATCTGCATACTCTGCTGCAACCTTGTTCAGTGCATCATATACATCGCGGTGACCACAACCCTGGCACAATGCTGGTGGGCGTGGAACAACATTTTCTGCTGTTGCGAAGTGCTGCTCCTTGCTTGCACCTAGTGCTGCGCCTACATTGTCGGGCGTAAGTTCGCCCATACGTGGTAGATCGCCAGTCAGGCGACCCTTGATGATGTATTCTGCGCCGAGCATCGACTTAATCTGCTCTTCTACGATTGGCTGACCATCTTCGGCGATGAGCAATGAGTCGCACTCAGATGCCAAGGCTCTGATAGCCTGCTCGGGAAGTGGGTACTGCGAGACCTTCAAAACCTTGACACCTCGCTTCTGAGGTTCGTTCTCCATCACATAGTTGTAAGCAATACCGCAAGCGACAACGCCTATCTTTGCATTCTCGGTGTTTTGCAACTTGTTGTATGGCGAAGCCTCTGCTGACTCTTGTAATTGTGGCTGCTTCTCTACAAGTGACGCATATTGACGGCGAGCATTACCAGGAAGCAATACCCAGTGTGTACGCTCGTTGTCTGGATTCAGAGTATTCTGAGCGATAGGTGTGCTAGTCATAACATCTGCGCGAGAGTGTGCCAGACGTGTTACAACACGCATCAATACCGGTAGGCGCAGCTGCTCCGATAGCGCATAGGCATATGGCATCATATCGTAGGCCTCCTGCTGTGACGAAGGCTCAAGGATTGGAATCATCGCAAACTTACCATAAAAACGAGAGTCCTGCTCGTTTTGTGACGAGTGCATCGAAGGATCGTCGGCAGCCAATACCACCAAACCTCCATTCACACCCGTAATGGCAGAGTTGACAAATGCATCGGCGGCAACGTTCATGCCTACGTGCTTCATACATACCAATGCACGTTTACCCGCATACGACATACCGAGGGCAGCCTCCATAGCTGTCTTCTCGTTTGTACACCAACGGCTGCGCACATCGGCAGCATTGGCCTGGATAAACTCTGTTATCTCTGTTGAGGGCGTACCAGGGTAGGCATACACACCACTGATACCAGCATGTATAGCACCCAAGGCTATTGCCTCGTCGCCCAAAAGTAGTTTTTTCGAAATCATATCTAATCTTTTGCTAATTATCTGCATCTTTCAGCACTGGGAACTTCTCACGGAAGGCCTCCAGCGCCTCCATATCGATCTCGGCCGAGACTTCGCATTCGCAATTGTCGGCACATATGGCCATATGGCGGCCATAGGGGTTAATAATCGAGCTGCCACCGCAGTATGTGCAGTTGGGGTCATCGCCCACACGATTCACTCCTGCCACATAGCACTGGTTCTCGATGGCACGTGCTACCAACAACGCTTTCCAAGCCTCTACGCGAGGTGTTGGCCAACTTGCAACGTAGATAATCATATCATAGTCACCTCTGTTGCGTGACCAGATGGGGAAGCGCAAGTCATAGCATACCTCAAGCAGAATGCGTACGCCTCGCCACTCCACAACAACACGCTTGTCGCCCGCTGTGTAGTGGTTGTGCTCACCACCATAGGTGAAAAGATGACGCTTGTCGTAATACTCCACACTGCCGTCGGGCTTTACGAAGTAAAATCGGTTATAGTATTTGCCTTGCTCTTCGGTGGCTACACTGCCCGCAATGGCGGCATTCATAGCTGCTGCCTTGGCTTTAAGCCAGTCGAGACTCAGCCCCTCACTTTCGGCGATACCTTCGGGTAGGGTGCAGAAGCCGGTTGAGAACATCTCAGGCAGAATGTAGAGGTCGGCACCCGCATTCTCCGAGATTGCCTTGTCTGCTCGCTCGATGTTGGTTGCTGGCTCGCCCCAAACTATATCGCGTTGTAGAATCGTAACTCTCATTTTCAAACTTTCTTATCTTGCAAAGATACTAAATATCAAGCTATCGCTTACCTCCAAAAGCATAAAACTTACATATTTATACAACTTTTTTACATATTGAGCTCATATGGGGCCTGCTTGGAGTGTCGAACACCCCAAACCGGTGCAATATAGTGAACAAAAAAACAAAGGCCACCACCGAAATCTTCTTCGTGTTATTTTTATTGAAGAGCGTGTGATGGCCTTTGTTTAACCCCAAATGTATGTTGTTAAATATCTATATGATAGGCAAATGCCCACAGCATAGATTAATTACTAGCTGCGGGCATTTGTTATAGCTTGGCAATTTGATTTTTAGAATAGGAAGCCTGTGTTGATATAGAAGGCTCCGTTGCCATCCTGGTTTTTGATGTATGGATCGCTGCTGAATTTGCTGATAGGTAAGCCATACTCAAATGCAACGATGAAGTTTTGGTTCATAATGAAACGCAAACCTCCACCAACAGTGATGTGTGGGCGGTCTGCTGTGCGATTGCCCGTCAGAGCCATATACTCATCATACTCCTTGCGGTACTTCTCGTCACCCTGAAACGACATATCGAAGTTGCGGGTTACCATAGTACCATCGCTGAATACGTTCACACCAAAAGCAATATTCTGCTTCCAGAGTGTGAAGTTTACAAAGCGCCAGCGCAACTCGGCATTATACGATGCCATATCGAGACCCTGCACGCGATTACGCATCAAACCTCGGATTGTGCGGTAGCCACCCATACCGTCGCGGTCGTAAGAGGCACCCATTACAGTAATGTATGGAAGCACATAATATGGAGCATCCTCGCCGATTGTACCCTCATAATTCAAGCGATACGCGAAAGTCAAGATGTCGTTATCGACGATAGGCAGATATTGGCGGAATGTAGCCGAATACTTGTAGAATGGAATCTTTGTGCCCAACCACTTTGGAGCCATTGTTAAATGAGCCTCAGCCCAAATACCGCGTGATGGAGCACCCTCCTTGTCGCGTGTGTCGAACAAAAGACCTGCACGAACGGTACTGTTCAAGCCACCCTCGGCCTCCTCGTCAGAGATAATGCCCCAGTTGCGATACTGCTCAAAGAGTGTGAGCTCGCTATCGGGGAACATCTTCTCTTCGTCCTTATTCTTGTTGATCTTCTCGCGGTTGATAGCGCCCTGCTTGAAGTAGCTGAGGTGGTAACCAGCCTCCCAGAAGAGTTTGTTATTCCAGATGTTACCCGTAAGGTCGGTCTTGAAGAGCATCGCTACACGGTTGATACGATACTTCGGAGTGTAGATGTAGTTGTTGAGGTTCTCCTTGTCCTTACCCAGAGCCACCATCTCGTGGTTGAAGTACGACATATAACCGTTGAAACCGTAGAAGTCCATAGCCTTATCGTTCGTAAGTGTGAACGTTGAAGACCAGCGTACTCCTGGGATTAAGAAGCGATTGTCATACGACACGGTGTAAAGCTGCGAGCCCTTGGTGAAGAATGATGCCTCGAAGTACCACTGCTGGCGAGGGTTAGGGTAAGTAGAACCATCACCAAAATCATAGATATTGAGTAGAGCACCCAACTGGAAACCCTTGTCGGCATCGAATGCTACGGCTGGAAGCGGACCAAAGTTATAACCAGTCTTTACAATTTCCTTCTTTGAAGGTGTTGTAGAGTCCTGTTTAGAGTCGCTCGAGAGCACGCCTCCTTCTGAAGCCCACGTGTTACCCATCAATAGGAGTAACGCTATTGTGCAGAATAGATTTTTCATCGAATCAATAGTTTAGTTATTAGCAATTATCTCTCTGATCTGAGCATACTTACTGCGTAGCTCGCTGTAGAGAAGAAGATTTATATCCGATATAACCAAGCGCAACAATCGCCAAGTCTCGTGTGCTACGATTGGAGCTGGCAGGAATGCCAAAGTGAGTGGCAAAGCCCACTGCCATGGGAGTAATGAGTAGGCTATGATAGCATAGATAATCATCAGCAAAGGCCACAATACAAGATTGAGCACATAACGCACAGAGTTACGGAATGCAGGATCCTTGAGCTTACTGAAGATAAATGCACACAACAACTTGATGGGGAGTGTCAAAATTGACACAGGCAAACAATATGGAAGCGCCACCAACAAGAAGAGCAGCTTGAGAATTCGTGATAAAATAGGGAATTTAATCGATATGGAGTCGAGGCTGATGTGGCGGCTACGACGCATCTGTGCCGCCTCGTCACCCAGCTTCATAAGCTTGGCGGCCAGTTCGGGCTTCTCATCTCGCATAGACTCTATCTGCTTCACAGTCTCGCGGTTTGCCAGGAAGTGGGCATCGAGCTCGTTCATACGGCCCTGGTGCTCACGCTTGGTAGTTTTTACCTGCGACTTTACCACCGTTGCACAAATCTCATATGTGGCATTGTAGTTCTCGTCGTTGGGGATATAGAGTATCGACGACTTCATTCTCTCGGTAAGCTCGTCTCGCATTACGTTCATAAGCTCCTGAGGAGTGAGGCCGGGATGAGCCTTGATGAACTCGCCCACGTTGATAGGCTCCACAATCTGCACTCTCACAGTTGAGCGGAAACGGAAGAAGTTACCATAGCGAATGCCAACAGGTACAATATAGAGTGGCATATCAGGCATCAACTCCTGCGCCTGGAAGGCGATGCGGAAGATACCCTTCGAGAGTGGCAATGACGAATACTTAGCCTGGTGCTGACCTTCGGGGAAGATGCAGAATGGCACTTTGTCGCGCAATACATCAACAGCCTTTTCGATGGTCTCGTTGTTACGCTTCACCTCGTCAATACCATCACGCATACGCATGATAGGCATAATTCTCAAGAAATGGAATATCTTGGCCAAGATGCGCTTCTTGAAGATGTCGGCACGGGCTACAAAAACCTTTGCTTTGCGGTCCATTGCCAGAATAACCATTGCGTCCATCAGAGCGTTGGTATGGTTGGGAGCATAGATTACCGCCCCATCTTGCGGTATATTCTCGCGACCTACATATCTGATGTTACGGTATGATAGTTTCAGCACTAAATCCACGTAGTAACGCAGTGTGGCGTAGAGCAGACTGAAGTCTTGTATTTTCTTCTGTCGAGCCATATGTATATAATATATGTATTAAGCCTGTAATGGTTTTCTGCGGAAGTAATATGCAACCGAGAGTCCTGAAATGATATGCCAAATTCCCCACCATGCTGTAATGAAGAGCATACCTCCATAGTGGCCGTGCCAAATTGCGGGTGGGAAGATTGCGTTGTTGAAGAGCAAAATCAAACCCAAACCTGAATTCTGGATACCCGTTTCTACTGTGAGTGAACGCACATCACGCTCTGGCAACTTGCCGAGGCGACCAGTGAAGTAGCCCGACATCAGTGCGCTAGCGTTGTGGAGCATTACGATGAAGAATACGTAGAAGATATTGTCTATGAAAATTTGGAAGTTCTGTGAGAATGACACTGTAACCATGCCGATAAAGAGCAGAATAGAGAGAATCTGCGCAGGCTTGGTAATCTTCTTTGTGGCGTTGGGGAAGTAGTGTGAGAAAACAAGGCCCAAGAAGATGGGTACACCCAACAGAAGAAGAATCTGCTCCAACATAGGACCAAATGGAATCACGAGTGTTGGGATATCGTTTCTAATGCTGATAAATCGGCTGTAGAGTGAACCCCAGAAGAAGAAGTTGAATGGAGTCACGATAGGAGCAAACGCTGTGGTGATAGCGGTCATCGACACCGACAACTCGATGTTACCTTTTGAAAGCGATGAGATGAAGTTAGAGATATTGCCGCCTGGACACGATGCCACCAAAATCATACCCAATGCAATCATCGGAGTAATCAGTGGGTTTAGGGCCAATGCGATTAGGAAAGTGACAGCAGGCAAAATGACCCACTGCGAGACAACACCCATAATAACCGACTTAGGGTTGGTGAATACATCTTTGAACGTTTGTAGCTTAATGCCGAGTGCTACGCCAAACATCACAAATGCTAGAATGATATTCACAATAAACATTCCGCCTTCTCCAAAATTGATGGTAATACCATTTAGAGCTTCTAACTGTTCTTTCATCTGAAAATATAACATCGGTAGCTACGCTGAAGCAGCTACTCTGGGTTAATTTATTTTGAGTATACCGATAGATTGATTGTCGAAGCATCAATGACTATAGGTCTCTCCGTTAATATACCTTATAACATATAAAGCTGATGCTACAAAAGTATCAAATATTTCTCTAAATATTCCATTCAGTTGCATATATTGTGGCGATATCGCCTATTTTGTTGGCCAAATGGGTTGCTTTGTTGGTGGTTTAGACCATTTGTAGGAACTTTTATGCGGTATGCCTTGCCTCTGAAAATTATTTAGAGGAATACTTGTGGCGAAAAATTTTATCCCAACAACCGTATAAAGCGGCTTAACGTGGTAAAGGTGTAGATTAGTTGGTCGGATTGATTGTTGGTGAGTGAAAAATGGTTAACTTTGCAGCGTTGAAAACGAAAATAACATTTAATAATAGGGTATGAAAAGATTGATTTTTATTTTGCTTACACTTGTTGCTTCGCAGGTTGTAGCGCAGGATTTGGCCCTTTACAAGAAGGTTGTGAAGGAGCTTAGCTCGTCGAAGTATCAAGGTCGCGGCTATGCTTACGATGGTGCTAACAAAGCGGGTAACTATCTTGAGAAGGAGTTTAAGAAGGTTGGCGTTGATCAGGTTATTTGCCAGCCATTCACAATTAACATCAACACATTTCCTGGCAAGATGAAACTCGCGGTCGATGGCCGCAAGTTGCAGGCGGGTGTTGATTTCAACCTTCGCGAGTTCTCGCCAGGTGCTAAGGGTAGCTACAAGCTCTATCACATCGATACGACTAATTATGACTCAAAGAAGATCTTTGCCGATTTGGCACTCCCTGAGAATAAGGGTGCGTATGTTGTGTGTGATTTCTGGTTTACCTATAAGCACAGTGCCGATTTCAAGCGTATGCAGAGCACAGAGGGTTGTGCTAACGATGGTTTGATTTATACCTGGAATGAGCCTTTGAAGTTCTATAAGGCTTATGGCGAGAAGGTGTCGCAAAAGCCTGTTATCTGGGTTACTAACGATGCACTTCCAGCCGATGCAAAAAGCATTGATGTTGATATCGAGAATAAGTTTTTGTCAGATTACGAGTGCTTCAACGTGATTGCAAAGGTTGAAGGTGAGAGCCACGACAGCTGTTATGTCTTCACAGCTCACTACGACCATTTGGGCAATCTTGGTCGCAAGGTATATTATGCCGGTGCCCACGATAACGCTTCGGGAACTGCCGCTATCGTTACACTTGCTGCACACTATGCTAAGCAGCGTCCAAAGTACGATATGTACTTTATTGCATTCTCTGGCGAGGATGCTTTCCTGCGTGGCTCGGAGTGGTATGCCAAGAATCCTTTGGTTAGCCTCAAGCAGATTAAGTACCTCTTCAATCTCGATATGATTGGCGACAACAACCCTGTGCAGTATTGCGAGGTTAGCGACGAGGGTATGCGTGGCTTTGCGCTTTTCGAGAAGATCAATAACTCAAAGCAGTACTTCAAGTCACTCAATCGTGGTAAGCTTGCAGGTAATAGCGACCACTATCCGTTTGCTCAGCGTAATGTGCCTTGTATCTTCCTTGAGAATGAGGGCGGCGATGCTTTCAAGTACTACCACACTACATTCGACACTTGGGAGAATGCTATTTTCGACAGCTATGAGCCAGTGTTTAAATTGGTGGTTGACTTTGTTGAGCAGTACGAGTAAAAGAGTGTTTTACCTGGTCAAAATGATAGGGGAGTTCAATTCGTTGAACTCTCTTTTTTATGTGTGAGCTTCGAAGAATATGTGGCGTTGAAGTTACTTTTGTTGGGGTAAAAAAACCAACAGCGAGTAGAAAAAAAGAGAAAAAAATTTGTTTGTTTCGATTTTTACACTACCTTTGCACTCGCAAACAAAAAGGGAGTTTAGCTCAGCTGGTTCAGAGCATCTGCCTTACAAGCAGAGGGTCGGCGGTTCGAATCCGTCAACTCCCACTTTAGAAGAGAGATTGGTTTTCCAATCTCTTTTTTTGTCTGCGTAGTAGCCAATCCGCAAATGTGTCTGCGGAGCATTGCCAAATTTATTTGAGCGATGACTAGTAGAAGCAAAATAAAAACTGTGGTAACGACAATTTATGCGCGTTACCACAGTTTTTATTTTGTCTAATTATCCCGAATGGCTACATAATGGGGAACCAGATGAATACGGCGCAGTCCCAAAGTGCGTGAGAGATAATAATAGCTCCCAGTCTATTGGGAAGGAATCGGTAGACGAGTCCCCATATAAAGCCCGCGACCATAGCTGCCATAATCAGCATAAAGTTGAATTTTGGCAGGTGTACAAGCCCATAGACAAGAGTTGTCAGGACGAAACCAATATTAGGATTCCATCGTGCCGAGAGTCTGTTTTGTATAAGTCCACGCCAGAAAATCTCCTCCGCAGGACCGATAATCAGCAGCATCAGCAGCGTGAGCACGAGAGGATTCTCACCCTCTTTCATGCCATAAATCATATCTACCTGAGGACGTGCAAAATCGAACATCAAGGTAGAGAGATACTCGCCGAGCCAAAAAACTCCCCACAGTGCTGCCGCAAGAGCTACACCCATCACAATGTCGCTAATACCCATATGGATATCCTTCCACCAACCGGGTCGTGCCCAGCAGGTTAAAAGAGTTAGCGTTGCACCCGAGCAGGTCATCATTATCCAGAAGTTGATATGAGGAGCTGTCCAGGGAGAGAACATTATAGCCCAAAGGATTGTAGCCAAGCAAATGCCAACGATGGGCTTTTTCAATGAAATATTGGTTGACATCTAACCTAAATAAATTTGCCGATTACAAGTGCGATAGTGAGCAGAAGCGAGAATGCCAACTGCAACTGAGCTGTCTTCATATCAAGGTCGGCGATTACGCCAGAATCCTTTCCGAGCGAATGTATCATAGGCTTAACACACTTCATAGCGATAGGAAGTGTGAGAAGAACGGCGAATGCTGTGAATGGCAAAATGCCGATAATAGAGCACACGCATACCCAAACATATGGGAAGATAATCTCGAAAGCATAGAGCCAAGCTGATGCTTTAGAGCCGATGCCCATTGCCATAGTGGTGATACCGGCACGCTTGTCTGTAATAACGTCACGTGTGTTGTTCGAATGAAGAATGCCATCAGTGATAAGGCCAACTGGCAAGGCGATCCACAAAACGCTCCAATCAATAGCGCCTGTAACTGCGTATGATGTACCCAATGTTGGAAGGAACGCAAAAGTCAGGAGAATGTCGAGATCTCCGAGTGCGTTGAACTTCAAAGTTGGGTAAAGTAGCGTAAGAGCTGCTCCCGCAATACCAATATAGAGAAGTGGTAAACCAGTTACAGCAACAAGTCCAAGACCACAAATCACTGAAACGACGAAAAGGCCAATTGCAAGACCCTTAATCTCCTCAGGCTTGAACATGCCTGTAGTCAGAGTCTTTGCTCCGAAGGTGTCGTCAGAGTCAACTTTCTTCTTAAAATCGAAATAGTCGCTCCATACATTTCCTGTAAGGTGGAAGAGGATCATTCCGATAAGCGCCCAAAGGCCGTGCAACCAATTAACGTCGCTTTCGCTGAAAAACAAGAATGCGAGAGTTGTAACAATGGGCATCACAGATGCAGGTAATGACCATGGTCTTACTGCGATAAACCACTCTTTGAAAGTGTGCTTCTTCATATTATATAAAATTATAAGTTTCCTAACTGGTTGCAAATATACTCATTGTTAATAAAATAAAAAGCAATATGAATCTTGATTTTTTTTGTAGATTCGATGTTCTTTTTGGGGAGGCATCTTGTCATATTTCTACAAGGTAACTCTTTAGTGGTCCGAGAGTATAGATTTTAGGTTATATTTCGTATATTTGTATTACAACCGATAAAAGTGCCAGAAAATGAGATTTCGAGATTGTATTCTACTCTTGCTGTTGGGTATTCTTGCGACTCCGCTGATGGCGGCCGAGACAGAGCCTGTGGATTTGGTGCGACCTATGATGGGAACCTCCAATAACGGCAATGTGGCTCCCGTTGCAGCTTCTCCGTTTGGTATGGTGGAGTTGTGTCCCGACACATTCTTCTCGGGGTCGGGTTACATCTATCATCACAGTTATATCTATGGCTTCAGCCACACCCATAAGTCGGGAGTTGGGGGCACCGACTTCAAAGATATAATGTTCTTTCCGCTCACCCATGCAGAATGGGCCGATAGCCAAGAAATGCCACAACGTGTATCGAGTCGCTTCTCGCACGATAAGGAGCACGTTGAGCCTGGCTACTACAGCGTAACCCTGCTTGATAGTGATATAGATGTTGAGCTGACTGCCACAAAACGTTGTGGTATGCATCGTTATAGCTACCCACACGATTCTGAGCGTGAACTTATCGTTGATCTCAAGCACGGCTGCGAGCACTCTTGTACGATTATTCCTGAAGAGGATTTCGACACCGTAAAACTCTCATACATCGAGATTGTGAACTCGCGTACTATACGTGGTTATCGCATATCGAATGGTTGGGCCTCGGAGCAACACGTATATTTCTATGCCGAGTTATCTGAGCCAATCAAGGATTATAAGATTTATGTCAATCGTGCTCCTCAGACCAATATCAAATCGGCCGAGGGGTGTGACATCAGAGCTTTGTTGTCGTTTGGCAAGGGAGAGAGTAAGATTGTTGCCAAAGTTGGTATATCGCCTGTGAGTATGGATGGTGCTAGGCGCAACCTGAAATCAGAGATAAAGGGCTTCGATTTTGACCGTACACGCTCTGCAGTGCGTAGTGGGTGGAACAACACCCTTTCGGCCATCAGGATTGCCGATGCTACCACTCCACAGAAAGAGGTATTTTATACCTGTCTATACTTTGCTCACCTCTATCCGCAGCTCTACTCTGATGTTACGGGTGAGTATCGCAGCTCCGATTCGAAGGTCTATCGTGGCAAGTTTAACTACTATGGCGGAGTATTCAGCCCCTGGGATACATTCCGCACGCAGATACCTCTGATGAATATCCTTCATCCCGAGGTGACAAGCGATTTGGCGAATACGATGCTTGAGCATTATCGCCACTGTGGGCAATTGCCGATATGGTTGTTGGCAGGAGTTGAGACTATGTGTATGATTGGTTATAACTCGATGCCGGTGATTGCCGACATCTATTCGAAGGGTATTCGCGGTTTCGATGCCGAGGCTCTGTTTGAGGCTATGAAGGCTTCGGCCAACAGAGATACTTTTGGATATTTCCTGCGTGATTTTCGTGGCGCGAGATATTATAACCAATATGGTTATGTGCCTTGTGATAAGGAAGTTACGTCGGTCTCTAAAACTCTGGAGTATTGCTATGCCGATTGGTGTATAGCCCAGATGGCTCGCCTGCTAGGCCACGACGATGATTATGCCACCTACATCGGGCGAGCGATGCGATACAAAAACCTCTTCGACTCCGAAACACGTTTTATGCGAGGCCGCAACTCCGATGGTAGCTGGCGCAGACCGTTTGATCCGTTCTATTCGAACCACTATCAGCCCGATGATGATTTCTGCGAGGGTACATCGTGGCAGTGGAGCTTCTTTGTGCCGCACGATGTGGCAGGACTCGCCAAGCTATATGGTGGCGAGGAGGCCTTTGTCGAGAAACTTGACTCTCTGTTTACGGTGAGTTCCGAGCTGCACGGTCCCAATCCTGCCCCCGATATCACGGGACGCATAGGCCAGTATGCTCACGGCAACGAGCCGGGCCATCATACGCTTTACCTATATAATTATGTGGGACAGCCCTGGAGAGCACAGAAGCGCATCAGCGACATACTCTACACACTCTATAATACCAATCATTACGGGATGTGTGGCAATGATGATTGCGGGCAGATTTCAGCGTGGTATGTGATGAGCGCTATGGGTTTCTATCCGATGACTCACGGTGATGGAGTCTATTGTATCGGCACGCCAATATTTCGGGATTTGGAGCTAAGGCACAAGAGGGGTGTGCTTAGGATTTCTGCCCCCAAAGCTTCGCGCGAGAATTGCTATGTGCAGTCGGTTACGCTCAACGGCAAGCCTTATCACAAGAGTTATCTTATGCATAACGAGATTTTCAGCGGCGATAATACTCTATGTTTCGAGATGGGCAACACGCCTAACAAGGAGTGGGGTAGTGCAAAAGATAATCGTCCACCTTCGTTGAGTGGAGGGTTGTAGTAAATAATAAATATGGCGCAAACCTTTTGAGTCTGCGCCATATTTATTTCACTATTTAACTTTTAGAATGTAAACTTAAATCCTGCCAAGCCCTGTGGCGAGTCGGTGTAGTAGTTAAGCCATTCGTAAATTCTGCTGCCTGCAAGATTGCGACCCTCGACAAATACAGCCCAATGCTCGTTGATGCGCCACTCTGCCTCGAGACCAAGCTTGAGGGTGCCATCGGTCTGGGTGTAGGTCATCTGAGAATCAGCACCCATCGTAAGCCACTTGATGCCGCTCGCATATCCGAAATTCAAACCGGCCATAATCTTGCGGCCAGTGTATCGCAGATCCAAGTTAAAGTCGAAGTTTGGACGGTTGCTGTAGAACGAATCGTAGTTCTCCCAAGCGTACACACCCACATTTGCCTCAGCCTCAAACCAACCCACAGGTCGTAGCTTCATCTGACCCTCAATGCGGAGGCTATGCTGGTAAGCCGATGCAAAGTAGTAGTCAGCGCCGCGGTTATACCAATAGATGTGGTTGTCAGCAAGCGACAACTCGGCAGAGAGGCTATAAGCAAATACGCTTTTGCCCA
Source organism: Alistipes sp. (assembly GCA_045632085.1). Lineage (GTDB taxonomy): Bacteria > Bacteroidota > Bacteroidia > Bacteroidales > Rikenellaceae > Alistipes. The sequence goes on along the minus strand of JAZQVY010000009.1, from coordinate 82,400 downwards.
GGCTGCCACCAAAACCTATGCGGCCATTGTAGATAGACTCGTTAGCGAGCTTTGATAGCTCCTCGCCTGTAGTTGAAAGTGGTGAGAAGAAGGGATTCTCGTAAATAAGTGTGCCGAAATTATTTCGATTCAGCTCTCCGTCAACCTCGACAAATGGTACGAATCCCTTTTTAGTGTTCTTCCACGTCATACGTAAGTATGGGAAGATATGATGGGGCGAATCGGTATTGTTCGATACGATATCGTGATGGTAATCAGCTCCAAGCAGAAACTCGAAACGCTCGCGTGTAATGCCATATCGTGCACCTGCCATCAAACCATTGCTCTTGTAGTCGCTCAGTGCCTTTGTGCCAAATACGCCATCGTAGCCAGCGTGAATACGCAGCACGTGCTTTCCTATCGTCTTTGCGACAGCTACATTGGCCGAGAGATCCGATTCATTGAAACCCTCCTTGCGATATAAATCGGTGAACAGTCCGCCTGCAACCTCAATATTGAAGTTCCAGCGGCTTAAATCGGTAAAATCGTCACCAAAGCGCAACTTTGCATCTGCCTTGCCGAAGTGAATGAGCTCGCCGGTTGTAGGGTAGCGGTGGCGCATCTGTTCGTCGGCATAGATGTCAAACTCCAATTGGCGTGGACCGGCAAACAATCCTGCACGACCTCCCAAACGATTGCTCATCTCTGTGCGACCGTTATCGCTCAATTCACCAGTGAGCGTTGGGCGCTTGCGGTAATCGCCCCAATGGTTGAGGTAGAGCATAGCGTAGCCCTTATCCTTATTGAATGTCGAAATGTAGGCATCTGCTTCCGATGCAAGTGGAGCACCTGCTGCAGCCTTTACATAGTAAGGACGTGGACGCTTAAAATCCCAATATGAGATTGTCGCAGGCTTGAAGTTCTGCGTCATTAGCGACGTTTGGTAAGAGCGGGGTGTGATGGTGTAGTCGATATCGGGGCGCATCTTCACAGTATCGGTCATATCGGGAACGATAGTGAGTTTCTGGGCCGAATTGATTGAAGGGGTATAATCCTTCGATACCTCCACCTGCTTGGCAACCTGAGCCGAGGCAACGGCTGGCAGAGCCAACATCAAGACAATAATATATGCTAACTTTCTCATAGACTAATTCATTTTAGCGATTCTACTCTTAGCCTCAGCCACAATTCCGTCGTCGGCAGGCGTGTAACCATCAACGACACTCTGGTATGTGGCACGAGCCTGGAATCCATCTTGACGAGCCAAATAGATGTCTCCCAATAGGATAAATGATTTTGCCAACCAATAGTTCTGAGGGGTTTTGCTATCTGAGAAGTCATAAACCATCTTCTCGGCTTTGTCGTAATTCTTAGCCTTGAACTCGGCCTCGATTACTCGGAATCGAGCCTCAGCACCCTCGGCGCTCTTAACTTCTGAGCTCAAGCGCTTATAGATTGTCATCGCCTCCTTCTCCTTGCCCTGACGGTTGAGAATGCTCGCTTTGGCATACTGCGACTTGCGGCGTGCCACGTCGTTCACCTCGGCCATCTTCTCCACATCGTCGGCCATCTTAATCAAGGCCTCGTCGTCAGCATATTTCAAGCTTGAGGCTACATAGCCCGATGCGGCGTTAATCTTGGCCGATGAGGTTGATGCCTCGTCGTAGAGTGAGCGATATGCGGTAGCGGCCTGCTCGAACATATTCTTTTTATAGTACATCGAAGAGAGTTTGTCGAGTACTCGCTCTGAATATTGGTTGTGGCCCTCAGCAGCAAGCTCCGAAAGACTCTTCATGGCATCGTCGTCACGACCCTCACGGATGTAGCAGTCGCTCAGGAAGAAGAGGGCATCGTTGCGATAGTAACCCTTTGGATAGTTGTTTAGGTAGTTCGAGAAGCTGCTAATGGCCTCTGCGCTCTTATTCTCGAGGTAGAGCTTTTGGGCTGCAATATACGACATAGAGTCGCGGGTCATCTGGCTTATGTTACCCTCCAGACCTAACTTTTGAGCATAATCGAAGTAAGCATCAGCATCGCCCTGAGAGATATAGATCTCGCGGATACCCTGCATCGCACTCTTCGATTGTGACGATTGTGGAGCCGACTTCACGACCATATCGTAGTAGGCCAAAGCCTTCTCTCGTTGGCCCAAATTCATATAGGCTAGGCCCAAATCAGAGAGAGCCTGTGAGTAGTACTTCGAATTGGGGTACTGGCCGATAAACTGCTCCAGCACCTTAACGCCCGATGAATATTGCTCGTCGGCGATATATGTGTGGCCCAATTCATAAGTGGCAGCATCGACGTAGTCGCCTCTGTCGCTGCGCACAATACGCTGCAAGAGGTTAATCTTCTCGCTGCGCTTATTCTGTACGCCCAATGTGATGGCACGTTGATACTCGGCATAGTAGCGCTCGATTGTTCCCAATTCAGTTGCCTGATCGTAGCACTTTACTGCTTCGGTAAAGCGACGAGCCGCATAATGCACATCGCCACGACGGTTAAGTGCGTCAGCACGGTAGCTGTCGCGAGTGGGGTATGCCGCAAGGAATTTATCGAATGCAGTGCCGGCAGCCTCCAACTCCTCGTTGTTAAAGTAGCAGTAACCCATGTTGTAGTGGGCCATAGCATACTCCTTGCTCGATTTTGGAGCACGCCCCAAGAAACTGCGGTAACGCTGCAAGGCCACTCCGCTATCGCCTTTCGAGTAGGCAATCTCGCCCAACCAGAACGAAGCAAGTGCGCTATATTTTGCATTAGAACCAACTTTTGTCGACTCTGTAAGCGAAGCCTCGGCATCAATCAACTCACCCTGTGAGTAGTAATCAAGACCGTTGAAATATGCAATTTTCTGCAATGCAAGCAGGGCTTCATTGTCGGGATTAGGCAAACTCTTGATAGCGTCGTAAGCTGCAGAGTAATTGTGCGAATTGTAGTAGGCTGCAATCAAAAGCTGATGCGCCTCATTTGTGCGGGGTGATGATGGATATTGGTCGATGTAGCGCGTAAGTACATTAATCGCTTCGTTGAATACGCCGCCGCCCAATTCATACTGTAACTTTCCATAGTTAAACAGAGCATCCTCGGCAATATCTTTGTCGAATGTGGCCGAAGAGGCCATCGCAAAAGAGTGCATAGCGTTTGTCTTGTCACCAGCGCGCAGATAACAATCGGCCAAATGGTATGATGCATTCTGAGTAAGCATATCATCAGCACCGCAGGCCTCGCGTAGGTATCCTCCAGCCTCATCGTAAATAGTCTGGCGGTAGAGCGAGTAACCCAAAATGTAATTTTCTACACGCCCCATCTCTCCGCCCAAAGATTTGTAGGCGTTCATATACTTAACCGAGTTGGCAAAGTTGCCAAGCTGGAACCACGACTCCGACATCATACGTCGAATCTGCTGAGCCTGCTCATCGGTTGTACCCGCAATGAGAGCATCGCCCTTGTCGACCACCGCCTGATATTTGCCACCTTTGAAGTCGAGCTGCATAAGGTAGAAGGGCATCAAACTGCTATACTGAGGGCTGTCGCTCAGAGAGGTAAATCCGTTTCGTGCGCTCTCCAAGTCGCCCGCAGCGTATGCCATATACGACTTGTAGTAGAGGGCGTGGTCGCCATACTCGCTGCCGGGTGCAATACGACTCAGGTAGTAGCTTGCATCGTCGTAGTTGCCCTCGGTGAAGGCCATATAACCCATTCGTAGGTCATATTTCTCTTTATTCTGTGTGTCGAGACGGTCATAGAAGACTTTCTGAAGCTCTGCCTTGGCATTCAGTGTGTCACCCACCATACAGTAGTGAGCACCCAAAGCAAACTGCACCTCGTTGGCAAACGACGAACTGTGGTTCTCGGCCAGGAAACGGCGCATTCGGCTCTCGGCGTCACGCATCTTGAGTTGCGAGTCGCATAGTGCCAAGTAGTAGTCAATCTGCTCAATCTGCGATTTGTCTCGAATTGACGAAAGCTTCTCTCGCAGAGATAACAACTCTGAACGAGCCTCGGTCCAATGATCGAATTTATAGAGTGATATAGCTCTTGTCAGAGCTTCATCATAGCTCTTCGACTGAGCGTTTATCTGCCATATGCTACCAAACAAAAGTAGGGCGGCCAATATGAATAATTTTTTACGCATAATCTACACTTTTATACAAGGAGCAAAGATAATTATTTTGATGCAAACGGTCAATAAAGGAACGATTATTGTCATCACAATATTGCACAAAATTGGCAGAAGTTGCTCGTGAGTAACCTTTGCCGCATTATTTTATTAAAAAAATACATCTTATGAGTAACACACAAAGAGTTAGCGTCGAACTTAAAAACGGCAAATTTCGATTGGTAGAAGGCCAGAAAACCGATGATTTAAATCCAAAATCACTGATGTTGTATGCCGCAGCAGAGTGCGCAGGCTTGACCATTATGGGCATTTTGCGAAAAGATGAAATCACGCCTAAAAGATTTGAAATTACAGTCGAGGGAACGCTCGATACACCAACCCTTGCGGCCGAGAGCCGATATAGAAGTTTTGCTGTGCACTACAATTTTGAGTGCAAGAGCATCTCGAATCAAAATTGTGTAAGCTGTGCAATCCGCGAGGCGCAGGAGGGCAAGTGTGGTGTGGTAGCTATGCTGAAGATGATAGCTCCCGTATCGCACGAAATAGCAATCGTGAGTTCGGAGACAGTAAACGTATAACACAACAAGAGGCTGCTAACTTTTATGTTGGCAGCCTCAATATTTATCGGATCAGGTTATGTTACTCGACATCGAGAAGCACAAACTCACTCCTCGCATCGGGCTCCTCAGTCCTGATTTCGATGTTCGAAAATTTCACATTGCGGGCGTGTCGTACGAAGAATCCCTTGGCAGGAAGCGTGCCCCACATAGTAGCCTCGGGGTATGATTTTTCGCGCTCGTCAGCCACCCTCTGTTTGATTGTAGGCAAATCCTCGGATTTAACACCACCCTTGTGGTGAATTGTAATGTTGTCGAGCGTGATATTCTCAACCGGATAGCCCGGAAGTCCTGTAATCGAGCAGCCAAACGAGTCGGCATTGTGCACCTGTACATTGCTGATATGCACACCGTTAATCTTACCTACGTTCTCGATAGTCATACCCTCCTTATAGCCGCGGGCGCGATTGCCCAGGCGAATGAAGATAGGCGAAGCTGTACCCTCGACAATAATATTGCTCACGTTCACGTTCTCCAACACGCCACCATCAACCATCTCGAGTGAGATAGCCGAGATGCCACCAATGCGTCCGAAGAACTTTTTGCTGTCATCTTTGCTCGGTTTGATGATGATATTTGAGATGTTGATATTGCGGAAGCCTCCATTTGTCTCGGTGCCGAGCTTGATGGCGTTGCAGAAGGTTGAGACCACACAATTCGAGATGGTGATATTCTCACACAAGCGAGGCGAAGTGCTCTTCAGAGTAATGCCATCATCATCAGAATCAGAGATAAGATTGGTGACAACCACATTGTGACAACCATCTAAATCGAGAGCATCGTTGTTGTAGTTGTTGCGATTGTAAATTGTAACACCATCAATCTTCACCCTATCGCACGCCAGAAAGTGTTGCATCCAGCAACCAGAATTGCGCATAGTGATATTGCGTATTGTGATATCCTGGCTTTGGATGAATCTTAGCAAGTGGGGACGAGTGATACCTTCGTCGGTGGGGGCAAGTTTCTTAAATGTACTGCCTCTGCCATCAATTGTACCATAGCCGTCGATAGAGACGTTGCTTACCTTGTCGGCAAAGATAAGCTGAACGGTCTGCTGCTGAGTGCGGAGCGATACATAGTCGGTACCAACGGGCTGGTAGTCGTTGATGTTGGTGCTGCCGTAGAGCGTTGCTCCCTGCTCGATGTAGAGGTGCACGTTGCTCTTCAAGAAGATAGAGCCAATCTTATAGCTTCCTGTTGGCACAATAACTCTTCCGCCGCCTGCCGCCGAACAGGCATCGATAGCTCGCTGAACAGCCTTGGTGCTGAGTCGTGTAGTATCGCTTACAGCGCCATATTTTGTGATGTTATAGTCGGCCGCCAATGCGGAACCAAAAGCAAAGGTCAAAGCCAAAATTGAAAGTAAGGTCTTCTTCATATGATGTAGAGTAGTAGTTTGGGGTTGAATCGTTATACTACAAAGTTAACTATACTCTCTGAATTTACAAAATATCTCAGCAAAACATCACTCCATTTCGGCACCCGAAACCAATTGATACTCCGAAACAGCTACCGCATAGTTGAAACGTGCCGTTATAGCGTTGGTGTAGATTTGAATCCAGCTCAACTGCGCCTGCAACACATCGAGCACTGTGGCTTGCCCCTCGTTGTAGGAGAAGGTGCTAATCGAAAGGTTTTCGCCTGCGATGGATAGGTTGTGGAGCGATGACTGCATCTGCGAGTAGCTGCTCGTAAGCGAACTCCACGCATCCGCCTCCTCCATCACTACATCCTCTTCCAACTGCGTAACATTATTGGCAGCAATGGCGGCATCGCTTTCTGCGCCATTTACAGCATAACGCCGCTCGTTCCAATGAAAGATAGGGATATTCACACCCAACTTTATGGCTGCATCTAAGAATGTACGTCCCGACGAGTTGGGTGAAAATGTCTGCCACGAACCTCCGATTCCGGCATTAATCTTTGGATTGTATGTGGCTCGCGTACGACTTATTCCAAATTCTGCGGCTCTCATTCGTGATTTAGCTGAAAGGATATCGGGACGCCGTTCACGTATGGCTTCAACCGAGATACGTTGAGGCATAGTGATAGAGTCGACAATGGACTCGGCGAGCTCCACCCTTGTTATGTCAGGTTCAAAGAGACCTCGCAAATTGTTGAAGCGGTTGACGGCCTGCTGATAGTTGTCGCGGGCCGCAATTTGCGAAAACTCGGCATCGAGCAGTCGAGCCTCGACCTGCAACATATCACTCTTGGCGGCATACCCGTCGTTGAAGCGCTCCTTTACAACATCATAGAGCGATTTGATAATACGCACATATTCATTTGTTGCAGCCATATATAGTTGCATAGCCGAGAGATTCCAATAGGCATAATCGGCTGTGTATCGCATAGCCATCTTCACATTTTGATTGTCGAAAATGGCTGAGCAGAGCAGACTGCGAGCCTGTCGATGGGCTGCTCTTGCACCGCTGCCATAGATTGTCTGAGTGATTTGTGGCGTTAGCGAGAATCCCCATAGTTTATTATCGCCAGAGTGTCGGAAACTCTTTGAGAATGAGCCGTCTGCCGACACTGAGGGTAACATTGCAGTCCAGCGTAGCCGTTCGGTTGCATCGGCTTTGAGTATTGTTTGTTCGGCATTTTGAATCTCTACACTTGCCATATATACGCTGTCGCGATATGATTGCAGAGAGATCTGACATCGAGCCTTTGGTATGGCAATCACCAAAAGTATAATGAGTGGAATGAGTTGCTTCATAGAGTATGTTATTTCTGAGGTTTAATATTGTAAAAAATGGCGTATACCACCGGTAGCAGTACCATCGTTAGGAGTGTGGCTACCAGCAAACCACCCATAATTGTTGAGGCCATACCGGCAAATAGTGAATCGAATAGCAACGGAATAAGTGCTAGAATGGTTGTTCCCGATGCCATACAAACCGGCAAAAGTCGACTGCGGGCAGCCTCAACAACTGCTTCGTATGGGTCGGCTCCCATCTCCCTCAGTTGGTTAATCGAGCTGACAAGTATGACGGCATTTTTTATATTCATTCCCACAAGGCCAATCATTCCCAGTAGCGAGAAGAAGTCGAAACTATTGCCCGTGAATAATAGGCCTGCCACTACTCCTACAAAAATCATAGGGGTCATAAGCAGTATTATCAGCGAATCGCGATAGTTGCCAAAGAGCATCAGCAACACCACGAATATCAATATAATAGCCAACGGCATCTTATCGCTCAGGGCCTTGTTTGACTCCTGTTGCGACTCTTGCTCTCCAAAGACCTTCATCACGTAGCCCTCGGGTATGAGAATGCGAGCCTGTGCAGCCATCAGTATCTCATTGTAGAGTTGGTGAGTATTGACTCCATCTATGGGGTCGCATTGCGCCTTCATTACCCGTTGACGATTGTAGCGCTTCACAACCGATGGCATGAAGTCAAAATCAAAGCGACTGCTAGCCTGCTCGATAGGATAAACCTTACCCGATTGCGAGAAGATAGGAATGGAGCTGAGGCTCGAAAGATTATAGTTGTCGATATTTTCATCTTTGAGTAACACAGGAATAAACTCATCGCCTCGCCTATATTGTGTCATCGGTAAACCTTCGGTTGCAAGCGTCATCCACTCGGCTATGCGACTGCGGCTCACGCCTATACGCTGACCCTTGATTTGAGAGTATATGGGTAGCCACGTAGGGATACGGTTGCCCCAGCTATTACGAACATTGGTTGCGTCGGGGTTGTTCCACATTATGCGCTCAACCTGCTGGGTGAGTTGAAGCAGAGTGTCGACATTGGGCCCAATGAATCCAATCTCGATGGTGGCGTCAGGCACGGGCGAGAGCTTGAAGAGTGAAGAACGTAGCCATACATCGGGACACGAATCGGCTACAAACTTATCGAGTCGACGACGTACATCGTTGCTATGCCGACGCTTCTTGACCTCTACAAGTAGATTGCCGTAGTTGGGGCGTGATGAGAAGTTGCTACTGGCCAGGTAGTATCGCATAGGTGTCGCTCCGGCGGTTGTTGATACCCTTACAACCTCTTTTTGATGCAAAAGCCAATTACTCATTTGTTTGAGATTTTGTTGAGTGTAGGCTATGTCGCACCCCTCAGGGAGTATGACATCGGCTCGGAAATAGGGCTTATCAAGTTGCGGAAAGAAGTTTTGTGGCATTAGCTTCATCACTACAAGCGAGAAGATAAACAACCACACCGAGAGCAGAATAACCGAGAGCCGATTGTTGAGCGACCATCTTAGCATCTTGTCGAACCATTCATAGCCTCCTTGTCCTACATAACTCTTAGGTAGACGCAACATCTTCTCGCCAAACATAGGCACTTGGCTCATCGCCAGCACCCAGCTGAGCAGCAGTGATATGGCTATTACGACAAATAGAGGCTTTACAATCTCGGCTACCGACGAAGGCGCCAAATAGAGCGGCAGGAAAGAAAAAATGGCTATAAGCGTTGCGCCAAACAAACCCCATCTAGGAGCATCAGCTCCAATAATCAACGCCCGATTTACGGCCACCCCCTGCCGCATAGATTTCAGCGCATTGTCGACCACCACAATAGCGTTATCGACAAGCATACCCATTGCGATAATGAAGCCAGCGAGTGAGGTGCGGTTTATACCCTCCCCTAAGCCATACATCACAACCATCGTTCCGCCAATGGTAAATATCAGCGAAAGCCCAATCAATGCACCACTGCGTAGGCCCATAGCCATCATAATTAAGGCTATTACAATCAACACAGACTCCAGCAGGTTGAGCATAAATGAGAAGTTGGCTTCGCGGGCAATTTTATCTTCGGGGTATAGTTCAACAACCTCCAGTCCGAGAGGCATTGCCGACTCTATTTGTTTCAGTACCTCTCTCACCTGTTTGCCAATCTTCACCACATCGGCACCCTCCTCGGTCGAGATGCCTATGCCGACAGCTCTCCTGCCATCGACGTTCATAATAAGCTTGGGTGGCGTTTGATAATCCAACTCGACACGTGCAATATCGCCCAAACGAAACTGCTTGCCATCGGGGGCAATGAGCAGTTGATTGGCAATATCCTCCACCGATGAGTATCCTCCCATTTCGAGTATGCGCAGAGTCATATCACCAGCCGACAACGCACCCGTGTTGACCACAGCATTCTGCTGCGAGATCATAGTGACAATCATATCGGGCGTGATAGAAAAGTTGGAGAGTACCGATTTACTTATATAGACATTCACAACAGGTTGCTGTTCTCCATATACGCTCACCTTCTGTACACCTGCCAGAGTTACAATCTGAGTCTTGATGCGTTGAGCCCACTCGCGAATCTCGCTCCACGAAAAACCGTTGTCGGCCGATAGTGCGAAGTATAGACCGTAGACATCACTAAAGTCGTCATTAACCACAACAGGTCCGGCCTCAGATGGCAGTTGCGACGAGAAGTTCTGAACCTTGCGACGCAGCTCGTCCCAAAGTTGTGGAATCTGCTTTGAACGAATAGAAGATTCCAGCTCAATGGTAATCTTCGACAAACCATAGTATGACTCTGATGTTATCTTCTTAACCCTGCGCATCGACTGCAGCTCTCTGGCCAGGGGCTCAGAGATTAGTTGTTCGACCTCGAATGGGGTAGCACCCGGGTATGCGCAACTCACAACAGCGCTTTTAAGCACAAAGGTAGAGTCCTCTTTCTTGCCCATCTGCAAGAATGCCCATACGCCGCCTACCATACACAAAGCTAATAGAAACCACACCACACTTCGGTGGTGCATAGAGAATTTGGCTATCGACATACACTTAGCGATTTATAGGTTTAACACTATCTCCTTCGCGCAGTTTGTATACTCCAGCCGAGACTATCTCATCGCCAGCTGCGAGGCCTGAGGTGATGCTCACCATATCGCGGCCATACACCTCGCCAAGCTCTACGCGGCTCATCTCTACACGATTTTCTGGCGTTACCTTCCAAACAAACTCACCCTCCGTAGCCGGTGCGTATATAGCTGAGAGTGGTACAACGAGTATGGGGTTGCGCGATAAACTGTTTTGAGTGAACATCATTACCTGACACGTCATGCCCGGCATTATGCGATATTGCTTAGCTTTGTCGGGTTCTATCTTTAGCGATACGGGGAAGCCCGAGGCATCGGACGATGTTTTTGCATAGGTGTCGAGCCGAGCCGAGAATCTCTGACCGGGGATATTGTCGAAGATAACACTGAAGCGTGTCAAAGAGTCGAATAGTAGCGGCAGGCTCTTTTCGGGCATAGTGAATTCCACTGTTGTACTCATTGGGTTGACCAGTCGCACGATTGTCTGACCCGACTGCACACGCTCGTAGGTATCGACATATGTGCGCTCTATCACGCCGTCAAACGGAGCTCGCAGACTGGTTTGCGAGAGTAGATTTTTGGAGTTCTCGAAAGTGGATTGGGCCTGCAAATAATCGGATAGAGCCAATTCGTACTCCTGTTGCGAAACGGCTTCGTGGCTACGCAATCGTTGCATACGCTCATACTGCGATTTGGCTCTATCGAAGCGTGACTTGTCGGAGGTCATCTGTAGCTCCACATCTTTCGGATCGAGGCGGGCAAGCAGTGCGCCACGCTTTACATAATCACCTTTCGAAACATCGACAGACTGCACTTGTCCCGATATTTTGAATGCAAGATTTACCGAGTTATCGGCTGTTGCCATACCTGCAAAATCGCGCTCGGCATAATCAATTGTCTCGACATGCGTAACCTTGACAGCTATAGCCGCCCGCTCTTTATGGGTGGAGTTTTTGCAAGATGTCAACGCCAGAGCTAAAACCAAAATAGAATAGAATCTGCACATAGATAAAAAAAATTGACCTTCGAACGTCGAAAGTCAATTTTTATACCAAATATCTATGCTATGCGAGATTTATCGTATTCTGTCGAGTGAGCGAACCAACATCTCGTCCTTGAAGATTGCTCTCAGAGCCATGTAGTCGAGGATAATGGCAACCAATGGGAAGATGATTGCAATGCGGATACCCTGAGTGTGGAACTCCAGCTGCTCGAACATACGGTTGCTCAAGTAGTAATACAAAGCCATAAATACCTGCGCACCGAGCAACAACACCAACTCAACGGCACACAAACGGATCTGCAACATGCGGTTCTTATATAGGAAGATGGTAATGAGTGGAATAATCGTAGCCAAAGCTACCACTACACCCATATACATAGTTGACTGCGATGCGGCAGCGTCGGCCTGGCTGACAAGCTCAAAGGCAAAGAGCTCGTAAACATTGCTGCCAGCTGCGAAATATGCCAGCGGAGTGAAAAGTGCAGTTGCCATCAAAGCCACGACAGCAACAAGATAGAGTGATTGAATACGCTGTATCATCTTAATTCGATCTTTACTTTATTTATAAAACCTTAAACCTAAGTTGTTAAATCTGCTTGTCAATCAGATATGTATTACGATCTGAAGAGTTGCGATTGATGAGTTCGCCCAAAAATCCCGCCAAAAAGAGTTGTACACCCAATATCACCGCCAGAATAGCTACAAAGAAGAGTGGCTGGTCGGTAACTGCACGAAGTGGCAAGCCATTAATCTGCTTATAGAGTTTCAAGGCGATGACCCACACTGTAGTCAATCCGCCCAGCAAAAACATAATTGTACCCAAGCTACCAAAGAAGTACATAGGCGAGCGTCCGAAATGCGACATAAACGATACCGAAATCAAATCCAGATATCCCTTCACCATACGCTCCATGCCAAATTTTGATACTCCATACTTGCGCTCCTGGTGCTGTACAACCTTCTCGCCTATGCGCTTGAAGCCAGCGTGCTTGGCCAAGATTGGTATGTAGCGATGCATCTCGCCGTATACCTCGATAGACTTGATTACTTTACGACGGTAGGCCTTCAATCCGCAATTGAAATCGTGGAGCTTGATGCCCGACACTACCCTTGCGGTCCAGTTGAAGAACTTGCTTGGCAGACGCTTGCCAGCAGGGTCGTAACGCTTCTTTTTCCAGCCCGACACCAAATCGTAGCCATCCTCGAGAATCATACGGCGCATCTCGGGTATCTCGTCGGGCGAATCCTGCAAGTCGGCGTCCATGGTAAAGACAACCTCACCCTCAGCCTTAGCAAAACCGCAGTAGAGAGCTGCTGACTTGCCGTAGTTGCGGGCAAAGCGTATGCCTTTGATAGCTAGATATGTAGTCTTGAGGCGCTCTACCTCGTTCCACGAATCGTCAGATGAACCATCATCTACCATAATTACCTCGTAAGAGAGGCTATTATGGTTGGCTACACGGTCAATCCACGCCACAAGTTCTGCAAGCGACTCCTGCTCATTGTAGAGAGGAACGACAACCGATATATCGAGTCTCTTTTCCATTGTTTACTTCAAAAATTACTCCTCGTCAAGATTCTCTTCGTCAGCAGAGTCCTCCTGATCAAACAAATCGGGTTCGCGCTTAGTGCCAATCGAGATAAAGAATCCAATGAATGCAAAATAGAAGATGTAGCTCAAAATATTAGAGAGCAATACATAGATCGGTGAGAACATGTAGTTGCGCATCATGCCGCTCATCTTATCCATCGTTGCATTATCCATCACTCCCATCTGAGAGTAAGTAGCAATAACCTGACTGAGAGTCTCCTCGAACTTCTCAGTGAAGAGGAAATTACTTGCTATAATCTGATATGCACCCATCACAATACCCGTAAATATTGCCATGGCTATAATGAATCCAAGACTTTGAGAGTAGGTAAAACCCTCCTTGGTGTATAGTGCTGAACGCGAGCGAGTGAAGTGGAAGAGCAGATAGATTATTGCCACAAAGTTTGCAAGGCTAAATACAAATGCAACCGAAGGAATAAGCATGCCAAGCAGAGCCAATGCGGCGCATACCAGACCTATAATCGCTCCGCCTCGCGATGCATCGCTCCAAAAACTACTCTTTTTCATAGTATATTTCAATTTTAAATTTCCATTACAACTATCGAGAACTTCACTGCCATATGCAGACAAAGCCGACAATTTATCGTACAAATATAATGATTTAGCTTGGTGAAACAAAATTTATCACTCCAACCTGAAAATTATGTGTAAAAAATGGAGCGTTTTAATAGATGGTAGATGAAAAAATAGTACTTTTGTATGCCTTTATACCATATAAGGGCGAGCCAGCTAATAGATATAAAAAATCACTCAATCAATTTTAGACCATGTTAAACAAGTTGTTTGGATTTAATCGCAAGCAGCACTCTATTCGCACTGAGGTTATAGCAGGAATTACCACATTCCTCACGATGTCCTACATTTTGGCCGTTAATCCTGCCATTTTTAGTGAACTTGGCACTATGCCAGTGGGCGCAGTATTTACAACTACTGTGCTTGCTTCGATTGTCGGCTGTGTAGTTATGGCTATTTGGGGTAAGCTCCCGTTTGGCCTTGCACCGGGTATGGGACTAAATGCGTTCTTTGTCTATACGGTCTGCTTGGGTATGGGATATTCGTGGCAATTTGCCCTGACCGCTATATTTATTGAGGGATTACTCTTTATACTGTTGACTATAACCAACATCAGAGAGGCCATAGTAAATGCTATCCCGTCAAACCTTCATAATGCAATATGTGCGGGCATAGGACTATTCATCGCATTTATCGGATTGCAGAATGGTGGTGTGATTATTAACAACGACGCCACGCTTGTGACTTTGGGTGATATAACCCAAGGCTCTGCGCTACTCTCGTTGATAGGCCTTGTTATCACAGGTGTGTTGTATGCTAAGAATGTGCGTGGTGCGATGTTGATTGGAATCTTGGTAACCACGCTGATAGGTATCCCAATGGGTGTTACAGAGTTTAAGGGGATCGTTTCTGCGCCCGATTCTATCAAGCCTATTTTCTGTCAGTTTGAGTGGGATAGTGTCTTCACATTTGATATGCTGGTTGTGGTATTCACATTTCTCTTTATCGATATGTTCGATACTATGGGGACTCTTATCGGTGTATGTGTTAAGGCAAATCTCGTCGACAAGAATGGTAACATCTACCGCCTTAAGGAGGCGTTTATGGCCGATGCTATCGCTACAACAGTAGGCGCAATACTCGGAACATCGACTACTACGACCTATTCCGAGAGCGCAACTGGTGTGGCACAGGGTGGCCGTACGGGTCTTACGGCATTTGTTGTGGCTTGCTGCTTTGTCGTAACGCTCTTCTTGTCGCCACTTTTCCTATCGATTCCAGCGGCAGCAACAGCGCCAGTATTGGTTCTTGTGGGTCTGCTGATGCTTGAGCCCATCAAAAACATCGAACTCGACAACTATACTGAGTCGATTCCAGCATTTATCTGTATTATCATGATGCCATTGTCCTACTCAATCTCAAATGGTATCCTGCTCGGTATGATTTGCTATACGCTCATCAATCTGTTATGTGGCAAGAAAAATAAAATCACAGTCACTATGTATATTCTGACAATCCTATTTATCCTGAAATACATCTTCATCTGATGAACAGGACGGGTGTGATTCAAACCTTATGCAAACAATAAACCCCTGTTAGGTCTCCTAACAGGGGTTTTTATGTGATATACTTGCCGTGCAAGCTATTTATGTTAGCACTTCTTAGAGCAAGAGCACTCGCAAGTTAACGCCTTCCATACACCTGCTGCCAGGATAGCTCCCACAAATGGACCTACGATGAAAATCCACAAGTCGGCAAGAGCCTGACCACCTGCCAAAACAGCTGGACCGATAGAGCGAGCAGGGTTGACAGATGTACCTGTGTAGTGGATACAAACCAGGTGAACGAGTACCAACGAAAGACCAATTGCCAAACCAGCCAAATTGCCTGCACCCTTCTCTGCATCGGTTGTTCCGAGTACAACCAGTACAAAGACAAAAGTGAAGACTATCTCTGCTGTAACAGCGCCACATACACTGATTCCGCTCTGAACAGCGTTTGCGCCCAAACCAGACTCAGGTGCAAGAGCCATCAAGATTCCTGCGCCGATGAATGCTCCAATTACCTGGAAAAGCATATACATAGCGGCATCTTTGCCACTCATACGCTTCGAGAGCCAAACACCCAATGTGATGGCGGGATTGATGTGGCATCCTGAAATGCCACCAATTGCATAAGCCATTGCTACAACAGCCAAACCAAACGCCAATGCTGTACCCACAACAGAGGCAGTGTCAACTCCACAAGATAGGCTGACAGCAGTACCGCAACCCATCAATACCAGAACCATAGTTCCGACCATTTCCGCTAAATACTTCTTCATAAGAACACCTGTTTAGTTATTAAAATGACACTTAAAGTTAATCTTTTTTTTGCTAATCTGCAATTTTGAACGTACCATTTTCTAAAAAAAACTTGAGTATATTGACGCGAGCACGCTGTTGGTGGGTGAATTGATATGTTGTGTATTTGTTTGAAATAACTATTTCGAGCGGGTGAGAGTGGTAATGTGTTGTAAATTTGGTTAACTTTGCAGTATGTATAATCAGAGAATTGTAGTACGCCCAGCCCGGAGCAATGATGCTGAGGTTGTGGCAAAAGCGGTTGCAATGGCTATCGGTGACGAGGTGGCGTTGCAAAATTATTGTGGAGCGGAGTATCTCGACGTATTGGCAGAGATTGCCCGTCGTGAGGCTACGCAGTATAGCTGGCAATATGCACTTGTGGCCGAGGTTGATGGAGTGGCGGCAGGTGCTGTTGTGGGTTATGATGGTGCACGATTGAGCGAACTGCGTGAGGGAACTTTTGCTGTTTTGCATGAGCATACGGGGCATATTCCTGTTGTTGCTGATGAGACCGAGGCGGGAGAGTATTATCTTGATTCAGTGGGTGTATTGCCTGAGTTTAGAGGATGTGGAGTGGGGTGTACATTGATTGAGGCCTTCTGTGATAAGGTATTTGCTGCGGGGTGTGAGAAAGTAGGTTTGATAGTTGACTGCGATAACTATAATGCTGAGAAACTTTACGCTTCGCTCGGCTTTGAACGCGTCGGCAGAAAGCGATTTTTCGGCCACGATATGTGGCACCTGCAGCGAGTAAATAAGTAAGGAATCTAAAAAGGTACATGCACAAGAAAAGGCGGCCAAAACTTGTCGCCTTTTTTCTATATCGAGTTATCCAAAGATTACTCAACTGTACCTGCAGAACCGAGAACTTTCACGCGCTTGTGTATAAAAATATAATCAAACACCTTTTAGGAGCGTAGCGACCAAAGCCTCCCTTTGCCAAAGGGAGGTTTGGAGGGAATGTCAATATGGCCTGAGAAGGTTTATATGCACAAGAAAAGGCGACTCAAACGAGCCGCCTTTTGCATTATGGTAATTGTATTAATTACTCAACAGTACCTGCAGAACCGAGAACGTTCACGCACTTGTGCATAAAAATATAATCAAACACCTTTTAGGAGCGTAGCGACCAAAGCCTCCCTTTGCCAAAGGGAGGTTTGGAGGGAATGTCAATATGACCTAAGAAGGTTTATATGCACAAGAAAAGGCGACTCAAACGAGCCGCCTTTTGCATTATGGTAATTGTATTAATTACTCTACAGTACCTGCTGAACCAAGCACATTAACGCACTTGTGCATATAAAGCTTCTTGAGCTCCTCACGAGCTGGGCCCAAGTACTTACGTGGGTCGAACTCAGCTGGGTTGTCAACGAAGATCTTACGAACCATAGCAGTCATTGCCAAACGGCCGTCAGAGTCGATGTTGATCTTGCAAACTGCAGACTTAGCAGCCTTGCGCAACTCCTCCTCAGGAATACCTACTGCATCCTTCAATGCACCACCGTGAGTGTTGATGATCTTAACATACTCCTGTGGAACTGAAGAAGAACCGTGGAGAACGATTGGGAAGCCAGGGATCTGCTTCTCGATCTCAGCCAAGATGTCGAAACGCAATGGGGGAGGAACCAAGATACCATCCTCGTTGCGAGTACACTGCTCTGGCTTGAACTTGTTAGCACCGTGTGAAGTACCGATTGAGATAGCCAATGAGTCAACACCTGTCTTAGATACGAAGTCGATAACCTCCTCAGGACGTGTGTAGTGAGCAACCTCTGAAGAAACCTCGTCCTCAACACCTGCCAATACACCAAGCTCACCCTCAACTGTTACGTCGAACTGGTGTGCGTAGTCAACAACCTTCTTTGTAAGAGCTACGTTCTCATCGTATGGGAGGTGTGAACCGTCGATCATTACTGAAGAGAAGCCCATGTCGATACAGCTCTTGCACAACTCGAATGAGTTACCGTGGTCGAGGTGCAATACGATAGGAATATTCTTACCCATCTCCTTAGCGAACTCAACAGCACCCTGTGCCATGTAACGCAACAAAGTCTGGTTAGCGTAGTTACGTGCACCAGAAGATACCTGCAAGATAACTGGTGAACCACACTCTACACAAGCAGAGATGATAGCCTGCATCTGCTCCATGTTGTTGAAGTTGAACGCTGGGATAGCGTAACCACCCTCAATAGCCTTCTTGAACATCTCACGAGTGTTCACAAGACCCAAATCCTTGTAAGAAATCATAGTTTTGTCTTTATAATGAATTAATAAATCGTATAGTCATTTTTTATGGTTATACAGCCAGTGGCCATAGCTCCTATAAGGAGAAAAGTCCCATAATCGGTGCAAAGATATAAAATAATTGATTTTCGAAAAAATTTTTGGACCCATTTACTCTCCTAAAATGTGAATATTCTCGGCTTTATAGCGCATAGGGGTACTAAAAGCGTCATAGTGTGCTGGGTAAATCCTATTTAGCCGCAAAATTGACTACAAAAAACGACAGCTCGAATGTATCGAACTGTCGTTTGTGTAATCTCTATCCAATTATCTCACTGGCGAGATAATGAAGTTGAATGTGTAGTCCTTGTAGCCTACCATATACTGAGGCAATGGAATGTGTCCCCACGAGTTGATGCAACCCAATCCCTGCTGTACCAAATCGAAGCAGAGGTGAGTCTTGTTGTCAGCTTTCAAGTCGCCCGAGTGGCGCTGAGCACGACCTACCGATACATCCATCTGCTCGATAGAGTAGGGGAGTGCCGATGCTGAGAATGGATTCTCGGCAATGATACGGATACCAGCTCCAGCCGAGTTCTTTACCTCGTAGTAGCGCAAGTCGCTGCGAGTACCCGACTCCTGTGGACGAACATACTTCTCGTTGTACTGCTCGGCAACACTCTGCTTGAAGTGGCCGATATTGGCGCAGCTCTTGCGGTCAGAGTAGTTCTCCACCTCGCCACGACCGTAGTACTCCAAAGTGTTGTATGCTGCTGGTAACTCCATGCGCATACCATAGCGGAACATTCCCGATACATTTGCACCATTCTCTGTGGTCATAGCCTGCGAAACCTTAATCTCGCCCTCGCCATTGATGGTGTAGGTAATCTCCATCTTAGCCTTTACAGTTGGCATGTCGTATGAAGCCTTCAATACTGCCACACCATTCTCCACCTTGTGCTCCAGCTTCTTGAAGCTCATAGCTGGATTGCGCCAAGCTGCAAAGCGGTTGTGGAGCTTCGCACCGAGGTCGTTCTCGGTTGGGGCGCG
Source organism: Alistipes sp. (assembly GCA_045632085.1). Classification (GTDB taxonomy): domain Bacteria; phylum Bacteroidota; class Bacteroidia; order Bacteroidales; family Rikenellaceae; genus Alistipes. Next base: position 63,142 of record JAZQVY010000009.1, on the reverse strand, counting down.
CCAGAAGTTAGGACGAAGCGATGAGTGCTCCTCGATGATTGACATCTGGCCATATACAATCTTGTTGATGAAGCCCTGGCGGTCAAACGAGATGATCCAATCGTAACCCTCCACATCGGTTGATTTCTCAAACTTGGTGATGGTGATTGGGCGTGTTGACTCCTTCATTGCGAAGGCAGCCTTCGAATCGAACTCGCGAAGAGTGAGCTGCTGCTCGGCAACTGCATAGCCGATATCGAGCAGTGGCTGCTTGCTCTTGAGTGTGTAGCTTACGTTGATGAGTACCTCCTTGGCCTTAGGGCAGATGTCGGCAGCCGAGTAGCCCAATGTGTACTGCTTGCGCTGCTGAGGTGCTACGTCGAGGTTCTCGATGCGACCAGCCTTGGTCACTACACCGTCCTGTACGAGCTCCCACTCCAAAGCATAAGCCGAGAGGTCAATAAAGAAATTCTCGTTGTATACCTCCACCTTAGCTGCTGGAAGATCCACAGCAGATGTCCAGATTGACTGATACTGACGACGTACCTCATAAGCCTGAGCCTGAGGTGTGCGGTCGGCAGCGATAAATCCGTTGTTGTTGAACGAGTTATCTGTTGCGTCGTAGTTGTTATAGTCGCCACCATAGTAGAACGATACCTTGCCGTCTTTATCATACTGAGCCAGGCCCTGGTCAACAAAGTCCCAGATGAAACCACCCTGGAAATGAGGATATTTGCGAATCAAATCCCAGTACTCCTTGAATCCTCCGAGCGAGTTACCCATGGCGTGGGCATATTCACACTGGATGAGAGGTTTCTTAGGTGATTCTGTTACATATTTCTCGCACCAATCATATGTGGCATACATAGGGCACATAATATCAGAGAACTCGGTGAAACGAGCCTGCTCGTAGTGGATTGGGCGTGATGGATCGAACTCGCGAATCCAGCGGTAGCACTCCTCGAAGTTGGGACCCATACCGGCCTCGTTACCCATACTCCAGATGATTACCGAAGCGTGGTTCTTATCGCGTTCCACCATACGCATATTGCGCTCGAGGTGAGCCTTGGCAAAGATAGGATTCTTAGCCAGGGTGTGATCGCCATAACCCATACCGTGTGACTCCACATTGGCCTCGTCGATAACATACAGACCATACTCGTCGCAGAGGTCATACCACTCTGGAGTGTCAGGGTAGTGACATGTGCGCACTGCGTTGAGGTTGAACTGCTTCATCAGCTTGATATCCTCAATCATTCGCTCGCGAGACATCACAAAACCCTTCAATGGATCCACCTCGTGGCGGTTAGCACCCTTGAAAAGCACTGGCTGGCCGTTCACCAAAAGCTGAGCGTTCTTAATCTCAGATGAGCGGAAACCTATGCGCTGAGCATATGCCTCGGTGGTTGTCTTGCCGTCGTTTACGGTTACGATAACCTTATAGAGATTAGGCTCCTCGGCTGACCACTTGGCAGGATTCTCTACATCCATCGAGAGTGCTGCTTTGCCCTTTACGGGTGTAGCTTTAGCCTCGGCAACAGTTGCACCCTTAGCATCAACCAACTTAACATCTGCCGACTTAATACCTGCAGTAAACTCCATATCAATATTGAGCTTCGCATTCTTGTACTGCTCGTCGAGCGCAGGAGTAATCATCATATCAGCCAAGCGGGCTTTGGGACGAGCCTCCAGAGTTACGTCGCGTGAGATACCGCTCAAGCGCCACAAATCCTGGTCCTCGAGGTATGAGCCGTCGCACCAGCGGAAAACCTGCAATGCGATGAGGTTCTTGCCTGGTTTTACGAGCTTCGTAATGTCGAATGATGCGCCGAGGTGGCTATCCTCTGAGTAACCAGCGAACTTGCCATTCACCCAAACATACACATTCGATACGGCAGCACCAATGTTAAGCATAATATCGCGGCCACTCCACTCGGCTGGAATCTCCACCTCGCGGCGATATGATCCCACGTGGTTCTGCTCGTTGGGTACTTTAGGAGGCTCGTTGCGGAAGTTGCCTCTCCACGCATATCCCACATTTACATATACAGGGTCGCCATAGCCGTTGAGCTCCCACATAGCAGGCACCTCCATCTTAGCCCACGATGCGTCGTTGTAGCCGAGTGTGAAGAAGTCGGTAGGGCGCTGGTCGGCATTCTCTACCCAATTGAATCGCCAAGTGCCGTTGAGCGAGAGACGATAGGGGTATGAGGCGTCACAGTACTTGCCAGCGGCAGCCTCAGCGTCGTTGAAAATTTTGTACGAAGCGTGCATTGGAGCACGGTTAATCTCATTCACCTCGGCATCCTGCCACTCGGTGAAGCTCTGTGCAGACAGAGCCATTGTCGCCATCGAGGCGATGAGCAGTAGTGAAAATTTCTTCATTTACTATTCTGATTTTAATATATCTCACTATTGTGTTGAAAAATCGTTGTATTACCTAAGCCCTATTTAGCGAAATCAACCTTAATCATCACTGGGTAGTGGTCTGATGGGCAACGGTGGTCGTGTTTCTTGAAATTAATCTCCTTTGGTGCTGCATAACCCTTTACACTCTTGGTTGGCTCCTTGAGTTCGGTCCAGTAGCCGTCAGTAAGCACTGCATAGTTGCGTACTTTAATCTGCTTTGTCACAAAGATGTGGTCGATGCGGCTATTGGTGTGGAGATTTGGGTCGAAGCTATTGAAAGTACCAGTCTGAGCATAACGCTTTGCTGCTAATTCATAAGAGTCACTCAACACGCCCTGTGATACGATAGTCTTGTAGGCTTCGTTGGTCTGGTCAACATTGAAGTCGCCCGATACCATAGCTGGCTCGTTGCCGCACATCTGGGTGATTTTGCGAGCGATGAGTTTTGCACCCTCGCGGCGAGCCTCCACGCCAACGTGATCCATATGCAAGTTGAAGAACCAGAATTTCTTCTTGGTCACTTTGTCTTGCAGACGAGCATAAGAGCAGATGCGAGGCAGAGCTGCGTCCCAACCCTTCACTCCAACCTTGTCAGGAGTCTCTGAAATCCAAAATGTACCTGAGTCGAGAAGTTTGAAGCGGTCGCGCTTGTAGAATACAGGCGAGAACTCACCTTCATCCTTACCGTCGTCACGGCCAACGCCAACATAGGCATAACCCTCCAACTCGCGGAGCATATCGTCAATCTGGTTGCGTTTAACCTCCTGTGCACCAAACACATCTACGTCGTTCCATTCAATCATGTCGCAGATTACGGGACAACGCTGAAACCAGCCGTTTCCACGCTTCACGTCACCTTCGTTGTCGTTACGAATGTTGTACGAGCCTACGACCAGATCCTGAGCCGAGAGGCTAAGTGTGGCAAATGCCAGTGCCACCAAAATATAGATTCGTTTCATAAATCTTCTGATATGTCTTATTTTGTCTCTGTAGTCTTGTCGATCTTGTTGAGTGCAAATGCGTAAGCACCAATCGATGTGGCAGTATTTGCACCAATCTTCGAGAACATTACGCCCACACGCTTTTGTGGGTCGTAGCTAACCTCACGCTCCGAACCGTAAACCTTGATTGTGCGGCTTTCGCCCTTTGCAAACTCTTCAAACTCAGCCTCGTTGTCCAGATCGTAAACCTTCATCTGTACACGGTTGAGCGAGCCACCCTGCAGAGTGTGAATCTTAGAGCGCATCTCATTCAAGAGGGCTGGCTTGATATACTTCGCAGCGGCAGACAAACCACCACCAATCACAATCACGCCGTCAATGAACGTAACGGCTGTAGCCATAGCATCACCGGCTACCTCACCCAAAGTGGCAAATGCCTTCTTGGCAGCCTCCTGGTCGCCAGCACGCTTGCCTTCGGCAATGTCGAAGATATCTTTTGGAGTGAGTGAGATATCTGTTGATCCTGACTCCTCGGCGTATACACGCTTAATGGCGCGAATTGACACACCCTCCTCTACCATCACGTTAGGCATATGCTTGTGACGCTGGCAGAATGTCTCCACGCAAGAGTTGTCACCAATGTGTAACTCACCGTCTGTTACGAAACCAAAACCGAATCCTGTACCGAATGTGAAAGCCAAAAGGTTACGGAACTGCTTGTTGCTGTTGGCCTCCGAAAGTTTCTGGTTCAATTCAGGTAGCGCGCCGCCCAAAGCCTCGCCATAAGCATAGAGGTCTGCATCGTTGTTGATGAATACTGGGATACCGAACTTCTCCTCCAGGAATGGACCCAAAGCCACGCCATCGCGGAATGATGGGAAGTTGGGCAGATAACCACCAATGATACCATTAGGGTAGTCTGCTGGGCCAGGGAATGCGAAGCTGATAGCCACAGGTTTCTCATCGAGCTGAGAGATGATTCGCGAAAAGCCCTCTACCATTGTGTTGAGGCAGATGTCGAGGTTCTCGGCATTAGATGGGAGTACGAGTGGCTCTACGATGTACTTATTGCCTTTGATTGCACCAAATGCGAGGTTTGTACCTCCAGCATCGAGTGTGATGACTGTTCTAGGATCGTTGCTATACATAATTGTTAATGTTTTGTTGGTTTAATAGATAGTAATCCACACAAAGATAATCATTTTATGGTAATAATTGGTGCAAAATGATTAGTTTTGTAACCGGAAAGTTCACAATGTGCTAATTCAATGTAAAACAGTATAAAATATGAAAATTTTCAAACACCTTTTGGCAACCGCCGTTGTTGCCGTTATGCTGGCTTCATGTGCTGGTGGTAATGCAGTTCGTGACGATAAGCGTGCTGCGAAGATTGTGGCAGAGATCCGCAACCCTAAATCAAAGAATGTGCTTGTGATCAGCCACCGTGGCGACTGGCGCAACTATCCCGAGAACTCTATCCCAGCCATCGAGTCTGTTATCAAAATGGGTGTCGATATCGTGGAGCTGGATGTTGCTCTTACATCGGACAGCGTGCTTGTATTGCAGCACGACCGCACTATCGACCGTTGTACAACAGGCAAGGGTAAGATTAGTGATATTACCTACGACTCTATCCAGAAGTGCTATTTGAAGACTGCTCATAATACACGTAGCTCACTCGATTTGAAGGTTCCTACCTTGCGTGAGGCTTTGGAGGTGTGCAAGGATCGCATCGTGGTAAATATCGACAAGGGTTACGAGCACTACGATATGGTTCTCGCTATTGCCGAGGAGTTGGGCGTAACAGAGCAGATTCTTATCAAGGGTAACAAGTCGCTTGCCAACGTTCGCAAAAAGATGGCGGGCAACAAGCAGAACTTGCTCTATATGCCAATCATCACTCCATCAAATGCTAAGAGCCTTGCTTTGTTCGAGGAGTATGAGGCTGATTCTGAGCCACAGCTCGCATACGAGATTTGCTGGAACAAGATGATTCCTGAGGTTGAGGATTGTATGAAGCGTGTTGTAGCCGACGGCTCTAAGTTGTGGGTGAACTCACTCTGGAACTCACTCTGCGGTGGTCTTAGCGACGATGTGGCTTACGATACATCTGCCGAGGAGGTTTACGGCAAGCTCGTTGATATGGGTGCTACTATGATTCAGACCGACCGTCCTGAGTTCTTGTTGAATTACCTTCGCAGCCGTGGTTTGCACGACTAAAAAAGTCTTTTCTGACAAGAAAATCTAAACCGATTAGACTATGACGCCAAAGCAGAGTGCACTTTATGCTCTAATGGAGGAGCGCGGTTATAGCTATGCCGCCATTCAAGCCACAATGATGATGTTGGGTGAGGAGCGCGATGCACTCGATGATATGATTTTGTATATCGAGGATGATGCTCCCACCGAAGAGGAGATTATCGAAAAGGTTGCCTCTTTGTATGAAACATATAGAGTTTAAAAATCGTCTAATGAGGCTCTTTTGGCATCTGGCTTGTCCTTGAAATCCTCATTTACGCCCAGTAACTGCGGTTTTATGCAATTTGGTAATTTTTAAATATATTACCGCTTGCGCATAGTATATAATAGTGCATCTGTGTATTTGCAGATGCACTTTTTTGTTTATATTCTTTTAGGCTTTTAATAAAAATATTTATTTATGCTTGCGGATGTATTTTTTTTGCAAATATTTTTGGATATGTGTAAAAATGTATATAAATTGCAAACGGGAGAATAGCCCTAAAATGTTAAACTTTAAAACAATGACTAATTATGAAAAAGAATTTATTTTTTATGACGGCCATTGTGCTAATTGCCACGGTGGTTTCGTGTTCTGTGGAAATCGATGAGGATTTGCATGTGTCGAATCCGGAAATCAAAACCGAAAAGTTTATCTGGGAACGTCAGTTAGATTATGTAATGGAGCATAATACTATATCTAATTTCCCATTAAAGTTACTTGGGTATAAGTGTCTCGGTGTTATCGCTAATAACAGTAATGCGCAAAAATATTTGGACAATGTCTTTTCTGAAAACTCATTATTTGCTGTTAAGTCAGATAGAGAAGCTGAAGGTTTTGAAATTATGCAGCGCCAAGATTTGATAGAACTATCAGCAAAGGATGGAATTCAATTAGAAAGAACCTTTGTAAATCACAGGGAAAGTATGCTTGACTGTATTGAGATTGGGAAAACCCTTGTGATAGAACTTACTTGGCAATATTATGGTGAAGAATTCAAGACTTGGGCTCTTGCAACAGATGGTGATGGCGGTATAATTTATGATAATGTTGCAACCTTTGTTCCCAGCCCAAATCAGAGTGAGGATATAGAATGGAAGCAATACTTGAGTAATTCTCCTAAAGAATTATCAAATTCAAGAATTGTTGAAATGGGTCAGGAATATATAATTATATCTATATTTCATATTGGAGATCACCACCCCTCACAAAATATTTTGGGACGATATTATTGGGAATATGAAATAAAATGTATTTCTAAATTTTCGGGGCAATCCGGTTTATTCTTAGGCGTTGAGGAAATGTGGGCTCGAGCGACTTATGAGCAAATGTGGTCTTGTAGTGCAGATATTGGTACTGTTTATGGTGTCCCAGGTGGGTCCTCGAGTCATGTTTTTAAATGGGCTTATACTTATGGAGAAAGTCCTGTTAGTGTTGAGATAATGGGCAACGGAGTAACTTTTAATGGGGCAGGTGTTCAGATGCAGGGGCAAGAGAACCATACACCAGACACTTGTATAAATGTAGGTGATTTGTAGTTTTTATCTCGGTTGTATCAGGTGCTTGCACATATGAAAAATAGATATGTCGGCGTCTTGTAGACAATAAGAAAAAGGATATTGGCCATCGGGTCAATATCCTTTTTTAGTTTGTTTATTTTCTGTGTGTTGCCTTTTATCAGAGGAACAGCATCGCTATGGCCGAGACCACAAAGCCACCCACAAAACCGGCCAAAATCTGTATGCCGTTGTTGCGACCTGTGTAGAGGCGAGCCGAGGCCAAAATACCCGTTGCAATAATCGATGCCTGCATCACCCAAAAGAGGCTTTGCGCGCCTATAATGTTGAGCGTGATAAGCGCCGCCGTAGCTGCTCCCATGGCAGTCATATGCAGACTTGCTCGCCAGAAGGGTAGTGTCAGCAGGCAGAACAATTCACTCATAGCTGCTGCAACAGCTATCTTGCGGAATATCATCAGCGATGGCGACTTCATCAGCGTGATGGCGCAGAGCAGGTAGCAGCAGGTGCCAAGCAACAGAGGAACTGCCTTCGAGCGAAGTCCTCTGATTCGGCCACGTCCCCACTTGTCGGCGTGACGCAGCAAGGCGCGTCCCACAAACGGAATCACCATAGCATAGAGCGTCACCACCCACAGTAGATAGAGCTTCACTTTAACCGGAAACACATCGTAGATGGTGTCGGCAAAAAGCAGCAACGCCACCAAGTAGATGGGTATTGCCGAGGGGTGAAGAATGGTTGATATTATTTTGGCTAATCGTCTAAGCATCTTATATTTGGGGCTTAAATCTGCTTGCGCAGGCGCGCCACGGGAATGTCGAGCATCTCGCGATACTTGGCCACCGTGCGGCGTGCAATGCAGTACCCCTTGTCGTTAAGTATATTCATCAGAGTCTCATCGGTCAGAGGGTGTCGTTTGTCCTCCTCGTCGATGCACTTCTGCAATAGATTTTTAATCTCGTAGCTCGATACGCTCTCGCCGCTCTCGGTCTGCATAGCCTCCGAGAAGAGCGATTTGAGCAGTATGATGCCGAAATGTGTCTGCACATATTTGCTGTTCACCACACGCGAGATGGTTGATACGTCCAATCCCGTGCGATCGGCAATATCCTTTAGAATCATCGGACGCAGCTTGCTCTTGTCGCCATCCTTGAAATACTCCTTTTGGAACGAGAGTATCTCCTGCATTGTGCGCATAAGAGTGTCGTGGCGCTGCTTGATAGCCGATATAAACCACTTTGCCGAGTCGATTTTGCTCTTCACGAACTGCACAGCCTCCTTGTTACTCTCCGAGACGGTGCCGTCCGATGTAATCATATCGCGAATCATCTCCACATAGCGGCGGTTGATACGCACATCGGGGATATTGTTGGAGTTGAGCGAGAGGTCAAACTGGCCATCCTGATAGTCGAGTCTGAAATCGGGTATAATATAAGGTGTGGTATCCATACCACCCTCATTATAGAGGTTGCCAGGCTTGGGCGAGAGGTGTTTGATCTCGTCGATAGCATCGCGGAAATCATCTTCGCTTACACCAAGTCGTGAGATGAGTTTTTCGTAATGTTTCTTTACAAATTCATCAAAATGAAACGATATAATCTTGTGTGCCAATATCTTAGCCTCGGAATCCATCCTGCGTTGTGCCATCTGCAATAGTAGACACTCCTGCAGGTTTCTGGCACCAATGCCGGCTGGCTCCAGCTGGTGGATTATGCCGAGAAGCTCTTCTAAATGGCTTGTCGAAGTCTCGATGCCGAGCGAGAAGGCTATGTCATCAGAGATTGACTCCATATCGCGACGCAGATAACCATCTTCGTCGATGCTGCCTACAATAAATTCGGCAATATGACGGTCGGTATCTGTTAGGTTGCGATAACCTAATTGCTCACACAAGTACTCCTGTAAAGAACGGCCCTCTGTGATGTTCACAGGGCGTTGCTTGTCATCTTTCGAGTAGTTGTTTACACGGCTCTTGTAGCTCGGTGTATCGTCATCTTCGCGGATATACTCCTCAACCGAGATATTCTGAGTCTCCTCCTCTTGTGACGACTCCTCCTCTTCCAATACTATATTCTCTTCAATCTCCTGCTTTACCCTCTGCTCGAGCATTATGGCAGGTAGCTCCAGCAGTTTTATCATCTGAATCTGCTGGGGTGATAGAGTCTGTTGTAATTTCTGAATCTGACGTTGTGAAATAGCCATTACATTACGATTTTAAGTTCCACTTCGACAGGTTCCTTCTATTGGTTTGTGGTTATGGTTATCGTGCAGATGCTTTTACAGCAGCTGCAATCGCCTTTGCCCAGTTCTCGGCAAGCTCAACGGCTCCTTCCTCGTTGGGGTGGAGATAGAATGTGCCTGCATTGCCCTTCTCGGCGAACATATATCTCTTATATTCGTTTTTGAACAGGCCATAGCTCTCACAATCACCCAGATAGATGTCGCCATTCTCTTGTGCGAGCTCCTCTAAAACGGTGATATACTCTGTGGCACGATTCAAGCCAGCCACCAGGTAGCGGGCTCCGTTGTAGGTGTTGGGGCTATACCAAATGGGGCGGTGTAGTACGAATATCGACTCCGGACACATCTCGCGCAGGCGCGAGATGATTGTCAGGAGGTTTTTCTTGTAATCAGCGTTGCTTACGGGTGAGCCTGTGGGGCCCTTTGATGCTGAGTCGTTTGTGCCAAGCATAATAGAGAAGATGTACTTCTCCTTTGCAGGAGTCTTCTCAGCCTCTGCCTTGAAGTTGGCAACACTCTTCTCCACGCGTTTGAAATCGCGGTTGAGCGATGGCAGAAAGTCGACAGTTGTAGCACCCGAACGGCCGCAGTTGTTGAAGCCCGCGACGTTGATTATTCTGTTGCTGAATTTGTTGGTCAAAATATCTGTTGCCACAACAGGAGGTGCACTCTGATCTTTCTTGGAGTGCAAAGCACCTGCGGTGATGCTGTCGCCGATGTAGATAATGTTGTAGCGGACATCCTCCTTAGGCTCCTTTGAGAGAGCCGAAAGACTACCTGCAAAACATATAACCAAAAACAAAAGGGCTATTCTCTTCATTCTCTATTGCGCGTTTAATTTAGTATTTTGACCTGTAAATTGAGTCGCGTGTTTTTAGAACTCAGCGTTGTTTGGAGTACGTGGGAATGGGATCACATCGCGGATGTTAGCCATACCTGTAACGAACAACAACAAGCGCTCGAAGCCCAAACCGAAGCCTGAGTGAGGTGCTGAGCCCCAACGACGAGTATCCAAATACCACCAAATATCCTGCTCGTTCATTCCGAGCTCGGCTACTCTTGCAGAAAGCTTGCCGTAGTCAGCCTCACGCTCCGAACCGCCAATAATCTCGCCGATTTTTGGGAACAATACGTCCATAGCACGTACTGTCTTGCCGTCCTCGTTCTGCTTCATATAGAATGCCTTGATCTCCTTTGGATAGTTGATCAAGATAACTGGACGCTTGAAGTGCTCCTCTACAAGGTAACGCTCGTGCTCTGACTGCAAGTCGCAACCCCACTCGCAAGGGAACTCAAACTTGCGGCCCGATGCCTTCAAAATCTCGATACCCTCGGTGTAGTCCAAACGAACGAAGTCGTTGTTCAATACGAACTCCAGGCGCTCGATAAGCTCCTTGTCCCACATTTTGTTCATAAATTCCAAATCCTCGCGGCAGTTTTCCAGAGCGTAGCGGATAAGATACTTCAAGAAGTCCTCAGCGAGCTCCATATTATCCTCCAACTCATAGAATGCCATCTCTGGCTCAATCATCCAGAACTCAGCCAAGTGGCGAGGAGTGTTAGAGTTCTCAGCGCGGAATGTAGGACCGAATGTGTAGATACGGCCAAGTGACAAAGCGCCAAGCTCACCCTCCAACTGACCCGATACTGTCAGGTTACAAGGCTTGCCGAAGAAATCCTGTGAGTAATCAACTTTGCCCTCCTCTGTGCGTGGAGGATTTGCAATATCGAGAGTTGTTACATTGAACATAGCACCCGCTCCCTCGCAGTCTGAACCTGTGATAAGTGGAGTGTGGAGGTAGTAGAAGCCATTGTCGTTGAAGTACTTATGGATAGCGAATGCCATAGCGTGGCGGATGCGAAGGATAGCACCAAAAGTATTTGTACGAGGACGCAAGTAAGCGATGTCGCGCAAGAACTCCAACGAGTGACCCTTCTTCTGCAATGGGTAAGTCTCAGGGTCGGCTGTACCGTAAATCTCAATCTCGGCAGCCTGAACCTCTACACCCTGACCAGATGCTGGCGACTCAACGAGCTTACCATCAACACGGATACAAGCACCAGTTGTTACAGCCTTGAGCTTCTCCTCGTCGAATGATGCCAAGTCAACAACAACCTGAATGTTGGCAACGCAAGAACCGTCGTTCAATGCGATGAATGCCACGTTCTTATTACCTCGCTTTGTGCGTACCCAGCCCTTGACTGTAATGTCGCAGCCTACTGCACCTGATTTTAAAATCTCTGCAATTCTTTGAGTTTTCATGATTTTATCTTTTTTAATCTTATTGTCAAATTCTTTTATCAACCCACAAAGATAGGTAATAATTTGATATTTGTCAAAAAAAAAGTACCTTTGCAAACGGTACTATGTACCGTACTATGCTAAATGTTTAATTACTGTTAACTTTTATGCTCAAAATGAGAAAGTTTTTGCTTGCTAGCATCGCTCTGCTGACAATATTTACAAGTTATGCGCAGTCACCACGTGTCTACCGTAGCGAATTTATCACATATGACAAACGCGAAGATGCTGTTGCTGACAAACGCGATGAGATTGCTCGCTATTGGGCTTACAAGCCCGAGCGTATTGCTATTGCCGGCGGTGAGATTCGCTTCGTGCAGAAGATTACAATCGATGCAACGTTGAACGACTACAATCTCTTCTTGCATCTCGAGAATGCTGGCATGGCATACACCCTCTTTATCAATAATGAGCCTGTTGCCGAGGTTGAGGATCCAATCACTCCTGCCGATTTTATGATTTCGCCATATATGCGTCAGGGTGTGAACGAGATTATGGTGGGTGTGCGTCAGACTCGCACTCCTCAGTTGCAGGAGAATATCATCCAGCCTCAGTTCCCACAGTTCGAGAATAGCTATATGTTTGCTCAGCGTCGTCTAGCGGTGCGAGACTTCAATGTTATCCTTGAGCCCGACTCATCACGTCAATATGCCAAACTTAAGCTCGATGTGATTGTGGCCAACGACTTCAACTTCAAAGAGACTATTCAGGTGGGATTCGATATCTATGACCCTAAGGGCAAGCTCAAGGAGTACAGCGTGAATGAGTTGGAGATTGAGGGCCGTTCGATTGATACGCTCCACTTCAACCCCGACGTATATCACTCTTACAACTTCAAGTGGGGCGATGGCCAGAAGCCACTCTACGATGTGATGTTGTATGTTAAGCGTAACGGAATGTTGTGGGAGTACATCCCTCTAAAGATAGGTTTTGGTAAGACTGTTTATCGTAACAAGAAGTATTTCCGCTTCGACCAGGTGTTGCATATCCAGAAGAAGGTTCACTTCAACGCCGATGCCGACCGCTACAAGACCTTCGTTGCCATCGAACAGCTTAAGCTTCGCGGTTACAACACCCTCTGTCCCGACTATCCACAGCCAAAGTGGTTCTATGATATGTGCGACAAGGCGGGTATGTTCGTTATCGAGCGTATGAATCTTAACTCTCCTACGAACAGCAACATCCGCACCGTAGGCGGTACGCCAGCCAACGACCCAGCTCTGTTGGAGGAGTATATGACTCGTGCCAAGGCTATGTATTACCGCTCACGCAACCACTCTTGCATTATCGCATATAACTTGGGTAGCGAGAACTCGGGTAATGGCTACAACATGTATAAGGTTTACGAGTGGATTAAGTCGGTAGAGACTGAGCGCCCTGTATTTTATGAGGGTGCTGAGGGTGAGTGGAACACCGATTTGTAGAATAATTTGAAGGGCTCTTTCGGAGCTTTGCTCTGCTGAAAAATACTCACATACGTTAAGTATGCTCCGTTTTTTCATCATTCGACAAATCCCCAAAATAGCTCCTGCAAATTATCCTACATACAGGAAAGGAGCTTCAAAATAGCTCACCCAAATTATCCTACAAGGGGGCGAGAAAATTGGTGTGCGTTGGCTTTGGCATTTGGGGAAATCCTGAAAATAGCTTCTGCACGCTATTTGTTTGAAAAGATATTGATAGATGAATATAGAGTTAGTAGTTGTCGGTAAGACCGATTCCAAAGAGGTTGAGGCGCTGGTCGAGATGTATGCCAAGCGCGTGAATCGTTATTGCCGATTCTCTATCACCACACTTGCCGATGTTCGCAATACTCGCAATATGGCCCCATCGCGTCAGAAGCAACTCGAGGGTGAGGCTATCCTAAAGATGGTGGGTGATGGCGATTGCCTCACGCTGATGGACGAGCGCGGTTCGCAATATACATCTATCGAGTTTTCACAGTGGTTGCAGAAACGTATGCTCAGCGGCGTGAAGCGTCTGGTACTGGTTATCGGAGGCCCTTATGGTTTCTCCGATGAAGTATATGCCCGAGCTGACCAAAAGATATCGCTCTCGAAGATGACTTTCTCGCATCAGATTGTGCGTGCTATATTTGCTGAGCAGCTATATCGTGCATTCACCATCCTGCATAACGAACCCTATCATCACGAATAATCCAGATGAAGATTTTCAAGACACATACGGCACTGCTCATTTGGCGCATACTTCTGTTGTATGTGGTACTGATGCTCTGCCGCATACTCTTTTATAGATATAACAGCGAGATTATAGGACCTATTGATGGCTCCGAGCTGGGAGCTCTGTTGCGTGGTGCGCTGATGTTCGACAATGTCTCGGTGCTCTATGCCAATGCTTTATTTATATTATTGTCACTTGTGCCATTGCGCCTTCGCGATAAGAGATGGTGGCAGTCGATGATGTATTGGTACTATGTTGTGGTCAATTCGGTGCTTGTGGTGGTGCTCAACCTCTCGGATGCAATCTATTTCCGTTATGCACAAAAGCGTCTTACGGCAGAGGAGTTGCTCTTTGCCGAGAACGACAATTCGTTGCAACTTTTCTTCAAGTTCCTGAGCGAGAACCTGCCTGTAGCTTTGGTGGGTGTTGCCCTTATCGTTCTGCTTGCGGTGGGTTATTGTCGTCGTTGCCGACCACAGAGTTTGCTCTCGGGGGTATGGTATTATCTTTCGTCTACTATCATATTGATAATTGCAATGGTTTTGTCGGTTGGAGGTATCCGAGGCGGTTTTACCAAAATGACACGCCCCATCACGCTTTCAAATGCAACGCTCTACACCCCCGACAATATGCGAGCAACGATGATTCTCAGCAATCCGTTCTGCGTGTTGCGTACTATGGGGTCGAGTGGTAAGTTGCACTATCAGCGTTATTTTGAACCAGAAAAACTCACTGAACTATATTCTCCCGAACACTATCCATCTGCGGATACACGCTCAACAGAACTTACAGGCCGCAATGTGGTGCTGTTTGTTATGGAGAGTTTTTCAGCCGAACATTCGGCTCTGCTCTCACCTCAGTTGTATAAAGACGAGCAGCAGAAGGGTTATACTCCGTTCCTCGATTCGCTGATGCGCCAAAGCTATACATTCTTTAATATGTATTCTAACGGCAAGCGCTCTATTCAGGCTCTGCCTGCGGTTTGGAGTTCTATCCCCTCGCTCAAGACATCGTTTATCTCGATGCCACAAGCTATGGCTCCTATGAGAGCTTTGCCTGAACTTTTAGCTGAGGAGGGTTATCGCACAATGTTCTTCTGCGGTTCAAATCATGGTTCGATGGGCTTCGGTGCCTATGCACGTCAGGTGGGTGTGAAGGAGTTGTATAGCCGTGAGAACTATGAGCAGGCTCACGGTAAGGAGGCCTTCGATGGCTATTGGGGTATTTGGGACGAGGAGTTTATGCAGTATATGGGAGAGGTGCTCTCTGAGGCTGAGCAGCCATTCTTCTCTACAATGTTCACCCTCACTTCTCACCATCCGTTTGTAATTCCTGAGCGATATGCAGGTAAGTTCCCTGAGGGGAAAACAGCTGTACATAAGTGTGTGGGATATGTCGATGAGGCATTCCGCAGATTCTTTGCTCGCTATGAGAATGAGGAGTGGTTCCGTAATACGCTCTTTGTCTTTGTTGCGGACCACGTCTCGAGCGAAAAGTTCTCTGAAGAGTTCCGTCATTCGCCAGCCGATTACCGTATCTTTGGATTTATGTATGCTCCCGACAGTGCACTCTTTGGCGAGCATCGTCAGGTGGTGTCGCAGATTGATGTGATGCCCACGCTGCTGGGGCTGATGGGCTACAATAAGCCATACTTCGCCTTTGGTCGTGATGTTTTTGGCGAGCATCGCGATATTCCAATGGCAGTGAACTATGATAACAATCTCTTCCAGGCTATCACTAAGGAGTATCTGGTTACTTTCGACGAGAACGAAATAGTTGGAGTCTACGCCAAAGATGATATCACTTTAAGTAATAATCTTGTTGGGGAGGTCGATATGGCCGAAGTTGAGCGTGACTTGAAGGCTTTTATTCAGAGCTATTATGCCCGGGTTGAGGCAAAAGATTATTTGGCAGATGATACTGTTCCAGAGGGTGAACCTGAGCCATAAGCAGGTCATTGAAAGCTATCTGTCACAGGCGAGGACTCATATCTGTGACCAGACATTCTCATCATTATATATGTGGCAACAGGCCTATGACACCTCGTGGGCTGAGGTTGAGGGTGCCCTGGTGGTACGTTTCAATCTCTCTGATGAGGGGGTTAAGGGCTATATGGTTGTTGCTCCTGAGCATATTCGCAGTTGCGCTGATAGCTACAATAGACTCTATTCCCGTCTTGTGGCCGATGCGGAGCGTGAGGGTCGCCCAATCAGACTTGTATGTATGAGCCGTGAGGCCGTAGAGCATTTTTTAGAGTGGGCCGATGATAACTATATTGCAAAGGAGCAGAGTCTTGGCTCAGTGAAGGGACGTGAGGCTTTTGCTATATGTGATAATGCTGATTATCGTGATTACATCTACTCAGTAGATGATCTGGCGCAGCTTGTAGGGCGAAAATATCAGCCCAAGCGCAATCATATCAATAGATTCGAATCGAAATATCAATATACGTTCAGCCCTCTTACAGCTGCCGATTTTGAGGAGTGTCTCAGTCTCGAGTGCCGTTGGCAACGTCAGAAAGAGAAGCTTTTGCAGTCGACTGTTGAGGTGCGTAATCGTGTGGAGCACGAATGTCCACCCAGCGAGGAGCATATGGCCATCCGCCACGCTTTTGATGCTTATGATGAATTGGGCCTTGTTGGAGGTGTGCTGAAGGTTGATGGGCATATTGTGGCCTTTACATATGGCTCGCCACTCAGCGATACGCTCTTCTGTACCCATATCGAAAAGGCTGATGCAGATTATGATGGAGCTTTTCAGATGATTAATCGTTGCTTTGCGCAGATGTTGCAGCAGAGAGGTTTTCAGCAGGTAAATCGCGAAGAGGATATGGGTATTGCAGGTCTGAGACGAGCCAAGCAGTCGTACTATCCAGTACGTGTGCAGGAGAAAATGTCGCTTAGGGCCTTGACTCCACGCGAGGTGTCGAGCCGAGCGCTTTGGCACGATGTGTTTGGCGACGAGAGAGAGTTTATAGATCTCTTTATGACCGAGGTTTATCGTCCTGAGAATATGCTTGTCTGCGAGGAGCAAGGTAGGGTGGTGTCGATGTTGCACATAGTGGAGATGTCAACTTCGCTTGGGCGTGCTGGCTATCTCTATGCCATAGCCACTGCCGCCGATTACCGAGGTCGAGGCTATGCCTCAAAGCTTATCGAGGAGGCTTTAGTAGTGATGCGCCAACGCGGTTACGATATGGCGATGCTGATACCTGCCGCAAAAGATTTGAAAGGCTACTACGCTCGATTTGGCTTTGAAGATGAGGCTTTTCAGATAGATTTTTCCGATGGTATGTATCTGGGAACGGGCAATCGGGTTGATGATCTTGCGATGGTAAAAAAGTTGTAAAAATATAGGGCTGTCCGAAATATCGGTCAGCCCTATGTGTTGATAGAGTATTTTTGTTACATCTTGTAGAACTCCTCCCAACCCTTGCGAGGTGGTGTGCCAACAAGCAATGCATCGGCAAATGGATTGTCGATAATGTGCTTAGTCTCGCGGTCGAATACAATCTTCTGATTAAGTCGCTGAGCCAACACACCCAAGCAGAATACCTGACACAATGGACCAAATACCTCAAATGGTGAACGTGAGCGCTCCTCGTTCATACAAGCAAGCAAGAAGTTCTCGTAGTGGTTTGATGGGCTCTTTGGTACCTCAGGCAACTTGCTGGCCATCTCCTTTGCCTTAGACTCTGGAATAATCTGAGTTGTAGCGCCGTGTGAACCACGCTTGAAAATCAAATCCTTAGAGTACATAATTGTTCCCGGATTGAGCTTAACAGCCGAAGCAGCTGCAGGCTTACCTCCAATTGTTGGTACATCGCTACCCATCTTCGATTCGCCATATCCATCGGGGATTGATGGGTAGTTGCCGATGCCGTCCCACCAGTTGATGGTCATTGCAGGCATATCGCCACGACGTGGGAACTTAAACTGCAGAGTCGACGACATTGGGAAGAAGTAGTTATTCCAACCCTCCAACTTGAGAGGTGTAACCTCGTAAGGCAGACCAAGATTCAGGAACTCGTGGATAGTGTCGATAAGGTGTGCACCCCAATCACCCAACGCACCCATACCGAAGTCATACCAGCTACGCCAGTTGCCTGGGTGGTACTTTGGGTTAAACTCGTGGTAGAGCTGAGTGGTGTGCCACAAGTCCCAATCCATACCCTCGGGGATAGGCTCCTCCTGTGGGTAGCGGCTGATATTTACGTCGTAGCCGTGCCAACGACGTGAGTTGTTCATATGAGCATCGACGTGTGTAACATCCTTGATGATGCCAGCCTCCTTCCAAGCCTTGAACTGGAAGTAGTTGGCCCCTGAGTGACCCTGGTTACCGCCCTGAGTTACGAGCTGAGGATTGCGACGTGCAGCGTCAATCATCAACTGGCACTCCTGGAATGTGCGGCCCATTGGCTTCTCAACATAGACGTGCTTGCCCTGATTGAGTGCCAACATCACGCATGGGAAGTGCGAGAAGTCGGGAGTCTCAACCACTACGGCCTCAAACTGGTTGCCCATCTGGTCAAACATCTTGCGGAAGTCTGTGAAGACCTTAGCTTTTGGGTGGGCAGCAATAGCCTCCTGGCAACCCTTCTGCTTGAGGTCAACGTCACACATAGCAACGATGTTTGCCAAGCCAGTCTTTTCGAACTCTCTCATCACCTCACGACCACGGTTGGCCATACCAACCCAAGCCACATTCACCTTGCCCAGTTTAGCAAAGCGAGCCTTCTTATCTTGTGCCTGTTGTGCAGGTGTAGGAGCAGCTGAGGCAGAGGCCAATCCGCCCATCATCACGCCTGCTGCGGCCAGTCCCGAACGTTTCAGGAAGTCGCCTCGAGAAATTTTATCACTCATAGTTTTAGGTTTTATAGATTATTATTTCGTTCGTAGTTGTATAATTGCGATTATAAAGTTACGCACTTTTTTTTGTTTTCAGTAATTTATCGCTGTAAAATTCTTTGTGGGACACGTTTTTTTTGTTGCGAGGTAGTAGGTGGAACAAAAAAAGAGTGCCTCGACATTTTTGTCGGGCACTCTTGATTCTATTGTTTGATTGTATGTTACTTGATTACGCCGCACCAACCGCCGTTGCGAACCATCTTGATTGAGAGCTTAGTCTGGTTGCTAACTTCCGATGTGCGTTTCTTGTAATCCATAGCCTGACGGTCGGCATTGATGCCATCCTCGAACGATGTGAGAGTATGGTTGCCCTCCTTCAAGAAGTCGAGGTTTACATCCACTGTGCGGCCATCCTGGTTGGTGATAGCACCTACAAACCACTTGTCGCCCTTGCGACGTGCTACAACAACATATTCGCCAACCTTTGCGTCCAACACCTTGGTCTCATCCCAAACAACTGGCACAGATGCGATATACTCGGTGCACTCGTGCTCCTGCAAGTAGCGTGATGGGGTGTCAGCCAACATCTGAATAGCACTCTCGAATACAACGTAGAGAGCCATCTGGTAGGCGCGTGTACCTGTACCCATCGCGTTAGAGCGAGTAGAACGGTTATCCTCTGGCTGAGCTGAGAACATAGAGCCTGGAGTAAAGTCCATTGGACCTACTGCATTACGAATAAATGGCAAGTAGATAGAGTTGTCTGGTTTGCAGTTGCCGCCCTGCTCCAAACCGAGCACTCCCTCGTAAGAGATTACGTTAGGGTAGCGACGCTCCAAACCTGCAGGCTTGAACGAACCGTGGAAATCTACGAAGAGCTTGTGCTTAGCTGCCTCCTTGGCAACACGCTCGTAGAAGTTAACCATCCACTGGTCGCTGCGGTCCATAAAGTCAATCTTTACACCAGCAATTCCCCACTCTGAGAACTTCTCGAAGAGGCTGAAGTTCTTCTCGGTTGTGAGCCAAGTGAGCCACAAAACGATATCTACGTTCTTGCTCTTACCATACTTGATAAGCTCAGGAAGGTTGATGTCGGGGTTGCTGTTGAATGGATCGCGTGTGTTGCGAGCCCATCCCTCGTCCATAATGATATACTCAATACCATACTTCGATGCGAAGTCGATATAATATTTGTAGGTCTCGAAGTTGATGCCGGCACGGAAATCAACATTCCATACCTGCCAGCGGTTCCACCAGTCCCAAGCTACCTTGCCAGGGCGAATCCAGCTTGTATCACCAATCTCGTTAGGGTCTGAGAGGTTGAACACCATCTCCTG
Organism: Alistipes sp.; assembly: GCA_045632085.1. GTDB lineage: Bacteria > Bacteroidota > Bacteroidia > Bacteroidales > Rikenellaceae > Alistipes. The sequence goes on along the minus strand of JAZQVY010000009.1, from coordinate 43,149 downwards.
CTCCAGGATCTGCTTATCCTGCTTTGCCACTACGAACATACGCCAAGGCAGGTCGCGAGTACCTGATGTCTTGGCAATATAGTCGGCCTCCTCAAGAATTTTCTGACTGCGGTCACCCTCGTCCTCTACCTTGATTGGGCACTTAGGGAAGATTGATGTCATACCGTTGTTGCCAGTGCTGCGGAGGAACATAGCAGGGTAGTCGCGAAGGTTTGCCTCCGAGATAAGAATCTTCTCACCTGATGGTGCCTCCAAAAGAGCTGGGAGGTAGTTCATCTCGTCGCGGTAGTCATACTCCTCGGTTGTAGTGTGAGTGTAACGGTACTCGTATGATGTCTTGAATCGTGGTGTGCGTGAGATATGAGCCTTGTAATTGGCAGGGAAATTAACTGTGAAATCCTCGTGCAATACCTCAATCTCACCACCCTTTGAGAGGATGAAACGGTATGCAAAACCTGTGTCGTATACTCGGAACTCAACGCCGTAGTTGTCATCCATCGTAAGCGAAAGCAGGTTGTAGTGGTTGCGAACCTCGGCATTCTTCATTGCGATTGGACGCTTTACGGTCTCATCTACAAGTGTAATCTTAGCCTTCTTCACGCGTGGGCTAAATCCCACCTCGCCATTAGCAAGCTTGAGCGATAGTGTACAGTCGTTCAAGAGCAGATTATCGCCCGAATAGACTGTGTATGAAATCTTGTGATTCAATTTCACCTCGACCTTAAGCGAACCATCAGGTGAAGTCACCTTGTAGATCTTCTCTGCAGGTGCAGCCATAACGCAAGCTATGCTGCAAAGCATCAAGGTGAGTAGTGTAAAGATTTTTTTCATATAAATAAGTTTAAAATGTTATGCAGTGCACAAATATACATCTTTTTCTAATACAAAAAGTTACGTAGGTGTTTTTTGTGGTTAAAAAGTTCTATTGGGCGGTAGCCAAACCTAGTTTTGACGGTTTTATATTGTGTATAAGGAAAAATATATATGAGAAAAGTTTGCGGAATTGATAGATATACCTATCTTTGTTATCGAATAACGATAAAATATAAATAATAAACGATAATACAAATACAGACTTTTCCCTATTAAGTTTCTTCCATAAAGCTGAAGTTAATGGCTTCCGACAGCCAGCTTTTATAAAAAATAGATGGTTGTTAAAAAAAAACACTATTTTGTTTTGCATAGTACCGAAAGATGGCTATATTTGTATTGTGAAAACAGTATAATAATCAACTATTACAACAAACAACAACAGGCCTTCGGGCCACACTAAATTACAATTATCTTATGAAGAAGCTATTTCTATTGGCTGTGGTGTGCATGATGCACATCTCAGCAGCAATGGCCGCTGATGGTGTTCGTGGCCGAGTAATCAATCAAAAGAGTGAACCTGTGAGCTATGCTACCGTGGTGGCTATGGTGGGCGATTGGCAACATTCAGGTGTAATTACCGACGAGAAGGGCGAGTTTGTGATGCGACTTGCCGATGGTGAGTATCGCCTTGTGGTGGAGTTTGTAGGTTATAAGAGCCACGAGCAGACAATCAAAGTGGAGCAGGGTGGCTGCAATGTAGGCGATGTGGTCCTGCGCGAGGCTGCAACCGACATAGGCGAGGTGGTGGTGAAGGCCACTATGATTCGCCGCGAGGCCGACCGATATGTGGTTGATGTTGCCAACTCCGATGCCGCTATAGGCAAAGATGGAGTTGAGTTGTTGCGTCAGTCGCCAGGAGTGTGGGTTAAGGATGACGGTTTGTCGATTAACGGCACAAGTGGTACAAAAGTCTATATCAACGAACGCGAGTTGCGTATGTCGGGCGAGGAGCTAATCAGTTATCTTCGCAACATAAAGGCTGAGGATATAGCCAAAATCGAGATTGTGCCTCAGACGGGTGCCGACTACGACGCTAACTCTTCTGGTGGAATCATAAAAATCACTCTTCGTCGCAGGTTGGACAATGGTGTGATGGGTAACGTGTCGATGAATACCTCACATAGCGATTTGGGTAGCGATATATCGCCTTCGGCATCAATCAATGCCCATCTGGGACGATTCGATCTGTCGGCTTCGGGCGGTTATTATCGTAGCCGTACCGAGATGGAGTTTTCGGAGCGAACACAATACTTCTCGCCCGATGCCTTGATGAGTGCTGAATCGGATGATGAGACCAACCAAACTCAGCCCTGGACTACCATTTCAGCTGTGGCCGAGGTTAATCCTAGCCATTCGCTTGGCGCTTCGTACTCATATTGGAATAAGCGTGATGGTAATACGACCCTATCTACTACCCAATATTCGGCATCTTCGTATATGCGACTAAGCGAGAGTGAGTATCGTGGTAGCGATGACAAGGATTCTCATTCGGCATTGTTTAATTATATCTTCAAGAGCGATACGCTGGGCTCTACGCTGAAATTTATTGCCGACTATACTGCTCGCGATGGCGAAGCTCGTGTAGATAAGCAGACTCTTATCACTGAGCAAGGCACGCCTATGGATTCGCTCTATTATGACCGTACGGGTAGCTCGTTCCGAGTGGCTACAGCCCAACTTGCTCGTGAGAGAATCTTCTCGCCTAAGTTTAATTTGAAGTATGGAGCTAAATATACCTACAACCAAATCAATTCCGATGCCACCTATCGCTACCTGTTGGGGCAGGAGTGGGTGCCTTCGATTGTAGATGATTACGATGTGAGCTATACCGAGAATATTGCGGCAGCCTATGCTGTGGCTTCGATGCGATTTGGTCGATTGAGTGCAGTAATGGGCCTCAGAGGAGAGTACACCAACACCGAGGGTAAGTCAGGTAATGTGAGCCAAAACTACTTCTCTCTCTTCCCGAATGCCAACATCTCGTATGCCCTTGATAAGATGGGCAAACATTCGCTTGTGGCGCAGTATTCGCGTACTATCTCGCGACCATCGTTCTGGAATCTAACGCCCAACCGTATTCAAATTTCAGATTATACCTATCAAACGGGTAATCCGCTACTTGACCCCTCGTACAATAACACCTTCTCGCTGACTGGCGTGGTGAACTATAAGTATTCAGTTACATTTGTGGCCAGCATTCAGCGTGATGCCATTCAGCAGATGATTGTCTCGGATCCTATTGATAACAGAATGATGAATCTAACGGTAGAGAATCTTCCTAAGCTCAATACCTATATTGTGAATGTGTCGCTTCCATTCACCCTCACCAAGTGGTGGGATTGGAATATCAACGCATCGGGTCTGTTGTGGGAGCAGCAGCTCACATCTGGAGCTCCTATCACTCATCAGTGGGTTGCGCAATGCAATACGATGATGAACTTCAAATTGCCTAAGAAGTTTTTTATAGACCTTTCGTATTCTGCTATGACCGATGTCAAGGTGAGCAATGCCACATTGAAGGCAAATCATAATTTGAGTGCCACACTCAAGAAACGCATTAAAGATGCGTGGACTCTATCGTGCGAGTTAGTGAATATTATCTCGCCTGCACAGAATTTGATTTTCGAGCAAGATGGTTTTGAGCGAATGATTACGAACCGACAATTTGGAAATAATTTCCGAGTACGATTCGCTGCATCGTGGAATTTCAAGAGTGGCAAGCAGTTCAAAGCCAAGAGTGTGGAGAGCGGTTCGCAGGGCGAGGAGTCGCGTATGTAATATGCGAAGGTATCTAACAAGGCTCGTTATCTGCGTTCGCAGTATTCTAATGTAGGGAAATAATTATAGGGTTGTCCGACGTGCTTGTTGGACAACCCTATTTTCTTGTGTAAACGACAAAAGATTCTATATACCCACCCCAGTATAAAATTGAGAGTCGGGCCGATGTCACATCAGTCCGACTCTCTCTAACCTATTTTACATCTATGAAAAGATACTGTGTAATATGGTAGCTTGATTAGAAACGACCACCACCGCCGCCGAAGCCGCCGCGCATACCGCCGCCATAGCCACCACCGTAGCCACCACCGTAGCCACCACCGAAGCCGCCACCAGAGTTGCTGCTTGCGCCGCTCTGCATATTCTTAGAGCGGATGTTGTATGTGAATCTGATACCGAAGTAACGGCCAATCACGCTACGTGTAGAGCTCTGCATATAGAGAGTGTTCCAGCTACGGCTATAACCTGTCTCGCGGTTGAAGATATCGTTGGCAACCAACTGAATCTCACCCAACTTCTTGAACACCTTCATACCCATACCGAAGTTTGCGATAAGCTCTGAGTTGTTCTGACGCTTTGCGTTCTCGCTGATACCAACATACTCGCTGTAGTTGGCATTTGCGCGAAGTGTAAGACCAAAGCCGAACACTACGTTGACACTACCGTGAGCACGGTGCTGGATATACTCGTTGTTACCATTGCTTGACATAGTGTTCACCACGTCATTATAGTTTGCCGAGTAGCCAATGTTGAAGCTAACGTACTGGCTGATGTTACTATTGATAGAGGCATTAGCACCATAGCTGTTGCGAGTAGACTCGTTAACCACACCGTTCAAAATCGCTGGAGACTTCGAGTATGACGCATTAGCACCAACGTTGAAGTTACACTTGATGAAGTTAAGTGGGAAGCCGTAGTGAATGTGACCATTGAAGCTCCAGAAACCCTCCATATTGATAGGCTTTGAGTAGCGGCCTGTAGATGAAAGAGTTGTGAGGAACTCACCGTCTGGACTATAAACCTCGAAACCAGGCTTGTTCATTACAACCGAGTCAACGATTGTGTTCTGGTTCTTTGTTGCACCAATGTTCACAGAGAATGTTGTACCCCTCTCGATACCTGAACGAATGTAACCCAAGTTACCACTGTGGCTGTAAGTAGGCTTCAAGTGTGGGTTACCAGAGCTGATGTTGTTTACATTCGAGATATCCACAACGTCCTGCAACTGGCCAACTGATGGGTTTGATGTACGAGAGTTGACACGTAATGTAATACGGTTCTGCATATCGAGCTTAATGCGGGCATTAGCTGAGTATGTGAAGTTATGGAATGTCTTCTTTGGCAATGTCCAGGCCTGTGGATATTCACGGTCACTGTTCATTACTACGTTCTGGTAGTTCAAACGAGCTGAGATACTTGTACCCTCCTTACCGTAACGGAAACCAGGACCTACACGCTGTGTGAAGTAGCTGGTGTTGTGACGGTTTGAATACTCAGGGCTGATGAAGTCGTTGTAAACGCCCAACGCGTTGTCCCAAAGGTTGGTCAAACGGTCTGCGTCAGACTTGTTGTAGTTTGCATTATACTCCATAGTGATCTGCGACTGCTCGCTGAGAGGCTCAGCATATGTAACAGAACCACCGAATGAGTAGTTGTTGCTGTTGCTATTCGAGAGCTGACGGATATCTGAGATAGAGTCTGAACGGATGAGCTTCTGTGAAGAGTTCTCGTTGCCAGAGCCATTGTCAGAGTAGTTAGCGTTGAAGTTGATAAACATTGTACGACCCGCCTTCTCGCCGATACGCAACATATAGTTACCACCTACACCTACATTGATACCGTGGTTGTCACCTAAGCTCCAGTTGTTAAGTGGAATAGAATCGATATGGCTGAGTGGGTAGTAGTAGTTTGTGCTATTGCTATTGTTGTCACCATTGTTGAATGAGAGGTTTGCACGCAACATCAAACGCTGCTTCTCGTTGATACGGTTCTCAAGACGAGCATTGAAGTTGTGGTTATAGCTCTTGCTACGGCTCTCGCTATCTGACATATAACGCTCATATGTGTCGTTAGGATCCTGCTTCAACATATCCTCAGTAAGGAAGTAGTCGCGGTCAGTGTGGCTCCAGCTCTTATTGTTGTTAGCACGGAATGTGTAGTTACCGTCGAGCTTAACTTTATCCTTATCACCCCAACTGTTCACATAGTTAACACCGGCATTACCAGTCTTCGACTCAGAGTTGCCGTTCATGTTGTTACCTCCCGCGAAGAGGGTAGTCTTAGCCTTCAAGCCCATAATGGTTACGTTGGCATTTACATTGCCATAATGCTTGATACCATCAGCATTTTCTGGCTCCATAGCGTACAATGCGTTTACCTTACCAAATGCGGCAGTCTTAATCTTTGTTACAAGATTGATAGCCTTGTAGCTGTTACCATCGTCGATACCTGAGAACTCGGCCTCGTCGCTGAGCTTGTCAAACACCTCTACCGACTTTACAATCTGTGCTGGCAGAGTCTTGATAGCCTGCGATACATCGCTGCCGAAGAATTCACGACCATCCACCAAAATCTTTTGTACGGTCTCGCCCTGTGCCTCGACAGTACCGCCCTCGACCTTGATACCTGGCATCTTTGCCAAAAGCTCATCAACATCGGCATCGGGCAACACCTGGAATGCACCAGCGTTGTAAACGATTGTATCACCATTGATGGTGGTACGTACGGCCTGTGAAGATACAACTACCTGCTCAATCTGAGTTGCATCCTCCTCGAGCTTCCACTCAGGCACTGTGAGAGGCTTACCTGCAACAACAGTCACCTCCTGTGAAGCCGACTTATAACCCAACGACTCAGCAGTAAGACGATACTTACCAGCTGGGATAAACTTAAACTGATAAGCTCCGCGAATTGCCGAGATTGTGTACTTTTTCTGCAATGTGTCCTGCAAATCCATAAGCTCCAAAGTGGCACCTACGACACCTATTTTACCCTCTTGCTTATCCTCTGCAACGACGGTACCCGATACGGTTGTCTTCACCTGAGCAGAAACTGCAGCAGCTGAGATTAACAATAAAAAAGTGAAGAATAATTTTCTCATCGCTTTTGATTATTTTTTATGCTTGTTTATTATTTTTTTCTGTCATTTTATTTCGTGTGCAAATATATATTAAAATAAGTGAAAATAAAGCCACACAAAGGGTGAATCGCCCAAAGCTAGGGGTCAAACGACCACGCCGACGGGCGAAATATTGACATAATGACGCATTATTCTTGCCAATGGGCTTTGAACTCTCTGTTTTTATTACTTACTTTGTGAATAAATAAACTCAAAGCTATGCAAAAATCGAAGGTATATTTCACCGATTTCCGTACCAAAGCCCACGGTGACGGACTACCAACAAAACTTAAGAAACTTATCCGCAAGGCAGGTATTGGCGAGTTGGATATGGAGGGTAAATTTGTTGCAATCAAGCTCCATTTTGGTGAGTTGGGTAATATCAGCTATTTGCGTCCAAACTATGCACGCGCAGTGGTCGATGTAGTGAAGGAGTTTGGAGGCAAACCATTCCTTACAGACTGTAATACTATGTATCCAGGCTCACGCAAAAATGCTATCGAGCATCTCTACTGCGCCTGGGAGAATGGCTTCACTCCCCTTACGGTGGGTTGCCCCATCATCATTGGTGATGGTCTGAAGGGTACCGACGATATCGACGTTAAGGTCGAGGGCGGCGAGTATGTTGAGAGTGCCAAGATTGGCCGTGCGGTGATGGATGCCGATATATTCATCAGTCTAAACCATTTCAAGGGCCACGAGATGACAGGTTTTGGTGGCGCGATAAAGAATATCGGTATGGGTTGTGGCTCGCGTGCTGGTAAGACCGAGCAGCATATTAGCGGCCAGCCAGTAATCAAGCCCCACAAGTGCCGAGGTTGCAAGAAGTGCCTTGCACAGTGCGCCAACAATGGTCTTGTATTCGATGAGACTACGGGTAAGATGTCAGTAGATACGAAGAATTGTGTAGGTTGTGGTAGATGTTTGGGTGCCTGCAATTTTGATGCTATCGATTTTGCTGATTTCCACGCTCCTAAGCTGCTCAACTGTAAGATGGCTGAGTATGCCAAGGCGGTTGTTTCGGGACGTCCTCATTTCCATATCTCGTTGGTGGTTGATGTGTCGCCCAATTGCGACTGTCACGCCGAGAACGATGCTCCAATCCTGCCAAATATCGGTATGTTTGCTTCGGCAGATCCATTGGCATTGGATCAGGCCTGTGTAGATGCTTGTCTGGCAGCTAAGCCTATGCCTGGCAGCCAGCTCTATGATCGTATGCACGCTCACGATTTCTGTGATCATCACGACCATTTCCGCAACTCTACACCCGAATCAGAGTGGCGTTCGTGCCTGGAACACGCCGAGAAGATTGGACTCGGTTCGCGTGAGTATGAGCTTATAAAATAGTACCCTTAACAGAGGAATAATCGAAGTCGTTTCAGACTAGCATAACCGTATCCTAATACCAACCAAGCAGAGGCAATCCCTCTGCTTGGTTGTTTTTGTGCGTGAGGAGTTGGACAATCAGAGATTTTTTTTGAAAAATTTTCACTTGTTCCAAACCTTTCCGAACACACACCTCCTATACTTTCAATGAAGCGAGCAAAGGAGCTTGACGCAATGGCGAAATAACTGCGTTGATACGGAAAACGATAGCCGCACTCCTGCGGCGAGGGGGCGGCTATTGTTATACGAAACGTGTGTGGATACCATATATTATGTATTACTCGGTCGGCGGCACGTCGAATTCGATTTGATTGATAGTGAGTACCGTAACGTTGTTTGGAGTAGTGCATTCGGCACTGAGCAGACGTCCTTCGCTCTTCGAGAATCGGGCAACGATCTCCACCTTGTCGCTCCTATCGCTGACGATGATCGTGTCGCCTTCCTCGCGGAATTTCAGTAACAAGCCCATTGCGGCGGCATACGGTTTCAATTTTTCGAGTGAGGCTAATGGCGTGAGATCGATACCTTTGTCGGGTCGTTCGAGAACTAATTGCCCATTTTGATAGCGACGATAGGTCTGACCGTCATAGAGTTCCATACTACTTTCTTCGTCCTGCCATTTGATCGCCATTTTGACCTTTGAGCCCTCTTTGCGAATCTCGACCGTTCCCTGCATCGGAGCGTCATTGGGATCAACTATCTCGTAAAGTTCGTGCGAGCTAGTACTCTTGGCGACCCTTGCAGTGAAATGGACGAGGTAGCTGTCGGCCTCGGCAAGGCGTATTATTGCCTGCTCGACCACCTCGCGGGCGGTGCTGGTCTGTACTACGCTGAAACCGATGATAATGGCTAACGCAACGAATGCTGCTATGCCACCAAAGCGTGCGGCTTGCCAAAGCGTGCGTCGGCGCGGTGCGGGGGCTTTGAATTTGAGGTTGGTTGTGGGGGCGAATCGCGGTGTGAGCAGATTCATTACGCGCTCGTCCGAAAAGTTATCTAAATTGTTGGTTTTCATAGTGTTTCTGTTTTTGTTGGTTAAATTAATCCTCGCTCTTCGAGTGCGTCGCGCAGTTTGTCAATGCCGTAGCGAAAGCGCGATTTGGCTGTTGTGAGAGGAATGTCGCAGATCGAGGCAATCTCGTTAAATTGACGACTTCCGTAGATTCGCAAGCGGATTACTTCGCTCTGTTCCTCAGGGAGTTGCGACATCAGTCGCTCGATCAATCGAAACTCCTCATCAAAGTCGGTTGGCGTAAGGTCGTCGCTACTCAATGTATTGAGTAATTCAGATGGCACAAATTGACGACGCGAGCGCAGATACGATGCGCAACTGTTTGACAATGAGCGATAGACATAGCTTTGCAGATCGTCAATCTCGTCAATCTCGGCGAGCCGCGAGCTTTGTTTCGATAGCCTTACATAGAGATCTTGAATCGCATCTTCAGCCTCGGCTGCCGATCCCAACCGATAACAGGCATAGCGAAACAGATGGTCGCGTTCGGATTGCATCAGCTCGGCGAGGCGGTGTAGTTGATCTTTTTCAGTAGTTTGTTTCATAATTTGTTAGCATTTGTTAGGAAAGCGCTTCCGAATATATAACGCACAAATCTCGCAAAAGACTTAAAACGGCGTACATTTTCAATAAAAAAGTTGCTTCTCTTTAAGGTCTATCCTCTCTGTGAAGTTATTCTGAGGGGATTTCTTATATCTTGCGAGGGCGCAATGCGAGCATTGTAACCGAACAAAAATTATAAAGAGACCAGAATAAGCCCCAAAGCGGCCGAAACTAGTAATTGCAGACAACGGCTAACTCTTTCACTAATTTATAGAACATACCATAAACTTACGTTTAACCAATAAAAAATTAAAAAACTATGGAGGTAATTACCATTGATTCGAAAGCATTTCAGCAGTTGGTGGAAAAAGTAAATATAGTTCGCGAGATATTGTGATTACAAATAAAAAAGAGGTTGTCCTTTTGGGACAACCTCTTTTTTTATGTCTGTATCTTGTTTTATTCCTCGCTCTTACCTGCTTGAATGATGGTAACAATCTTTGTGATATCCTTGTATGTGAACTTAACCTCAGTCTGACGCTCCTCTGCCGAGTCGTTAGGCTTAACCTTGAAGCGAACCTGTCTTGTTGCGTAAGCACGGCCAGCGTTCTCAACCTTCTCAATCCAACCGCATGATGAGTCGTAGAAAGTCTCGAATGAGACGTTGCTCTTTACCTCGATGTTGAATGTTTCACCCTCGGCAGGAATATTGAACTGGTCTGTTGTAACGTTGATAGCATCCAACTGCTTCTGAGTAATCTTGATTGATTTGTTATAGTTGCCTGATGACACATACAATGTAGCTGAGCGGCTCTCATAAGTTGGGTTTGCTGTGTAGGTAACTGTGATATCGCTAGACTTTGTCTCATCACCAGCACCACTATTGATATCCATTGAGCACCACTCATCTTTACTCTGACCAGCATCAAAGGTCATTCTCGCAGTCCAATCAGCAGTAGAAACAACCTTAACAATAGTAGTACCAGCATCAGATGAAACTGTAACATTGCCGGTTGCAATGTTCAATGACTCCGACTTGTCTGCTTTGGGAAGTGATGAATCTGGATAGACGCAAGCTACAGCATTTATTGCCACCGCAATGTAGAGAAGAAGTTTTTTCATATTAGTTTTCTTGTTAAATGTTTATCTGTTTTATTAGTGCCCTCATTAATGCACATTTGCAAATATAACCAAAAAATACAAATTGCAACGTAAGGGAAGTAAATTTTCAATTTTCGGAGTGCAAATATACATATATGTTTCAAAAACACAACACTTAAACCTGCGATATGGCCAAATTGGTGGGTGAATCGCCCAATAGGAAGTATTCGTTCACGGCTAAAATAAAACACTCTGCCCTATATCAAGAACAGAGTGTGTCGTTAAATTATTGTGTAGGTCTATATTTAATTTACTTTTTTATCTCTATCTTATAGACATTTGTTTCACGTTGCCCGAATCCTGCCGAACGGTAGAGAGCATTGGCCTCAATACGCGAGGGACGTGAGGTGAGCATCAGCGTACAGGGTGCAAGTGTTTGGGCATAGTCAATGGCGTGAGAAACCAACAAGCGCCCCAAACCTTGACCTCGCATAGATGAGTCGATAACCACATCTTCAATCCACGCTTTGCAACCTGTTGGAGCAAGGTAGTGGCCGATGGTAACCATTCCCACAGGCTCGGTGTCGGCATACATCACCATCAGGTGGCTGTTCTTCGACTGGCAGATGGCGCGAAGCTCATCGTCGGTGAACGGCACAGGCTGCGATGTTAGCTGGCCGAGCAACCGCTGAATAGGCTCGGTGAGCGAGGGGTCAAATTCGGTTATATGACGAATGGTAATCTCCTGCATTGCATTGAGTTTTAGTTATTTGTAGTTGAATTGTCTATTCCGAGAAGATTGCTTTATGGCTACCAATCGGTAATCACCTGCTGCTCATAATCGTTCACGAGTTTATCGAATGCGGCCTTCATCTCACTGCTTAGTTCGGCTTTGCGCTGCCACTCTTTCGAACCATAAACGCCCGCTTTGGTGTAGTCAAACATTTTGAAGCCTATCTTCTTGAGAAGAGCCTTGTTTTTTGGAGTGAAGTCGCCAGCCTCTGCATTTGCGAATTCGGGGTTGGCTATCACCGAGTTGTGGTCTTGCCCCTTCTGCTTCCACTCATCGAAACTCATACCCTGGAAGCTAATCTGTTGTGATGAATCGGTGCAGAAATAGCTATTGTAGTCCGATTTGTGGCCAACTCGGGTCCAGTTGATTCCACACATTACGCCTGTGTGGTAGCTGACGATATTGTTTGTGAATGAGAACGATAGATGCTCCTCGAAGCGTGATGCCTCCAGCTGTGTGCGAATCTGGTTGGCAAAGATATTGTTTCTTATGATATTCTCTCGGCCATAGTGCTGGTGATATGCTCCGCTCTTGCAATTATACACAAGATTGTTCTCTACGCGAATGTAGCTCGAGCCCTCGTCGTTGTAGAGTCCCCAACCACCATAGTAGAGCGAGTAGATGTCGTGCAGCACGTTGTTGCTTATTGATGTTCCCTCTGACTGCCCTAAAGTGTAGATGCCGCCCATATCCGAAAGTTGCGCCCAGCCTAAATGGTGGATATGGTTATACTCAACGATGTTGCGCTTGGCTGGACTGTATGAGTAACCCCACACCCAACCAACCGAGATTCCTGTGTAACGGAAGTCGGCAATATCGTTGTGAGTTACTTGGTTGTCCGAGGCGTTGAAGATAGTCACACCCACTGCGCAAGGAAATACAAAGCCGCCGTGCTGGATGATGTTGTTATCGATTTTGATGTGATGTGTGATTTCGTCTCGATTCTCACTGATTGAAGTCTCTCCAATCTTTACTCCTCCTGCTCCTAAGTCGTAAATATGGCAACGCTCAACAGAGCAGTCCGAACAGCCTTTCATAAACCACACTCCTCCCAATCCGGTGTGTGCAATTGTGCAATCTGACAGGTGGACATTGCGAGCGAAGTTGACCTCCACAACCGTTGCAATAGCTGCTGCAGCCTGCATCTGGTTGTTGCCATCTTCTGGTGTGATATAGGCGGCATATTTGAAATCAATATTATTGAAGCTAACACCATCTACTTGTTGCTCCATTCCATTACCATTGATAGTTACAAATTGCTCAACAACAGGTATCTGGCAAATGGTGTTCTCGATTGTCTCACCCTCGCAGGGGATATAGTACAACCAGCCATCTCGCGCAAGAATCCACTCTCCCTCTGCATCGAGAAATGCTGCATCGTTCTCGGCTATGAATCGAGTGCGGCCATCAATCGTATTCCAGGGGTAGAATCCACGACCTGCGATGCTCATCGTACCTTGCGAATCGACGTGCAATAGCGGACGACGAGAAGAGTCCCATTTATGGAATAAAGTTAGGAGCGGGCGTCCAACTACCTCGCCAATAAGCTCTGATTTCTTATCGTTGAGATTCTCTCCAGCGTAGTATGTGCGGCAAGCATCGCCAAATGGGAGAGGTTTCTTGGGGGTGATATTGACAACCGCCCAGCCATATATATCACGCCCCAGATTGGTAGAGTCAATAGGGATATGTTTAACGTGCTCGATTCCTGCAAACTTGCCTCGGTTGGGGCTCTGGGCGCGGAAACGACGCTCCTGGTTGATGTATATTTGCTCGAAACGGAAGCCGTAACGCGCAACTTCGGGTATATATACCCTCCATAGCTTATCATTAAGAGGGGTGAATTTTTGGGTGGTAATACCGCCACACATAACGCTACGACCATTTGTCGAGCCGTTGAACTCGATGGGTTTATGCAGAGTGTTGTCGATTACAAGTGCATCCAGCATTGAGTATTCGCCAGCGGCAACATTTATCACAAAGCTCTCAATATTATTATCATCTTGCAGCGCAATAGCCCTGGCTAAAGCACCCTGCAATGATGCCAGAGGCTGCTGTTTTGTGCCTGGATTTGCATCGTTGCCCGATGTGCTGACAAACAATTCTCGCACTGACGCCGTTGCGCATATCGCCTGCAATAGAGTCATCGCTATAGTCAAAAAGAGTGTCAATCTTTTCATAAGTTTATATCGTTTGGAGGTTTTAATTCTGTTCCTTTATTCAAAGTTACAAATTCTTTGTGAATAATCAACCTCCTTTGTGATAATACCGCCATAAAAAAAGAGGGCCTCAGCCCTCTTGAATCTATAGTTTGACGTGCTACATTCCTCCGCCAGTCTGCATCAGGTACTCCTTGATAAATGCGTCGATATCGCCATCCATCACAGACTCCACAGCCGAAGTCTGGTGACCTGTGCGGTGGTCCTTTACGCGCCTGTCATCGAACACGTAGGAGCGAATCTGCGAGCCCCACTCGATGCGCTTTTTCGTCGCCTCCAACGCTTGCTGTGTGGCCATTCGCTTCTCCATCTCACGCTGGTAGAGCTTCGAACGGAGTATTCGCAAAGCGTTGTTGCGGTTGTCGAGCTGCGAACGGGTCTCCATATTCTCGATAAGAAACTCAATAGGCTCGCCTGTGTCGGCATCCTTGCCGTGATAGCGCAGACGCACAGCGGTCTCCACCTTATTTACGTTCTGACCTCCCGCGCCACTTGCTCGGAATGTGTCCCACTCGCAGTCCGAAGGGTTGATAACAATCTCGATGGAGTCGTCAACGGCAGGCGAAACAAAGACCGACGCGAATGTGGTCTGGCGCTTGTTGTTGGCATTGAATGGCGAGAGTCGCACCATACGATGCACGCCGTTCTCGCTCTTTAGGTAGCCATAGGCATAGTCACCCTCGATTTCGAGCGTGCACGACTTTACCCCCACCTCGTCGCCCGCCTGATAATCCATCATGCGGTATTTGTAGCCGTGAGCATCGCACCAGCGGGTGTACATTCTCAGTAGCATCGAGGCCCAATCCAATGCCTCGGTACCACCAGCGCCGGCGTTGATATCCATAATGGCACCCATCTTGTCCTCCTCGCCCCTGAGCATATTACGCAGCTCCAGAGCCTCGATAAGAGAGATGGTGCGGGCATACTGCTCCTCCATCTCGGCCTCCGATGCAAGCTCTGCCGCCACAAACTCGGGCATCAGCTGCAACTCCTCGGTGGCCTTCACCACAGCGTCATAATCCTCGACCCAGCTCTTGATGCCCGCCACCTTGCGCAACTGCTTCTGCGCAGCGTCGGCATCCTCCCAAAAGTCGGGCGCCTGAGTCTTCTCCTCTTCGTTTTGCAGGTCTATACGTCGCTGAGCGATGTCAAAGACACCTCCCCAACGAATCCTGTCGTCTTATAGCCTCTTTAATCTGGTCGTCAGATACCATTTTGTTTTGCTAATTTATTAAGTTATATCGCTTCCGAAAGCATACCTTGCGGCCGTTGGCCGCATTTGCAAATTTACTCTATCTCCCAATCAACACCGTCCTTGCGGTCCTTGACACGGATGCCTATTGCTGTGAGCTCGTTACGAATCTTGTCCGATGTAGCCCAATCCTTGTTGGCCTTAGCATCTTGACGTACGGCGAGAATCATATCAACAACCTTTGCGAGCATATCGCCACCGCCTGCGGCGCTCTCCTGCTTCTCGTTGCGCAAGCCCAATACGTCGAATACGTAGAGATTGAACACACGGCACATCTCCTTCAAATCCTCTGCTGAGATAGTCGCCTGACCCTCAGCAATCTGGTTGATGATACGCACATAGTCAAACAGAGCCGAGATAACCATTGGCGAGTTCAAATCGTCGTTCATAGCATCGGCGCATCGCTTCTCCAAGTCTGCAACCGAGATACCCTCAGATGTTGCTGGCGAAGTCTTCAACTTACCCAATGTCTCTACGCCCTTCATCAAGCGATCGAAGCCCTTCTCTGCTGCCTGCAATGCGGCATTCGAGAAGTCGAGACTTGAGCGGTAATGAGCCTGAAGGATGAAGAAACGGATGGTCATAGGTGAGTAGGCCTGCTCCAACTTTGGATGCTCGCCGTTGAAGAGCTGCTCCATAGTGATGAAGTTGCCATACGACTTACCCATCTTCTGACCGTCGATAGTAATCATATTGTTGTGTACCCAGTAGCGAGCTGAATCCTTGCCCAAAGCGGCTGTGGCCTGTGCAATCTCGCACTCGTGGTGAGGGAACATCAAATCCATACCACCACCGTGAATATCGAACTGCTCACCCAGATACTTGCAACTCATAGCCGAGCACTCCATATGCCAGCCAGGGAAACCGTCGCTCCAGGGTGATGGCCAACGCATAATATGTTCGGGCGATGCCTTCTTCCACAATGCGAAGTCGAATGAGTTGCGCTTGTCGCTCTGGCCGTCAAGGTCGCGTGTGTTGGCAACGATATCCTCGAGGTTACGACCCGAGAGCTTGCCATAGTGGTAGACCTTGTTGTACTTCTCCACATCGAAATATACCGAGCCGTTTGACTCATAGGCATAGCCAGCGTCGAAGATGCGCTTCACGAAGTCGATCTGCTCGATGATGTGGCCCGATGCGTGGGGCTCAATCGATGGAGTGAGTACGTTCAACTGCTCCATAGCCTTGTGATAACGCTCGGTGTAGTAGTGGGCTACCTCCATAGGCTCAAGCTGCACGAGGCGAGCCTTCTTTGCAATCTTATCCTCACCTTCGTCGGCATCGTGCTCGAGGTGGCCTACATCGGTAATGTTGCGCACATAACGCACCTTGTAGCCCAAAGCCTTCAGATAGCGGAACATAAGGTCGAAGGTGATAGATGGGCGAGCGTGGCCCAAGTGTGGATCACCATAAACAGTAGGGCCGCAGACATACATACCTACTCGGCCCTCGTTGATAGGCTCAAACGCCTCCTTGCGGCGAGTGAGCGTATTATATAATACGAGTTTTGCTTCCATAACTTCAATATTTTTTACAAAGATATGATTTTTAATTCAAAATTCAGAATTCAAAATTCAAAATTAGTATATTTGCATTAAACATAACTCAACTACAATATGAAAACATCAAGATTCTTCCCACTTTCGATGGTGGTTTTGCTGGGTGGTTTGCTCTTTGCGGTGCAGAGTGTTTGCGCCCAGACTCCCGAGCTCAAATTCAATGCCGATGGCAAGTTTAAGATTGTGCAGTTCACCGATATACACTGGAAATTTGGTAACCCCAAATCAGATATCGCTGGCGAGCGAATAGCCGAGGTACTCGATGCCGAGAAGCCCGACTTGGTGGTGGTTACGGGCGATATTGTCTTCGCCAAACCTGCAACCGAGGGAATGAAGGCTGCACTTGCTCCAATCATCGAACGAGGCATACCGTTTGCCGTTACTTTTGGTAACCACGACGACGAGCAGGATCTCACCCGCAAGCAGTTGCTCGAACTGGTGCAGGGCTTCAAGGGAAACCTTAGCTCCACAACCGAGGGAATTAAGGGTGTAACCAACTATACTTTGCAGATTCAGTCGGCTAAATCTGAGGCTGCAGCTGCGGTACTTTATGTATTTGACAGCAACTCATATTCGCCCAACAAGCGTGCGAAGGGTTATGAGTGGATTGCCCACAATCAGATTGGCTGGTATATGCAGCAGAGTGCGGCCTATACGGCTGCTAATGAGGGTAATCCATTGCCAGCATTGGCATTCTTCCATATCCCTCTGCCTGAGTTTAACGAGGCTGTAAAGACCGAGAATTCGTTTATGATCGGTACTCGCAAAGAGCCTGCCTGCTCACCTAAAATCAACTCAGGTCTGGCGGCTGCTATGCTCGAGGCTGGCGATGTGATGGGAGTATTTGTAGGTCACGACCATGTGAACGACTACGCGGTTGATTGGCGAGGAATTTTGTTGGCCTATGGCCGCTATACTGGTGGCGATACGGTCTATAACAATATCCCCAACGGCAATGGTGCGCGTGTGATTGAGCTCACAGAGGGCGCTCGCGATTTCCGCACTTGGATTCGCATCAAGGATGGCAAGGTTTTGAATGAGCTTCACTACCCAAACGATACAAAGTAGAAATAGTCAGGCAGCTAAGTAATAACCTAAGGCAACTCCGCGTTCGGGGTTGCTTTTTTGTTGCACTCAGGGACGTAAAATTGGCGTGTAAAGAAAAAAAACATTCGTTGGCGATAATATTACATATTATTTGGCGTTAATTTCGTATATTTGCCAAGTTATAACGAAATAAAAGAGATATAAATATTTTTCACACTGAATTTATGAATTTCAAACGCTGGGATAGAATTACAGGTTGGGTGGTATTTGCAATTGCGGCTTTCACCTATCTGATGACTATGGAGCCCTCGTCGAGTCTGTGGGACTGCGCCGAGTTTATCGCTACATCATATAAGCTGGAGGTGGGACACCCTCCCGGGGCACCTCTTTTTATGCTGATTGCTCGATTGTTTACACTCTTTGCGCCATCGACCTACTACGTGCCCCATATGGTCAATGCAATGAACTGCTTGGCCAGCGCATTCTGTATATTGTTCCTCTTCTGGACCATCACCCACATCGCTCGCCGTATGCTCACCCGCTCGGGCAAGGAGTTTACCTCGGCAGCTAAGATTGCAGCTTTGGGTGCAGGTGCAGTGGGAGCCTTGGCCTACACCTTCACCGACACCTTCTGGGTCTCGGCTGTGGAGGGTGAGGTATATTCGCTCTCGTCGATGTTCACAGCACTTGTCGTATGGCTTATGCTCAAGTGGGAGGAGCAGGCCGATGAGCCTCATTCGGCGCGCTGGATTGTGCTTATTGCATACCTGATGGGTCTCTCTATCGGAGTGCATATCCTTAATCTGCTCACAGTGCCTGCGCTCGTGTTTATCTATTACTTCCGCAAATATAAGCACATCACGCTGAAGGGTATCTGCTATGCAACGCTTATTGCTTTGGCAATTTTGGGTTTCATCAACGGCATCATTATCCCTTATACAGTCTATCTGGGTGCTATGGTCGATGTGGCCTTTGTCAACTGGTTTGGCCTGCCTGTAAATACCGGTATTACCGTCTTTGCGTTGGCAGTCTTTGCGGCTCTGTTCTATGGCATAGTGCGTACGCACAAGGCTGGCCGCAAGGTGTGGAATCTGATTTTGGTGTCGACTACAATGATCCTTATCGGCTTCTCATCTTATGCCACTGTGACTATTCGTGCATCGGTTAACCCTCCGATGAACAGTAATAATCCTGACAATCCTCACGCGCTTTTGTCGGTGCTCAACCGTGACCAGTATGGTAACCGTCCGTTGCTCTATGGCCAGTACTACTCGTCGCCTGTTGAGAATTATGTGCAGGGCTCGTCTTATTACTACAACGCCGATAGCAAGCAGTATGAGAAGGTGACACGCCTTACAGGCTACACATATCCCGACCAGTTTAAGCACGTCTTTCCTCGTTTGTGGAATTCGGCTAAGGGCGAGGAGGGCTATAAGCCTTGGGCGGCATATCGCACCAAACTCGATGTTATTCGTGACGAAAATGGCGAGCCAGTGCTCGACGAGAGTGGTCGTCCGATGACAGGCCAGGTGTTGGATTTTGGTCGTGTGGTATTTGATAAGGAGACTGGCGAGAGCTTCGTGGAGCCTACGATGGCGGAGAATCTATACTTCTTCTTTACCTACCAGCTCAACTATATGTACTGGCGCTATTTCCTTTGGAACTTTGTGGGTCGTCAGGACGATATACAGGCTCAGGATGAGACTATCACTCACGGTAACTGGATGTCGGGTATCAAGGCAATCGACGAGGCCTACCTCGGTCCTCAGAGCAATCTGCCAAGCGAGATGCGCGACAATCCTGCCCGCAACAAATACTTCTTCCTGCCATTCATCTTGGGTTTGATAGGTTTGGTATATCAGCTCAACCGCGACCAGCGCAACTTTGTTGTGGTGATGTGGTTGTTTGTGATGATGGGTGTGGCGTTGGTTGTCTATTTCAACACCTCGCCAGGCGAGCCACGTGAGCGTGACTATGTGTATGCAGGTTCGTTCTATGCCTTCTGTATATGGATTGGATTGGGCGTGTTGGCTCTGTATGAGCTGCTCTCGAAGGCTATGCCTAAGAGTGGCAAGGCTGTGGCCGTGGCGGCAACAGTCGTGGGCCTTGTTGTCCCATCTATCTTGGCTGCCGAGAACTGGGACGACCACGATCGTTCGGGTCGTACTATGGCTCGCGATATTGGCTGGAACTACCTGCAGTCGGTGCCTAAGAATGCTATAATCATCAACTATGGTGACAACGATACCTTCCCATTGTGGTACAACCAGGAGGTTGACGGTGTGCGTACTGATGTAAGAATCATGAACTCAAGCTACTTGGGTGGTGAGTGGTATATCGAGCAGATGAAGACTCGTGCTAACGAGGCTCCAGGTGTGCCATTCTCTCTGCCATCGAGCAAATACACCTTCGTGAACGATCAGTTGCCAGTGCGCCAGAGGGTGGAGCGTGTGGTTGATATCGATGAGATAATCAGCTTTATCGCCAGCGAAGCCGAGAATACCAAGTTGCAGCTCGTTGATGGCACACTCATCGACTATGTACCTGCTCGCAAGATAGCTATCCCAGTAAATAAAGAAAACGCTATTGCGTCGGGTATAGTGAAGGAGTCGGATCGTGATTTGATGGTCGATACGGTTTATATCAACATCAGCGAACGTAAGCGTTATATGGACAAGAGCGAGATGATGTTGCTCGATATGTTGGCAAATTTCGACTGGAATCGTCCTATATCGTTTACCCAGGTCTATATCTTGCAGGATTTAGGTCTGCTCGACTATTTGCAGTTTGATGGCTATGCCTATCGTTTGGTGCCTATCCTCACGCCTGTACGTTCGTCGTGGGATATTGGTCGTATCGATGCCGACTATGCATATCCTTTGTTGATGGAGACCTTCCGCTATGGAAATATGGCCGACGAAGATGTTCTGGCCGATCACTTCACGCAGTATAATCTCTCGGCATCTCGTGCTCGAGAGGGCTTTGCTCGAGTGGCAAAGCAGTTGGCTCGCGAGGAGGATAAGGAGCGAGCACTGGCTCTGCTTGACAGAGGTCTGGAGGTGCTTCCATCACCAAAGTTGCGTTATAGCGACAATAATACAGTGCCATTTATCGAGGGCTACTACATCCTCGAGGAGTGGGAAAAGGGTGATGCTCTGGTGAAGAAGTATGCCGATGTGTTGAAGGAGTATATCGAGTACTATTTGCAGTTCGATGGTTACCAGTCGCAGATGGTTTCAGATGTAATCAGCGAGAAGATGGATAGCCTGATGGAGCTTTACTACATCGTAGGATATGCTCAGCGTAGTGAATTGATTAACTATTTCAATGAGTATCTGCGCACGTTTGGCTACACCGAAGATGAACTTATCCATCCTGATGTCGAAAAGGGAGAGTTGATGGATGCTCCGTTGGAATAATGCATAATCAGAAGCTATCTTTTAAGGTAAATTCAAGTAATCTTTGCTCTGCAATAATAAGAAACTAACAACAAACTAAAATATCAAGTAACTATGAAAGCAATCGTTAAGAACGAGTTCAATTTTAAGGGTCAGACAAGCCACTATGTTGGTAAGGTACGCGATGTATATAGCATCGGTGACGACTATTTGGTAATGGTCGTATCAGATCGTATTTCAGCATTCGACGTGGTGCTTCCTGAGGGTGTTCCTTACAAGGGTCAGGTGCTCAACCAGATCGCTGCTAAGTTCCTCGACGCTACAGCTGATATCCTCCCTAACTGGAAGATAGCTGTGCCCGATCCAATGGTAACAGTTGGTCACAAGTGCGAGCCTTACAAGGTGGAGATGGTTATCCGTGGTTACCTTTCAGGTCACGCATGGAGAGAGTACAAGGCTGGCAAGCGTACAATCTGCGGTGTGGAGATGCCAGAGGGTATGGTTGAGAATCAGCGTTTCCCAGAGCCTATCATCACCCCCACAACTAAGGCTGATGAGGGTCACGATGAGGACATCTCTAAGGAGGAGATCATCGCTCAGGGTATCGTAAGCCGCGAGGAGTACGAGCAGTTGGAGGCATACACACGTGCTATCTTCCAGCGTGGTTCAGAGATTGCAGCTAAGATGGGCCTTATCTTGGTGGATACTAAGTATGAGTTTGGTAAGAAGAATGGCCAAATCTACTTGATGGACGAGATTCACACTCCCGACTCATCACGCTACTTCTATGCAGAGGGCTACGAGGAGCGCCTCGCAGCTGGCGAGAAGCAGAAGCAGCTTTCGAAGGAGTTTGTACGCGAGTGGTTGATGGCTAACGGTTTCCAGGGTCAGGAGGGTCAGCAGGTACCTGAGATGACTAAGGAGATTGTAGATAGCATCACAGAGCGTTACATTGAGCTCTATGAGAACATCGTTGGCGAGAAGTTCGTAAAGGCTGAGTCTGATGATGTTGAGGCTCGTATCGAGAAGAATGTAAGCGATTTCTTGGCTACACTCTAAGTCGAATTTTGCTATACGGCATAAGAAAAAGAGGTTGTCCTTTTTGGGGCAACCTCTTTTTTTGATCTCTTGATGATTGTTATAGCATCTGCTGTGTGGTTACATCTTGAAGTTTATGCCTAAGAAGAAACTGCGTGGCATCATAGGACCATAGACATATACAGAGTCGCGGAATGGACCTCGGTCGATGTCGCTCTGGAAACTGTTGAGAATGTTCTTCACACCACCAAATATCTCCATCGATATTGCTTCAGTGAGTTTCACGTCGTATGCCAAGCGCAGACCCATATCCCAGAAGTTGGGTGTTAGCTCGTTGCGGTCGGCATCAATATAGCCGGCACTATGTGGTACGAGCATTTGGCCTGTAAAGTTGCCAAAAAGCGATGCTTTAAAGTTGTGTGTGATGTCGGCAGTAGCGGTGAAGTAGCCGTAGTGGTCGGGTGTGCGGAACATTCGGCGCTCAGCCTCGACACTCTCACTCCACTCCTCAGGCTCATCATAACGGCTGCGCTGGAAGGTGTAACCCATCTGCAACTCAAAGATGTTGGGGATGCCGAGTTTAAGTTCAGTAGTAAGTCCCTTAACCTTTGCTCCAGCAGCGTTGTAGCGAGTCTGGATTATGTATCCAGCCTCGTTTTCGCCCGTCTTAGCCAGTGCAAATACATCGTCGAGGATGGTGTAGAATCCCTCCACAAGCAGGTTGGCCTGCAACGTGCCGAAGTTGTGGTAGATGTCGGCCGATGCGCTCAGCGAGTGAGAGTACTCGGGGCGGAGGTTGGGGTCGAGCTCGATGATTGACGACTGGTTGTTCACAGCATCGATGTGCAAATCCTCATCGAAGGCCTGAGGTGCACGATAGCCGCTCGAATAGCTCACTCTTAGACCGATATCTTCGATAGGACTGTATCGTAAGTTTGCACGTGGTGAGAAGATCACATTCTCCATCATAGAGTGCTTGTCGAGGCGGCCACCAACAACGAAATTAACCTTCTCGCTCTGCCACTCGTTTTGCAGATATACTCCTGCGGTACGTACAGTCTGCAGAATTGAGCGGTCGAAGCCTATCGAGTGGTCGTTGAGGTCGTTGTATGAATATTCGGCGCCAACAGTAAGCTGTGCTGGCATAAATAGGCATTTCTCGAACATATAGCTGTATTGCGCACCAGATACCCATGTCAAATCCTTTGTAAGACCATAAGCATTAGGGTCCTTACCTGTGCCGTAATAGCTGTTGCGCGCGATGGCTTGAGCAGATGTGTAAATATCTACGTTGTGGCGGGTATCTGGCGAGAAGTAGCTCCAGCGCAGGCTACCGCCGTTAATCTTGTGGCGTACGTCCTCTGCAATCTCGGCCATATGTGGTGGCAGGTCGATATTGTCACCGCCACGACGATACTCACTAATGTGGTGATACTCGGCCGTGAGTTTTGAGTAAGCTGAGGTCTTGTAGTAGCCACGGAAACCCAAGGTCTGCGACTCCATTTTCAAAACGTCGGTGAAACCGTCGTCGTTGAAGTCTATGGCGTCTCTATCCTTCGCCATACCAAAGATATATACTCCTGCACGATGGTCATCTGATACAAACGAACCGTTGATAGATGTGTTGTTCTCCAAAGCGCTATCCTTCGATATGCCGGTAGTATGTGAAAGCGAGAGTGAGTTGCGGAGCGGCTCCTTGGTAATAATGTTTACCACGCCACCGATAGCGTTCGAACCGAATAGGGCAGAACCTCCACCACGAATAACCTCCACTCGTTCAATCATAGCTACGGGCAACTGCTCCAATCCATATACACCAGCCAGTGAACTGAAGATTGGGCTGGAGTCGAGCAGCACCTGCGAATACTGACCTTCCAAACCGTTGATACGAAGCTGCACAGCACCGCAGTTACCGCAGGTGTTCTCTACTCTTAGACCAGGCTGAAAACGTACCGACTCGGCCAAATTGGTTGAGGCTGTGTTATCGAAAATCTTGTGTGAGGTAACGTTTACGATGGTGGCCGTATTGCGCTTGTTGGTCTCGTTTCGTGTAGCTGATACCACCACATCGTCCATCGACATCGATTGCTCCTCGAGCGTGATGCTCAGATCGATGTTCTTGTCGTGCTTGGCGGGAATCACAACCTCCACACTCTTGTAACCAAGAAACTCGGCCACGAGTGTAAACTCTGTGTCGGGTAGGTTGCGCAGAGTAAAGTGGCCTGTTGCATCGGCTACAGTACCGATGGTTGTGCCTTTAACCGAGATAGTAACATATGGTATATGTTCGTTTGTGGCTTTGTCGATTATGTGACCCTTGATAGATGTAGAACCCAAGCGCAGACGCTGTGAATCATCGTTGGGTGTGGTGATATTATCGTTGATTGGTGATATGACGACGGCGTTAGCTGATGAGCCCAAAGCACACAGCATAACCATCACAACCACCAATGTAAGTTTTGAAACTTTCATTGTGTTATGATTTTAATATACGAGTATGATATAAAGTGAAAAGGTTGATACCCTACGACGACGGTATCAGGAGATTGCCTACTATAAAATAGCAGGTGGGGCTCTTAGCGAGACTATCTGCTGGGTAAGTTGCAAGATAGTGCTGTTAGCTGTATGTTTAATTACAGCCAGCAGAGCTAGAAACAATCCCAATACATATGAACCGGTAGAAACAATTGCCGCTACACTCGAAAGCAAAGCGATAGTTGCTATCTGTGCTTGAGAGTGGTTGTGATTGGGATTTTCTGGTGAACCCGAATATGGGTGCGAGTGGGTGATACGGTGGCCATCTACGATGTGGTTATGAGGAAAGAGTGATATTCCACCGATGTAGCCTATCCAAAGCAGCAACATCAGCAGACCACACCATAGGCCCTTATTTATCTTTTGTCCGTTTCCCATTTGCGCTGCAAAGATATGTAAATTTGGCCAATTATAAAGCAAATGTATGCAATTTCACTATTTTTAGTGATGATGGTTCCGGGTCGCTAATGGGTTTTGGTGATGACGTTGGGATAGGGATAAAAAATAGGTTGCTACCCAATGGTAACAACCTATTCTATTTTCGTGCAGACCTAAACTAGACTGCCTATATTACTTAGCGGATACGCTCCTTGTACTCACGAGTGCGGCTGTCAACGCGGATCTTGTCACCAGTGTTGATGAACAAAGGAACACGTACAGTTGCACCAGTGTTTACAGTAGCAGGCTTCAATGAGCTTGTAGAAGCTGTGTCGCCCTTGATACCTGGCTCAGTGTAAGTAACCTCCATATCGAGTACTGGAGGAAGCTCAGCTGAAAGAACCATCTCCTTCTCAGTGTGGAACATAACCTCTACAATCTGACCATCGGCCATAAGGTCATAGTTCTCGATAAGGTTCTTGTCGATGTTAATCTCCTCGAAAGTCTCTGTGTGCATGAAGTGTGCGCCCAAATCGTCCTCGTATGTGAACTGGTAAGGACGACGCTCAACGCGAACCTGCTCAATCTTCTGGCTTACAGAAGAGAAAGTCTTCTCGAGAACGTAGCCGTTCTCCAAGTTCTTGAGCTTTGAACGTACGAAAGCAGGACCCTTACCGGGCTTGCAGTGCTGGAAATCAACAACGAGGAATGTCTTGTTGTCCATCTCGATGCACATACCAATCTTGATATCAGATGCTGTGATTGTCATAATATTGTTTTAATTAGATTTTCCTTATTTGTGGCGCAAAGGTAATAAAAATCAATCGTTCAGCAAATTATTTACACATAAAATATTTGTTAACAGCCTACTATGGCTATATGTTAGCGGAATTTAATCCCCTCGACCTCATGTAGGCGCCCTTTGGAGTCGATGCTTACAGGAATAAATGCTGCAATCCAATTATTTATGTTGAAAAGTCGTGGTGCACACAAGGTTATGCTATTCCAACCCGCTTTGAGTCGTATATATGCAGGCTCTCGCATCCAAAATAGTTGTTCATCGGTGTAGGGTAACTCGTTTGGAGCTTGGTGCCAAGTGTTGTAGTGATAGCGATACTTGCCGGGCTCATTCCATTGCACAGGTGGAAATATCTCTTGCCCATTGACCCATACTCTTCCTTGTGATTCCCATCTTCCTTGTGGTCCTATGCCGTCGGATATGCGGTTGGCGCGTGATGGTGATTCAAATCCAATAAGAGCCCTTATTGTGGTGTCTCGCTCAACATAAATCTCGGTTTTGAGCCATGCGTTCATTTTTGGTACGGGGGTGATTCTGTGCTTCTTGCAGAATGCGTGCATATCGATTACACCTCCCCAGGCATTGGCAATAGACACTTCATCGTGTAGTACTCCATTTACCGAAGGGAATGCTACCTGCCATTTGATGGTGGCATTGGCAACCCAACGGGTGTTGTAGTCGGTCAGGAGGTTATCGCGATGATAGCTCAATCGCTTTTCGAACTCCACCAAGTCCTTATAGGCCTGGCTTTGGGGAGAGGGAATCAATGTCTCGGAATCTAATCCATAACCATTGCCGCCAACCCAAAAACGCTCGGCGAATGCCAGTAATCCTTCGGGCATTCCATTGTGGGGCAAGAGTTTGTTTTGGTCGTCGACATTTACATCGTTCCATAGGCACAAAATTCCACCCAATGCGTTATCCGATGAAGACTCGGTGTTGCAAGGGTTGTGCAGGAAATATCGCGATGTGTTGACCATCGGACATGAGTTGTTCAGATAACCCATATAAGAGTCGATGTATCTTCTCGGATAGCTCTGCTGGTCGAGTTTGTCGCCTATCGATGCATACCATATTTGACCTATTGTACCTTCTGCGGGTGGTAAGCCTGGATCCCAGGCAATAGGAATACGATTGTGTTCGCGCACAATCTTCTCGCAGAAACTCATAAAGCCTTTTGGGTCTTCGACCTTCACTTCGTCTGAACCGATATGCAGATATGGGCAGTCCTGTTCGGGAATCTCCTTGAAAAACTCCTTTAGACATACCTCCAAAATCTCCATTCCCTTTTGTGACGCCATTCCGCAGCCGAAGGTGCGATTGAAGTATTGGCTGTGTCCGGGCATATCAATCTCTGGAATAATCATCACGCCGCGCTCTTTGGCATAGGCTATCACCTCGCGTATCTGATCGTAGGTGTAGAATTTGCCTTCGTCGCGTCCTTTGATATGGAATTTGGCATCGTTGAGCTCAGGGTATGCATGGCATTCTATTCGCCACGCAGGATTGTCGGTCAGGTGCCAGTGGAAGACGTTGAGTTTGTATGCCGACATAAGGTCTATATCGCGCTTGAGTAGCTCAACATCGCGGAAATTTCGTCCCGTGTCGTGCATGAAACCTCTGATTGGGAAGGCTGGATAATCGACGATCTCCACCTCGGGAACATAGCCGTCCTTGTCGGTGAGCTGCTTTAGAGTTGCTGCACCCCAATTCTCTGCTTGCTTGCTTTGTGCAACGATGATGGCCTTACCTCGTTTTGTCGTTAGGGTATATTGCTCACTTGGAGTTCCTTCTGAGGGTATAACCTTTATATCTACAGATTTTAGTTTTACCCGCTTCTGACTCAAATACTTAATCTGCTTAGGTTTCGGAATCAGATTATCGGCTGTGGTCGAGGCGCAAGCCACGGCGCAGACACCGAGCAAGAGGCATATTGTAAGTAATAATCTCTTCATAATTATATCTTTATTGTTTAGGCTGTGTTGTGTACAACAAATATAAGAAAAAAATGCCAAGTTTTCACTCGGCATTTCCTGATTTCTATTTTGTATAGTGTCGTTACTCTGCTGCTGCTTCAGCACTCTGGGTTGGGAAGTTGACCATATAAACCAGGTGCTGCAGGTCGCGCAATAGGTTGCGCTTCTTTGGTTTCTTGGGGTGGTATACGTAGCAATCGATGGTGAATACCTCGTTAGTGGCTTTGTTTACGGTTGTGTAGCTAACGAATGGGCCACCCATATAGTAATTCTCTACCTCCCATAGGCCTGTCATCACGATCCAAGGCTGATCGCCGATGCGGATTGTCTTGTATTCGGGTTTTGCAGGGATATAGTTCTCGCCAGTTTCGTCAACAACCTTGCTAACGGTGGTCATATATGAACCCTCGCGTGGGCCAGGTATGCGTGATGCAAAACGATTGCGAGCTTTTACCAATGCATCAACCTTCAGCGACTCGATGCCCTCGTAAGGATACTTATAGACAAAGAAACCTTCGCTTGATGTTGGGAACTCCTGTGAAATCCACACCATATCCTCGCTCTTGCTACGCAATGCATAGTCATCGGGGATAGGCATATTTACCGAGAATGTCTCTTTCATCAGTTGAGTGAGAGGCATTGATGGGAAGTTGTAGGCGTAAGATACCTTGCGATCACGCTCGGCCTTCTCCAATACATAGAGCAGGTTGTCGCGGTTGTCGCTGATGTACTGAGCTAAGGTGTGGTTGTCGGGACCTTGTGCCACTATGTAAACCTGAGGGTGAGCCGTAGCATCATACTTCACTACCAAGGCTGGCTCCTTTATATCAGGGCTGACATTCACAACCAATATGTTGCGGTGGCGCTCAGTAAGGCTCTTGAAATTGTTAGGCAGGATACGCATCACATCGAACATAGGCTCATAGATAGGAAGCTCAGCCACGGGCTGCTTTAGGATAGATTGCAGGGTGTCACCCAGCTCGCTTACCCACGCTTGCTGCGCACATACTACTACCAGTTCGTATGGCTTACCTGTTGCATTCTCGCCCGACTGAACAGTGTGGAGAGCCTTGCAACCAACCATCATTGAGGCAAACAATGCCGAGATGGCTATACTAAGAATTGTACGTTTCATATTAGGTCGATATTTGTATTTGTCTAAACTGTGTCAAATTATAATATGTACAAAGGTACAAAATTATTCTCCTAAAATACAAACAATAATGTGGATTTTTTAGGGGGGGGGTAAATGGCTATGTATCAATAAAATAATTTGTTACGTGTGAAAACGGTGTCGTTATGTATATCATTAAAAACCCTTCAAAATGTATATTTTACGCAAAACTAATACCTTAATCCCCGAAAAAGCATTAATTTTGCATTCGTCTATGGTGAGCCCTTTGGTAGGCTATATTTAGAAACGAAGCAGATTTGTGATATGAAGATAAATCCAGGTAGATTCATACGACGAATATTTCCCGATATGATTTGGGAATTGGACGATCATAATGGAGTTTTTCTTACCTTCGACGATGGGCCAACCCCTGGTATTACAGAGTGGATTCTCACCACGCTGAAGCGCTATGATGCCAAGGCCACATTCTTCGTGCTGGGTAAGAACGCCGAGATGTATCCCGACCTTATGCAGCGAATTATAGACGAAGGCCATAAGATTGGTAACCACACCTATTCTCACCAAAAGGGGTGGGGTATGCCACTGGAGAAGTATATCGAGGATGTGGATTTTGCCGACGGTATCCTTCATAGCGAACTCTTTCGTCCACCCTATGCTCGTGTAACACCATCGCAGATGCGAGCTTTGGGCCAGCGATACAAGATTATTATGTGGAATGTCCTTTCGCGAGATTATGCGCTTACGGTTACACCCAGTGAATGTTATAGAGGTGTGGTGAAGTATTTGAAGCCTGGCTGTATTGTGGCATTTCACGACAGCGTCAAGTCGTTCCGTAATATGAGCTATGCGCTGCCTAGGATTTTGGAGCGCACCAAGGAGCTTGGCTTGAAGTGTAAGATAATCGAGCTGTAAGAGGGTCGAGCATAGCAATCTACATAATCAATAGAGGCTTTGTTGAGGCTTGCAGTTGTCTATGTGTTGAGAACTGCGAAGTAAGGAGTATCGAATGTAGCATAAGGTCACAATTGAAGTAAATTATAACAAAAAAATTGGAAATTCATTTTTTTGTTCGTACCTTTGTTTGCAGAAGTTAAACAACTTAAAATATTTGAATTATTAGGGATTCTAATCTTGCGACATCTGTCTTTGGCAGGGTCATTGGATTAGGGTTCTCGTTTTTTTACTGTTATTGATATGGCAAGTGAGATTATTTATTTGACAGCGGAGGGTATGCAGAAGCTTAAGGATGAGCTCAATCATATGCGCTCAGTGGAGCGTCCAGCTATCTCGGCAGCTATTGCAGAGGCTCGTGACAAGGGTGACTTGTCGGAGAATGCTGAGTATGACGCAGCACGTGAGGCTCAGGGCTTGTTGGAGATGCGTATTGCTAAGTTGGAGCAGACTCTTACAAATGCACGACTTATCGATGAGTCTAAGATTGATAAGAGCAAGGTGCAGATTCTAAGCAAGGTCACTCTTCTGAATCACAACAATAATAAGCAGGTAACTTACACCATCGTATCAGAGAACGAGGCCAACTTGCGCGAGGGTAAGCTTGCTATTGGTACTCCAATTGCCAAGGCTCTGCTCGGTAAGAAGAAGGGCGAGGTGGTAGAGGTTACCGTTCCTGCTGGCGTGTTGAAGCTTGAGATTTTGGATATCAACATTTAATCCTAACAAGACTCTTTCTTGCAAGATATATGGGGCTGTCCGACTTCAAGTCAGGCAGTCTCTTGTTTTTGAAGAGTGTGGCGTTTGGAGAGTGTGAAATGCATAGGGTGTGCGGATTTTGGAATTTGAAAGATTATTCGTAACTTTGTGTATTAAATAGGAGATTACCTATGCCAAAACTTTACGTCATAGCTGGTTGCAATGGAGCAGGTAAGACAACTGCTTCTTATGCGGTGTTACCCGAGATGCTTAACTGCCACGACTTTGTCAATGCTGACGAGATTGCCAAGGGCCTCTCGCCATTTGACCCTGCTCGTGTCTCGATCGAGGCTGGTCGTCTGATGCGTAATAGAATGGACGCCTTGATGTCGGATGGCGCAGATTTTGCATTCGAAACAACGTTGGCAACTCGCTATTATACCCGGTTTATACGTATGGCGCAGGAGCGAGGTTACTTTGTATCGTTACTCTACTTTTGGTTGCCATCGGCCGAGCAGGCTGTAGAGCGTGTAGCTCGTCGTGTAGCCGAAGGTGGTCATAATGTTCCGCCAGAGGTTGTGCGTCGTCGTTACTATCGAGGTATGCGTTACCTTACGTCGTTGTATACTCCATTGTGTGACTATTGGGTTATCTATGATAATAGTTCAGTAGAGGGCGTTAAGAAGATTGCATATGGTACTCACGATGAAATAAGGGAGGTTGTGGATTCGTTATCTTATCGCCAGATATGCAAAATGTAGAATTGAAAAATATGACTGATATCGATATTGAAAAGATGCAGGAGAAGATCGATGCCGGCATTCTTTTGGCACAGCAACGTTTGAAGGAGAAGTGCAAGAAGGAGAATGGCGAGCTCGTCGTTATGCGC
This sequence comes from Alistipes sp., assembly GCA_045632085.1. Classification (GTDB taxonomy): domain Bacteria; phylum Bacteroidota; class Bacteroidia; order Bacteroidales; family Rikenellaceae; genus Alistipes. The sequence goes on along the minus strand of JAZQVY010000009.1, from coordinate 11,670 downwards.
GACGGAGAGGTTGCGCACATCACTGCCGATGACCTCGAAAAAATGGAGTAATCGGCGACAATAAGTATGGTAATTAAGATTAAGGGAGTCTGATGGCTCCCTTTCATCATATAAATATCAGGGGTTGTCCAATCTACATATGGACAACCCCTGATATATTATTTCTATTCTATATTTTTACTTCAGGCCGAGCTTTGTGCGGATAGCCTTTGGAATAGAGTTCTTGTGTACTAAGATTGAGATGGTCTTAGCCTTCACATACTCCTCCGAAAGGTAGTGGTAACCTGTGCCGTTGCTCTTTACTCCCCAAGAGTTCTTGGTCTTGTAGTACTTCACGCCATCCTGGTCTTTGGCGATACCTGTGATGTGCTCAAGGTGGTCATCTACAGTCTTGAATGTCTCGTAGCCCTGCTGGCGGCTCTCCTGAGTCACAACCTCCTCCTTAGCCTTGGCTTTAAGTTCCTTCTGCTTGCGCAAATCCTCGGTGGTGTTGACTGCAATCTCGTGATGGAAGGCGTAACCTGGCTCGCTGATGTCGCCATCCCAAGCAACTGTGTAGCCCTCGTTGATGGCGTTGTCAATCACCTGCATCATCTCGTCAAGTGGTAGGTTGTACATTGTGGCGTGATCCCAGTTGTCGGGTACCTCTACCAATACCTTCTCGTAGAATGGGTGGTGAGTGAAACTTGTAATCTCCACGTAGTCGTCAGCATTAAGACCCATAGCCTTTGTAAAGCTCTCAACTGTGTACTCCTTGCCCTGGTATGTGAACTTCTCAGGCACTTTGCCGAGGTATGCGTCCAACACGCCATCGAGAATCTCGGCTGGCATAGGCTTCTTCATCTCAACGGCAGTGGCATTGATAGACTTAATCCAGCTGTTGAGCTCGTCGTGGTTGTGACGCTTCGAGTCGTAGTTGATGCCGTCGTAAATCTCCTCGGGCATAATACCCACATTCTTCATTACCCAAATGTACATATGTGCAATGCTGCCAGGGCCGATGTTGCCTTTGCCACGACGCAGGAGGTTGTCCTTCACACGACGAACGTAGTTGTGGCGCACCACAAACATCTCTGAGAGGTCGTGCTCGCCTTTGCCAGTACGCAGAAGCTCCGATTCGATGAACGAGTTAGTAGCGAAGCACCAGCAAGTACCTGTGCTGGCCTGGTCCTTTACGGGTGTTGCAGGGTTCTCCTTCACTATCGTAAACTCATATTTGTATGGCGCTGAGGTCGCCTGCTCCTGAGCCTGTGCCGAGAGGGTAGCTGTGGCTGCCAAAGCACAGAGAGCCGAGAGTAATAGATTCTTTTTCATAGTTTTATCTGTTTTAAGTTGGTTTACAAGTTACGCAATGTGTACTCAATCATCTTCACGCGGATGTTGCTCGAATATGATGGATACATCGAGTGGTTCTGGTCGGGATAAATCATCATATCATACTGCTTGTCAGCACGATTCAAGGCGTGACACATCTCCATAGTGTTCTGGACGTGAACGTTATCATCGGCCGTACCGTGCATGATGAGCAACTTTGTGCGGTCGCTCAGGCGGTCTGCAAAGTTGATAGGTGAGTTATCGTCGTAGCCCTTAGGATTGTCCTGTGGAAGGTCGTTGTAAATCTCGGTGTAGATTGTATCGTAGTAACGCCAAGATGTTACAGGTGCAACAGCGATAGCCATCTTGAACAAGCCGTCGCCCTTCAATGCGCAACCCAAAGCCATAAATCCACCAAATGACCAGCCGTAGATACCGATGCGCTCTGCATCAATCCAAGGCTGCTTAGCCATATAGCGTGCGAATGAAATCTGGTCTTCGACCTCAAGTGCGCCCAAATTACCATAAGTACACTTCTTGAATGCCTCGCCCATGTAGCCTGTACCACGGCCGTCGCAGCATACCACGATGTAGCCATTGCCAACCATCACACTCTCCCAGCCCATACCAAAGCTGTCGGCAACCGACTGTGAACCAGGACCAGAGTATTGAGTCAAAAGCACTGGATACTTCTTTGCAGGGTCAAAATCGACTGGCTTGATGATGTAAGCGTTGAGCTTGTCGCCGCGCTCGGTTGTGAATGTGAAGAACTCCTTGCGAGGCAGAGTCTTGAGTTTCTCGTTGAGCTCCTTGTTATCTACCAATGTGCGGATAAGCTCTCCCTTGCCGTTGCGAAGCTCCACCAAGCGAGCCGACGAAGCAGATGAGAAGTTCGAAATATAATACTTCATACCCTTGCTTGGCGAGATAGAGTAGGTACCGTCGAGCTCAGTGAGACGCTCCTTCTTCTTACCCTTGTAGTCCACAGAGTAGAGGTCGCGACGCAGAGGTGACTGCTCGGTTGACATATAGTAGATGCGGTCCTTGGTCTTCTCCACAACGCTTGTAACCTGCCACTCGCCCTGGGTGATAGGGTGCAAAAGACCCTTCTCCACAGAGTAGAGGTAGAGGTGGTTCCAGCCGGTGAGAGTCTCGTTCTGCACCAAGAAACGGTCGCCATCGATAAAGTCGATAATCTCCAATGATGGGCGCTCCACATATTTTGGGCTGCGCTCATCATAAATCACCTTCTGTTTGCCGTCACTCTTGCAGAGCACTACCTCAAAGTGGTTCTGCTTACGGTTTATACGGAAGAAATAGAGCTCGCCAGCAGGTGTCCACTCAATGAATGGGATATACTGGTCGGTCTCAGTGCCGGTGTCGATACGACTCTTCTGGCCAGTTGCAATGTCATAGAGCCACAACTCCACCTTCGAGTTGGCATCGCCAGCCTTTGGATACTTGAAGGTGTAAGGAGTGTTGTAGAGCTTGCCATCGAAGCGCATCATCTCGAACATTGGCACCTGGCTCTCGTCGAAACGAAGGTAGGCAATCTTCTTTGAGTCGGGCGAGAAAGCGTAAGCCTTCGTGAAGCCATACTCCTCCTCATATACCCAGTCGGCAGTACCGTTGATAATCTTGTTCCACTCGCCATCGGTTGTAATAGCCTTAGGCTCGCCACCAAGCTCCGCAACGTAGAGGTCGTTCTGCTTGGCAAATGCCACCATACGTGAGTCGGGCGAGAACGAGAGGTCACGAATATCGTTCAGCGTAGCCACTGTGCTCTTATCCGCGAGGCGTACAATCTGATAATCGACATACGAAGAGTGGCGATACACAGGGCGGTAGTTGTTGCCCAAGATAATCATATCCTCGGCAGGCGAGAATGTGTAGCTGGCAAATCGGCCCTTGTACACAGTGTCGCACTTCTCAGCGTCGGCATAAGCATAGCGCAACACCGAGCCGGCACGGCTCACGGTGTAGTGCTCACCATCTTTCATCGACACAAGTCCATATACACCACGATTGAGCGAGGTAATTTTCTGCAGCTCGCTCATTGTCTTCTGTGCTGTGGCATCGGCAGAGGCGAAGAAGAGTGCCGCAAAAGCCACATATTTCAAAAGTTTTTTCATCCTTATTTGATCTGTTTGAGAATTATCGTTCCTGAAAATTAAATATCATCAACATTGAAGTCGTAGCCCACTCGCTTACCGGTGATAAACTTCGAGTTATCCATCTTGGTGTTGAACTGGTCTACGGTTACACGCTTGTTCTCCTCGTATGGTGGCATCAACAAGTCGAAGTTGATGGCGTAGTTGATTGCCGACTCCATTATCGAGATAAGTGAATCGCGGCAGATCTTTGTGTTGCCAAACGACATAGGGCGCACCAATGTCTGGCGCTTACCCTCCACGAAGAATGCCTTTTCGCGGTTGATGAAGATGCGACCAATCAGGTAACCCTCGTCGGCATTACGATTGAACTTAAATGAGTCAGAGAGGAAATTGTAGATATTGATCACACCGCAGTATGAGTTGTCGCGGTCGCTCTGCACATAGTTGTTCTGCCAGATGATGTGGTTTGAGTCGAACTCAAAGATGTCGGTATGCATCTGGAAAATCAACAAGTCGCTGGCAATCTGCAATTGAGCTTCAAACTTACCTCTATCGCGGTACTCAATGCGCACACGCTTATCAAGGCGACCATCTAGGTCATCATCGAGCTCTGATGCAATCTCAAAGAGCACATCCTTCAGCTCATTGAAAGTCGAGAATGTGTTGTCGAATATACGCTGTTTGAGCGTTGATTTGTTGATTATGGTGGCGAGAATCTTCTCGCGCATTGGACTCTTCTGTTCCATCGTATAGTATTTTCTTGATTATTCGATTAGTATCTCTTTAGCTCTTGCGGTAAGGCCAGATTGTTGAAACCTACTTTCGCAAAATAATGTGGCCGCCAAGCTGCAGTGGAGAATCATCCTTGAGCTTGTTCATTGCAGCAAGCTTGTTCAAACGGATACCATACTCCTGCGATATAGACTGCAGTGTCTCGCCTGGCATTACGCGGTGAGTGGTTTGCTCGCCATTCCAGCGGTTCTGCTTACGCTCGATATAAATCTTCTCACCCTGAATTGGATCTGCAGTGCTTTTGGCATCAATTTCGTTGTACTTGCGAATAGCGTGTGGGGTAAGACCAAATGTCTCGGCAATCTGCTCGAAGGTGTCGCCCGTGCGTGCTATCACGAAGTGAGTATCGTTGTTAGCATAGACACTGAAGCCATTGTATGTTCGCTCCACCACACGATAGTCGTTCGGGTCAACACGCGACTCGGTAGTGACGGGAGTATTTACACTGCTGCTCTGCTCAAACTCTTTGGCAGCTTCGGTAGCCTTCTCGCGAAAACGAGATGAGTAGAGCGATGCTCCATTCTCCTGATCGAGCAGGTAGAGGCTGTTGTCCTCGATGATCTTGGTCAGTCGCTGAGCGTAGTCGGGTGCAGTGGCATAGCCTGCAGCCTTCAATCCGCGAGCCCAGCTGCGGTAGTCGGTAGCATCGTAGGCAAACAGTGAGTCATAACGAGGTGACTGGTCGAGGAAGTTGGCGTGGTCCTCGTAAGACTCCTCAACGCTATCGTACTTGCGGAAGCACTCATCGGGAGCATCGTCGGTGTGATAAACTCTCTGGCCGGTCCAGTTTTTCTTACACTTAATACCGAAGTGGTTGTTCGAACGACGGGCAAGATTGCTGTTGCCGCTGTCAGATTCCAGAATTCCCTGCGCCATAGTGATGCTGGCTGGAATACCATAACGCTCCATATGGTCGATGGCGATATGTTTGTAACGCTCGATGTACTCTTCCTTGGTTTGGCGAGTCTGAGCATTGGCCTGAAATGCGCAGATTAAAAGCGCGAAAATGGCCCAATATGTTGCTTTTCTATAAAAAATCATTATCTTTGTGTTTAGCTACAAAGACAAAGATAGGCTATTTTGATGTAATAAGCAATAAAAATAGCGTACAATATAATGGGAAAATAACCTTTAACAACCTAATTATATGTTTACTGAAAACGCAAATAAAATCTTTAACCGAGTAATCGCGGACTATCATATCTACGACGACGTAGATCATAAATTTGAGAACCCATTTGAGGCTGGCTCGTTGGATGCACTGCTATACGAGAAGAATCTTGTTGATACCGTGCAGTGGCACCTGGAGGATATTATTCGAGATCCAAATATCGACCCTGTTAATGCGTTGGCCATCAAGCGCCGTATAGACCACTCTAATCAGGTTCGTACCGATATGGTGGAGTATATTGATTCTTATTTTTTGGATAAGTATAAAGATATTGAGGCTGCAGCCGATGCTCGCATAAATACCGAAACTCCTGCGTGGGCCATCGACCGTCTGTCGATTTTGGCACTTAAGATTTATCATATGCGTCAGGAGGTTGAACGAAATGATGTCGAGCAGGCTCACAAAGATGCTTGCCAGAAGAAGCTCGATGTGCTTCTTTCGCAGCAGGTAGATCTCTCGACAGCTATCGAAGAGTTGTTGGAGGATATCGAGGCGGGTCGTAAGTATATGAAGACTTACAAACAGATGAAGATGTACAACGACCCATCACTTAACCCTGTACTTTATGGTAACAAGCAGTAGAAAAGCTCAGAGAATCGAAAAACGTGAGGAGCGAAAGCTCAAAAACCTGCCCAAACATATTGCAGTGATGCGCCTCTCGGCCTTGGGTGATGTGGCAATGCTCAGCCACACGCTCCGAGCCTTCAAGGAGGAGTATCCGTCGGTGAAGATAACAGTGGTGACACGTGCCCTCTGCCGTCCATTCTTTGAGGGTCTGGACGTAGAGATTTTTGAGGTGGACACCAAGGGCCGCCACAAAGGCCTGAAGGGTGAGTGGCGATTGTTGCGAGACCTAATTGGTCTTGGAATCGATGCCTTTGCCGATGCTCACGGAGTGTTGCGCTCGATGCAGCTCCGATGGTTGATGCGTTTTGCTGGCCGTAGGGTTGAAAGAATTCGCAAGGGCCGCATAGAGAAGTGGTTCCGTGTGGGTTACAACAGCCACAACGGAGTGCCATTGAAGCATAGTGTAGTGCGTTATTGCGACGTGCTACGCAGAATGGGATTTGAGTTTGAGAATCCTGCTCCTGTACTGCGAGAGGAGGCTCTGCAAAGACCAAACCCTATGGGAGGGAAGAGTGGCAAGTGGGTTGGTGTTGCGCCATTCTCGGCACACAGAGGTAAGACCTATCCCGAGACTATGTCAGAGGAGCTCGTGGGGCTTCTTGCTGGCGAATATGAGAGGGTATTTATCCATAGCGGCGGTGGCTCAGAAGCTGAGTTTGCTCAGCGTATGGAGGTCAAATATAAGAATGTAACGGCTCTCTATGGAAAAGTTAAGCTAGGTGATGAGCTAAACCTTATTGCCCATCTTGATTGTATAGTATCGATGGATTCGGTGGCTATGCATATGGCTTCACTTACGGCTACTCCAGTTGTCTCTATCTGGGGAGCTACCCATCCAGCTCTTGGATTCCTGGGTTGGGGCTGCGATGAGAGAGGTGTGTTGCAGGAGGAGATGAAGTGTCGTCCCTGCTCGGTATATGGCGAACGCAAATGTCGTAGCGGCAGTTATAAGTGCCTGAAGGTTATCACGCCCCAGATGGTTGCAGACAAGGTGAAGGAATTGGTAGGGTAGAGAGCTTTATTATTTTGCTGACATTGGGTGTAATTCTACATCAAAGTATAACAAAAATCCTGTCTAACAATGGTTAGACAGGATTTATTATTTTTAGAGTATTCTATTACTCCTCTGTAGTCTCATTTGCAGGTTCCATATCGGCGAATGCTTCGCGAATCTTGTCGCATACGCGGCTCTCGATATTGCGCTCCATTGTAGTAATCAAGCTGCAGATAGCCTTTGCTGATGAGCCACCGTGACCAATCATTACAGGTGCGTTTACACCGATTACGATTGTGCCACCTACGCTCTCGTAGTTCATTGCGTTCCAGAAGTTCTGGTGATAGTAGAGCTTCTCGCAGATAGGCTCCAATACAGGACGCAACAGATTCAAAAGCCATGGCTTGAATGGTGTCAGACGAGTGTTGATGCGATACAACGCCTCGGCCATCTTCAAAACTACATTGCCTACAAAGCCATCACTCACAACAACATCGCAGGTCTTGCCCGTGAAGATGTATGATGACTCTACGTTACCAACGAAGTTGATACCCTTCTGCTCCTTCAATAAATCGAATGTAGCCTTAGCCTGGGCATTACCCTTGCCCTCCTCCTCACCGATGTTGAGAAGTGCCACACGAGGCTCGTCGATCTTCAAAACGTGCTTAGCGAAGATTGAACCGAGCAAACCATACTGAGCCAATACCTCTGGCTTGGCGTCCACATTAAGACCTACGTCCAAGAGCAATCCACGACGGTTCTTAACGATAGGAATAAGTGTCGAAATAACCGGACGGATAACACCTTTGATAGGCTTGATGACATACATACAGCCCACCATCATAGCTCCCGTTGAGCCGGCGCTGGCAAAACCATCAATCTTACCCTCGGCAAGGTGGTTGAAGCCAACAGTCATACTCGAATCCTTCTTGGCTGTGAATGCCTTAGCAGGGTGGTCGCCCATCTCGATTACCTCGGTAGTAGCCACGATATCGAAATTGTCGGCCGAGCAGTGGTGTTTTGCCAAAAGCTCGCGGATACGCTTCTCGTCACCAAATAGGACGATACGGCTGCCTGCCTTAATCTTCTTAAGAGCCATTACAGCTCCCTCTACAGCTACTTCGGGGGCGAAATCACCTCCCATTGCATCTATACCGATTCTTAGCATATAATTCTATTTAAAAGTCGGGTTAAAAGTCGGACACTCAGCTTAGGCATGGGCTTTGTGGCCTTGGGCAGGGCCATCGGGCGTCTGACTTTGTTCTCTCTATTCAAAAACAAGAGAGAGCGTTTCGACCTAGCTCAAGTGAGCTCCAGCCTGCGCTCTCCCGTTCTGTTTGAACAAAACTACTCAGCCTTCTTCTCGATAGCCAACTTGCCACGGTAGAAACCGCACTCAGGGCATACGCGGTGGTAAAGTACCGCAGCGCCACAGTTAGAGCAAGTAACAACAGTAGGAACTACTGCCTTGTAGTGAGTTCTTCTCTTGTCGCGTCGTGTAGACGAAACTTTGTGTTTTGGATGTGCCATTTTACAATATAAATTTTAAGTTATCGTTTGTTCTATACTAATCTTCTACTCTTTGTCCTGTTCCATTTGAGCCTTCAACGCTGCCAACTTATTGAAGTCACCCTCATCGATGGTAGGCTTGTCACCTCTGCCTGCGCGAGCCTCAATGGCTTCTAGTTCGGCTGCTGTGACCTGTGCGAAGCGTGCCATCATATCGGGGTTGCATTCACCTTCGGTGTGAACTCTCTGATAGGGCAATGAGAGAATGATGCTCTCGTATATATATTGTGTGAGGTCTAATTTCTCCTCTGCAGGATTGAGCCACATCACCTCGCCGTCATACTCGCCCTCCTCGGTTGAGAGGCGAACAATGAGATGACCTTCATAGTCGATATCTATATCGCAAGGCTCCAAGCAACGGTCGCATTCGCAAACCACGCTACCCTCGATTGTAACATCTACATCTAATTGGCTGTCGCTTTTTGCCAAAACGACCTTCACGTCGCAATTTCCACCCAAAACCTCGCGGCTCTCATAGGCGGCAAACAAGGCATCATCGACTACGAAATCATAGTCGAATACATTGTTACTCAGTGACTTGTAACCAATAGAGTATCTTTCGTTTAGCTCCATCTTGCAACAAATAGCAGGCAAAATTATAAATTTTTCACGAAATGTGCAAATAATTGCTATTTTTGTGGTGCGAAAATGAGCAAGTTACATCATTTTGCTCTGGCAGCTTATAATTGTAAATTATGAAATCGGTATTCAAAATAGAGATTGATAGTAGGTTCGAGGAGTTGTGGCGTTACAATCTTACCATTATCTGCGCTTGTTTCGATGAAAATGGTGAGCGCACCGATTTTGTCACAGCCAATAGCTTTGTCGCCCCAGCTGGCTCGAAGCTGAAGGCTGCACCCGCAGGATTCGAAGGTGGACGCAAGTTGCAGCTTTCCACTTCGCCTTGCCACTCGATAGTTGCCTATGTATATGTGCAAACCAACACAGAACCAATCTCAAATGTGATAGCCGATTCGCCCGCTTTTGATATGAAGGTAAAGGTAAGCCAGGGCCGCACAGCCATATATAATAAGGTGCACAAAATTAGTCAGTGGGGCGGCGACAGCATAGAACTTAAGCTCTCGGCCGAATAAAATATTCGTGTAAATTCTATTGTCTATATCGCCTGCCTGGTATGGGGTAGTGCATTGAGGCATCGTCAATTACCAATACCCAATCCTCCGCTTCGCCTGCGTGGGGTGGCGTGAAGCTCATCGTCGGCTTGTTGTTCAGCAGTGTACCAATCTTTTTTGCCTTGCCTGTGCGAGGGCAGTACCACCAAGCTCTAATCTTCTCGGCTTTAATCTTATTGCAATTTACAGAAAATGTGCGTGATATGGGTGCATAGACCATCGCGTAACTCCCTGCGCTATCTATCGTTGCGACAAAACGATAGCGACCAGCTCCAGGCATTGCCGTATCGACACTGCTTGGAGTGATAAACTCCTCGGTGGGTATTCTCGAATAGTAGGGTCGCGAGAGCATCAGCTCCTTGAGGTGTCTTACATCGTCGGAGGCGGGTTGGTTGATAGCCTCTTGCCACGACATCATAGGTCGATTTATTGCGTCTCGCTTTTCTGCATCGTACATCTGCCATACGGAGTGGTGGCCATAGGTGACGCCTGCCGAGCCATAGAATACGCTCCAATAGAGTGCGCGTCTGACGTCCCAAGCGTTTGAGTGGCCATCCTCGTTGGGTTGAAATTCGAGTGGGTGGTCTTCGTACAAAGGCTCCAACTCGATGATTGGTTTTGTGGGCGATAGGTTGAAGTCGCCGACTATCTGTGCATTGGAGTTGTAACGCTGATGGTGGCCACTCTGTCGGCCATTAAATTGAAGCCACTCGTCGTTGTGAAACCAGCGTGATGATGTTTGCCAGCCTGTGGGGTGATAGGTCATTAGATTTCTCTTATCCACGCTTCGTATGCCGCGAGCCATAGCACGAATGATTCTCTTGTGGTAGTCGTTATCGGGATTGCGGTCACCTCCTAAAATCCATATTACACTATATTTACCGTATCGCTCGGCTATCCAACGACCATATTGCTCGGCATTCTGCGGAGTGAAAATCTTGTCGTTATCTTTCCACCAGCTACCCCATGTGGGGAGTAGACCAACATACATACCTAAGGAGTTGGCTCGGCCGATAATGTAATCGACATTGTCCCAATAGTCATTCTGCTCGCCCTCTTGGGTGGCGGGTTTTGCGGGGTTACGATTCACAAGTGGTTTGTGGCCGTAGGCGTTGGGGGCGTTGATGCCGTCAAGCTCGGCTAAGGCTACGGCTTGAATCACATTGAAACCCTTGCTGGCTCTATCTTTGAGATAGAGGTCGGCCTCCTCGCGTGTGAGGCGGTGGAAGAGTTCCCACGCTGTGTCGCCCTGATAGAAGAATGGGCTGCCATCTTCGTATTGCAGATAGTGTCGGTTTTCACTGATGGTGATGCACCCCAAGTTTTGTGCTGAGCAGGGCATAGTAACGCTTAGATATAGGCCGATGAAAAGGACAAAGAGGGTGTGACGTAACAGTTTCATACTATTTAGGTTGTGCTGTTTTCACAAAGATAATAAAAAAACCGACTCCCCAAAGGAAGTCGGTTGAAAGTATCTATTTGGTTATAGATTACTTGTTGTAAGCCTTCATAACTGAGATGAGGTCCAATACCTTGTTTGAGTAACCCCACTCGTTGTCGTACCAAGATACAACCTTAACGAATGTGTCAGTCAAAGCGATACCAGCCTTAGCGTCGAAGATTGAAGTGCGAGCGTCACCCAAGAAGTCAGATGAAACAACATCCTCGTTAGTGTAACCCAAAACGCCAGCCAACTCACCCTCTGAAGCAGCCTTCATAGCCTCGCAGATCTCAGCGTATGTTGCAGGCTTAGCCAAGTTAACTGTCAAGTCAACTACTGATACGTCCAAAGTAGGAACGCGGAATGCCATACCAGTAAGCTTACCGTTCAACTCTGGCAATACAACACCTACAGCCTTAGCAGCACCTGTAGAAGATGGGATGATGTTACCAGCAGCTGCACGACCACCACGCCAGTCCTTCAAAGATGGACCGTCAACAGTCTTCTGAGTTGCA
>JAZQVY010000008.1:0-5881 GCA_045632085.1 Alistipes sp. | reverse complement strand
GGAGGCATACGCACTTCTCCGTGAGTTTGGTTTGCCATTCAAAAACGCTAAAAAGAATCAATAAGCTATGGCAAAGGAATCGATGAAGGCACGTGAGGTAAAGCGTGCAAAGTTGGCTGCTCGTTATCAGCACAAGCGTGACGAGATCGCAGCGCAGTTGAAAGCCGGCGAGATTGATCACGAGGAGGCGTGGATCGCTCTTTCGAAGCTCCCACGCAACGCAAACCCTATCCGTCAGCACAACCGTTGCATGCTCACCGGTCGTCCAAAGGGTTACATGCGTCAGTTCGGCATCAGCCGTATCCAGTTCCGTGAGATGGCTTCTGCTGGTCTTATCCCAGGCGTTAAGAAGGCAAGCTGGTAGTCAGTTACCAATTTTCAAAAGAGATGCGTTTCGAAAGAGATGCATCTCTTTCTTTTTATGTTAAAAAATCACTATCTTTGTAGGTAGTAAAGTAACCGAGCAACCATGGCGGATAATAGCGAAAAGTGGAACAAAGCTGCGAAGGGCTTCAAGCAGTACATCAAGTTGGAGAAGGGCTTGTCGGAGAATACCGTCGAGGCCTATATGCGTGATTATACCACCTTTGCCGGCTTTATTCTTCGTATGTACGATGTTCCGCCAACTAAGGTCGAGCAGTATATGGTAGAGCGTTACCTCGCCTACCTCTTCGAGGAGTGCAAACATACAAAAGCTTCGCAGGCGAGAGAGCTGAGCGGAGTGAAGGCATTCTTCAACTATTTGCTGATAAACGATAAAATCGAACAGTCGCCAACCGAGATGATATCGACACCTAAGCGCACTCGTCATCTTCCCGATGTGCTGACGGTGGAGGAGGTGGAGCAGATTATAAACTCCATACCGCTCGATACAACCAAGGGCAAGCGTGATCGTGCTATGCTGGAGCTGCTCTATTCGTGCGGTCTGCGAGTGTCGGAGCTTACAGCATTGCGTTTGTCGGACCTCTTTTTTGGCGAGGGCTATATCCGTGTTATGGGTAAGGGCAGCAAGCAACGCCTTGTGCCGATTGGCAATGTTGCAAGGGAGCGCATAATGATCTATATGGATGAGCGCAAGGCTAAGGATTCGAAGAATAAGGATATCCTCTTTTTGAGTAATCGAGGCTCGGCTCTCACCCGTGTGATGGTCTTTTATGTCATTCGTGATGCGGTGGAGCGTGCGGGCATCGACAAGACGGTGAGCCCTCATATCTTCCGCCACTCGTTTGCTACACATCTGCTGGCGGGTGGAGCGAGTATTCGTCAGGTACAGGAGATGCTCGGACACGAGAGTATCGAAACCACCGAGATATATACTCACCTCGATACCTCACGCCTGCGTGAAACGGTCGAAAAAATATCGTTGTAAGCTATGGCACAGGCAATGAAGGGATATAAGGCTCGAGGAGTGGTGCTATCGACCGTAAAATATGGCGATAGCGGAATGGTTGTGCAGATGCTGACCGATCGCTATGGCCGTCAGAGCTATATGGTGCAGGGTGTGCGCTCGGCTCGTGGTCGTGGCTCGAAGATGGCACTCTTTCAGCCGCTTTTCTTGCTGCAGTTCGAGGGTTTGGAGTCTTCGCATAGCGACCTTCATAAGATGCGTGAGGTGCAGAACGATGTGGTCTTCAAGTCGTTGCCTTACGATATCCGTAAATCGACAATGGCCCTCTTTATGGCGGAGGTATTGTACCGCCTTGTGGGTGAGAGCGAGGCAAATGAACCGCTTTTCGACTTTGTGCATAGCTCGGTGTGTGCGCTGGATGAGATAGATGAGGGCGTGGCAAATTTCCACCTTTGGTTTTTGGCTAATCTGAGCCGATATCTTGGCTATTTCCCCGGCAATGAACACCGCAAGGGGTGGTGGTTCGATATGCGTGAGGGGTTGTATGTGGCGGAAATGCCACTGCACGACCACATTATGAATGCAGAGGAGGCGGAGTTGCTGCGAGACCTGACCGAAACAGACCTCGAATGTTTGGGCGAGATACCGCTCAATCGAGAGCAACGAGTGGCGATGCTCTCACGCCTTGTCGAGTACTATTCCATTCACCTCGAGGCTATCCGCTCGGTGCGCTCGATCGAAATTCTCCAGGAGGTCTTCTAACCTACGGCAAATTGAGAATTAGAAATTACTCTGAAATTTCTCCTTTTTGACCAACTTTCCTCATTTTGGTAAATATAGACACCACCCCAAATAGTGGGTATTAAAATTCATACCCATGATTTGGAGATGTCGGGTGAAATGGTTAAATTTGGGTAACCAAAATTTGCAGTTATGTTAGACATAGACAAACTTCCACCTCTAGCAGAGGAAAATCCTATCGGAGTGATTTTTACCCGTTTCCCCGAATTGAATGTCCGACAAGTTGCTCGTGCTATGGGCATAAATGAGGCTTTGATGCAGCATTATGTCAATGGTGTAAAGCGACCTTCGTTTGAGCGAGCAATGGAGATTGAGAGATTCCTTCACAGCCTCGGCGAGGAGCTCATGAAAATTGAAATAAAATAAGCATCCACAACCACTATTTCGCCCCTTATATTTGCCAGGTATTAATTTTAATACCCGACACATGGGTAGGGGAGAGAGTGTCAGTTCTCCGTTTTGTGGGTATGATTTTTAATACCTAGCAGATGTGAAAATTATTTACAAATCTCTTGCTATTGACAGAAGTTGTCAAAATCATATGGTACTTTTGCGGAAAATAAGTTAGACTATGATAAACGACTACAAAGAGGTTAAAGAATGTGTTTACAAAGATGAACACTACTCGGTGCGTGATAATGGTGCAATATTTCGTCATAAGCGAGAAGGGAAAAGGCCTCGTCTTGATGATGAAAGATGGACATTTGGGTTCAAAAATTCCAAAACGGGTTATATGCTATTAGGTGACCATAGAGTCCATATAATCGTTGCGACAGCTTTTCTTGGAGAGAGGGATTCAAAAAAGTTTGTAGTGGACCACATAGACACCAATCGTTGTAATAATCGTGTGGAAAACTTACGCTGGTTTACTCGTTTAGAAAATGCTTTGAACAATGAGATTACTCGCAGTAAGATTATTTTTATATGCGGAAGTATTGAAGCGTTTATTGAAAATCCAAATATATTGCGAGAAAGACTCGATCAAGTCAAGGAGCCTTCGTTGGAATGGATGCGTACTGTAACCAAAGAAGCGGCTGCTACGGCGTATGAAAACATAAAACGATATTGGGCAGACCAAGCAAAGAGTCCAAAACCTTTGATGGGCGGTAAATTGAATGATGGTGTGTATCGCAAACAACGGACCATTACTCAATCTGTGCCGACATCGTCGAATAAAGAAAACACATCTACAGCAATAGAAGGTAAATCTGATTTTATTGTATCAGATGATGAATGGAAAAATATATCAAGTTCATTACAAGAAATTCTACCTAATGAATGGGGAGTACCTGAAGAATGGATGTCTACACAAAACGAAGCAAACGAATCAGAAATAAGACCTTTTGAATCAGATTTGATTAAAGCAACATTTCCAAATATAGCCTGGCAAAAGAATTGTAAGACTCCGGCACGCTTCCCTTGTTGCCCTAAATCAATAGGAAGTAGTCCCCTACAAGAGTATTACAATCAACTTGTTATAGAAGAGAACTATAGCATAACAATGTGTTCAGAATTTAACTTAATGGTTCAGAAAACCGTTAATAAAGCTTTTACAAAAGATGCCAATGCAATTATTGTACTTAGTGGCACTAATGATTTTTTTAGGTTATCCAAGATATATTGTAAAGATGGAAAATTTATTCACGAACATTTAAAAAAGTATAGGAGTAGCCAATACGAACAAGTTCTTGAGCATTTTGCATCATTACAGGATTTGACATTGGAAGAGTATCGGCTAAAAGAATTATTTTCAGAGTCTAATTTAGTTAAAGCCAAATCTCCTGAAACAGCCTGGCAATTAAATTGGAAAACGCCAACAGATTTTTTATGTTGCCCTGATACGATTGGAAACAATCCTATTGAAGAATACTATAATCAGATAGTTATAGGAGAGGCTTATAACTCAACTATTTATTATGGTAGTAATGAGGTGCAAAGAGTTATCGACAAAGCACATACGAAGGAAAATACAATTATTATCCTAAGTTGTAACCCCAGTCCCAATTGTATAAAGCCTTATGCTCTCAGTAAAATTCACTATTTTGAGGGTAAGTTTATTCATGAAAGTTTAAGGACTTTCTTCGAGGAAGATGGAGGTCGAAAATACTTTACCCTAGAACAAGGATTGGAGTGGACTGGAGAAGATCCGTTTGATGATTATTGTTAATTGTCGGGTATGAATTTTAATATTCGCAATATATGAGAGGTGCTTTAGCTAATGGCCAATGGCTAATAGCTAAAAGCCGTAAAAATATATACTTTTAACTCTTAATTTTTAATTTAATTCTGCTTTTTGCATTTTGCATTCTGCATTTTTTTGTATCTTTGCACCGTTGGAAATGTTAATGAAATAACAATCAAGTATAATTCACTTAAAAACTAAAAAGTTATGTTCGCAATTGACAATTATGACTTTACCGGCAAGCGTGCCATTATCCGTGTGGATTTCAATGTGCCTCTCAATGGCGAGGGACAGGTAACTGACGACACTCGTATTCGTGCCGCTATCCCAACCATCAAGAAGGTGTTGGAGAAGGGTGGTGCCGTAATCCTTATGTCGCACCTCGGTCGTCCAAAGAAGAATCCGGATCCAAAGTTCTCGTTGGAGCAGATTGTTCCTGCTATCGAGGCTCGTTTGGGCGAGAAGGTAATGTTCGCAGGTGACTGCATGGGCGAGAAGGCTGCTGAGATGGCTGCTAACTTGAAGCCGGGTGAGGTTATGTTGCTCGAGAACCTCCGTTTCTACGCTGAGGAGGAGGGTAAGCCTCGTGGTTTGGCTGAGGATGCTACAGCTGAGGAGAAGAAGGCTGCAAAGAAGGCTCTTAAGGAGGGTCCACAGAAGGAGTTCGTTAAGAAGTTGGCTTCGTATGCAGACTGCTACATCAACGACGCATTCGGTACAGCTCACCGTGCTCACTCGTCGACCGCTCTCATCGCTGAGTACTTCCCACAGGACAAGATGTTCGGTTATGTAATGGAGAACGAGTTGAAGGCTATCGACGGTATGATGCAGAACCCACAGCGTCCATTCGTAGCTATCGTTGGTGGTTCGAAGGTTTCGACCAAGATCACTATCATCGAGACTTTGATGGAGAAGGTTGACAAGATCATCATCGGTGGTGGTATGACCTACACCTTCGCAGGTGCTCTCGGTGGCAATGTAGGTAAGTCGATTTGCGAGCCAGATATGTTCCCTGTAGCTCTCGACATCCTTGCTAAGGCTAAGGCTCGTGGCGTAGAGTTTGTAATGTCGCCAGATGCTCTCGTTTGCGACGACTTCAGCGAGGAGGCAAATACTCAGACTGCTCCTGTTAAGGATATCCCAGCAGAGTGGGAGGGTGTCGACATCTCTGAGGAGGGTAAGAAGCTCTTCCGTGAGGAGATCCTCAAGTGCAAGACTATCCTCTGGAATGGTCCTGTAGGTGAATTCGAGATCAACAAGTTCTCTACAGGTTCTCGTGCTGTAGCTGAGGCTATCGCTGAGGCTACTCAGACCAATGGCGCATACTCGCTCATCGGTGGTGGCGACTCTGTAGCTTGTATCAACAAGTTCGGTCTTGCTGACAAGGTATCGTATGTATCTACCGGTGGTGGTGCACTTCTCGAGTATATCGAGGGTAAGGAGCTTCCAGGAGTAGCAGCTATCCGCAAGTAAAAATCATTTTGAGCGGTAAATTTTGCACCGCTCTTCAATAAGCGAGTTCCTCACATAGGTCTACTATGCTGCGGACT
>JAZQVY010000007.1:0-10255 GCA_045632085.1 Alistipes sp. | reverse complement strand
AAGGAATTTAAGGAAAGTCCTCCCTAATCTCCCTAATCTCTCTTATCTCTCATCTCAACGCACACTCCCTCCCCCTACGGGTACTCCCTCTACCTTAGAGGGAGAGTTTTTATATAGCTCCTCCTCTAAGTTAGAGGAGGTGTCACGAAGTGACGGAGGAGTGTGTCTCATCTCTCATCTTTCATCTTTCATCTTTCATCTTTCATCTTTCATCTTTCAACCCAATACAGCCTCCCTAATCTCCCTAATCTCCCTAAATTCTATTTAATGTACTTCTATTTTTGATTTCCCTATTGCTATTGAGCAAAAATATTCGTATCTTTGCTGAGGTTTGATGTGCTTGGCCTGGAAATTGGCAGGCACAAAGAGTATTAACGAACTGTTATAGTAACAAATAAACTCTTCTAAATTATGATTTATTCACACGAAGTGCAGCAGATGTGCTGCGTTAAAAAGGGTGCTAATCACGCATCTGCACCAATCCCTCAGGAGGGAAAGTGGGTTGTAGCTAAGGAGATTAAGGACATTTCAGGTCTTACACACGGTGTGGGCTGGTGTGCTCCTCAGCAGGGTGCCTGCAAACTTACTCTCAACGTTAAGGAGGGTATCATCCAGGAGGCTTTGGTTGAGACAATCGGTTGCTCTGGTATGACTCACTCAGCTGCTATGGCATCAGAGATTCTCCCAGGTAAGACTATCTTGGAGGCTTTGAACACCGACTTGGTTTGCGATGCTATCAATACAGCTATGCGCGAGCTCTTCAAGCAGATTGTTTACGGTCGTACACAGTCAGCTTTCTCTGAGGGCGGTCTTCCTATCGGTGCAGGTCTTGAGGACTTGGGCAAGGGTCTTCGTTCACAGGTTGGTACTATGTTCGGTACTGTAGCTAAGGGTACTCGCTACTTGGAGATGGCCGAGGGTTACTGTACACGTATGGCTTTGGACGCTAACGATGAGGTTATCGGCTATGAGTTCGTACACCTTGGCAAGATGATGGAGTTCATCAAGAAGGGTATCGAGCCAGCTGAGGCTTTGGAGAAGGCTAAGGGTTCTTATGGCCGTTTCAAGGACGCAGTTAAGTACATCGATCCTCGTCAGGAGTAAACCAATTGTATAATCGAAAAAAGAGAATTTAGATATGGCAAATTTATTTGAGAGCTACGAGCGCCGAATCGACCACATCAACGAGGTGCTCGCACAGTATGGAATCGCAAGCATCGAGGAGGCTAAGGCTATCTGCGACGCTAAGGGTATTGATCCTTACAAGATGTGTGAGGAGACACAGCCAATCTGCTTCGAGAATGCAAAGTGGGCTTACGTAGTAGGTGCTGCTATCGCTATCAAGAAGGGTTGCACTAACGCTGCTGACGCTGCCGAGGCTATCGGTGAGGGTTTGCAGGCATTCTGCATCGCAGGTTCAGTAGCTGACGACCGTAAGGTTGGTATCGGCCACGGTAACTTGGCTGCACGTTTGTTGCGCGAGGAGACTCAGTGCTTCGCATTCTTGGCTGGTCACGAGTCATTCGCTGCCGCTGAGGGCGCTATCAAGATCGCTGAGATGGCAAACAAGGTACGTCAGAACCCATTGCGCGTTATCTTGAACGGTTTGGGTAAGGACGCTGCTAAGATCATCTCTCGTATCAACGGCTTTACTTACGTTCAGACACAGTTCGACTACTACACTGGCGAGGTAGCTGTTGTAGAGGAGACTCCATACTCTGACGGTTTGCGTGCAAAGGTTCGTTGCTATGGTGTTGACGACGTACGCGAGGGTGTAGCAGTTATGTGGAAGGAGGACGTTGACGTATCAATCACTGGTAACTCAACTAACCCAACACGCTTCCAGCACCCAGTAGCAGGTACATATAAGAAGGAGCGCGTATTGGCAGGCAAGAAGTACTTCTCAGTAGCATCTGGTGGTGGTACAGGCCGTACATTGCACCCAGATAACATGGGCGCAGGTCCAGCTTCTTACGGTATGACCGATACTTTGGGTCGTATGCACTCTGACGCTCAGTTTGCAGGTTCTTCATCAGTACCAGCACACGTTGAGATGATGGGCTTCCTGGGTATGGGTAACAACCCAATGGTAGGTGCTACTGTTGCAGTTGCAGTTGCTATCCAGCAGGCTATGACTGAGTAATTCACTCAACCATAAATAGAATCCCCGCAGGCGATTGCTTGTGGGGATTTTTTTGTTGCTGATACAACAAAGAAAAAGAGCTACCCCGAGGAGGAATAGCTCTATTAATTATATTACACTTGACTTATGCATTTGCCTTCTTACGCCAGTTAAATATAGGCAGTACGAACGATATGATAGATGCGCCAATCCAGAAGATTGCGGCAGTGCTGAAGTCGTAAGTTGTAACCCCATCGACCACCGTCTTGCCGGCATCGATAAGCGCACCGCTCACCACGTCCTGGATACCTGCGGCCACGTAGCTTGCCATACCCACAACGCCCAACGCTGCACCCGAAGCCTTGCGAGGCACCACATCAACGGCCATCAAGCCGCCCAGGAAGCTGATAAGCACGCCGATAGCGATACCGAAGATAACCATACTCAACGCATTCACAAACCAGCTATTGCCGCCATAGACGAAGAGTATAAGACCCACCGTGTTCAACACTCCTGCCACCAGCGCAGGGATATTGCGGCTACCCTTAAAGAACTTATCCGAAATCCAGCCCGAGAAGACTGTACCTATGATACCCAGCAGGGCGTTGATTGAGATAATCTGTGTAGCATCGACCAGGTCGAAACCTTTAGCCTCCTGCAGATAGAGCACACCCCAGCCATTGATAGCATAGCGGCTAATATACATAAACGAGCTCGCCAAGGCCAAAATCCACACCGCAGGCGTACGCAATGCCAGCTTCTGCACATCTTTAACCGACTGATTGTCCGACTCTTGCTTCTGCTCGTGCGCCAACTCGGTAATTGATGGCAGGCCCTTGCTCTCAGGAGTATCGTGCATAAAGAGGATGATGAATATCACACCCAACACACCCGCAATGGTCGAGCCGAAGAATCCCCACTGCCAACCCGCTGTTGCCACAAGGCTACCCACGAAGAGGAACGAGAAGAACTCGCCAATGTTGTGGCTTGCCGAGAAGAATCCGTAGTATGTACCTCGCTTATCGAGCGGATACCAACGCGAGAGCGCAATAACCGAAGGGGGCGAACCCATAGACTGCGACCAGCCGTTGATGGCCCACATAATCGACATAGCGATAAACAACACAGCCGACGATACCGCTGCACCTGATGCCAGGCCCAACACACCCATCAGCAGGTTAGCAACCGCCGACACTGCAAGGCCTGTAGCCATAAATCGTTTGATATTACTATAGTCGGCCAAGAATCCATTCACAAACTTACCTATAGCATAGGCAAACAGCAACGATGAGCCGATAACACCCAACTGTGTGGCATCCAATGCACCGCTATCGAGAATAGGTTTCTTCACCACATTCAAGCTCGTACGGCACACATAATAGAGGCTATAGCCAATAGTACCCGCCGCAAAGGCCTGAAAACGCAGCTTCTTGTAGAGCTTATCCTTCGCCTCGTCGCTTATCTCGAGCTGAGCCGCAGGAGCGCTGGTTTTGTAGAAATTGATAAACTTTTTAAACATATCTCTAAAATTTAGTCTTTCCTGAACTCTCTCCGCCCCACCCTTCGGGGCGTTCACAAATCCAAATATACAACATTTTAGCCCAAAAAACAACCATTCAGTCCAAAACATTACACTCGCCACCGCAAACAACAATCCCCGCAGACTAAAAAGTCCACAGGGATTTTGTCTATTATTCTACTATTTCACTGGCTTTACTCTTCGGCCAAGCGCTCAGCTGCACTCAGTATCTCGTCGAGCTGGTCGAGTTCATACTCCACATATAGATCTCTCACCACACCTCTCTTGTCGATTATAAAGCTACGTGGCACAAACTTGGTGGCATAGAGAGTATAAATGCTCTTATCGGGGTCGAGTCCCACCGGAAAGGTATAACCATTACTCTGGCAGAAATCGGCTATTACAGCCCTGCTATAGCCTCGTGATATGGGCAGATATGTCACTCCTGCCGTCTCCATTCGCTCCACTATGCGCGAGGGCGTCGCAGCCATCAGGTTACGGCACGAAGGACACTCCGGATCCCAAAATGTGAGTAGCACTACCCCACCTCGCAAATCTCGCAGACTAATACTCCTGCCATCGAGCATCTCGACAGTAAAGTCGGGTGCCTGATGGCCCACCTCCACAAGTGTGGTCTCGTCAGCATCGAGGTGATCATCATTTATACACCCCATCATCAGCCACGCAACCACAGCCACCGCCAAACAACCAAGAGCTCTATGTAAGAATGAGTAATTCATATCACACCGCCTATCACGTCAAACAAAAGTAATCATTTCGCTCAAATAAAGCAAATCATCTGCCACAACTCACCCCCACCCAACCCAACTATGCAAAAAAAAGACTGCCGACACCTAAATGTCAGCAGCCTCATAGTATATCAATATACCTAAGAAGTTGTATAGCAAGAGCTATTTTACCCAACCCAACTATGCAGCAAAAAAGATAGGGTGTCCGAACCGAATCAGACACCCTACGATATATAAGAATTTGAGTACGATTACATCATACCACCCATACCGCCCTGTGGCATAGCAGGAACAGCAGGAGCATCAGACTTCTTGTCTGCCACAACACACTCAGTTGTGAGGAACATAGAAGCGATAGAAGCAGCGTTCTCCAAAGCTACGCGTGATACCTTAGTTGGGTCGATGATACCAGCAACCAACATATCCTCGTACTTATCCTCGCGAGCATTGTAACCGATGTTACCTGCGCTCTCCTTAACCTTGTTAACAACTACAGAACCCTCGCCACCAGCGTTAGCTACGATCTGACGCAAAGGCTCCTCGATAGCACGCTTAACGATCTGGATACCTGTTGTCTGGTCCTCGTTGTCACCCTTAACATTCTCCAAAGCTGCAACGGCACGGATGTAAGCAACACCACCACCAGGAACGATACCCTCCTCAACTGCAGCACGTGTAGCAGCCAAAGCATCGTCAACACGATCCTTCTTCTCCTTCATTTCAACCTCAGTAGCAGCACCTACGTAGAGAACAGCCACACCGCCTGAGAGCTTAGCCAAGCGCTCCTGCAACTTCTCGCGGTCGTAGTCAGACTTAGCAGTCTCGATACCACCACGGAGCTGAGAGATACGAGTTGCGATAGCCTCCTTCTGACCAGCACCATCAACGATAGTTGTAGTCTCCTTGTTCATAGAGATCTTCTCAGCAGAACCCAACATCTCGATAGTAGCCTCCTCGATCTTCATACCCTTGTCAGCAGAGATCACTGTACCACCTGTGAGGATTGCGATATCCTCCAACATATCCTTACGACGGTCACCGAAGCCTGGAGCCTTACAAGCAGCAATCTTCAATGTACCACGCAACTTATTAACAACCAATGCTGACAAAGCCTCGCCATCAACATCCTCAGCAATGATCAAGAGTGCACGGCCATTCTGAGCCACTGGCTCCAAGATGCCCATAATCTCCTTCATTGTAGAGATCTTCTTGTCTGTGATAAGGATAAGTGGCTTCTCCAACTCAGCAACCATATTCTCAGTGTCGGTCATAAAGTAAGCCGAGATGTAACCACGGTCGAACTGCATACCCTCAACCACGTCAACGTGAGTCTCGGTACCCTTAGCCTCTTCAACTGTGATAACGCCCTCGTTGTTTACCTTACCCATAGCCTCAGCGATGAGCTTACCGATAGCGCTGTCGTTGTTAGCTGAGATTGTAGCAACCTGCTCGATCTTCGAGATGTCGTTGCCTACAACCTGGCTCTGCTTCTGGAGCTCCTCAACCACGATAGCTACAGCCTTGTCCATACCGCGCTTCAAATCCATTGGGTTAGCACCAGCTGTTACGTTCTTCAAACCTACACCGATAAGAGCCTGAGCCAAAACAGTTGCAGTTGTTGTACCATCACCAGCGTCGTCGTTAGTCTTAGAGGCAACCTCCTTAACCATCTGAGCACCCATATTTGCGAAGTGGTCCTCCAACTCAATCTCCTTAGCTACTGACACACCGTCCTTAGTTACCTGAGGTGCACCAAACTTCTTCTCGATAATCACGTTACGACCCTTAGGACCGAGTGTTACCTTAACGGCATTTGCCAATGCGTCAACGCCCTCCTTGAGAAGGTCGCGAGCCTCTACATTATATTTAATCTCCTTTGCCATCTTTTCAAAAAAATTACTTTGTTAAAAAATCAGCCATCAATTAGCAAATTGCCATGATGTCGCTCTGCTTCATAATGAGGTAGTCAGTACCATCTACGTTGATCTCAGTACCAGCGTACTTGCCATAGATAACTGTATCACCCTCCTTAACCTCCATCTTAACATCTGCAGTACCAGGGCCAACAGCTACTACCTTACCCATAAGGGGCTTCTCCTTTGCTGTGTCAGGAATAAACAAACCGCCTGCGGTCTTCTCCTCTGCCGGATTGGGCAATACCAATACACGGTCTGAAAGTGGTTTAATTGTCATAATCGTAGTTTTTTATTGTTTAAATTTGTTTACACGTTATCAAATTCGCGTGGCCGTTATCACCCGACCACCTCAGTAACGACTTTCCTATGAACAACAGGTGTGCCAAAACCTTTTTGGCATACATTTCTGCCATCGGCTGCGCTTTACATATGACAAAATGTCACACACAGCTCCCTTTTCTGCCTCTGGGAAATTAAACTGCCATTCAAAGTGCGAAGTTTGCAAAATTATTTGTAATTTTCGCCACGAAATTGATTTTTATTATGAAAAAACTGCTTCTGACACTATTTTCGGTAACATTTATAGGCATCTCATCACTTCTGGCACAGGCTATCGACTATGACAAGCTCGCCCCACACCCTCGCATTCTGCTGAAGAGTGGCGACGTGACGGCTATGAAGGAGTATGTTGAAAAGTCATCTAATGCCAAGGCTGTTCACAACTTCATAATCGCCGAGGCCGACAAAATGCTCAGCTCAGCACCTGTCGAGAGAGTGATGACAGGCCGTCGCTTGCTTAGCATCTCACGCACAGCGTTGAAGAGAATTTTCTATCTCTCTTATGCATATGTCACAACCGAAGACAAACGCTATGCCGCTCGTGCCGAGCAAGAGATGTTGGCCCTGAGCAAATTCTCTGATTGGAACCCATCGCACTTTCTCGATGTGGGCGAGGCAACACTTGCTATGGCCATAGGATACGATTGGCTGTACAAATATTTGTCGGTTCATTCGCGCAGCATAATCGGCACAGCCATCTACGAGAAGGGCTTGCTCGCTTCGGAGAATAAGTCTCACGCGTGGTTCTTCAATAGTACCAACAACTGGAACCAGGTGTGCAACGCAGGTATGATATTCGGCGCATTGGCTACAATGGAGCGTTCGCCAGAATATTGTAAAAACCTTATTGCCAAGTGTTTGAAATCTAACCCTTTGGCCCAGAAGTGCTATGACCCCGATGGAGCCTACCCCGAAGGATACTCATACTGGGAGTATGGAACTACATTCGAGGTTATGCTGGTGGCAGCCCTGCAGTCGGCGCTCGACACCGATGCCGGCATAAAGTCGCAAAAGAGTTTTATGCATACTGCCGATTTTATGACCTATATGGTTGCTCCATCAAATATGGCCTACAACTATTTCGATTCGGGAAGCAACTGCTATCCATTGCCCGCAAAATATTGGTTTGCACGCGAAAATGGCGATGCTTCGATTGTGGCCATCGACGAAAGGTTGCTGGCAGCAGGTAAGATTCACGCCGACAGATTGTTGCCACTTCAAATTTTATTTGGCTCGGGTATCAATCTAAGCGAAACAAAACTCCCAACAAAGAACACCTGGAGCGCAAATGGCGAAGTGCCACTCTTCATCTACCGTAGCGGTTGGAGCAAGGCAGACGACAGCTACTTTGCCATCAAGGGAGGCAAGGCATCGAGCAACCACGGTCATATGGATGCCGGCTCATTTATATATGAGTATGACGGTGTTCGCTGGGCTGTGGATTTGGGTATGCACGATTATAACCGCCTGGAGCAGGCTGGCATCGGTCTTTGGAATATGAGCCAGAACAATGACCGCTGGAGTATCTTCCGCATTGGCGCAGAGTCGCACAACACCCTCACCTTCAATGGCCAGCGCCACGAAGTAAACGGCAAAGCCGAGATTATCGAGTCGTTCGACACCCCACGCAGCAAGGGTACCACTATCGATATGACAGCCGTATTTGCGCCCTATGCCAAGCAGGTGACACGCCACGCCGAGCTCGACAAGAATGACCACCTAACCATCACCGACCACATCGTTGCGGGCGATGCCGCTACCAAGGTCGAGTGGAAGATGGCCACTCAGGCAAAGGCTGAGCTTCTCACTCCTCAGCTTATTATGCTCACACAGGACGGCAAGACTATGTACCTTAAACTTAATAGTCGCCTCGATGCCACAGCCAAGATTTGGCCCGAGCACAAGTATCTCGACTGCGAGCTTAAGGACGAGGGTGTCACACGTGTAGGTTTCGAGATTCTACTTAAGGCTGGCGAGAGTGCCGATGTCGAGGTTGCGCTTACTCCTATCAAGAAGAAGGGATTCAAGATTCCGCTTCCAAAGAGTCTGCCCAAGCTCAACATCCTCAAAAACCGCAAAATAGAGAAATAGAATTGTGGCATATAGACTTTTTCCGCATTACCACAGGATAAAGTTTCAGCAAATAATGCATTTTTTTCGTATTTTATTTGGATTATACCACAGAACCTAGTATATTTGCAACCGATTTGAGAAATCAAATTGCAAATGGTGGATGTAGCTCAGTCGGTTAGAGTGACGGATTGTGGTTCCGAAGGTCGTGGGTTCGAATCCCATCTTCCACCCAAAACTTGAAAGCCTTGCAACGTAAGTTGTGAGGTTTTTTTGTGTTTATAGGGCTTTGATATTGCACGTAAATGATTGAGAATAAATCTTTTGCGAAATAAATCAAGGCGAATAAATCTTATCTTCGATAATAAGGCTGCAACACTTTAAATATAGCTATAACCGCTATTTTGCAGTGAATATGTTACCTGTGGTGTTACCTCTCCTGTTACCAACTTTTTGGGTCTCAAAATGGTTTAACAATTTGACTATAAGAGATTAACATGTGGAGTTTCATTTTCCGAATCAGAGAGCAAAAATGTGACAAGAATGGTCTTGTTCCTATTGAACTTGTTATCAACATCAATCGTAAGCGTTCAGTTCTATTTCTTCCTATGAAGGTTTACCCTGAGGAGTTTCATAGATTAAGAGCATCTAAGAGAGATAATCATATAAATATGTATTGCGAACAAGAGCGTGTTCGAGTATTTCGCATAGTCTCTCAATTGCAGGCAATGGGGCGTGAGGTAACTGCAGAATCAGTAAAAGAGGTATTGAAGAATGGATTCAATGCAAAAAGTTACCGATTATCTGATTTGCGAGATGACTACATGAAGATTATTAAAAAACGTCTAGGTGTAGATTTATCAGATAATGTGTATCGTAAGTATGTACGAATAATGCGATATGTAATAGAGTTCTTAAAGAATAAAGAGTGTAGGGATGTTACCAATAGTGATATGAAGAATATTGTAGCAGATATGCGCAGTCGTCAGCAAAATTCTACATTTGCCAATCAATGGGTAATAGTTAAGACCTTCATAACATTTGGTATCAATAACAATAAAATACCTGATAATAATCTTTTTGCAACTATAAAGGTGGTTAAGCGACCTAAACCAGTAGAGTATCTAACTTCTGAGGAAGTTGAGAAGATTCGTAGCACTAAATTTGAGTCTGAAAGATTACAACGAGTGGCAGACTTTGCTATTCTTGAAATAAATCTAGGTTTGGCGTATTGCGATCTAGTAGATATTAAACGAGAGGATATTCAGCAACACAAGGATACTCTTTTCATCAAGAAGAAACGTCAAAAGACTAATGTCGAGTTTTTATCTGTTGTTAATGATGAGGCTTTAGCAATTCTTGAAAAGTATAATTATAATATTGATATATCCAACGCTTGTTATAATAGATACCTTAAAGAGATTGGTGGTATTGTTGGAATTGAGAAACATATGCACTCTCATCTGTTACGTCACACCTTTGCACACTACCAACTAAACGAGCGACACTTGAATATATCTACAGTGAGTAAGATGTTGGG
>JAZQVY010000006.1:0-1699 GCA_045632085.1 Alistipes sp. | reverse complement strand
AATATGGTGGGTAAGATAATGATTAAACGAGCAAGAATAGTGTAGTATGAATAGATTTAGACTAAAAAATCGTTTGGCAAAGGACAAACTTATGCTTTGGAGCGTATGTTTTCTTGCCGCTCTTACAGCCGTGCCACTGCTTGCCATATTGGGCGAGGTGCTGCTTAGAGGTTATGACCAGCTCTCGTGGTCATTCTTTACCGAGCCTACACCTACGGCTTACAAGGCGATGAAGGCTATCGAAGCGGGTGAGCCTATCCCTGGCGGTATTGCAAATGGCATTGTCGGCACAATGATAATGCTGGGTATGGCGGTTGTTGTTGCTGTGCCTGTGGGTATCTTGTGCGGCGCATTCTTGGCAGAGAATAGTAAGAATCGTTTTGCTCAGATAGTAAGCTATTTGACTGACCTTTTGCAGGGTACACCATCGGTGATTATCGGTATTATCACCTACATTTGGGTTGTTGTTCCGATGAAGGGTTATTCGGCAATCGCTGGTAGTGTGGCTCTCTGTATTATGATGCTCCCGCTCATTATTCGCTCGACCGAAGAGACTCTGAAAATCCTCCCTGCATCGCTTAAAGAGGCAGGATTGGCATTGGGTGGCAACAAGGCTCGTGTAATGATGAAAGTGCAGTTGCCCGCAGCCTTCGGTGGTATATTTACGGGTGTATTGCTCGCTATCTCACGAGTGATTGGCGAGACTGCACCGCTAATGTTTACTGCGCTTGGTTGCTCGCTTGTGCGTTTCTCTATCGACAAGCCTATCTCTGCCGTGCCCCTGCTTATATGGGAGTTCTTCAACGACCCTAACCTACAAGAGCTAATTTGGGGCGCATCGCTCTTCCTCTTGTTATTCGTACTTACATTAAACCTTACCGCTAAATATCTTGCAAAGAAATGGAATCAGTAAAACCTATATTGGAGTTTAAGAAGACTTGCGTATCATATACCAAGCAAACTATGGCTGTGAAATATGTATCAGCAGCCATTGAGCGAAATACAATCACGGCTATTATGGGACCTTCGGGCTGTGGTAAATCGACACTTCTGCGTGCCGTAAATCTTATGCATAACCTCTATCCGAATATCCGTGTCGATGGCGAAATCCTACTTAATGGCGAGAATATCCTTGCGATGGAGCCTATCGATGTGCGTCGTCGTGTGGGTATGGTCTTCCAGCGCCCTGCACCATTCCCAACGATGAGCATCTACGACAATGTTCTGTCGGGTTTTGCATTGAACGGTATCAAACTCTCCAAGGCAGAGAAAGATGCAACCGTTGAGCGTTGCTTGCGCAGTGTAGCCCTTTGGGATGAAGTCAAGGATGTACTGAACAAGAAGGGAACATTCCTTTCGGGTGGTCAGCAGCAGCGTTTGTGCATTGCCCGTGCCTTGGCGATGAAGCCCGATGTATTATTGATGGACGAGCCAACATCTGCACTCGACCCTATTGCGACAAAGCATATCGAGGAGTTGCTATTGGAGTTGCAGAAGGAGGTTACAATCCTTATCGTGACGCACAATATGGGGCAGGCAAAACGCATCTCATCAAAGTCGATGTTTATGTACTTGGGCGAACTTGTCGAATATGGCGACACCGAAACGATGTTCACCAACCCATCAGACGAGCGCACCAAAGCCTACCTTACAGGCAAGATGGGCTAATCGTTTCCATCTCCAAATAAACTATCCCCAA
>JAZQVY010000005.1:0-14876 GCA_045632085.1 Alistipes sp. | reverse complement strand
CATCACTCCGTCGTATGTTCTTGCAGGGTCGTGGTTTGAACTCAAGCTACGCTATCTTCCAGGATGCTACTGGTCGCGCTTGGGATCGTGTAATCGCACTCGGTATCGGTATTGGTTCAGGTTACTTGTTCGAGACTACATTCAAGCGTGAGGTTTACTCTGACCTTACAGGCGAGCGTGGTACATTGATGGGTGCTATCCAGGGTATCTTCGCAGCTCAGTACGAGGTTTTGCGTCAGAACGGCCACACTCCATCTGAGGCATTCAACGAGACAGTTGAGGAGCTCTCACAGAGCTTGATGCCACTCATCGCCGAGAACGGTATGGATTGGATGTATGCTAACTGCTCTACAACTGCACAGCGTGGTGCACTCGACTGGTGGAAGAAGTTCCGCGATGCAACTATGCCTGTATTCGAGGAGTTGTATAGCGAGGTTGCTTGTGGTAACGAGGCTCAGCGCAGTATCGACACTAACTCACAGCCTGACTACCGTCAGAAGTTGGAGGAGGAGCTCAAGGAGATGCGCGAGACAGAGATGTGGCAGGCAGGTGCTGTAGTTCGCAAGCTCCGTCCTGAGAACAACTAATCATTATTTGTAACATACAATTTGGTTCGAGCTGCGTTTCGGCGCAGCTTGGCCTGATTTAAGACCCATAATAAAAGATTATGAGCGAGAAAGTATATATATTTGATACCACACTCCGCGATGCCGAGCAAGTACCAGGTTGTCAGCTCAATACAATCGAGAAGATTGAGGTTGCTCGTCAGCTTGAGAAGTTGGGCGTAGATATCATCGAGGCAGGTTTCCCTATCTCAAGCCCGGGTGATTTCAACTCTGTGGTTGAGATCTCTAAGGCAGTGAGCAATCCTACCATCTGTGCGCTTACACGTGCCGTAAAGAAGGATATCGATGTTGCTGCTCAGTCATTGGAATTTGCCAAGCGTGGTCGTATCCATACCGGTATTGGCACATCAACATATCATATCTATGAGAAGTTGCGTATGACTCCAGAGACCGTTTTGGAGCACGCAGTAGAGGCTGTGAAGTATGCTCGTCGTTTTGTTGACGACGTGGAGTTCTATGCCGAGGATGCTGGTCGAACAGACGAGGAGTTTTTGGCTCGCGTTGTGGAGGCCGTCATCGCAGCTGGTGCTACTGTGGTAAATATTCCCGACACAACAGGCTACTGCTTGCCAAGCGAGTATGGTGCTAAGATTGCCTACTTGATGAACAACGTACCAAACATCGACAAGGCTATCATCTCTACACACTGCCACAACGATTTGGGTATGGCGACAGCCAACACATTGGCCGGTGTACAGAATGGTGCTCGTCAGGTGGAGGTTACAATCAACGGTTTGGGTGAGCGTGCCGGTAACACAGCATTGGAGGAGGTAGTAATGGCTATCAAGTGCCACAACAACCTCGACTTCGAGATTGGAATCGACTCTAAGCAGATTATCACAACAAGCAAGCTCGTATCGAATCTGATGCGTATGCCTGTTCAGGCTAATAAAGCTATCGTTGGTCGCAACGCTTTTGCACACTCATCGGGTATCCACCAGGACGGTGTGTTGAAGAGCCGTGAAACATATGAGATTATCGACCCCGAGGATGTAGGTGTTGACCAGTCAAGCATCGTGCTCACTGCACGAAGCGGTCGCGCTGCTCTGAAGCACCACCTTGCAGAGATCGGTTACAACCCTGAGAACGAAGAGCTCGACGATATCTATCAGCGTTTCCTGGAGCTTGCCGACAAGAAGAAGATGGTTACTACACGCGATTTGGAGGTACTCATCGGCACTGCCGCTTCACGCCGCCGTATGAGCATCCAGCTTACAGGCTTGCAGATTGTCTGCGGTAAGTCGAGCATCCCTACCGCTACTGTGCAGATTAGCTTCGACGGCGACACCTTCACTGAGACAGCATGTGGCAACGGTCCTGTCGATGCAGCCATCACAGCCGTTAAGAACATAACCAAGCGTCGTGTTCACATCGAGGAGTACTTGGTACAGGCCATCACTCGCGGTAGCGATGACTTGGGTAAGGTACATATGCAGATCTCGCACAAGGGTAAGATGTATCACGGATTTGGTGCCAACACAGATATCGTAACAGCATCGGTTGAGTCGTTCATTGATGCAATTTCTAAAATCGCGTAAGCAATGAATACACTATTCGATAAGATTTGGGACGCCCACACCGTACGTGTAATCGACGGTGGTTCGTGCGTACTCTATATCGACCGTCAATATATCCACGAGGTGACAAGTCCGCAAGCATTTGCGGGCTTGCGCCAGCGTGGTATCGAGGTTTTTCGACCCTCACAGGTTACGGCAAGCCCCGACCATAATATTCCCACCATCAATCAGCACCTCCCTATCGCAGAGCCTCAGTCAGCACAGCAGGTGGCAACACTGGAGAAGAACTGCGCCGAGAATGGCATCACAATCTTCCCTATAGGTTCTGAGCGCAATGGTATCATCCACGTTATAGGCCCACAGACTGGTCTCACTCAGCCTGGTATGACCATCGTATGTGGTGACAGCCACACATCGACACACGGAGCTTTGGGTTGCGTGGCATTTGGAATCGGCACAAGTGAGGTGGAGATGGCCTTAGCATCACAGTGCATTCTGCAGTCAAAGCCAAAGAGTATGCGTATCAATGTAGAGGGCAAACTGCGCGAGGGTGTATGCTCGAAGGATATCATCCTCTACATAATCTCGAAACTTGGCACAGGCGGTGGCACCGGTCACTTTGTGGAGTTTGCAGGCTCCGCCATCCGTTCACTCTCAATGGAGGCTCGTATGACCATCTGTAATATGAGTATCGAGATGGGTGCTCGTGGAGGTATGATTGCTCCCGATCAGACAACATTTGACTACTTGAAGGGACGCGAGTTTGCACCTCAGGGCGAGGAGTGGGATAAGGCTGTAGCTCGCTGGAGCAAGCTCTGCTCAGACGAGGATGCTGTATTCGACAAGGAGGTAACATTCGATGCTGCCGACATCGCCCCCATGATTACCTATGGTACAAACCCAGGTATGGGTATCGCTGTTGACGCCGAGATTCCATCATCAGAGGATATGGACGAAGCTTCGAAGGCGTCATACGCCAAGGCACTTAGCTATATGGGCTTTGCAGAGGGCGAAAAGATGATAGGCAAGAAGGTGGACTACGTATTCGTAGGTAGCTGCACAAATGGCCGCATCGAGGATTTGCGTGCCTTTGCCCACTTTGTGAAGGGCAAGAAGAAGGCCGACAATATCACTGCCTGGATTGTTCCCGGAAGTAAAGAGGTGGAGCGTATGGCTATCGAAGAGGGTCTTCGTGATATCCTCAACGAGGCTGGCTTTGAGCTTCGTCAACCAGGTTGCTCAGCATGCCTTGCTATGAATGAAGATAAGATTCCAGCTGGCAAGTATTGCGTTGCCACATCGAACCGCAACTTCGAAGGTCGTCAGGGACCCGACTCTCGCACTCTGTTGGCTGGTCCATTGGTAGCTGCTGCAGCTGCGGTAACAGGTGTTATCACTGATCCACGAGAGTTGATGTAAAACCGATGAATATAAAGTTATGAGAAATAAATTCACTACACTAACATCTACGGCAGTTCCTCTGCCCATCGAAAACATCGACACCGACCAAATTATCCCTGCGCGTTTCTTAAAAGCGACAACTCGTGAGGGTTTTGGAGAGAATCTCTTCCGCGACTGGCGTTACGACAAGAATGGTGAGCCTAAGGCCGACTTTGTCATGAATTCACCCATCTATGGTGGCGAGATTTTGGTTGCAGGCAAGAATTTCGGTTGTGGATCTAGCCGTGAGCACGCAGCTTGGGCTATCGACGGCGCAGGATACCGTGCCGTAGTATCGAGCTTCTTCGCTGATATCTTCCGCAATAATGCTCTTAACAACGGTTTGTTGCCAGTGACTGTTAGCGAGCAGATGCTGGCTGCCATCTTTGCTGCTGTGGAATCTAATCCCAAGACAGAGATTAAAATCGACCTTCCAGCACAGACTATCGAAATTGTCGGCACAGAGCATAAAGAATCGTTCGAGATTGCTCCTTATAAGAAGCAGTGCCTTGTAAACGGCTACGACGATGTGGACTTCTTGGTTAGCATCCGCGCAGATATTGAGGCTTTCGAGCAGAAATAAATTAACTAAAAGGTTATGAAAGAGATTAATATTGCAGTCCTCCCGGGTGACGGTATCGGCCCCGAGATTGTAGCACAAGCTGTTAAGGCTGTTGATGCTGTGGCTGCGAAATTCGATTATAAAGTAAACTATACTCACGCTCTTGTTGGAGCATCAGCCATTGATGCAGTGGGCGATCCATACCCCGAGCAGACACATCAGGTGTGTATGAAATCTGATGCAGTGTTGTTTGGTGCGATTGGCGATCCTCGCTTCGACAACAACCCAGAGGCTAAGGTTCGTCCTGAGCAGGGGCTTTTGGCTATGCGTAAGAAGTTGGGGCTTTATGCCAATCTTCGTCCCGTGGACACCTTCCCATCACTGCTACACCGCTCTCCCCTTCGTTTCGATTTGGTGGAGGGTGCAGACTTTGTATGCGTGAGAGAGCTCACTGGCGGTCTCTATTTCGGTCGCCCTCAGGGCCGTTCGGAGGATGGCAACACAGCTTATGACACTTGCGTATATACTCGCTCGGAGATCGAGCGCATCTGCCGTCTGGGCTTTGAATATGCAGCCAAGCGTCGCGGCAAGCTCACTGTGGTAGACAAGGCCAATGTGCTTGCTACATCTCGCTTATGGCGTGAGACTGCAAAGGCTATGGAAAAGGAGTACCCATCGGTGGAAGTTGAGTATATGTTTGTCGACAATGCAGCGATGAAGATTATCCAGCAGCCTCGACACTTTGACGTAATCGTTACTGAGAACATGTTTGGTGATATCCTCACCGATGAGGCGAGTGTAATCACTGGCTCACTTGGCTTGCTTCCATCGGCATCAATCGGCGAGGGCACATCGCTCTTCGAGCCTATTCACGGCTCATACCCACAGGCTGCAGGCAAGAACATCGCCAACCCTATCGCTACAATTCTCTCGGCAGCTATGATGTTTGAGTATGCATTTGGCGACATCGAGGCAGGAGCAGCTATCCGTCGTGCGGTGAACCTCTCTATCGAGCAGAATGTTGTGACAGAAGATATCGCGCCAGAGGGTGTTAAGCCAAGCTCAACAACCGAGGTTGGAGATTTCATTGCAGCAAACATATAAAAGCAGCAACTATGAGTAGTGACAATAAAAAATATTTTCCTGCGCTGAATGACGTAATGAGCGCCGAGCATACTCTTCGTGAGATTCTCTCGCCCACACCACTTATGCGCAACCACAACCTCTCGAAGGATTATGAGGCTGAGGTTATGCTCAAGCGCGAGGATTTGCAAATGGTTCGCTCATACAAGATTCGCGGAGCCTACAACAAGATTCGCTCGCTTTCACCTGAGCAGACCAAGCAGGGTATCGTCTGCGCAAGTGCCGGTAACCACGCTCAGGGTGTGGCATTATCGTGCAACAAGTTGGGAATTATGGGTAAGATTTTTATGCCCGTTACAACACCCAAGCAGAAGATAAATCAGGTGAAAATGTTTGGTGGCGACAGTATCGAGGTGGTACTCGTAGGTGACACATTCGATCAGGCCAATGCCGCAGCAATCGAGACATCAGAGAAGGAGGGCAAGACATTTATCCCACCATTCAACGATCCAAAGATTATCGAGGGTCAGGGTACTGTGGGTCTTGAGATTCTGCAGCAGAGCTCAGCTCCGATTGATTACATCTTCGTACCTATCGGTGGCGGAGGTTTGGCATCAGGTATCGGCGCTGTTTATAAGCAGATGTCTCCCAACACCAAGATTATCGGCGTTGAGCCAGCGGGTGCTGCAGGTATGAAACTTTCGTTTGAGCGAGGCGAGGTTACTGAGCTCGACCACGTTGAGAAGTTTGTCGATGGCGCTGCCGTTCAGCGTGTCGGTGACATTACGTTCGATGTTTGTCGCGAGGTGCTCGATGATATTATCACCATTCCCGAAGGAAAGGTATGTACAACAATCCTCAACCTCTACAATTTCAATGCTATCGTTGTAGAGCCTGCGGGTGCGCTCAGCATCAGTGCTCTGGACTACTATCGCGAGCAGATTAAGGGTAAGAATGTTGTATGCGTTGTTAGTGGTAGCAACAACGACATCGTACGTATGGAGGATATCAAGGAGCGTTCACTCCTATATGAGGGATTAAAGCACTACTTCGTGGTTCGTTTCCCTCAGCGTGCAGGAGCATTGCAGAACTTTGTAAGCAACGTACTGGGTCCGCACGACGATATCACCCACTTCGAGTATAAGAAGAAGACCAATCGCGAGAAGGGACCAGTGCTTATCGGTATCGAGTTGCAAAACCCAGCCGATTTTGAGGGCCTTACAGAGCGAATGAAGCGCGATAATATCGACTACGAATATCTCAACAATAACCCCAATCTCTTTGAGTTTTTGATTGGATAGTGGTCGAGACAAGAGTAAATATTTACACCAGAAAACAATAACCTCTAAAACTTATTACATGATGAATTTAATTGGAAACATTCTTTGGGTTGTTTTTGGAGGCATCTTACTTTCGTTGGGTTACATCTTCGGAGGTCTTTTGCTGTGTCTCACTATTGTAGGTATTCCATTCGGAGTTCAGATTATGAAACTTGGTATGTTTGCCTTGTGGCCATTCGGCGGTGAGGTGGTACCTAACAAGGCTCAGCCTGGTTGCCTTCCTATTCTATTCAATGTACTGTGGATTATCTTCGGTGGCATTGAGGTTGCATTGGGACACCTTACAATGGGTGTGATTTTCTGCATCACAATTGTCGGAATTCCATTTGGTATGCAGCACTTCAAGCTTATGATGCTTGCACTCTTGCCATTTGGTCACAATGTAGTACGCCGATAGCAGATAGAGAATAACAAAACGGGCTGTCCAACACATTTGTTGCGACAGCCCGTTCTGTTTTATCTCAAGGCAACCAATTCGGATATCGACTCATTAAAAGAATCAGCCTCGAGCAATCTCTCTACGCTCAGATGCATTCTATAACGCCAATAGTGATTAGGGTTAGCCGGCACATTGATTCTCTCCGCATCAGGATCGGCCAATCTGAGGCTCTCGTCTATTGCCAGCCAATCCTGCATAGGCAGAATAGCCAACATCGAGCTTGATAGCATATGGCGTTCAATAATCATTCTCGCAGTATGGCCTGAGCACTCCTTCTCTGCATCACCATCACGATGAAGCACCTCATTCCAATAACGCTGAGTGAGACACTTGTCCTCACACCACCAACCACGAATTGTAGACATATCGTGCGTAGAGGTTGCTGCAACCGACAGATATGGATAACTCATAGTATCAGCAAACGCAACTCCAATACCCTTCGGCATACGCTCAATCTCCAACGAAAGAACTCTTTCGCTCGCCATTACATCGGGTACACAAGCTGGAATCATACCTAAATCCTCTCCACAGGTAAGCATACCATTCGATGCCATCAAACGAGGCAAACGACGCAGGGCATTAGCCTTCCAAAAGTCGTTATGACGATGATAGAAGAACTCTTCGTGCAGACGCATAAAGGCCTCTTGTTGGGCTTTATCCAATGTAGAGAATATTTCTGTCTTATAACCCTCGATTCGTGGCACATAAGCCCCCTGCTGTTCAGGATATGCAACAAAAAGTGTATTGCTCGATGATATATCCTCGGCAACGTGCTTCTGCGCATCGAAATCGAAACCTTGCTCTCTAATCTGCTCGGCAGTATAGGGCATCGATGGGTAGAAGTGGCCTACAATAGCACTTTTCGCCCCCCTTGGCACCTCCCAGATACGGAAGAAACCCAAGATATGGTCTATGCGGTAGGCATCGAAATAACGAGCCATCTTTGCCAAACGACTGCGCCACCAGGCATAATCATCCTCTGCCATTCGTGGCCAGTTATATGTTGGAAATCCCCAATTCTGACCATCTTCAGCAAAAGCATCGGGCGGAGCACCCGCCGACATTGCTGTATTGTAGAGCTCAGGCGCTGACCACACATCTACACTCAAAGGAGAAACTCCGATTGGTATATCACCCTTCAATGCTACACCGCAATTGTGTAGGGCATCGCGAGTTGCACGCAATTGCTTATCAAGCAGATACTGCACAAAGCCATAGTAGCCAACCTCAGCAAAATTCTTCTTGGCAAAGCGTTCTATCTTCGCCTCATCATAGGTTGAGAATTTGCCCCACAGGTGAAAATCAGTTGTAGAGTATTGGTCGCGCAAGGTGCAATAGGCCATATATGGCAACAACCACTCCTTGCTATCAGCGTAAAATTTCTTATACTCAGCCGACTTTAGCACCTTATCGCCACACAACACATAAATATCTCGCAAAAACTCTCCCTTAAGCGCCACCACCTGCTCATAATCTACCGCCGACAAAGTGTTTAACTCGGCAGCACGAGCCGCATACTTTCTGACTCGATAGCTCAGTTTCGAAGTAAACGAAGAATCTACAAACTCTCCGCAAATCCTGGCAGCATCCTTTGCACAAAGATACATCGGATGCAGAGCAAATGATGAAATGGCATTATATGGATATGAATCACGCCAAGTACCAAGCGCTGTGGTATCGTTAATTGGAAGTAGCTGAATCACAGACATTCCCACGCTCCGCGCCCAGCGACCAAACTGTGCGAGCGTTGAAAAATCTCCACACCCCCAATCAGAATCACTTCTTAATGAGAAAAGAGGGATTGCCACACCCGCTCCGCGCCACTCACGGCGACCATCACGCATCTGCAACCCATTGATTACAATGCAATTAGAGCTACATTCTGGCAATTTTCTATTTTCACCAGCTTCGAACTGAATTAGAGTTTGGGTCGAACCATCCAATATAACAAATTTATATTCAGAGCCTTGAACACTGAGAGGTAATGTAATGCTCCAATTGGGGGCTTTTGAGTCATTCATCACCAGTGCTTTGTCGGTTCGCCACTCACCCAACTCTGCTGACTCGCCGACAATGGCAAGCACCTCATTGGCTCGAAGTGTTGGCGCATCGACATTTACAACTATTTGATTTTCTTCTACTTTCAGCTCCTCGGTGCTATTATCTCTACAGAATACACCCTCGGTAAAGAGTGTAGAATAAAATGGTTTGTTCCTGGGAATTTCAAGCCAATGGTCAAATATCTCGGCATTACAGCATTCAACTACATAGTGTTTTCCAAACTCTTCACTTCGCACAAGCTCGCCACTTGAAGAGTATAGTTCATAGCTATATGTTGTACCCTCCTCTGCATCTGTTTCAATGCTCCACTTGCCATTGTCGCAATACTGCATAGGCAGGCGTGGCCCGTTATCAAAATTTATATACAACGACTCATCACAAGCCGTAAAATACTCAATATTAAATCTTTTCATAATAATCTCGTTCAATCGGGCAATTAGAAATCCTTACCCGTAAATGCTGCACCCGACGACACCGCACCAGTCTGCTCCTTGCGAGCTGCAGAGTTGAAGTTGTAGCTTAGCGACAGGGTCAAGTGGGGATATCGAGGCTTGACATATGTCGTTGCTTTCAACGTTTGCGAATCGCGGATATGATCGTAACGAGCTGTACGGAACAGATCGTGTGCTACAAACGAGAGGTATAATCGCTTCTTGAACAGATCTTGCCTGATAGCCAAGTCAAAATAGCAATAGGCCTCCTCGCGACCCTGTGAAAGAACATTTGGACCGATGAAATTAGCATCGAACTGCATACGAGTTGTTGGTCCGAGCGTGAAATTATTTATCCACGAAGCTGTGTAACTTGTATTCTCAGAATCGTTACAACCCTTATAATCGGCCGTAAACTTATAGTTGAACACACTGCCATTGAGTGTCATACTCCACCAACGGGTGTTGCGAGTCTGCAAAGTGGCCTCTGCACCATAGGTTCTGTCGCTACCCGCATTGATAAGCGAATCGAGGGTTACACCAGGTTCGTATGCAACACGAATAAGGTCATAAGTACCACGACGATTGCGATAGAATCCTGTAACCGACAACGAATTAGATTGTGCAAAAGTCTTACGGTAGCCAACCTCAGCCGAGTGGATATACTCAGGAGCTAGGTCTGGGTTACCTGTAAGGCGTGTGTAGTAATCCTTATAGGTGATATATGGCTCCAACTTCCACACTCCCGCACGATTGGTACGATATGAGTAGCCAATAGAGAAGGTATTATCATTGGGAGCTTCATAAGCGATATGGGTAGATGGGTAGAGCTCAAAGCGTTTCACATCACGATCAGCACCCTCGAAATCGGTCTCCAGCACATCCTGCATTCTATCGGCACGCACACCCGCATCAAATCTAACAGGACCAAATTTATCAGTCAGCATCAAATAGGCCGAGTGAATCTGACGACGATAGTAGAAGAGGGTCTTCAAATCGTCCTGCCACTCATAATCCTGCGCAGCACGATTCCAGTAGCGGATTTTATAGTCACCGTGCTCACTGTAAGAGGTGTATTGGTAGCCAAGCTCCAGCTTACCCTCATCGCGGAAGTGTTTCTCATAGTTGAGCGAGGCATCTGAGTCCCAATGGTGCTCGGTCTCATAACCACGGGTACCCTCATAACGTGCACCCGACAACTCAAAGAGGTTACTCTCGGTGTACTCCAGCGAGTACCAGTCATAGCGCATACGACCATTGGCAGAGAGCCTATCTCCCTTGTCGTTGATTTTCCATACGTAATCGAACGATGCCTGGCCAATATGTTTCTCGATAAAATTGTGGTCGTGGCTATCGTAAGTAGCGTCGTTGATTACATTACCACCCTGCTCACGATGCTCATAGTAGAGCATATCGCCACCATTGAGCCAGCGGCTCATACCACCCTGCAACTCAACATTGAGCTTATGGCCCGACTTATTGAACTCCCAACCTACGCGACCCAACTCGGTATCAATACTGCGGTAACGCTCACCTTCGGCATCAGAGGTTGTGATATAGTCATCAACTATAGTCGTCTTGAGCTGATGGAAATCACTCTCATCCTTTACCTGTGAACCATTTGCTCCTATATACCATCGACTTGCACCTTTTCGATAGCTCAAAAGTGCATCCAAAGTCCAGCCACCGATAGTATTGCCCGACACATTGACCGAGCCACTGAACCCTTGCTCGCTATGACTCTTGGTAATGATATTGATGATACCCACATCGCCATCGGCACGATACTTGGCCGAAGGGGTGGTGATAATC
Organism: Alistipes sp.; assembly: GCA_045632085.1. Classification (GTDB taxonomy): domain Bacteria; phylum Bacteroidota; class Bacteroidia; order Bacteroidales; family Rikenellaceae; genus Alistipes. The sequence goes on along the minus strand of JAZQVY010000005.1, from coordinate 3,565 downwards.
TCGATATCCTCGATGTTGGCCGCCGCAATATGCGCCAAAGCCTGAGTGCCCTCCAACATACTCTGCTTGCCATCAACATATACCACAAAGCCGGTGCTGCCTCTAAACGACACATTACCATCGGCATCGATACGAATTGATGGTGCCGATTTCAGCACATCGATAGCTGTACCGCCCGATGCAGTCAACGAAGCCGAACCGCTGATAGTCTGGCGATCGAGCTTATAGACTATCTTGCTACGTTCGCTTGAGACTACGACCTCTTTAAGGCCGTTTTCCACCATCGAAAGTTTGATTGTCCCCATATCAACCACTCCATCGCCAAAGCGTGTAGGTTCGCTCACATAGGGCTGGTAACCTACAACCATAACTGAAAGCAGAAACTCTCCCTTGCGTACTGTGGGTATTCTAAAAGCTCCATCACGTACCTGAGTATGAGTTATTGTATTATTATCGGCATCGGTGATAACCACATCGGCATACTCGATGGGGGCATTGGTTACAGCATCAACCACTTTACCCACAACGGCCGTACTCTGACTCTGCGAAAAGGCGCTAAACGCCAAAAGCATAAAATACAATGACAAGAATAATCGTTTCATTTTCATAAGTTTAGTCCAAATAGCTACCTTCTATTCAAAAAAGCTAGCGTCTAATTTTGTAATAGGTTGAAGCTTCCCGAATCTTCTCAAGATAGCTATCTCTATATTATTAACAAAAATACAAAATTATTTTTATTTTCATACAACTTCTCTAACTTTGAATCAACATAGCAATATAGATAACTTGATATGTTTGGATATCAGTTAAGGATAAATCCTAAGGCAATCAAAACCGCATCATAAAATTTTAATTATTATTTTGTATATTTGTATACAATTTACTGTTTGGAAAAATAAAAAATAAATCAATATGAGATCTCTTCTTAGAACATCTATTACGACACTATCTATTCTTCTGTTTGCAAGCATCAATTGCTACAGCACAGCTGCAAAGCGTATTACAATTGGAGAATTGAAATGTGAAAATCTTATTTCGCCACTTGCAATTGATAACACTTCACCCCATTTTAGCTGGAAAATGTATAGTGAAGAAAATAATGTCTCTATAACTGCTTATCAGGTGCTGGTAGCATCAGAATTAAGTAAATTGGCAGAAGGAAAGGCCGATTTATGGGATAGCGGAGTGGTAAAAAGTTCAGAGTCTATTGGTATTAAATATGAAGGCAAACAACTCTCTTCTCGTCAATCGGGATACTGGAAAGTACGAGTGTGGGACCAATCGGGAAAGGCCAGCAGATGGAGTGAGCCAGCATTTTTTGGTATTGGACTGCTCGCGGAAAGCGATTGGGCAGTTGGCGCTAAGTTTATCGGCATCACACAAAGTGAAAAGCATAACGATAGACAAATATCCCCAATCATAAGAACAAAATTTGACTACACCCCATCGAAAGAGCGTGTACTGCTACACGTCAATTCGTTGGGTTATCACGAAGCGTATATAAACGGAGAGCCTGTATCAGAGTCGATGCTAAATCCTGCCGTAAGCGAATTTAGCAAGCGTTCACTAATTGTGACATACGATGTTACAGACCTTCTGAAAAAAGGGAACAATGAATTGTCCATATGGCTTGGTATAGGCTGGTATCACAAAAGGGCGCAGGGCGTTGTTGACGGTGGCCCATATGTTCGTGCTCAATTGGAGAGCGTAAAGCCTAATGGCGATCACTATGTTATCACAAAGAGTGACGAAAAATGGGAAGCGGCAAATAGCGGCAGGTACTCTATCGGTAATTTATGGGTGAATGGTGAATACATCGACAAGAGCGAATTGGTAACAGATTTATCTTCCAATGCAGCAGAGAATCTGACGTGGCAACAAGTTGTTGTTGGCGATATTCCACAGCACAAATCGTCGCAACAGATGTGTGAGCTAAATACATTCTATCAAACATTTAAGCCTGTGGCTGTACATAAAATCGATGATGAGTCATATGTTTACGATATGGGACACGCCTTTGTCGGCTTTGTTGAGATAGATATTCCAGTAGTTGAAAAAGGCAAGGCTGTAAAGATATATTACGAAGATTTCTATTTAAACAACCCTGGCGATTTTCGAGAGATTAATACCTATACCGATGTTTACGTGGGTGATGGTGAGTCGAAAGGTGTGTTTAGCAATAAATTTCAGTACAAGGCTTTCAGGTATCTGAAGATAAAGGGTCTTGATAGTGCCCTCGACACCTCTTCGATAACAGGCCGAGCGATAACCACAAATTATGGAGGAGATTCATCGTTTGAATGTTCGGACGAAGATATGAATGCCATTCATAATATGATACATAAAACGGTAAAGGCCCTGACATTAGGAGGTTATATGGTAGATTGTCCACACATCGAGCGCCTGGGATATGGCGGTGATGGAAATGCCTCGACTCCAACATTCCAGACAATGTTTGATGTATCGCCTTTATACCTAAATTGGTTGCTGGCGTGGAGTGATTGTCAACGAGAGAATGGCGATATGCCACATACTGCACCCAATCCAATAAGTGCGGGTGGTGGCCCATTCTGGTGTGAATTTATGATTATAGCCTCTTGGCAAAGCTATCTCAACTACGGTGACGCGCGTATGATTGAGCGCTTCTATCCGCAGATGAAACGATGGATTGATTTTGCAGAGAGCAACAAGGAGAATGGATTACTTAAGAACTGGGGTGTAACTAAATACAGAAACTGGTATCTCGGTGACTGGGCTACACCAAAAGGAATTAACCAGAAAGATCCGCAGTCGATTGACATAGTTAGTAACTGCGTACTGTCGGAGAGCTATCTAACGATGTCAAAAATTGCCAACGTCCTCGGATATAAAGCAGATGCAGATGAGTATCTGCAAAAGCATAAGAGCCAGAATCAGTTGATTCACAAATCATTCTTCGACAATGAAACAAAGAGTTATTCTTCAGGCACTCAGATAGATATAGTTTATCCTATGTTTGTTGGTGCTACGCCTCAATCGGAGATAGATAATGTTGAAAAGAGTTTATGGACAAGAACCATTGAGCAATTTAAGGGACATCTGGCTACTGGTCTTGTCGGAATACCAATCATTACTCAGTGGGCCACACGAGAGGGTAAGGCAGAAGAGATGTATCAGATGCTCAATAAACGCGAATACCCAGGTTACCTATATATGATTGATAATGGAGCTGACCTTACCTGGGAACATTGGGATGGTGACAGAAGTCGTATTCACAACTGCTATAACGGAATCGGAAGCTGGTTCTATCAAGCATTGGGCGGCATTACACCCGATGAGAAGCAGCCTGGATATAAACACATCAACATACGCCCACAAATAGTTGACGCTATAGATTGGGTAAAGGTATCAAAAGATACACCTTATGGTAAATTGTATGTTAGCTGGGAGAAGGCACAGGATGAGTTAAAGATAAACCTAACTATTCCGGTAGGAAGTACAGCTACATTGCATACTCCAGATGGTAAAAGTATCTTGCTCGGCTCTGGTAATCACTCAATAAATTGCAACAGATTACCAAAGAACT
>JAZQVY010000004.1:0-14591 GCA_045632085.1 Alistipes sp. | reverse complement strand
ATGGTTGCATCAGAAGTAGAGATTTAGTTATGGCTATAAAACGATTTGGAGAAGAGATTTCGATAATCTCTTCTTCGAAGGCATCAGTGCCTAAGTTAAATGAAGTACAACACGAGATTAACCATATCATTCACTATAACTTGTACAATTTTATGTTGCCCAAGAAGGTGAAAGAGATGATTGATACGCTTGCACCTCTATTTATTAAGATGGCTCAGTTAAAAGGTCTTTCTTCTAAAGTAGAGGATAAACGTAATAATCTATTGCAGCAAGGTCGAGAGATTATTACGAAGTTGCGTCCATACGCTCACTCTGATTACACTATTGACGAATATGCTGAAGTATATCAGATGTTGTTCAATCGAGAGGTTGCCCAGTATCTTAAGCGCAAAAAGGAGTGTGGTAATGAGTTGCCAATGGAAGAGGCGATGATGATGCTTTCATCTGCAAAACAACTGCAAGAAGAATGGATTGCACTGTTGGGAAATAGAGAATATAAGCTTAAAGATTATGCTTTTAAGTGTCTAATTGTGGAATTAAAAGAATATATTTCGAATAGGTTATAATCTTTATTTTCAGGGATTTATTGCGAATAGATTTATTTTTCGTATCTTTGTTACCGATAGAGATACCAAAAAATTGAGTAACTCGAAAATGAGGTGTCAGGTTTATTGAGAATGGGTTTATTGGAGAGGGGAGAAGCCCCATCTTCCACCCAAAGTTTGAAAGCCTTGCAACAGCAGGGCTTTTTTGTTGTACATAGCTGTGGGAACTTGTTCACAATCGGCTATGTATAACAAAAAAATTAGTGGCGCAGACACTTTCAAACGTTGGAAGTGCCCCTGCGGCGAGCAGTAGGGAAAGGCGTTAAGCGGAGCAAACTTTGTTTGCGTAGTAGCCAATCCCATCTTCCACCCCATAGAACAAGCAAGAAGGTGTTGAGCAATCAACACCTTTTGTTTTTATTATATCTCGGCAAATTTATTTGCAGGAAGATATGATAAAGACAAAAATGGTTGCGTAGCAACTTCTTGCGCAGTGATATGGAAGTGCCCCTGCGGCGAGCAGAGGGGAAAGGCGTTAAGCGGAGCAGGCTTTAGACTGCGTAGTAGCCAATTCATCTTCCACCCATAAAACAAGCAAGAAGGTGTTGAGAAATCAACACCTTTTGTTTTTATTGTATCTCAGCAAATCTATTCAGGACAAAAAAGGTGTGTATTCGGGACACTATGACAATTATTTGTCCCGTATTTCGCCCAAAAATAGCCAAATTTGTCCGGATTCAATTGCGAACACACTGGGTACGTAATTCGCGCATAGGCAAAAAACAAACCTACCCAACACTCACGTTAGGTAGGTTTATTATATAAGGTATATAGGGCGCTAACGCTTGCGCTCCTTGAACTTGTCCAGCGAATTACCTTGAATTGTTATAAGGCACACCTCTTCACTACAGTTGCTGTAGATCTGCAGCACACGATTGAAGATACCCGCCTCGACCTTGTGTGGTTGATATATGACCTTAATCACACCCGCCTCGCCAGGCTTGACCGGCTTACGAGAGTAGTCCATATCCATACACGAACACGATTTGGTAATCTTCTTTATAACAAGCGGTGCATCGCCCTCATTGACAAAGCGAAACTCCTTGATCAAATCACCACCCTTGCGAGGTACATCACCAAAATCGTGAGAGGTACGGTCAAAGACCATCACCGGCCCCTTCTTCGATTGAGCCGACACCGACACTGCCACCACAATAAGCAGTACGCATAGCAAAAATCTCTTCATACTAACCGCTAATTGAGTCTAAAGTTATATGTGATAGTACCGCCCTGCACAAAGCTACGGCTCTCGGTGAAGCGTGCGCGTTTGGCCGCCTCGATAGCAGCTGCAATAAGTGCCGCATCAGACGAAGTGGAACCCTTGGGTTCGAATGCCGCAGAGGTAACCTTACCGTGCTGATCAACAGCCACACGTACAACAATCTTACCACTCACGTTGCCTGGGTAAGATGGCTTAGGCAGATTACCCACCAGTCCTCGGCCACGAAGTCCCTCGTCCAACTGATCGTTACCAATCGGATTGAGGCCGCCGCCATCGCCGCTGGCCAAGTTCTCATCGCCCTCGCGCGCTGTGGGGTTACCCAAATCCTCGGGTTCGTCCACACCGCCCTTGTTGCTATGGAATATGGCACGACGGTTGACAGTCTGGGTCTTCTGGTCGGTACCAGTCACCTGCTGTGTGTTGTCCTTTGTTGAGAGGTTTTGATGACGAGGAGCCTGAGTGGTCACCACAGGGCGCTGAGGCTGACGCGGAGGCTGGTCGACGAGTACAATCTCCATAGGTGGCTTTTCGATCACCTTCAGAGGGATATATACCATCAACATCAACGCCGCAACCGCCACAGTGTATATCGCTGCAGCAACACCACCATAGAGTTTGGGTCTATCGTCGTTTTCGTCGTAATAATTCATAAGTCCCAAAATTCACAAATTGAATTTGACTTCTATTTCTCGAGATTAGGCTTTCAAAATATTTTCTAAGGCCCATCTCTTTAGAAAATTTCTATAACGGAGGATAGTTTGAGGCTGCTCGCTGATGGCAAATCCGCAGCATACTGGACGTATGTGAGGAATTTGACAACAAGGCAGACGCCAAAATATTACCGCTATCTTTTTTTGCTAAATTTCTATAACGGAGGATAGTTTGAGGCTGCTCGCTGATGAGGAATCCGCAGTTTACTATGGGTAAATGAGGAATTCCGAATCAAGGCAGACGCCAAAATATCCCCGTTAGAGGAATTTTATGGAATTTTATGGTTGGGTAGCAGCTATAAGCTTATAACCATTATCCTTCGCAATATTCATCACCTGCACAATCTCATCCCACTCTACGGTCTTGTCGGCGTGGAGAGAGATAGTTGGCTCCTCCTGACCCTCAAGACGAGTTTTGAGTGCGCGGGCAATACCCTCACGTGAACCTACATTATCAAGCTCGACGTAATATATATAGCGACCAGCACCTGCATCCTTAATCGACACGGTAGTAATAGCCTTATCCTTGAGCTGGTTGGCACTCTTGGGGAGCATCAACTTGATAGCGTTGGGATTGATGAGCGTGGTGGCTATAATCATAAAAATAAGCAAAAGGAACATCAAGTCGGTCATCGACGATGCCGAGTATGAGCTGTCCACTTTTGAACCTCGTTTGATTGCCATAGCTTAATTATTTAACAGGTTGATTCAAGATATCCATAAATGCGATTGAGTTGGCCTCCATCTGGAACACAAGCTTCTCGATGCGAGCAACCAAGTAGTTATAACCAAAGTATGCAGGGATACCCACAACAAGACCTGCAACTGTTGTAACCATCGCAACGTACATACCACCCGAAAGGAGTGACATATCAACTGTACCACCTGCAGCGGCCATATCCATAAAGGTCTGCACCATACCGATTACTGTACTCAAGAAACCAATCATCGGAGCACCACCGGCGATAGTAGCCAAGAATGGAAGACCGTTCTCGAGCTTCGACACCTCAAGGTTAGCCACATTCTCGATAGCTGTCTGGATATCGCTCATAGGACGACCAATACGCTCGATACCCTTCTCGATCATACGGGCAATAGGAGTGTTGGTCTTGCGGCACAAATCGACAGCAGCACGAATCTTACCATCAGAGATGTAGTCGCGGATGCGATTCATAAAGTTCATATCAAGACCCGATGCCTTGCGGATAGCCATAAAACGCTCCACAAAGATAAACACTGTAACACCGCCCAAGATAAGCAGTGGCCACATAAGCCAGCCACCCTTAGAGAAGAGCTCCCAAAGGCCCATACGAGTTACCTCCTCGGCAGCTGCTGCGGCTACCTCACCTGTTGCTGCGACCGTCTCGGCCGCCTGAATAAATTCAATCATAGTTTTTCTTTTAATTTATTTAAGTTATCAATTTTGTTTTCAACTAATACATCACACTAGATTGTAGCTTACTGCTCACTGCCAATCTCAACGACTGTGTCGGGGCCATCTACATCTATTGCGTCGGTTTCGTTCTCGGCCTGCTCACGCTCGGCCTCCAGCTGGGCATCACGTTCGGCACGCTTACGCTTACTCATAAATCGCTCCTTGATGCGGCGTTTCAAATCAGCCCAATTGTTAAAGTCCTCACGGTAATAGATACCCACACCGGTCTCCTGCAAACCCTGGTTCTCATCAAATCGGTCGATGGTCTGCGTAAAGCCCTTGAGTTTGAGATTACCCGCTTGGTCAATCAACCATGTGAGATATGCCTCGCCCATAAAGTTCGACATATTGCTATTGGCTGCCATACGAGTATCGACCAAATAGTTACCCTCAACCTCCAACAGTAGACGGTTATTCACCAAGCTCTTCGAGAAGCCGAAGTCAATCTCATCGCTGGTAAGCTCCGAGCGAGGACGATAACGCAAGATGATATTATAATCGTCGCTCGATAGCCAGTTACTCAACTGATTCGAGAGAAGCTCAAAACCGGTAGTTGCTGATGCCGAAGCACCGATACCCGATGTGGTCGATGTGTCGGAATAGAACGAACCACTCACCAGCAGATACATAAACTGCGTAGCTATCGACTGCTGATTGTTGAGCAGGTTGGCAACAGCGTTCTGAATCTCGGAGTCAGCTGTTGGCACCTTGATATCAAACAGTACAGTCGGATTGGTCAATCGCTCGGTGAGATTGATGATACACTCAACGGGCACAGCTCGGGTAACATTGTCAAGCGTTGTCGACGAGAGCAATGGCTGCAACGACGACTTAAGCTTATAGACTGCATTGATATTGAGGCGTGCGTCCAATGGGTCACCTGTCCACTGGATTGTAGAACCACTCTCGATGACAAATCGCTTGTTGATGATATTTTGCAGAGTGAACAGATAGCTACCCTCGGTGATGGTGTAGTCACCATACATATCGAAGATGTTGCTATTGGGCACTATTCGCATATTAAATGTACCATTACCTCGACCCTTGATGATATCACCAACGGTTGGATCGATAACCAATTGCACCTCGGCATTAGGTTTGGCAGTAAGCTCTACATTCACGCTCAAATCGCTGCTCGACGAAGCTGTACGATTATTTCGGCGGTCGAAGGCCATCTTCTTACGCAAAAGCTCATAATTACCCACAGAGTCGGGGCGCATACCTGGTCGGTCAAATACGACAAAATCGGCATTCGACACATCGGTCTTACCCGAAAGTGGCATAAAGAACTGCGAATTACCCTCGGTAGAGCCTACCAGGTTGAGGTTTGTACCCTTCTTGCTGCCACTCACTGTGGCTACACCCGAAGCGTAGACCTTACCATAGAAGTAGTCATTATCCTGCATTGTGGTATTGAGCACCAACATATTTCGTGGCACGACACGCAGATCATAGGCAATATTCGACAGGTGCTGCAAGCTGATATCCATCGACATCAGACCACTATTATTTTCGGGATCGTATGCCTTGATGTTTGTAGCCAGGAAGTGGTTGTCCTTCACCTGAATCTTGGCACGTGGAACGGTATAACGAACCTTAGTGTAGTCAATCATCGTCGAGAGGTCCTTCACATCGACACTACCGTTAAGCTTCGCGTGGCGTCCCTGACCCATAATCTCAAGCTGTGCATTGGCCACACCCTTAGTACCCGAAATGATGTCAACGAGCATTGGGTCGAGCATAGCCGCAGGGATATTATCGAAGCGACCTTCAGCATAATAACGTTTCGATGCAGGAGCATAGTATCCACGCACGATGCTATCACGCGTATTGCGATTGATAACCCTTATTCGCGCACGCTGCTGATTGAAGTCCCAACGCGAATCCAGACACAAAGGAGCCACAGGAGTTGTGTTGACCTTCATGCTATCGATATCGATATCGGCCGTAAGCTCGCCTCTATTAAGAGCCGCCTTAAGATGCGCCTCGCCATTACCCACACCCGTTACAGAGTATCCCAGTCGGCTGGCAAAACCCATAAATGGAGCTATGCTAAAGTCTTTCAACCGTAGGCTGAGAGAATCCTCGCTATGACGAGACATTACACCCTCGAGCAGAAGCTCCTGCTCATCGCTATTAATCCTAAAACGCTCTACCTCGATTCGAGCGGTATCAATCTGTATACGACTTGAAGCAATCTTCCAATCACGGCCACGGCTTGTGATTGTGGCTGGAAGTACATTTACACCCACACGTCGCTGCTGTGTTGTGGCGTCGTTAAAAATATTAGCATATAGACTCACCACGCCCGATAACTCGCCCAATGTATCACGGAATCCCGTTGTGAGCAACACTCTATCGTTCTTCGCACCACCCATAACCGAAAGCTGAGGCAGATGGAATGTGCTCATATAGAAATCCTCAGCCCGCAGATACATAGCAAGTGAATCGCCCTGATTAGTGACGTTCATATTGAGCTTTGTGGCCAGCATATTGCGACGCTCCAGATAATCTGACTCCGCACGCAGTGCAATCTGGTTGGTGGCAGGGTTCATCGTGAAGTTGAGAGTTGAGCCTTTGGCCAACTGCAAACCATCTGAGATAGCATCGAGCAGAGGGTCGATATCCTTAACCTTGATAGCCAAGGCCGAGTAACCCTTATCCTCGTTAATTGCCAGCACCTGCTCGTCATCGGCCAAACCCGGCAGATACTTACACATTGCTGTTTTGAGGTACTTAACCAAATCGTTATAGCTTGTTAAGCTTGTGAAGTTGGCATCTGCGAAATCAGATGTAAGGCTTAGCGAACGCTGCTCACTTCGACTGCGGGCAGAGAGGTTTACACTTCCCGTACGCAGAGTATCGGCGTTGTAATAGTAGCGGGCACCATCGATAGCAACGGAGCCATTCATATCGTCGATGGTGCGACCCACAGCATACAGGTCGGCATTGAATGCAACTCGCGACACAGAATCGCGCTTATTGAGATTCATAGCGTGCAAATCGGCATCGTTGACCGTCAGATGGAAATCATAGGTTGGGCTTGCGGTATTCATATCGGCCACGCCGGTAACTATCATACGCAGCGGCTCACAGTCGCTTCGCACCGAGCCCGAGAAGCTCTTATTCACCAGTCGGCCATCAACATCAATCTGCTCATAGAGGCAGTCGTTGAGCTCAATAGCTCCAACCCTACCGGCCAAACGTCCCGAGATACTCTTTGCGGTTGTGGCACCATAGAAGCTGACATAGGCCGTAGCTCTACCCATAAAGTCATTGCCAAGAATCGAGCCCAAGTTCAGATGGCGAACATCTGCCGTAGCTATGAGAGTCGAGGCTGGAAGTCTCCCTCGCTTCTTATCCTCGGCTACCTGTTCCTTATCGCGAGCTACAGGTTCACGTGTGGCTGTAAGAGCTATATTACCAGCCTCGGTTGTGAGTGACACATTTGAGTCGAATGATTTGAAACCACCATTAAAAGTTCCGCCGCAGATTATTTCGCCAGCAGCATTAACCATCGAGAGCACCTTTGCGGGCAACAACTCGCGACCAGTAATACTATTCAAGACCATCGACATATCTGCCTGGTTGGTTACAAGACGTGACACATTGAGCGCCATTGTAGCACGCTGCACATTGGGCAGACCCCTCAATCGCACATCGCCACAAAGCTGGCTACGTTGGCCAAACTCAGCACTCTTCACATTGACCTTCAGGTCAGCTACAGTACCATTTACCGATGCATTGATATTGTGAGCCTCGAGCAACCAAGGCAGAAGCTTTGGTGCAAAGTGAGCAATATCGTTTGTAGAAACATATGAGTCGTAGACATCACCCTTCATGGTAACATTACGAATAAAATCCTTATATGAAATCCAGTTCTCACCCTTCAGAACAAACGAACGAAGGCGGATATCAGACTCCTCGGCTGTAACGTTCACATCACGCAGATCTATCACACCCTTATCCACGAGGAAGTGACCCGTAAGGTTATCGATAGTGAATCCACAATGCTCACGAGTTGTGAAATTGCGGATATAGCCACCCACCTTGCCTCCATTGAGTGTAAAGTCATCGACCAGAGCCGATATATTCTCGAGATGCATATCGTGGTAGTCGATACCATACGATGGTTCGCGATGCTCACGCTGCTCGATAATGAGATTGAAATTATCAATCTTTACATCACTGATCTTGAGAGCAAACTCGCTCTGAGGTTTATCATCTCGCTTCTTGAAAGCACGGTTAATCACCTGTTTGATATTAATCACACCCTCTGGAGTCTCTCTCAGATTGAGCACACCTCGCTCCACCGAGCCATTACGCAATGAGATGCCATTCATCCCCTCGATTCGCGAAAGATAGATTTTCAATTTATCGACATAGAGCAGTGTGTCCTGCTGGTAGTCCTCCACATAAAAACCCTCGACACGCAGTGTGCCCAGAACGCCGACGCGGATTTTATCTATCGAGACTGTGGTCTCTATCTTCTTCGACAAAAAGGCCGTAGCTTTGTCGATGAGATAGTTCTGAACCGAAGGTAAATCGACGAGCAAAGTAAGCACAATAGGGCAAAATATCAGAAACAAAATGGTAACTGATAGTGCGTTTAATAATATTTTCGTAACTTTGCGCATCTTGACTACGGTCATAAAACTTACAAAAGTAACTATTTTTCTATTAAAAATAGAAAAAACCCACTAAAAAATGGATATAACCATACTAGGAATCGAATCATCGTGCAACGTCACATCGGCTGCCGTCATACAAAACACCACTCTTTTGTCGAATGTAATAGCCTCACAGGCTGTTCACGTCAAGTATGGAGGTGTGATCCCAGAGCTTGCTTCGCGAGCTCATCAGCAGAACATCATTCCTGTCGTTGACACCGCCCTCAAAGAGGCCGGTATCACAGTCGACAAGATTGATGCCATAGCCTTTACGCGAGGCCCAGGTCTGCTCGGTTCGCTTCTGGTGGGTACATCATTCGCCAAAGGTTTGTCTATCGCTGGTAATATTCCGATGGTGGAGGTAAACCACTTGCAGGGCCATATTCTCTCACACTTTATCGACCTGCCCGATAGAGAGATGCCACACCCATCGTTCCCATTTCTCTGTTTGCTCGTGAGCGGAGGACACACCCAGATTGTTAAGGTCTCTTCACCACTTGAGATGGAGATTATCGGTACAACTATCGACGACGCTGCAGGCGAAGCCTTCGACAAGTGTGCCAAAGTAATGGGACTCCCCTACCCCGGAGGTCCTGTTATCGACCGTTTGGCAAAGGAGGGCGACCCAAAGGCTTTTTCATTCTCGAAGCCACACGTCAAAGGTGAATTCGACTACTCTTTTTCGGGACTGAAGACCTCGTTCCTCTACACCCTGCGCGACAAGGTAGCCGAGGATCCCGACTTCGTGGAGAAGAATAAAGCTGACCTGTGTGCATCGTTGCAGCACACCATAATCGAGATCCTGCTCGACAAACTCATCAAGGCTACCAAAGCTTTGGGTATCAAAGATGTAGCCATTGCCGGAGGTGTGTCAGCAAATTCAGGTTTGCGCGAAGCTATAGCCGAGACTGGTCGTCGCAGAGGCTGGCGAACATTCATTCCTGAGTTTAAGTTTACGACCGACAATGCAGCCATGATTGCTATCTCGGGATACTACCGCTACAACCAGGGAATGATTAGCGGACTCGACGTTGCACCTGTCGCTCGACTGGAGGAGATTTTGTAGAAAATATCACATACAAACCCACTTTATACTACTCGACCCGCCCAAGGTCGAGTATTTTTTACCACAAATAGACGTATTACAACCCAAAAACAGGGCAATTCATCACCCTTGCAATACGCTTTATCACTGTTTTCATACTTTTGCTCCGATTACTAGATTTTCTGTAATCAGACAAGCAAACAAGAACATATATGAAAGCATTGAAAATTGGAGACCTCCTGGCGAAAGTACCCATCGTACAGGGTGGTATGGGCGTGGGCATCTCACTGTCGGGACTTGCCTCAGCCGTAGCCAATGCTGGTGGTGTGGGTGTAATCTCTGCCGCCGGATTGGGTGTCATTTATAAAGAGTTGGCTTCGACATTCGACGAGGCCTGCATCCTTGGCCTTAGAGAGGAGCTTCGCAAGGCTCGCCAGAAGACTAAGGGCATCATTGGAGTAAACATCATGGTCGCTCTCACAAACTTTGCCGACCTGGTGAAGACCTCTATCGAGGAGAAGGCTGATGTTATCTTCTCGGGAGCAGGTCTTCCACTCAACCTGCCATCATTCCTCAACAGCGACTCAACCACAAAGCTCGTGCCTATAGTTTCGTCGGCTCGCGCATTGAAGGTTATCTGCCGCCGCTGGCTCGGTGAGTACAACTATCTGCCAGATGCAGTAGTGGTCGAAGGTCCAAAGGCTGGTGGTCACTTGGGCTACAGCCACGAGCAGCTCGATGATGAGAATTTCTCGCTCGAGAAGACCGTGCCCGAGGTTGTCGCAGCTGTAAAGGAGCTCGAGCAGCAGTATGGCAAAGAGATTCCCGTGATTGCAGGAGGCGGAATCTACTCAGGTGAGGATATCTACGACATTATGGCACTTGGTGCTGATGCGGCGCAGATGGGTACGCGCTTTGTCACCACCGAGGAGTGCGACGCATCGGAGACATTCAAGCAGTGCTACATCGATGCAAAACAGGAGGATATAGAGATTATCCAAAGCCCTGTGGGTATGCCTGGACGTGCTCTCCACAATAACTTCCTGCAGAAGGTAAAGGAGGGTCTGAAACAGCCCAAGGCCTGCCCATTCAACTGCATCAAAACTTGCGATATTTCGAAGTCGCCATACTGCATTATGCTGGCTCTCTACAACGCCTACAAGGGTAAAATGGAGAATGGTTATGCATTCTGTGGCTCGAATGCATGGCGTTGCGATAAAATCGTAAGTGTCAACGAGTTGATGGGTTCACTCATGGCAGAATATAATGCTAAAGCCGAGCTTGTAGCAGCCAACGCATAGTCTGATTTTGGACAATAAAAAAACGGGGCGTTTCACTGATTGAACGCTCCGTTTTTTATTATAACTCAACCGGCGATTATCCTCGCAGTTTCAAGCCAGCAAAAATAGTGTCGGGCTTGAACGAGAATACCGATGCCATCTCGCCAGACATACAGAACCCACACTGATCGCACTTATCTGTGCCGTGACCAACACAAAGGCCTCGGCTACCATCAGGATAGATAAAGTTGGTAACCCAGCATCTCTTCTTAAACTTATTTGTTTTCATAAGTTTAAGACCCGACTTAGAGTTCATGATTGGATAGCCCTTGCGCTTATATTCGAGTACCTTGTCGATAATCTTTGCTCGCTTCTCCAAATCAAGTGCAAGATACTCTGTACCCTCAAATGGAGTATGGAAGTTGATGGAAATCATCTCGATAGCAGGATTATTTTTTGCATACTCGATGGTATCCTCCACAGCTGTATGGTTCAGCGTATTGACAACCATATTTACACTCAAATGCTTATGGCCACACTCGGCGATATTCTTTTCGAGTTTGGCAAAGGTTCCCTCACCTCGCACCTCCTCGTGATAGCCGCCAACGCCGTCGAGGCTCACCCAGATAGAGTCTGCCGCAGAACCCTTGAACTGAAGTTGGGCATTGGTTGTAATGGTACAAGAGAAGAATCCAATTTCCTTTGCAAGGGCAATCAAGTCATTAATTCGCTTATCGCCATCGCGCCAAATAGTAACCTCACCGCCTTCGAAATCGACAAATCTAGAGCCGAGGTCGTAGGAGTACTGGAGATGCTCACGCACCTGCTCGTATGTCATATTATGAGGATTTTTGAGCTCATACACCGAGCAATGCTTACACCTCAAATTACATATATCCGATATGAAAAGCACGGTCTGCAACGGAGCACGTCTGCCAAAGAAACGAGCCCTTACGAACCACTGAGCCAAATAGAATAACTTTCTCATATTTTGTTGAAATTATCCAAAAATAAGGTTTACAATAATCACTATCAAACAGAAGTTAGTCACAATGTTTCGAGCTGTAAGCCAACGCAATAGAAACCAATCAATACCCGCCGCCTTATACTTCTCGAAATCGCCCATAGGACCCATCCAGCGCTTAGGTTCGATTGCCACCTGCTTATGCTCAACAAAGTCATTAAGCGACTTCACCAGCCACAACGACACAGGAAGAACTATAAAGACTGCGAGGTATGCCGGATGCATATCGCCCTGAATCACACCCACAGCAACCATCAAATATGGCACGGTGTTTATAAGTCCCGAAAGGATGATTTGCCCCTTGGCAGAGCCCATAAGGTGAGCCATAGTCTTTTTACCCATCTTTTTGTCGGGTTCGGCATCTAAGACAGAGTGAGAATATACAATATTGGTTACAAGAAGTCCCACAGCTATCGAGAGCCACACAATCTTCCAATCGAGCGTACCTGTAATGGCATAATATACACCTGTCATCAACAGCGGGCCGAACATCACGAAGATAACCAACTCGCCAAGCCCGCGAAAACCGAGCTTCAAAGGCTTACCCGAGTACGAAACTCCTATAATCAATGCGGCCGCTACCCAACCGAGAATCATCCAACCTCTTATGGCAAGAACCACAGCACCCATCAACGCAGCTATAGCCAAGAAAAATGCCACAGCACCCAGGAGCTGCTTATGTGTAGCCTGGCCAGAGGTGAGATATGGGTATTTAACCATTCTACCTCTAAAACCCTCGTTGGCAACAACTTGTCGCGCCTCAGCAGAGCCCTCCAGATAATCAAACCAATCATCCAAAAGGTTCATTCCCAAGTGGAGAAACATTACACCAACAACAGATGCGACCGCTGCAATTACCGAAAATTCACCTTTTCCCACGCTCAATGCCACGGCTGTAAGAGCTGGCAACATACTCTGCGGAAGCGAGATGGGGCGCGCATTATGGAACCAAAATTTAAATTTACTCATAGTGGTACATTTTGGAGGATAAAGTTACAAAAAATAAATCATTATTGACAGGAATGCATCAAAAATAATCAGCCCAAGCTGTGCGATAAAAATATGGCATCACCATTGCAGACGCAATAATCTCAACCCACGCACGTTATTGGAGAGATAGTATTCAATAATTTTTCTTACATTTGCATAAGACAAACAAATACAGATTAAAATGAGACACACAACATCATATCTAACCCTTCTATTCTGCCTATGCATTGCTCTGTGTTCGTGTAGCAAGGGTATGACATTTGACATTAGCGGCCAGCTGATAGACAACGCTGCAAGCGAGGTATATCTCGTCGTAGAAAACACCATCACACTCGACACACTCGCATCAGCCACTGTAACAACCGACAACAGCTTCCACTTGAAAGGGCAAATTGAAGAGCCCACAACAGCCTTTATCTGCGACGATAATGGCAACACCCTCACAATACTGCTAATCGAGGAGTCTGAGCTGACAATCAAAGCTACGGCCGAGGGTGGTTACAAAGCCGAAGGGGGCCCCGTAAACGACAAATATAATATTATTATGCAGCGTCTTTCGGATGTCGCACGCCAGCTAAGTCAGATTTCGCCCGATGACGAAAGCCCTTACGAAGCTTACGAATCGCTGATGTTCAAATACCAGGATATACTATCGACCGGAGTGAGCAACAATCTCGACAACATAATAGGCGTAGAGCTCTTTCTCAGCCAGGAGTCGCGTTCGATGACTGCCGAGGATATGAGGGTTAGAATGATGCAGTTTTCGCCCAAAATGCGCCGTCTCTCTGTGATGACACAATTTGAGAAATACATAGAGCAGTATGCCAAGAGCGAGATTGGGCAACCATTCATCGACACACCACTACGCACAATGGCCGGCCGTTCATCTTTGTCGAAAATTTGCGGACAGGGGAAATGGGTGTTGCTCGACTTTTGGGCATCGTGGTGCGAACCCTGCTGCGAAGAGATACCTTTGCTACGCGAGGTGTACTCCAAATACGCATTGAAAGGATTTGAAATCTGCAGCATCTCACTCGACCGCGACCCACAACGCTGGCGCACATTTGTTATGCAGAATCAGATGCTCTGGACCAATGCTATCGATCTGCCCCGCGAAGGTGAAACATCAATCATTGAGCACTACTGCCTGCAGAGTATTCCTGCCAATTTCCTAATTGCTCCCGACGGCACTATCGTAGCCCGCAACCTCCACGGCGAGGCTCTTCGTCATGAATTGGAACACAGGCTCGGAAATTAGTCAAAAAAATATCGTTTTTGAACACACTGTTTATCAACGCATTAACAAAAAATAGTTAAAAAACTACAAAAATATTGCTACAAAAATTTGCACAGTAAAAAAAAACACCCTATATTTGCACTCGCAATCAGGAAATGGCTCCGTAGCTCAACTGAATAGAGTACTTGACTACGGATCAAGCGGATACAGGTTTGAATCCTGTCGGAGTCACTTAAGAACGCAAAAATATATGGAGAGCAAATCGCCCTCCATATTTTTTTGTTCTATATCAGGGTGTTATATTGATTTTACCCTCTTGTCAAGACCCCAAAAATCTTACCTTTTCAGTGTTATTTCTCCACTGATTCTATCC
>JAZQVY010000003.1:0-1534 GCA_045632085.1 Alistipes sp. | reverse complement strand
CTCCGAGCAGGCTCTTTACAATCTCATACATATCTATGCTACCCTCCAAATGGTTGGCCTCATAGAAATTTCCCAACTCATCACGCTCCGTGCTTCGCAAATGAACGAAGTTGATTCTATCGCCTAACTCCTCCGCCATTTTGGGCAAATCATTATCGGGGCGGATACTAAACGAACCCGTACAGAAACAGAGTCCATTACTCTTGTTAGGCACAGCCTCCACAAGTGCAAGAAAATCCTCCTTGGTGCGCATAATGCGTGGTAGTCCCAGCAACTTGTAGGGTGGATCATCGGGGTGTATTGCCATCACCACACCCACCTCATCTGCCACAGGAGTTACCTCGGTGAGAAAATCTACAAGATTGGCTTTAAGTTGAGCCTCGTCAATATCCTTGTATAGCTCCAACCCCTCCAAGATAGCCTGCTCTGTAAAGCTCTCGTCGGAGCCGGGCAAACCCATCAATAGGCTATCAATCATCACCTTCTTCTCCTCATCGCTCATCTCGGCAAATCTCTTTTCTGCCCTTGCAATCTCCTCCTGCGAGTAATCCTTCTCGGCGCCTTCTCGTTTGAGGATAAAGAGGTCAAAAGCCACAAATGCAGCTCTTTCAAAACGCAGTGCCTTTGAGCCGTCGCCTACGTCATAGGCAACCGATGTACGACTCCAATCAAGAACAGGCATAAAGTTATAAGTCACCACCTTGATGCCACACTCTCCTAAATTCCGCAGGCTCTGTTTGTAGTTTTCTATGTGTAGTTTCCAATCTCCCGTTTTCGATTTAATCTGCTCGCTGACAGGCAGACTCTCCACAACCGTCCAAGTAAGACCAGCTGCCTCAATAATCGCCTTACGTTTGAGAATCTCCTCTACACTCCATACCTCACCGGGGGCTATCTGATGCAACGCATTGACCACACCCGTAGCGCCAGCCTGACGAATGTCTGCTAACGAAACTACATCGTTAGGACCATACCAGCGCATAGTCTGTTCAAAGCGACAGCTTGCTTTATGTGCCATTTTTACACAAAATGAATATTATACTCCGCTGAAAATGCTGAAACCGCCATCAATAGGCAACACCGTACCCGTCACGAACTTTGAAGCATCACTCGCATAGAATACTACTGCGCCGTGAAGTTCATCAGCCTCACCCAAGCGTCCAAATGGAGTGTTGCGAATTACATCTTTTGCTCTATCAGAGTGGCTGCCATCGGGGTTTGTCATCAATGTTCTATTCTGCTCGGTAATAAAGAAACCGGGGGCGATAGCATTCACTCTCAATCCCTCGCCAAACTTCTTGGCCATCTCCATTGCACACCACTTTGTGAAGTTATCTATCGCAGCCTTCGCAGACGAGTATCCGCACACGCGCGTAATCATCTGCTGTGATGACATAGATGAGATATTTATGATTGAGCCCTTACCATTTTTAGCCATCACCTCACCAAAAACCAATGTGGGGATAACCGTACCAACCAAATTGAGGTCCAACACTTTTCGATAAGCATCTATATCCAAATCAAAGATATTCTT
>JAZQVY010000002.1:0-47875 GCA_045632085.1 Alistipes sp. | reverse complement strand
AATTCCCTAACTTCCCTAATTTTGTATCATCTGTATCACCCCTGAAATAGTGATACAGATGATACGAGATACAACTTATTACAAATAGCCATCCCTTTATTTTGCAATTTTGAATTTCATTCGGTATTTTTGCGGAAAGATTAGTAGAAAGATTTACAGTAGATATGGATTTTATACCTTTCACATTTGTCGATTTTGTCGATATACTGCTCGTGGCATTGCTGATGCTGGGTCTCTATCGTATGACTCGCGGTACCAATGCTCCCTATATCTTTACGGGTATTATAGTGATATATATAGTGTGGATTGTGGTGCGTGCGCTCAATATGACCCTGCTGCAAAGCATTTTGGGCCAGTTGGTGAGTGTGGGTATGATTGCCGTTATCATCCTCTTCCAGCCCGAGCTGCGCAACTTCCTGCAGATGATTGGTATGAAGCGTAACTTCAAGATTCTGAACTCCATCTTCAATGCTCAGAATCAAGCTGAGATAACCCTGCAGCCAATCGTAACAGCTTGCACCGAGATGTCGCAGACCAAGACAGGTGCGCTGATTGTGCTGGCGCAGAACAGCGATTTGAGGGATATTATCGACGGTGGCATCACGCTCGATGCCCAGCTCTCGGTACCCATTCTCGAGAACATCTTCTTCAAGAATGCCCCTCTGCACGACGGTGCGGCTATTGTGATGAACAACCGAGTGGTGGCGGCCAAGTGTATCCTGCCCGTGACGCAGTCGAACGTGCCCAAGGCATATGGTACTCGTCACCGTGCGGCGATAGGTATCACCGAGACATCAGACGCAATCGTGGTTGTGGTGTCGGAGGAGACAGGTGGCATATCGGTAGCCTACGGCGGTAAGATTGAGCGTAACATTCCGCCACAGCGTCTTGCGAAGGCTATTTCGCAACACTTCATAAGCGCAGAGTCGGAGCGTATTCGCAATAAGGCACGCCGCAGACCATCGGTCGTAAGAAGGGCCAAGGAGGGTGCTGCTGAGAAAGTCGAAGAATAGAGAAGAAAAGCAATGGGAAAACCCCATTGCTTTTTTTACATCTTATATATGTATGGTGTTGTGTCCGATAGCTTTTCGGCTGCCTCGCGGCTCTCGAAGATGCCGAAGACCGTCGAACCACTGCCCGACATAGCGGCATAGAGTGCGCCTCGCTCCAGAAGCAGCTGCTTGAACTCCTCGATTACGGGGTGGGCGGCAAATACCGAACGCTCGAAGTCGTTCTTTATGCTCTGCTGCCACTCTGATATGGGAGCCTTTAATCGTTCGGTGAGACTTAGCTCAGGTACTGCGGGCTTCACACCAGCATAGGCCTCGCGGGTCGAAACACCCTCGTCGGGTTTGATAAGCACAATCCATTTTCCCTCGAGTTGTGGTAGTGCTATGGGGGTCATCACCTCACCGCGTCCCTCGCAGAGTTGGGGTGTATTGCGTACAAAGAAGGCTGTGTCGCTGCCGAGCTGGGCCGCTATATCGATGAGCTCCTGCTCGCTGAGTGCGAGGTTAAATATCTCGTTTATGGCCAAAATCACTACCGTACCATCTGCCGAGCCGCCACCCAGGCCTGCGCCAAAGGGTACTCGTTTGTCAAGCGTAATGCGCACGCCACCAATCTTGTAGCGCTCCTGCATCAGTCGATGCGCCTTCACACAGATGTTATCCTCGTCGGCACAATCTATCTTTAGGCCGAGCGAGAGGAACTCCGCCTTGTCACCCTCGATAGGCTCCACCTCCACCACGTCGTGTAACCCACAGACGGGAATCATCACAGTGGAGAGGTCGTGGTAGCCATCCTCGCGCTTGCGCAGCACGTCGAGGCCGATGTTTATCTTGCAGTTGGCATTGATTTTCATATAGTTATGTGGGTTTAGGGTTGTTGTTATTGCGCCTCGGTGAGGGTCTTAATCTTGCTGAGTGTGGCTTCGAGCAGCGTAGCCTGCAGACGCTCTATGCGCTGGCTCCACTCCTCCACAGTGCCATCAGCAGCATCGCTCACAATCTTTATGAGGTGTAGCTTGGGCATAGCCTTGCCCTGGCGCTCGGCGTTGTAGGCTATGGCACGAGCAATGGCGTAGCACTCCATATCCATACAGTCGTAGGGCTTGAGTAGCTCTATCTGCGATGGGGCAGTGTCGGAGCCTATGAAGTTATCCGATGAGACAATCTTACAATCCTGGCAGCCAGTTCCCAATTCGATAGGTTTGGTGGAGAATGGCGACGAGATGTAGATGTCGCCCTGCGTGATGCTCGACGGGTAGAGTATGGTTGCTCCGGGGTGGTGGAACGACCCGCACGTACCTACATTTATAATATGGTCGTAGTCGCCCTCAGCCAGTGCCGAGAGTGTAGCCTCGAAGGCGCGGAGTTTGCCAACGCCGGTGAAGCGTATCTCACACAAGGGGCTTAGCTGGTCGATGGCGTGTTGTCCCAACTCGTCGGTTATGGCCGTCAGAAGCAATATTTTTGCAGATGCTCTCTCCATAGATTCTTGTTCGAAAGATTATTCTCTAACAAATGTACAACAAAAATCGCGAACTCCCAATGAAACTTGTTCGGGAATTCGCGAATATTTTATCCTTGCCGTAATAGCCCACAGCCAGCCTCTTGGTACTCTTCTCCACCTTGCGGTTAACTTTTCCTCTAAACCTCGAGGCTTGCTTATGTGGGATAATGGGATTATTTGCTTGTCTCAGCAGCCTTAGCCTCGGCCTTCTCCTTTGCGTAGAGCTCGTTAACCTTAGCCAAGATAGTTGCGCTGATGTCGAGCGACTCGTCGCCGTCCAAAAGTGCAGTGGCATTAACAACAAGCTTATACTTCTTGTCGGCGTTAACCTCGCGGATAGCGCGCATAACCAAATCCTGAGTGCGGTTTGTGAAGACGATGTTCTCCTCCTCCAAAGCCTGTGCCTCCTTCTGAGTGTTAGTCTGGTAGTTGGCAATCTTACGCTCGATGTTCTGCTGCTGCTTCTGAGCGTCGGCAGTGGTGATAAGACCCTTCTGATACTTCTCCTGCAACTGAGTAGCCTCATACTGGAGGTTCTTCTCCTTCTGAGCCCAAGACTTGCTAGCCTTCTCGGTCTTCTCCTGCAAAGCTACACCCTCAGTCTTGTAGAGCTCGCTCTCTGCGATTACATAGTCAACGCGAACATAAGCGATGTCGCCGCCGTTAATAGCCTCAGTCTCTGCATTCTGTACATCGGCAGCAGCCTCTGTAGTCTGATTCTGGCACGATGCCAAAGTGATTGTGGCAACCAAAAGTGCCCAAAAAATTCTCTTCATTTTAACTATTTTGATTTTATGTTTTTTGCAATTAAACGTGCAATAATTGACAAAGGTATAAAAAAATTATTATTTTTGTCAAATCGTCAATTAAAATTAATGCTATGTACGAATATATTTCAGGTAAACTTGCCGAGATTGCTCCAACCTATGCTGTGGTAGAGGCTGCTGGCGTGGGTTATTATATAAATATCTCGTTGCAGACCTATTCTGCTATCGAGAACCAGAGTGAAGTACGTCTGTATGTGCACTTTACAGTGAGAGAAGATGCCCAGTTGCTCTATGGTTTTGCAACCAAGTTGGAGCGCGAGCTCTTCCGTAACCTTATCAGCGTGTCGGGTGTGGGAGGCAATACCGCACGTATGATTCTCTCGACATACTCCTCTTCGGAGCTTCGCAACATAATTGCTACCGAGAACGCCGTGCTGCTCAAAAATGTGAAGGGACTGGGCCTGAAGACAGCGCAAAAGATTATTGTCGAACTGAGTGGCAAGATGCTCGAATTGGGCGCTGATAAGCCAGAGGTGGTGCAGATAGCATCAGCAAAGCCTGCGGCCTACGATGAGACTTTGTCGGCATTGCAAATGCTTGGTTTCCAGCGTGGAGCATCGGACAAGGTGGTGAAGGCTATCTTCGCCGAAGAGCCCGATATGTCGGTTGAGGAGGCTGTGCGTCAGGCTCTCAGACGCTTGTAATCCGAGTATGATTGGCTTCGCTAATGCTTTGTCATCTTTGGGCTGAGTGTTGTTAAAATTGGGTTGCAAACAAATTTATAGGGTCTTGAATTGGGCAAATCAATAATTTTTCTTATTTTTGCACGATTTATATGCGTATGAAACTACGATTGATAATGGCAATCTTTGCCCTGTTGGGCTTGACTGTTGCGGTGGGGTGTAGCAATGACGATACGGAGCTCACATCTCAGCGTGCCGATATCGTGCGTTTTCTTACCACCACCCACGTACCTAAATTGGTAGCCGAGGAGGATGTTGCCAACTCGCTCGAGGTCAATCCCGAGTTTTATGAGCAGCTTAATTTGGACCTCTATCGTTACATAGCTGATTACTATAACGAGGAGCGTCAGGAGCGTAAGGTTGTCGAGCGTGGTGATGAGGTGTCGCTGACCTTTACGGCATACATCTTTACGGGTGGTATGCCACGTACAGCAAACGTATATTACACCAACGATAGTACCCAACTGGCACAACTTCAGGAGTTGAGACTCAATACCGAGTATTGGTCGGCAGAACCGCTCGTTGTAAATTTGGGCACTTCGAATATAATAAATGGCATTACGGAGTCGTTAGTAGGTTGTCGCGAGGGCGACAGTGTAGAGGTCTATATGACCTACGAAGAGGCCTACGAGGATAGGGTTGTGGGTATCGTGCCCCACCGTTCGGCTGTGGTTTGGTGCTATACGATTGATTCGGTTGTGAAGCATTAAAGAGTGCTCGCGGCCGATGCTTTGTTGAAATAGAAGATTGAATTGAGATATGAAATTTTTTAACCGATTATTTTTAATTGCTTGCTCAATATTCTCGCTCTCGATAGTGTCGTGCGTCGAGAGTGATGAGATGACATTTGAGGAGATTGAGAAGATTGCTCTCGAGTCGTGGATCAAGATTAACCGTCCCGATTTGTTGGCTAACTACCAGACCGAGGGTGGTTACTATGTGGAGCTTATCGATGAGGGTCACCCCGATAGTCTGCCCGTAAGAAGCAAGGATGCGTGGGTGTGGTTTGATGTCACTTGCCGCGACCTGGCAGGTAACGTGGTGCTTACACGTAACTCTGAGCTGGCACGTATGCAGAACTCATACACCGAGCATACTCACTATGTGCCATTCTATCTGTTTGTCGGAGGTGAGGCTGCCGCTATCCCCGAAGGTACACGTATGTCAATGCGTAACAAGCTTCGCATTGGTAGCGAGGTATACGAGGCTCGATATGGTACAAAGATGCGTCTATATCTGCCATCATCAATTGGTGCTGGTGATAAGACTATGGGTGGCGAGGCTGGTTATGAGGGTCAGTATATCCTCGATGCCAACCGTCCTATGATTGTTGATATCAAAGTGTGGGGTGGTGTTGCCAACCCTGTGGCATATGAGGACCAGTGGGTGAAGTCCTTCGCCAAGGCAAATGGTGGTTTGGCTCCATTGCCCGAGGATAAAGGTGATGCAGCATCGAAGCGTCGCAGCTTTATGCGTACACGCGCCGATGAGCCTACAGTCTACGATAACAAGTGGCACCTGGCTGTCGATTCTATCGCCGGTCTTTATGTGAACTATCTCTACTCTCCCGAGCAGACTCTGAATTTCAATTGCCTGGGTGCTGACACCCTAATCTACGAGGGCCAGACAGAGTATAAGGCTGGTAAGGTGTATGGCACCAAGAGCTTGGCCGAGATTAACCGCCAGGTCGATGAGGTGCTCTTGAAGCGTTTCGGCAAGGGCTTGAATCCAGCCGATGCTGAGCCATTGGACTCTGTTGATGATGCTAAGATTTGGTACGTGACACGTCTGTTGGACGGTTTTATTGTCGATTCAAATATCCCCGAAGTTAAGCGTTTGGTTTACGACGACGTGGCTACTGACGAAGTGGGTGAAGCTCTGGAGTTTGATACATCGAAGGATTCGGAGGATAACAAGTATGTAGATGCCTGGATTTATGGTGTCCCACAGATGAAGCTCGGCGCTTGGAATGCTATCCTTACCACATCGTCGAATGCCTACGGTGCAACAGGTGTATCGGGTTCTGTGAGCTCGACTGGTACCACTTGGGAGGATAACTATTGGGACTATTACAACTACTATAACTACTATAATAGCTACTACGGCAATAGCTACTACAATAACTACTACAACAACTACTATGGTGGTTATGGTGGTTACGGCGGTTATGGCTATGGCGGCTATTACAACAACTACTACGACAGTTACTACTACAATAACTACTATAACAACTCATACTACGGCTCATCAACCGAGGAAGAGGAGCCTGAGATGGTAGTGACATCGGAGATTCAGCCATACTCACCACTCTTGTGGCAGATTTTTATCGAGAAGGCCGACGAGTAACGATTTACACCCTAAATAGACGATATAACGAGAAGCCGCCAAACAAGGCTCTTTCGGCATCTGGCTTGCCCTCGAAATCCTCACATACGCCTAGTATGCTGCGGTTTCGCGGTCTGCGACCAGCTTCAAAATAGCTCTTGTTTTACAACTTCTGAAGATTTGGGGTTGCCCGACGCATTTGTTGGACAACCTCTTTTTTTACTCTTTTTTTATCATTAAATTTGGTGGAATGAAAAAAATGTAGTAACTTTATATTGAAAATGTGATTGGTTTCACTTTTAGCAAATAGATAACGATAATATAAACTTTAAAACGACTGAATTATGATTATTACTTTCAACGAATTGCGTCGCATTAAGGACAAGTTGCCCAGTGGTAGCTCTCAGCGTATTGCTGATGAGTTGGGTATTGATGTAGAGACTGTACGTAACTATTTTGGTGGTAAGCACCTCGATGCTGTGGCTGGTGCTGGTATTCATATTGAGCAGGGTCCAGACGGTGGCGTTGTTACATTGGACGATACAGCTATTCTCGATGCGGCTATGCGTATTCTCAACGAGAATAAGTAATCAGAACCATTTAAGAATTTATGGCATCGAGACTTTTTTGTGAAGCTCGATGCTTTTTTTTATCTTTTTTATAGTAAACAAAGGCTTTGGTGTATGGTTAAGATGAGTGGTGTGAAGGCTCTGTTTGTAGCCGTGGCTGCACTTTTTGGGGTGTGTGGCGTATATGCCCAGGAGCCGCAGGGTGTGCCTTTTAATGGCCTTGTGAAGGATGCTTCGGGTGCTCCGCTGGCTAAGATTAAAATCGAACTTAAAGGTGTAGGTGTCTATACCTATTCCGACAAGGAGGGTCGATTTGGCTTTACCAATGTGCAGTCCGACGACGTACTGGTCTTTATCAAGAAACGTCAAACGGTGGAGGTGCCCGTTGAGGGTCGTCGTAGTATGCAGGTTGTGCTGCTCGATGGAGGAAAGTCTCAGGCAGAAGAGTCTGCAGAGCTGATTGATACGGGCTTTGGCTATGTGAAGAAGCGCGAGTATACCAATAGCTCAGGTACTATCTCGGGCGAGTTCCTGCGACGTATGGGTACTCAGGATCTGGAGTCGGCTATTGTGGGCCGAGTGGCTGGTGTTACTATGCTCAATGGTGAGATAATTATCCGCAACACTGGCAAGGTAAATGCCACCAACGCCTCGCAGGCAGCGCTGATTCTGGTCGATGGTAGCGAGGTGGCCAGACTCTCGATGGTCAATGTGCAGGACGTTGAGTCAGTTACGGTACTGAAAGATGGTACAATTTATGGCATGCGCGGAGCTAACGGGGTTATCCTTATCAAAACCCGCAGCGGCAATAGTAAGTAGAACGCATCTAATGGGTTCTTTTGGCGTCTGGCTTGTTCGCCAAATCCTCACATACGCTTAGTATGCTGCGGTTTGTCAAACTTCGACCAGCCTCAAAATAACCTCATTATCTGCATTCTATTGTGAGTTGTGGTATGAGTCGAGTAATATCAATTGGCATCTGGCTTGCTTGCCAAATCCTCACATACGCTTAGTATGCTGCGGTTTGTCAAACTTCGACCAGCCTCAAAATAACCTCATTATCTGCATTCTATTGAGTGGGGATAATGTAGGTTGTGCCACGATGATACTTGCAGAAAATTTGCCTACCAAGAGAGTTTGGCACGGGTATAATACCCTTTATATATACTAATAGCACAGAGCAGATGTCAGTTTATGGCATCTGTTTTTTTTGTGACGGCAGGGCGGACTGTCATATATTTCGGACAAAATGGCAGACTATTTGGGCCGAATGGCAGTAAAACGTGCAATATTTTCTGATTTTACAGCCGAAACCATTTTGGTATAACCTTTGTTTGTATATAGTCAGCCGGCGGAACTCGGGGCAATGGTTACGGAAGGTGATGATTGCTGAATCGTGGGCTGAAACAGAAATAGAGAATAATATAAACAAAATAAAATTTACAATTATGGGAAAGATTATTGGTATTGATTTGGGTACAACCAACTCGTGTGTATCTGTAATGGAGGGTAACGAGCCTGTTGTTATTCCTAACTCGGAGGGTCACCGCACCACTCCTTCTATTGTGGCTTTCACCGACTCATCGGAGCGTAAGGTGGGTGATCCTGCAAAGCGTCAGGCTATCACTAACCCTCGACGCACAGTCTTCTCAATCAAGCGTTTTATGGGTGAGAAGTACGACAACGTAAGCAACGACATCGCTCGTGCTCCATATAGCATCGTGCGTGGTGACAATAATACTCCTCGTGTGGATATCGACGGTCGTCAGTACACAGCACAGGAGATTTCGGCTATCATCCTTCAGAAGATGAAGAAGACTGCCGAGGATTACTTGGGTCAGGAGGTATCAGAGGCAGTTATCACTGTTCCTGCTTACTTCTCAGATTCACAGCGTCAGGCTACTAAGGAGGCTGGTGAGATTGCTGGTTTGAAGGTACGTCGTATCATCAACGAGCCTACAGCTGCAGCGTTGGCTTACGGTTTGGATAAGAAGGACGCTGATATGAAGGTTGCGGTTTATGACCTTGGTGGTGGTACATTCGATATCTCAATCTTGGAGTTGGGCGACGGTGTATTCGAGGTTAAGTCAACAAATGGTGATACTCACCTCGGTGGTGATGACTTCGACCACGTTCTTATCGACTATATGGCTGAGGCTTTCAAGGCTGAGCACGGTATCGACCTTCGTCAGGACGCAATGGCTTTGCAGCGTTTGAAGGAGGCTGCCGAGAAGGCAAAGATTGAGCTCTCTTCATCTACAACAACTGAGATCAACTTGCCTTACATTATGCCAGTGAATGGCATTCCTCAGCACCTTGTAATGCCACTTACACGTGCTAAGTTCGAGCAGCTCAGTGACCACCTTATCCAGAAGACTATCGAGCCTTGTAAGATTGCGTTGCGTGATGCAGGCTTGCAGGCAAGCGATATCGATGAGGTTATCCTCGTGGGTGGTTCTACTCGTATCCCTGCTATTCAGCAGATCGTTGAGTCATTCTTCGGTAAGGCTCCTAACAAGTCAGTTAACCCTGACGAGGTTGTAGCTATCGGTGCTGCTATCCAGGGTGGTGTATTGACTGGTGAGGTTAAGGATGTACTTTTGTTGGACGTAACTCCACTCTCACTCGATATCGAGACTTTGGGTGACGTGTTCACTAAGCTTATCGAGGCTAACACAACTATCCCAACACGCAAGAGCGAGGTATTCTCGACTGCAGCAGATAACCAGCCATCAGTAGAGATCAACGTATGCCAGGGTGAGCGCCCAATGGCTCGTGACAACAAGTCTATCGGTCGTTTCCACTTGGACGGTATCCCAGCAGCTCCACGTGGTGTGCCACAGATTGAGGTTACATTCGATATCGACGCTAACGGTATCTTGAACGTATCGGCTAAGGATAAGGGTACTGGTAAGGAGCAGAAGATTCGCATCGAGGCTTCATCTGGTTTGACTGAGCAGGAGATCCAGCGTATGCGCGACGAGGCTAAGGCTAACGAGGAGAAGGACAAGCAGGAGAAGGAGCGTGTTGATAAGGTTAACGCTGCCGACTCAAACATCTTCGCAACTGAGAAGCAGCTCAAGGAGTATGGCGATAAGATTCCAGCTGACAAGAAGTCTGCTATCGAGGGTGCTTTGGCTAAGTTGAAGGAGGCTCACAAGAATCAGGATTTGGCAGCAATCGACGCAGCTATCGCTGAGCTCAACAACGCTTGGCAGGCAGCATCACAGGATTTGTATGCAGCACAGCAGGCACAGCAGGCGCAGGGTGGTGCACAGCAGAACCCAGGCGCAGGCCAGCAGCAGGGAGGTGCACAGCAGCAGCCTGAGGACGTTGAGTTCGAGGAGGTGAAATAATTTGAACGCGCCAAACAAGGGTCTTTTGGCGTTACGCTCACCCTCAAAATCCTCATTTACGCCGAGTAAACTGCGGTTTTTCGGGTTTCGTGTGCCTAAAAATACCTCTTGCTAATCACGTTCAGGAAATATTCAGGGGTTGTCTAATGTCAAGTTAGACAACCTTTTTTTGTTGTGTGGCTTGCCCTTTTGCTGACAAATTATTAGCTTTGTAGTAGCTAACCAAATATCTGATGTTATGAACCATTCGATTAAAAGATTTTTCTTGACCATATTGTTGTGTACAGTTGCTCTTCCACTGGTAGCACAAACCCAGTCACTGCCTCGAGCCAAGGCTTCTGCTAAGATGGATGTGGCATTTGAGGAGTATCTGAAGGCTGCTGCCGATGCCAAGCAGGAGCTACATAGTGTGATGGTGGTAAAAGATGGCAAAGTAGTGAAAGAGAGGTGGCTGAATGGTGGCGATGCCAATGTGCCCCACGTTCTGAATTCGGTCAGCAAGACCTTCACTGCAACAGCTGTGGGTATAGCTATTGCCGAGGGTAGGTTCTCTTTGTCGGATAAGGTTATATCGTTCTTCCCCGATAAGTTGCCCGAGCAGATAAGTGAGAATTTGAGCAAGATGGAGGTGCGCCATCTGTTGTCGATGTCAACAGGTCACGACTATGCTCCCGACCGCCACAAGATGGGTGCCGATGCTGATTGGGTGAAGGGCTTTTTGGCAGAGGAGGTGAAGCACGAACCAGGAACTTTCTTTGTTTACAATAGTCTTGCGACATATATGCTATCAGCTATTATTCAGAAGGTTACGGGTGAGAAACTCGTTGATTATATCTATCCTCGTCTCTTCGAGCCATTGGGTATTGAGCGTGCACATTGGGACGAGTGTAGCCAGGGTATAAATACCGGCGGCTGGGGCCTCTACCTCAAGACCGAGGATTTGGCAAAGTTGGGACAGCTCTTTTTGCAGAAGGGTAAATGGAATGGAGAGCGAGTGGTGCCAGCTAAGTGGATCAAGGAGGCCACAACGGCTCACATTGCATCACGTCCTGCGGGGGTGCGTCCCGAAAATGTGAAGGTGAAGCCTGAGGATAGCGACTGGTTGCAGGGTTATTGCTACCAGATGTGGCGTTGCCGACATAATGCTGTGCGTGCCGACGGTGCGGCGGGTCAGTATATTATCATTATGCCTGATCAGAATGCCGTCATTGCCGTTACGGCTCAGTTGAGCAATATGCAGCGTGAGATAAATCTCATCTGGAAGCATCTTTTGCCTGCCTTGCAGTAGCAATTTTGCCCTTCGATGCCAAGTTTTGGGCTCGGAGTGGCATAAGAAACACCTAATATTAACGGAAAAGACTGAAAATCGGCCTCAAAGGTTCGATTTTTAGTTTTTTTTATTATCTTTGCGAGATAAATCTCAGACCGTGTCTGGGGTGCTTACGTAGTAAGACGTAAATAACAAATATAAACAAAAACTTAAACAAAAATGCAAAGTAAAGGCGCAGTAAAATTGCTCGCAATTCTTTTGGTAATTGCGTGTGTTTATCAGCTCTCTTTCTCATTTGTTACGAGAAAGGTAGAGAAGGCAGCTGTCGAGTACGCTGCCGCGTTTGATGAGTCTGAGCAGGCTTCTAAGGAGGCATACTACTTGGATTCAATTCAAAATCAGCCTGTTTACAGCTTCCTCGGCTTGGTAGATTTCACCTACAAGCAGTGCAAGGAGAAGGAGGTAAACTTGGGTCTTGACCTTAAGGGTGGTATGAACGTAATGCTCGAGATCGAGGTTCAGGATTTGGTTAAGTCACTCGCTGGTGACAGCCAGAACGATCCTGCATTCATCGCAGCTATCGAGCGTGCCAACGAGGCTTTGAAGGCTGGTACTAACGACTATATCGGTGAGTTCGCTAAGGCATATGCCGAGACATCGAATGGTGGTTCATTGGCTGCAATCTTCGTTAGCCCCGATCGTAAGGATATCAATCCTAACTCAACAAACGATGAGGTTTTGAAGGTTCTTCGCGATGAGACTGATGCTGCTATCGCTGCATCGTTCAACATCTTGCGTAGCCGTATCGACCACTTTGGTGTAACTCAGCCAAACATCCAGCGCTTGCCTAACTCAAACCGTATTATGGTTGAGTTGCCAGGTGTGAAGGAGCCAGAGCGTGTACGTAAGCTTTTGCAGGGTTCTGCATCATTGGAGTTCTGGGTAACTTACGATGCTCAGGAGATTCTCCCTATCTTGGTTGAGGCTGAGCGCCTTATCAAGGAGGATAACGCAGCTCCAGTTGCTGAGGCTGCTGAGGCAACTGAGGCTAAGGCTGAGGCTACAGACTTGGCTGCTGAGGTTGCTCAGAATACTGAGGCTAATGCAAATGTTGAGTCAGAGTCAGCTTTCTCTCGCGAGGAGAATCCTTTGTTTGCACTCTTGGATCCACGTTTCTCAGGCAACTGCATCGTGGGTGCTGCAACTGCTGCTGACATCCCAGCTATCAACGCATATTTGGCTCGTCCTGAGGTTCAGAACCTCTTCCCAGCTGACCTCAGCTTGAAGTGGGGTGTTAAGGGTGAGGATTACTTCGACGGTCGCTACGCTTTGTATGCACTCCGTTCTGTTGACGGCAAGCCATCTATGGACGGTTCTGCAGTATCAACTGCACAGGAGATGTATGCCGAGCAGGGTGCTGCCGCTGAGGTTAGCCTCTCGATGAACTCTGACGGTGCTTCACAGTGGGCACAGCTTACTGGTCAGAACGTAGGCAAGCCAATCGCTATCGTATTGGATGGTTATGTATATTCTGCTCCTAACGTACAGAACAAGATTGAGGGTGGTACATCACGCATCACTGGTAACTTCACTATCCAGGAGGCTCAGGACTTGGCTAACGTATTGAAGTCAGGTAAGGTTCCTGCTCCTGCTCGTATTATCCAGGATACAGTGGTAGGTCCATCACTCGGTCAGGAGTCTATCAACGCTGGTATGTTCTCATTCGTATTGGCATTTATCCTCGTGTTGCTCTATATGGGCTTGTTCTATAAGACTGCAGGTTGGATGGCCGACTTGGCACTTATCCTTAACGTATTCTTGTTGATGGGTGTGTTGGTATCATTCGGTGCTGTTCTTACATTGCCAGGTATCGCCGGTATCGTACTTACAATGGGTATGGCTGTGGATGCTAACGTGATTATCTACGAGCGTATCAAGGAGGAGCTTCGTGCTGGTAAGGGCTTGTCAATGGCTATCAAGGACGGTTTCTCTAACGCTTACTCAGCAATTATCGACGGTCAGCTCACTACTATTATTACAGGTATCGTGTTGTTCGTATTCGGTAATGGTCCTGTTCAGGGTTTTGCTACAACACTCGTTATCGGTATCGTAACATCACTCTTCTGTGCTTTCTTCATCACTCGCATGTTGCTTGAGTGGGTTGAGGCTAAGTGGGGTAAGGTATCATTCTCACGCTCTTGGTCTGAGAACTGGTTGAGCAACGTATCATTCGACTTTATCGCAAAGCGTAAGACTTCTTACATCGTTTCAGGTGCTTTGATCGTTGTATCTGTTATCTCATTGCTCACTATTGGCTTGAACACAGGTGTTGACTTTACAGGTGGTCGTACTTATGTAGTACGTTTCGACCAGGACGTATCAGCTGAGGCTGTTCGCGAGGCTTTGGATAAGGCTTTGGTTAGCGACGACGCTTCTAAGTCATCTATCGAGGTTAAGCAGTATGGTGCCGAGAACCAGATGCGTATCGTTACCCAGTATAAGTATGACGATACATCAGAGGAGACAACTGCCGAGGTAGATGCATTGCTCTACAACGCTTTGAAGGGCTTCTATACTTACGATATCACTTTGGAGGGCTTCACATCAACTCAGGAGGATGCTAACGGTATCATCTCATCTGAGAAGATTGGTCCTGCTATCGCTAAGGATTTGCTCTTCAGCGCATTCTATGCAGTATTGTTCTCACTCATCGCAATCGGTCTCTATATTACATTCCGATTCAAGCGTTGGGAGTGGGCAACAGGTGCTACATTGGCATTGGCTCACAATGCATTCCTCGTGATTGGTATCTTCTCAATCCTCTATCACGTTATGCCATTCAACTTGGAGGTTAACCAGGCCTTCATCGCGGCTATCCTTACAATCATCGGTTACTCAATCAACGATACAGTGGTTATCTTCGACCGTATCCGTGAGTACATCACATTGTATCCAAAGCGTGAGATGAAGCAGAACATCAACCAGGCTATCTGCTCTACATTGTCTCGTACAATGAATACTTCACTTACAACTCTGGTGACATTGCTCGCAATCTTCATCTTGGGTGGTGAGAACCTTCGTGGTTTCGTATTCGCATTGTTGGTTGGTATTGTAATTGGTACATACTCTTCAGTATTCATTGCAACACCTATCGCATACGATATTTTGAGCCGCAGAAGCAAGAAGTAGTAGATACTTTAATGATAAAAATAGGTTGCAACGATGGTTTGCAACCTATTTTTTTTATACCTTTGTAATTGATATGGGAACACTATTATATAAATTGCAAGTTGTAAAGCGTTGGCTGAAGAGTTATATCTCGCCAGCCTTTATATTGTTGTTTTGTGCATCGTTTGTCTTTTGGTATATCCTCAAGTTGGGTAACACCTACACCACCGAGTATAATATCCTTGTGAATGTCGATGGTCAGACGCTTCGTATCCCATCTGTTGTCGAGGGTGTTGGTACTAACCTGCTGGGATATAGAAACTATACCCGCAAAGAGATTAAGCTGCGCCTGAGCGATTTGAAGTACCGTCGTGAGGAGATGGTTGACGAAGCAACAGGCGAGCAGCAGATATGCTATGTGCTCGATCCACAGTCGGTGCATAACGCAATCTCAGTGCGATTTAGCGATATAAAGATTGTCTCGTTGGGTGATATTCCGCCCATTATAACAACCGACTCTGCCGATGTGGCTGCCGAAGAGCGAGCTGCAAGGAGTAGCGTTGTGGCGAAGATAGTAAAGTTGCTGAAGCGTGATAAAGGCTCTGCAGCAACAAGTAATGCAGATAGTATATAGACTTTTTTATAATGCGCATCGCTCTGGTGCGCAAATTCTTTATTGATTTATGTATAAAGTTGGAGTAACGGGTGGCATCGGCAGTGGTAAGAGCACCGTTTGTAAGCTATTGGCTCAGTATGGAGTAGCTGTTTACGACTCTGATTCAAAGGCTAAGGAGTTGATGAATAGCGATGAGGCTTTGCGTAAGGCATTGTGTGAGGCCTTTGGCCAGGAGTGCTATAATGCCGAGGGACTCAATCGAAGTTATCTTGCGGAGAAGGTCTTTGGGGATGAGGAGTCTTTGGCTAAGCTCAATTCTATTGTCCACCCAGCCGTGAAGGCCGATTTTAGAGAGTGGGCTGAGGCGCAGAATTCGGCATATGTGGTGTTGGAGAGCGCAATCCTCTTTGAGTCGGGTTTCGATAGCGAGGTAGATACCACTATTGCAGTGTTGGCACCATTGGAGGAGCGTCTGCGCAGAACAGTCAGTCGTGATGGTAGCGACAGGGCTGCCGTTGAGGCTCGTATGGCGCACCAGATGAGCGACGATGAGCTGCACGCCAAAGCGAAGCGCACGATAGTGAATCTGATGCTTGAGTACCTCGAAAGCGACGTTGAGCAACTCCATAAGATGTTGTGTTATGAGGCTCGACTTTAGTGGTTTGAATCTTGCCGAGCCACAGGTGATGGCTATTGTGAATGTCACCGATGACTCTTTCTATGCGGGTAGCCGCACTTTGTCGGAGCAGGCTGTGATAGAACGTGTTGAGAGTGCCATTACAGAGGGTGCTTCGATTTTGGACGTTGGTGGTTATTCATCGCGTCCCGGGGCAAAGGATATATCTGTGGAGCAGGAGTGGCAGCGTGTGGAGATGGGTTTGAGGTGTATACGTCGTGTTGCACCCAGTGCCGTTGTCTCGGTTGATACGTTTCGCTCTGAGGTGGCCGAGAGAGCTTTGGAGGGCTATGGTCCGCTTATTATCAACGATATATCGGCTGGTGAGATTGACAATAGGATTATCGATGTGGTGGCTCGACACGATGTGCCATACATCGCGATGCATATGCGTGGAACTCCGCAGACAATGCAGCAATGTGTAGAGTATAAGAGCGATATAACATCCGAGGTGTGTGATTATTTTCGCCAGCGTGTAGAGCTCTTGCAGCAGCGAGGTGTGCGACAGATAATCTTAGACCCTGGCTTCGGCTTCGCCAAGGATTTGAAGCAGAACTATGAGCTGCTGCTGGGTCTTGATAAGCTCTGCGCCCTGGGTTATCCCGTGCTGGCGGGTTTATCGCGTAAGTCGATGATTTATAAGTTGCTGGGCATTTCGCCATCGGACGATGCGACTCTGCAAGGTACAAAAATCCTTAACTATCAAGCTTTATGTAGTGGAGCTACCATATTGCGAGTTCACGATGTGAAGGAGGCGGTAGAGATTGTGAACATGGTTGGCAATAATGCCAAATAATTCATGATTTCACTCTTTTTTCAGTTTTATATAGATTAATTGAATAATATTTGCTACTTTTGCGAAGATTACCTGATAGGCAGTCTTTACATAGGTGGCATTTAGGGCTATTGTTAAGTTAATAAAACGACCAAAATTATTTAGCAAACAAACAATAGGCACATTAAATGCTCACGCCGTTTGGCGTGGGTTGTGCTTGTTTGCGTGGGTACTTGGTCGTCCCTATTAACTGAGCGGACCCACGTTTCTTGTTGTTTGGGTTAAATAGTTGCTATCTGTTCGTTTGTAAAACCCAAGTTTAATTCAGATAAATTAGAAAATGAAAACCATTGTTATCATTATTTCTATTGTCCTACTTTTATCATAGATTTTCGTCGTTATACACCCAATTAGGGGATTCTATTATCGTAGCCATACTAATCGGTAATAGCATCTTTGTGGGGGTAAATTACTTCTCGATAGTGTAGTCATAGGTGCGAGAAAATAATAGCATTATAATAAATATGCCCTGATTATTGAATATCAATAGTCAGGGCATATTGTTTTATAGAAAATGTTTTAGTTCTCCTTAGCACTTGCTGATTCCGATGCGAGCCTCCTCGTTATCCTTTTCGAGTTTCTCGTCCTCCTCCCAATCAAACATTGGGAACTCGTTGCGGCCAGCGAGCGAGAAACGGGTGTAGGTGATAGGCAGGCCACGCTGCAAGAACTTGGTCTCGTAGGCAGTCTTTACCGACAACTCTGCATCGGCATAGCCTGAACCGTAGATGTCGTTGTTCGATGCCTCGCAGGGCAGCGAGAAGTGACGCACTACCTCGTTGGTGTAGCCGTAGAGATGCTGTGAGTCGGTCTTAAGGTTAATCCAACCGTCGGCTGCGAGGAATTGTGCGTAGTACTCCAAAAAGATGGGCGATGTGAGGCGCTTCTTCGCACGACGGGTTTTGAGCTGTGGGTCGGGGAATGTAATCCATATCTCGGCCACCTCTCCCTCGGCAAAGAACGAATTGATAAACTCGATGCGTGTACGCAGGAATCCCACGTTGTTCATACCCTGCTCGGTAGCAGTCTTGGCTCCGCGCCACATACGTGCGCCCTTGATGTCAACACCTATGTAATTGGCGTTGGGGTTACGCTCCGCAAGAGCTATTGTGTACTCGCCCTTGCCGCAGCCCAACTCCAAGATGATTGGGTTGTCGTTCTTGAAAAAATCCTTGTGCCAACGACCCTTTAGAGGGTGGTCCTTGTGAAAAATCTCATCAAACTCGGGCTGTACCATACAGGCAAATGTGAGATTCTCGGCGAATCTTTTTAACTTATCTTTTCCCACTTCTTAATTGGTTTTTGTTCTGAAACTAATACCCACCGACTCTACGCCCTGCAGTGGCTGGAGTGGTGTGATGGTGTATGTGTAGTCGCCTGCGCGGCGCATCTCGACATTGTGGCGGTAGGGTATCTCCACATCGATAGAGTGAACTGCTGCAGCTGGCCACTCAACTGTGGGGCGTGATACAATCTTCTCGCTCAGACGGAGTGAGTCGGCTGTTCGGCACACAATCTTCAGTTCAACCTCTTTGGCTTTGAAATAGCGGTTGATATGCATTACAATTGTAAGCTCGCCTCTGCACTTGCCAATGTCATTCTTCAGCGTCACACTCTTTGGCTCCTCCCACTTTGCGATATCCACATCGGTCATCACAACGATATTCCTCTCGTTGCTACAGCCCGCAATGCAGAGCATCACCGCAAGCATAGCCGCCACCAAGCGTACTCTGCGGCCCAAGTTATGCCACTTCGAAGGTCGCATAGTTACTCCTGCTTGGGTTGTTGTGGCTGACCCTCGCCCTTGTTTGCATCACGACGGCGGTTATCATCGCGACGGTGGAAACGACCCTCACGACCATTGCGGCCACCTCGTCCCTGACGGTTGTCACGACGCTGATTGTGGTTCTCTGGGTTACCTTCGCGGTTCTCTCTTGGCTCGCGGTTTTCACGATTGCCTCTTGGCTCCCTTGGTTCGCGGTTCTCACGTCCCTCACGATTTGCCCTCTCCTCACGGTTATGGTGTGGTCTATTCTGCTGCTCCTCAGCTGCTGGGGCTGTGCCATCATCCTGAGCTGATTTGCCACGATTATTGCCGCCACGATTGTTGTTCTGGCGACCCTTGTTATTCTTATTTCTGCGACGCTTGTTCTGGTTGTCGAAACGAGTGATGCTATCCTCTTCGGTGCGATATGTTGGCTCCTCTACCTCATTAAGGCTATCCTTGTCGAGCAAAGACTCCACACGCTTACCGGCGCGGTTCATAGCGATAATCTCCCTCACGCGTGAGGTTGGAATGGTAACCACGTTTGACATTGTCTCCTTGCTGCTGCTGAACGACATTGTGTGTGCCAAAATGTCGGTCTTAACCAGGTAGTACTCGCCATCTACAGCCTGCAGTGGCTCGCGCACACGTGGTAATTTCTGGCGTGCATCGGCATATACGTCATACTCATACATCAAGCAGCACTTGAGCTTCGAGCACTGGCCCGCCAATTTAAGTGGGTTGAGCGAGATATCCTGCACACGGGCAGCATTTGTCGTAACGCTCGAGAAACTTGAAATCCACGAAGCACAGCAAAGCTCACGTCCGCAGGCTCCAATACCACCAATGCGGCCAGCCTCCTGGCGTGCGCCAATCTGCTTCATCTCGATACGGATGTGGAAACGCTCTGCGAAGACCTTGATAAGCTCGCGGAAATCGACACGACCCTCGGCAATGTAGTAGAAGATGGCCTTGATCTTGTCACCCTGATACTCCACATCACCAATCTTCATATCCAGCCCCATATCGGCTGCAATCTGTCGCGACTGAATCATTGTGTCGTGCTCGAGTGCGATGGCCTCCTGCCAGCGCTCGATATCGTAGGGGCGAGCCTTGCGGTAGATCTTCTTGTACTCACCGTTGAATGGGGTGAAACCCACTCGGCGAATCTGCTTGGCAACCATATCGCCCGTAAGCGAGATGATACCAATATCGTGACCCGGTGACGCCTCTACAGCCACAATGTCGCCACGCTTGAGTGGCAGATTGTTGACGTTTTTATAGTATGAGCGGCGAGTATTCTTGAAACGCACCTCAAAGATGTCGGTAGGGATATTATCGGGATACTCCTCCATCCAGGGTGTCTCGTGTAGCTTATAGCAGCCCTCTACAGCCTCGACTTCGGGCTCCTCGTGGCAGTCGCACACTTTGAAACCTCGTCCAAGCTCGGGAATATGTTTTTTCGAACAATTATTGTTGAAACTCATTTATGCAAAAATTTTTGTAAAGGTAAGAAATAAATTTTAATTTCCACCGCTTCTCTCCAATCGATTTATGTTTCTTCTCACACGTCGGATGGTAAGTACTGCACAAATCGATAATCCGACTATAAATCCTATGATTAGTCCTATGGACTCCAGCTCGGTTTTGAAGGCGAGCAGATAACCCACAGGGATATTGAAAACAACGTATGAAACGAAGACAATCGGCATAATGACCTTCACATCTTGCAGACCTCGCAATATGCTAATCGAGATGGCTTGCAGGCAGTCAGACACCTGGAACAAGGCTATGAAAATGAGCATTCGGGCGGTGAGCTCGATGGTCTCCTGGTTCGATGTAAAGAGTGTAGGTATCTGGTTGCGGAAGATAATGTAGAGTATGGCGATAGTTATGTTCCACAGCAGTCCGAGCTGGTAAGATGCATAGACCGTGTGGCGTAGCTTACCAAAGTTGCGTCGTCCGTAGATGTGTGACGTCAGAATTGTGGTGGCAGAACCTATGGCAATCACAATCATAAACGTGACGTTCATCATGTTGGTGCCAATCTGGTAGGCACTCACCGAGTGGGCTCCGAACGCCAGCACCAATACTCCTGCCAAAGCAAATGCACTGGCCTCCATAAACATCTGAAAAGCAATGGGCAGCCCCACCTTCATAGTTTCAACCATCGCCTTGATATTCAAGCGTGTGAGGGTGAAAAGCTGCTGGGTATATTCTCTGAATTTTGGAGTGTGGAGAAAGTAAATCACCATTATCACACACTGAGCTATGCGGGCAATTAGAGTAGCCACGCCAGCACCCAATGCTCCCATAGCTTCAAATCCCAGATGACCGAAGATAAGTACCCAGTTTAGCAGAATGTTTATGATGTTCGATATGATGATTGTGGTCATTGCAATTCGGGTGTTGCCTATCCCCTCCAGGAATTGCTTGATTGTACCCCAAATCATTATCGGAAATATACTCCAGATGATTACGTCGTAGTAGGGTAGCGCAAGGTCTATCACCTCACTAATGGAGGTGTCGCTGCCCGACGAAATCATTATTCCTCCCATAATCCTGAATAGCGGACGAATAGCGATAAGCAGTAGTGTTGTCAGAGCACCTATGAGTGTGAAAAGCACAAAACCGCTGCGCAGAAGCTCTTTGACATAGCTTTTGTTACCCTTTGCGTAGTGCTCTCCGACCAGAGGTGTAAGGCCAAAGGTTAGTCCCATTACAGTCACAAAAACGATAAAGAATATACTCGT
The DNA here is from genome assembly GCA_045632085.1 of Alistipes sp. GTDB lineage: Bacteria > Bacteroidota > Bacteroidia > Bacteroidales > Rikenellaceae > Alistipes. The sequence goes on along the minus strand of JAZQVY010000002.1, from coordinate 26,518 downwards.
TGCATATGAAACCGCAGCCAACGGGGTGGGGTCGTCTCCTCCGTAGTTGCCAACCATTGCTGTATCAGCTAGTTGCACAGTAATCTGTCCCACCTGTGAGAGAATTACAGGCAGGGCGAGTTTGAGATTTCGTCTATAAAATGGACTATATGTATTCAAAAATGATTTCATAGTGTCGCAAAGATAATAAAAATAGCCTAACTGCGTTCTATGGTAAAACTACTTAGATATTATTTATAAATCTATGCAGTGCGACAAGCGAGTTTTGTGAGCGTTGCCAATCGTGATTGAAAGGTTTGTAGGATTGGTCAATTTGTACACTAAGTTTTGGATATTCGCATTGAATAGATAATTTTGTTGGACTAAAAGTACATTTTTTTTTGAAGAACACCTATGATACAGTATTATGATTGGCTCCATCAAATTGAATCGGTAGATGGGGTGATGAGTATTAGTAAAGAGTTGCTACTTTTTTCCTTTTCGGATATAAAGTCATATGTCAAGGCGGTAAACCCTTTTCATTCGGAGTCGATAAGCAAGCCAAATAAATTCAATTTCTTTGTTTTTATCCACCACAAGGCTGGAAGTGTAAAGTTTGAAATTGATTTGAAGCATTATGAACTTACCGAGCCTGGCAATATGATAAAGGTGCTGCCCGGGCAGATTGTATCGTTTGTCAGTACGGCTGACGATTTCGATGGCGATGTGATTGTTTTGTCAACGAGATTTGTCGAGGATATGCTTATCTATGAGAGCCCCGGCTTTCCTATCTCGTTCGATAAGCGCTCGTCGCCCATCATCGAGTGTTCGGAACTGGATAGTATAGTGGGTGAGGATTTGTATAAATCTCTGCGTCAGGTATTGAATACTGGGTTTGAATCGCCTCATAAGACCAAAATAGTACAGCATATTATGATGGCCGTCTTCTATGCTTCAGAGCACCATCACAATGTGAGAGCCGAGAAACCCAGAACCAACGCCGAGGCTCTGTCGCGCGAGTTCTTGAGCCTGGTCAAGGAGAATTTCCGCACCGAGCGTCAGCTCAGTTTCTATGCCAACAAGATGTGTATCACCCCACGCTATCTGTCGCGAGTGGTGAAGGAGACCACACAATCCTCAGCTGCCGACTGGATTGAGCGATTGGTGGTGCTGGAGGCTCGTGCCCTACTGAAGAGTACCAATATGACTGTACAACAGATCAGCGATGAACTTAATTTCCCATCGCAGACATTCTTTGGCAAGTATTTCAAGCGTCGTGTGGGCCTGTCACCCAAGGAGTACCGTCGCGATGGTTGATACAATAGTAGTTTGTGAAATATTGTAAAAAGATGGGGTTGTCCGACTTTGTGTAGGACAACCCCTCTTCATTTTATCACAGTCGGGTAGAGTGTGTGAGCCATTCGACCTAAGCCACCCGCAGTAGAATCTGCTCATCGTGTTCGTCAATTACCACGTTGCAACCCTCTGATAGCTCTTGCTCGATGATAAGCTCCGAGAGCGGCTCCTCCACCTTGTCGAGCAGCGTGCGCCGAAGGGCTCTCACTCCATATCTCGACTCATAGCCCATCGTTGCCAGCAACTTACGTGCTGTGGGGGTAATCTCCACATTTAACCCAATCTTTTTGGCTCGGCTGAGTATGCTCTCGAGTTCCAAATCGATAATCTGCTCCACGTCGCTGAGCGAGAGAGTTCGGAAGTAGATAATATCGTCGATGCGGTTCAAAAATTCTGGCGCGAAGGTGCTCTCCAAAGCTTTGCTATACTCGTTCTGTGGCGTTAGTTGCGCATTGCTCTGTTTCGATGAGGTGTTGAATCCTACCCGTATGCTTCTCTCGGCCACACTGCGCGAGCCTATATTCGAGGTGAGTATTATCACTGTATTCTTGAAGTCAACCTTACGGCCACTGCCATCGGTTAGATGTCCCTCATCGAAAATCTGCAACATAGTGTTGAAGATATCGGGGTGAGCCTTCTCAATCTCATCAAAGAGCACCACAGCATAGGGTTTGCGACGTACCGCCTCGCTCAGTTGTCCACCCTCACCGTAGCCCACATATCCAGGAGGAGAGCCAATCAGTCGGGCCACGTTGTGTTTCTCGCTGTACTCCGACATATCAATTCTTATCAGCCCCTGCCTATGGTCAAATAGCCACTTCGATAACTCTTTGGCAAGCAGAGTTTTTCCTACGCCAGTGGGGCCGATAAAAAGAAATACTCCAATCGGGCGATTCGCATCTTTCAGCCCTGCACGCGAGCGAATGAGCGATTTTGTTATTCGCTCCACCGCCTGCTGTTGCCCCACGACACGCTCCGTAAGGTAGTTTTTCAGTCCTCTGAGCCGCTCAGCCTCGCCGTGCGAGATTCTCTCGGTGGGAACGCCTGTTATAGTGGTGATTACCTGCTCGATATGCTTCGCTTCGACCTGTGCGGGATTCTGCTTGGCCGCAAGCTGCCACTCCTTCTGCTGCTCGGCAAGGCGAGCCTTCAGTGCAAGCTCCTTGAGTCGCATAGTTGCCGCCTTTTCGTATATCAGAGCCGAGATGGCCTCTCTGCGCTCTTGTGCCACTTGTTTCAACTCCTGCTCGGTCTGTAGAATATCCTGCGGTACTTTGTCGGAGCTTAGGCGCAAGCGAGCTCCTGCCTCATCCATAACGTCGATGGCCTTGTCGGGAAAGTGGCGATCGGTGATGTATCGTTCGGTGAGCGAGACGCAAGCCTCCAGAGCCCCGTTGCTATAGCGCACGTTGTGATGGCTCTCATAGTGTGGAGCAATGCGACGCAGAATATCGAGTGTCAGTTTGGCAGATGTGGGCTCCACAATCACCTTTTGGAATCGTCGCTCGAGAGCCGAATCTCTTTCGATGTTCTCGCGGTACTCATCCATTGTGGTTGCACCTATGGTCTGCAACTCGCCACGAGCAAGGGCAGGCTTCAGTATGTTGGCTGTGTCGATGCTGCCCTGCGTTGCTCCTGCGCCCACGATGGTGTGTATCTCGTCTATAAACAGAATAGTGTCACTGCTTTGGCGCAACTCATCAAGTAGTTGCTGCATACGCTCCTCAAACTCGCCACGAAACTTTGTGCCGGCAATGAGTGACGAGATGTCGAGCGAGATGATGCTCTTATGACGAATGGTCGATGGCACATCGCCTGCCACGATGCGCAGTGCCAGCCCCTCGACGATAGCACTCTTGCCAACGCCCGCCTCACCAATCAGTATGGGGTTGTTTTTGCGGCGGCGCGATAGAATCTGTACTACACGCTCAATCTCGGCATCTCGTCCGACAACTATATCAATCTTGCCCTGGCGAGCCTGATGTGTGACATCTACGCCAAATTTGTCAATCAGCCTATGGCCTGTTGTGGGGTGTGTGATAGGCTCGTCGCTCAATGACATCGGCCCAAATTGAGCCTGTGACTGCATTTGGATAATGGGTGAGCTCAGCTCCTCGATGGCGTGGTCGATGCTCTGCGCGCTGATGCCGTGCTGGGCGAGTACCTGCGAGGTGGCAGTTGTGGTGTCGGCCACAATCTCGCGCAGTATGTGTATTGTCGATATGGTCTTGGTCGAGCCGTATCTCAGCAGCAGAGAGTCGCGAAACTCACGCATAAACTCCTCGGGCGACTGCTCCTCCTGCTTGGGTTGCGCCTCTACCATACCCTCAATCTTGGGACTCAGTAGAGCAAACTCCCAACTCTTGAGCATCGAGGCAAGCGTGTTGTAGGCCATTGTACCATCTTCTCGCAGCAGCTCCAGGGCGAGCATATCTTTGTATGATTGTCGGGCGTTTCGTTTCGTAAGCCCAAATGTTGTGCGGGCCATTGCCGCATCAGAAGTCTTCGATATTTTGTTTCCCATAGTCAGTTAATTGTTGTTTCCTATGGAATAACGCAGACGGGTGGTGGTAAAGTATGTAATATTGTAATGTGCAAATAAAAAATTAGCATCCTCGGAGTGAGAATGCTAATCTTATGGGCTTGTTGTGTGTTGCCTATTTGCTTGAAACACTATTCGTTGTGCATAAGTCGTGGCCACTCGCCAATCTCCATATCACGGATATCGTCGCCGTCGATCGTAAAGCGTATGGCGGTACGCACCTTGTGAAATCCATACTGTCCAGCCGCTCCAGGGTTGATGTGCAACAGCTGATAGATGGGGTCGAACATCACCTTTAGAATGTGGGAATGTCCGGCTATGAAGATATCGGGTTTGGATGTTTGAATCATCCTTACTGCGGCAGGAGAGTAGTGGCGTGGATAGCCTCCGATATGGGTTATAAGCACCCGTTTGTTTTCGCACTGGAAACAGCAGAATTCGTTGTAGGCGCGACGCATCACACCTCCGTCGATATTGCCCCACACGCCTTTCATAGGCTTGAACGAAGCAATCTGGTCGGCCAGCTCAATCGAGCCGAAATCACCGGCGTGCCAAATCTCATCTACGTCGCGAAGGAACTCCCTCAGCGGCTCGTCGAAGGTGTTGTGTGTATCCGAAATGACTCCTATGCGCTTCATCGCAACTACTACTTTTTGTTGGTCTTCTCGTTTTTGTTAGGCTTCTCGCCGAAGTTGGCCTCGATGTAATCCTTGAGTTTGAATTTTGTCTGATCCACCTTGATGTCACCATCATTTACGGTGGTGTGGAGCGTAAGTTTGCGATCCTTTATTGCAAACTCCTTGATGAAGGTCTTGATGTCGTTGTGATGAGCCCACATAGGAGAGCCGGCCACATCGTGACCTCTATACTCCATATCGTAGAACCAGTGAGCGTAGTTCTCTTTGCTGAGCTGGTCGCTGATGAACTTCGAGCCGAAGAAACCGATACCCAACATAGTCTCCTTGTCGTAAGGCACCTGTCGGTCGGAGCTGCCGTGGAACATGATGATTGGGGCAGGCTCGTTCTTCCACTCGGGCTTGCCGTTAACAGAGAAGATAGCTCCTGCAAACGACATCACACCCGCATAGTCGAAGCCCTCGGGCAGAATCTCGGCCAATTTGCCACGATTGCTGATGATATTCTCGGCCTGCAAGGCGGTGATGGCACCGGCGCTTGAGCCACTTGTGATGATTTTTGTTGGGTTAATCTGCCACTTTTCAGCATTCTCGATGATGAAAGCTGTTGCGCTGAAGAGATCCTCCACAGCCATATTGATAGCATCGTTCAATCCAACCACTACATCGCGTATCGATAGCGATGAGCCGCCTTCCGCAAACAACTTGCGGAGTCCTCGACGGTAGTCAATCGACACCACGTCGTAACCCTCGTTGAGCAGCATCTCGAAGTAAGAGTCGTACCATTCGGCATATCGCGAGCCGTTTACAAATCCTCCGCCGAAGATGTAAATCACACAGGGACGATAGCCCTCTACATCAGCCGCATAGTGGTCGAGGTATAGCGAATCGGCACCCTTTACGGCAAATAGATGGGTCTTCTTTTCGGGCAGCTTGGCCATTGCCGATGAGGCTGCCAATATCAGAAGCGAGAGTATGAGTGTAAATTTTTTCATAGTATGATCTTTCTTAGTTTTGTCTTTTTAGGTTATTTATACTTCTTACCCCAAAGCTGCTCCATTCGCTCGGCTATCTTTGCTTCGGTGGCGTTCTGGGTGTTGGGAGTGTAGAACCTCTTACCAGAGATACTCTCGGGCAGGAACTCCTGCTCGACGAATCCCCCGCTGAAGTCGTGGGCATATTTGTAACCCTTGGCATATCCCGCTTCGCTCATCAGTTTGGTGGGAGCGTTACGCAGATGTAGTGGCACAGGGCGATTGGTAGTGTCGTGCTCGACAAATGCCAGTGCCTCGTTGATGGCCATATACGCCGAGTTGCTCTTGGGGCTTGTGGCCAGATAGATGGTTGTCTCGGCCAACGTGATACGGGCCTCAGGCATACCAATCTTATGCACCGTGTCGAAGCAGGCATTGGCCAGTAGCAATGCATTCGGATTGGCAAGTCCGATATCCTCTGATGCCAAAATTACCAGTCGTCGGGCGATGAAACGGGGCTCCTCGCCACCTGCCAGCATACGCGCCAAATAGTAGATGGCGGCGTTTGGGTCGCTGCCTCGCACCGACTTGATGAATGCCGATATTACATCGTAGTGCTGTTCACCATTCTTGTCGTATAGAGCTATATTTTGTTGCAGGCACTCGGTAACGTAGGCATCGGTAATTTCGAAGTCGCCATCGGCTGCGCCGGCTATGATGTCGAGTATGTTGAGAAGCTTGCGTGCATCTCCGCCCGAGAATTTGAACAGAGCCTCGGTCTCGGTGACCTTCACACCTCTGTCGCGCAGACCATTCTCCGAAGTGATAGCTCTCTCGAGCAGCGTGCCCAGCTCCTCATCGTTCATCGACTTGAGGATATAGACCTGGCAACGGCTCAAAAGTGGCGAAATAACCTCGAACGAGGGATTTTCGGTTGTGGCACCAATAAGCGTCACAATGCCCTGCTCAACTGCTCCGAGCAGAGAGTCTTGCTGGCTCTTGTTGAAGCGGTGAATCTCATCGATAAACAGGAATGCTGCCGACTGCTGGAAGAGACTCTGCTTGCGAGCCGACTCAATTACCTCGCGTACCTCCTTCACGCCCGATGTTACGGCCGAAAGAGTGTAAAATGGGCGTTTGAGTTGTGTGGCAACGAGCTTTGCCAGGGTGGTTTTACCCACTCCCGGAGGACCCCACAAGATGAACGAGGGTACGTTTCCGGTCTCTAAGAATTTGCGGAAAACGCCGTTAGGGCCGACAAGATGTGTCTGACCAATATACTCATCTATGGTTTGCGGGCGTAGTCGCTCGGCCAAAGGTTTACTCATAATCTGTGTAGCTGTTAATGGTAGAAGCAATTTAGCACTTCTCATCGCAAAGTTACACAATATTTTCCGCTATGCAATATTCGTGTGGAGCGAAAACTGCCAAAAAGAATCATTTTTTATGGTAGCATTCGGCCAATTTTTTTTATATTTGTAGAGTAATATACAAATGGTCAATTCTATGAAGAATATTTTATTTCTCCTTTCGGTTGCTGCTATGTTGTTGTGTGGCAGTTGTTCGCGTGAAAGTTACGAGTGCGATGTGTGTGTATATGGTGGAACATCTGCGGGTGTTATAGCCGCCTATGCTGTGGCAAAACAGGGCAAAAAAGTGTTGCTTGTCGAGCCTACTTATCGTTTGGGTGGTCTTTCATCTGGTGGCCTTGGAATGACTGATATTGGTAATAAGCAGGTGGTAAAGGGTCTCTCGCTCGATTTTTATCGCCGTGTTGGTGCCCACTATGGTGCTTTGGAGCAGTGGATTTTCGAGCCAAGCGTGGCCGAGAGTATCTTCAAAGGATATATAGAGCGTGGTCAGGTTGAGGTGCTGTATGGCCATCGTATTTTGGAGGCCGAGAAGCTGAATACCCAGATAACCTCAATCAAATTGGAGAATACAGAGAAATTCTGCGGCCGAGCAAATGTGAAGGCTAAGGTTTATATCGATTGCTCTTATGAGGGTGATTTGATGGCTCGCTCGGGTGTGAGCTATACGGTTGGTCGCGAGCCTAATTCGCTCTACAACGAGACGTGGAATGGTGTGCAGATGCTCGACAAACACCAGTTCCCCGATGGAGTTGACCCTTATGTTGTGAAGGGTGACCCCAAAAGCGGACTTTTGTGGGGTATCTCGCCTGAGCCATTGGCCGATAAGGGCAGTGGTGATAGCAAGGTTCAGGCTTACAATTTCCGCTTGTGTCTGACCGATGTGGCTGAGAACTCACTCCCCATTCCTTGCCCCGAGGATTACGACCCATCTAAGTATGAGTTGTTGTTGCGTCTGATTGAGGCTAAGGGCGATAACTCAATCCATTCGCATATCCACTTCAGCCATATGCCTAATCATAAGACCGACATCAACAATAATGGAGGTTTTTCGACCGATATGATTGGTATGAACTACAACTATCCCGAGGCTTCATACAAGGAGCGCGAGAAGATTGTGGCGGCTCATAAGAGCTATACCCTCGGTTTTCTGTGGTTCCTGGGTCACGATGAGCGTGTTCCCGAGCCTATCCGCAAGGAGATGCTTCGCTGGGGATTGCCAAAAGATGAGTATGTGGAGTATGGCCACTGGTCACCGCAGCTCTATATCCGCGAGTCACGTCGTATGATTGGTGAATATGTTGCTACTCAGGCCAACTGCGAGAACCGCACAACAGTGGATGATGGCGTTGGTATGGCTGCCTACACAATGGATTCGCACAACTGCCAGCGTGTGGTAATCGAGAAAGATGGCGTAGCGATGGTTAAGAATGAGGGTGATGTGCAGATTCACGGTGGTCGCCCATATGATGTCTCGTTCCGCTCTATTACTCCTAAGCGTGAGGAGTGTAGCAATCTGCTTGTGCCCGTGTGTCTTTCTGCCAGCCATATTGCCTATGGCTCGATTCGTATGGAGCCAGTCTTTATGCTGCTCGGCCAGAGCGCTGCCAAGGCGGCTTGCCTGGCAATCGATGGCGGCGTGAAGGTGCAGGAGGTTGATGTACGCGAGATTCAGCGTATGTACGAAGAGGACCCATTGCTCGATGGCTCAACACCCGATATCATTGTCGATGATACATCAATCGCGCTCGATGAGAAGAGTGATTGGGAGCGTTATGAGGCCAGCAACGGCTTTGGTCGTTCATATTTTACCCTTCCACCAGTTCGTGGTGAGCGCCGTATGCGTTTCCCATTCGAGGTGAAGGAGAGTGGTAAGTATAAGATCTATACCTATTACATTAACCTCTGGAATGGTACAAAGGTTACCGAGCTGGAGCTCTTCGACGGCAAGCAGAAGCAGACCGTATGGCTCGATGCTGCAAAAATCGTAGTGAAGGGTCAAACATCTGGCGAGTGGGTTCTGCTTGGCGAGTATGACCTCTCGGCAGAGACCGGTGGCTATGTCGATTTCACCAACAACGGCAAGGTTACGGGCCGAGTTGTGGCCGATGCTGTGCTACTCGTAAAGAGTGAGTAGAGTGTGAAATTTCGGTTATTATACAAGCTCTAAGATATTTAGGGTTGTGAAAATATTGGAGGCTGCTAACAGATGATGTTATGCAGCCTCTGCTATATGTTGAGTGGTTGGGTGCGGCCAAATTTGTTGATTAAGCCAAAAAAACGTATATTTGCGGGTGTTAACCTTTCTAATATAGAAAATGGAGAAGAGTGTATTTAATTATATTGTAGACCCCAAGTTGGTTGATTTTACTGACCGTATCTCTGTGTCGTCGATGTTCGACCTGATTTTGGGTGCTGCTGGTGAAGATGCTCATCGCCGAGGTTTTGGTATCGAGTTTTTGGCACAGAACAATTGCGGCTGGGTACTATCTCGCATCTGTTTTGAACTTGATAGACTTCCCAAAGAGTATGAGCAGATTACGCTTCATACTTGGATTAACGACTATAACCGCCTCTCGTCAACTCGTAATTTTGCGCTTTACGATGAGGAGGGTAATGAGTTCGGTCGTGCAGTGTCGCAGTGGTGTATGCTCGATTATTCAACACGTATGCCTGTGGATATGTCTATTATGGCTGCGGCTCACGAGGGCCATATGGTCGATGCTCCATCACCTTGCGAGCGTCCACGTCGTCTGGCAGCTATCGATGGCGAACCAATTGCACAGCACAAAGTTGTGTATAGCGATATCGACTTCAACCGCCATATGAACACTATGCGTTATATCGATATCATCTTCGATTCGATGCCAATCGAGCAGGTGGAGAAGGTGAATGCTCTGCGTATGGATATCAATTTTATGCGTGAGGCACGCTATGGCGATTCGTTGTCGTTGTTGGCCAGCCAAGGCGAGACGTCGTATGCCTATGAGTTCCGCAACGCCGAGGGTGATGCTTTGTGCCGCTTCTCGCTGGAGCTGAAGTAGTAATTTTGTAGTCAATCAACGGGCCGTGTGGCCTATAAATTAGATAGAATGACACCTATACCATCGTTTATATACAAGAAGTCGAATCAGGTCGCAATGGTAATCTTTGTGCCTATCTTCGCTTTGTTGTTTATTTCGATATATAGCCCATTCGATTTCAACCAAATCGATACCAAGGGGCGTGTGTTGTCGTGGTTGAATATTCAGTCGCGAGAGCTCGTTGTGCAGCTTATAACCCTGGCACTTATCTTGATAGGTATGGCTGTGGCAGCTGTCAGTCGATGGATTATGGGAATATATACGCGCAAGCGTCAAATATCATATGTGGCCTATATTAGCTGGATTGCTATCGAGCTTTTGGTGATGGCTATGCTCTATACCTTTGCGGGCTTCGCCATCGATCCCGATAAGAGCTTCGTCACCATCTTCCGCAACTCAGTGGTCAAGACTTTCTTTATCCTGCTTATCCCATATACGATGTGTTACATCTATTTCATCTGGCAGGAGAGGGTGGCTCAGTTGCGTATCATTCGTGAGCGACTGGCCGAGGATGAGACCACTCTTAAGGCAGCCTATGTGCAGATTTACGATGATAAGGGTGAGATGCGTCTTTCTGTCCGTCGCGAGAATCTGATTCTGCTGGAGTCGGCCGATAACTATGTGTGCGTGTGGTATCTCAACAACAATTCTCCAAAGAAGATTCTTGTGCGCAATACGCTCAAAAATATAGCCGATTCACTCTCGTCAACCCATATCCAGCGTTGCCATCGTTCGTATGTCGTGAACCTCGAATTGGTGAAGGTTATGCGTCGCGAGAAGGAGGGTGTATTTGTTGAACTTGGCATCGAAGGAGTACCCGAAGTCCCCATCTCAAAGACCTATGCTGGCGCTATAAACAAATGGCTTGTAGATAATGCCTGATGCTATATTTCAGGTGGGATAAGTTATAACTAAGGGGTGGAAATGAAAATTTTCACCCCTATTTTACGGAATTTTACCCCTTATAGGGATTTCGCCACACCGATAGACCGAATATCACAAAAATTTTCACATCTCGTACGCGTGGCCGATATTTGCATCTGTGAAATCACACAATAGAAGCAAATAACGAAAATAAATATACATTTAAATCACAATGCAACACTATTTGTCAATATTCCAATCGACAATGCGTCGTCGTTGGGACTCTCCCGCGTTGAGCGACTATCGCGGTACAACATTTACTTTTGCCGAGATCGCAACTGAGATCTATCGTCTGCACGCCATCTTCGAGCAGGTTGGTTTGAAGCCAGGTGATCACGTCGCTTTGGCTGCCAAGAATAGCGCCCGCTGGGCTATTGGTTTCCTCGCTGCTGTCAGCTACCGCGCTGTTGCAGTACCTATCTTGAGTGACTTTGCAAATCAGGATATCCAGAACCTGGTAGCACACTCTGGTAGTGTGGTGTTGCTTACCGAGCGTAAGATGTGGGAGGAGATGAAGTCTGAGAATATGCCATCGTTGGCGGCAGCTATCTCTACCGATGATTTCTCGGCGCTCTATGGTCGCGATTGCGATATAGCAAATGTGGTGGCTAAGTGTACAGCCAATATTCCTAAGGTATTTGCAGCCGATAAGAAGGAGGAGGTTACCGACTACACCTTCGGCGATATGGATGATTTGGCAATCATCAACTACACCTCTGGTACAACAAGCTCACCAAAGGGTGTGATGCTTACAACTCGCAACCTCTCATCGAATATCAAGTTTGGTTTGGATAATATCCCTGTTGAGGACGGCTATACTCTTATGTCTATGTTGCCATTGGCTCATATGTATGGTATGGCGTTTGAGTTCTTGTACCCATTGTGTGGTGGTGCTCGCATCTACTTCCTGGGTAAGACCCCAACTCCATCGGTATTGTTGCAGGCGTTGGCCGACATCAAGCCTTATCTGCTTATCACAGTGCCATTGGTATTGGAGAAGATCTTCAAGAACAAGGTTATGCCTACACTCAGCACTCCTTTGATGCGAATTTTGACAGCTATCCCTGGCGTAAACAAGATTATCTATGGAAAGGTGCGTGAGAAGTTGATGACTACATTTGGTGGTAACTTGCGTTCGATTGTTATCGGTGGTGCAGCTATCAGCCGCCCTGTGGAGGTTGTTATGCGTAAGATTCGCTTGCCATACACAGTGGGTTATGGTATGACTGAGTGTGCTCCACTTATCGGTTACTCATCTTGGGAGACATTCCGTTTGGGCTCTTGCGGTCGTGCTGTGGATAATGTGACAGTTCGTATCGACTCTAAGGATCCAGCTCGTGTGGTTGGTGAGATTCAGGTTCAGGGTGCTAACGTTATGCAGGGTTACTACAAGAATCCAGAGGCTACTCAAGCGGTATTTACCGAGGATGGTTTCTTGCGTACTGGCGACTTGGGTATCATCGACAAGCAGGGCAACATCTTCATCAAGGGCCGCAGCAAGTGTATGATTCTTACTGCCAGCGGTCAGAACGTATATCCCGAGGAGATTGAGGGTAAGATCAACTCTATGCCTTACATCGCCGAGTCGTTGGTTGTTTGCCGCAACAATATTTTGGTAGCTTTGGTAGCAGTTGCACAGGAGGCTGCCGACTCAATGTCGAAGGAGGATTTGGTAGCTGCAATGGAGGAGAACCGCAAGGAGTTGAACAAGCAGTTGCCAATGTACAGCCAGATTTCTAAGATTGAGATTATGGAGAAGGAGTTTGAGCACACGCCTAAGCGTTCAATCAAACGATTCCTCTATAGCTAATGATAATCCAAAACGCTATTTCTGACTATACAACAGTTATATGCGGTTTTATTTGTGTATTGGTGTTTAGGGCACGCTCGGGAGAGCGAGCCCTAAATTTTTTGTCTATTTGCTGTTTGAGTGTTGATATAATCAACGACAGTTTGTAACTTTGTCGAAATTTGTGAACAGAACAATTATGTTATCATCGGATAAACGCAAAGCAATAGTTGACCTTGTGAAGCGTGAGGTCATTCCTGCAATAGGTTGTACCGAGCCAGTTGCCGTATCGTTGTGTGTGGCACGAGCAACCGAGCTACTGGGTCAAAAGCCAGAAAAGATCAATGTGCAGTTGAGTGCTAATATCCTCAAGAACGCTATGGGTGTGGGTATCCCCGGAACAGGTATGATAGGTCTGCCTATCGCCATCGCCCTGGGTGCTTTGGTGGGTCGCTCGGAGTATGGCTTGGAGGTGTTGAAGGATGCCAACGAGCAGGCTGTGCAGCAGGGTAGGGAGTATATCGACCAGCGAGGTATCTCGATTGATTTGAAGCCCGGTATCGAGGAGAAACTCTATATCGAGGTGGAGGTGTTGGCCGAGGGCAAGTGTGCTGTGGCGATCATCTCTGGTGGTCACACCAACTTTGTCTTCCTGCAGCAGGGTGAGCAGGTGTTGCTCGATGTTCGTGGTGGGCAGAGTAGCAGCGAGAGCAGTAACGATGAGGAGCTCACTCTGCGTATGGTCTATGAGTTTGCTATGGAGTCGCCTCTCGAGGAGATAGAGTTTATCCTGGAGGCTAAGCGTCTGAACAAGTCGGCTGCCGAGGGTGCTTTTGTAAACGACTACGGCCATTCTTTGGGTCGTACACTGCGAGGTGAACGCGAGCTGAAGGTTATGGGCGATAGTATCTTCTCACGCATTATATCTTACACAGCAGCCGCGTGCGATGCCCGTATGGGTGGTGCTATGGTGCCGGTGATGAGTAACTCGGGTAGCGGTAATCAGGGCATTACGGCCACCTTGCCCGTTGTGGTATATGGCGAAGAGTGTGGCGCTTCTGAAGAGCAGATGATTCGTGCGTTGATGCTCAGCCACCTTACAGTTATCTACATCAAGCAGAGCCTGGGTCGCCTCTCGGCCTTGTGTGGTTGTGTGGTTGCTGCGGCCGGATCGAGCTGTGGTATCACCTATCTAATGGGCGGTGGCTTTGATGAGGTTGCTATGGCGGTGAAGAATATGATTGCCAACCTTACAGGTATGATTTGCGACGGAGCAAAACCAAGTTGTGCGCTGAAGTTAGCAAGCGGTGTTTCGACTGCAGTGTTGTCGGCAATGATGGCAATGGAGCATCGTTGCGTGTCGAAGCTCGAGGGCATTATCGACGAGGATGTGGACCGTTCTATTCGTAATCTTACCACTATCGGTCGTGAGGGTATGAATGAGACGGATGCGCTTATTCTCCATATAATGACAAGTAAGTGTTAGTAAAGTAGCTTATTTCTTACTTGATGTTTTGCATACTGCTCAATTGTTGCTAACTTTGTGGCGGTTGCAAGTTCGGGAACGGGTTATCAACCCTGTCAGTGATGGGGGCATCCTGGTCTGAGATCAGCGAGGTTGCAATTAGCTGACAAAGGGATTGGCATCGCCAATCCTCTTTTTATTGGTAGACCTTTTCGGATTTAGGCTTTAGGGCTCTTGTGCTATCCAAAAATATATAGTAAGGCTTTTTTTACATGTGGTAAATAAAGTAAAAGCGGACAAGATAAAATCTTGTCCGCTTCTTTTATGCTTGTCCTGCTCTAAAGCAAAGGATAGATATTCTCCCAGATAGAGTCGAGCATCTTCTTTGTGTCGGTAGAGTAGGCGGTGGCGATCACAACGGCATTTTTGTCAGGGAAGATGATTCCCAACTGTCCGTTGGCACCGTGCATACGTACTGCTCCATCGGTGCAGTTCCACATCTGGTAGGCGTAGCCCTGCTCCCACTGGTTGCGTGATCGCTTCAGCTCCTCCAAACGCACTGGGTCGGTAACCTTGTTCTGATACTGCATAATATGAGGGTAGGTTGCCTTATCGAACCACTCGGCGCAAAGCAACTGCTTGCCATTCCACTCACCCTTTTGGAGTATGAACTGACCCATCTTGGCAAACGACTCGGTGGTGATGTAGAGGCCCCAGCCGCCTGTGTTGATGCCTTGTGGTGACTCGCACCAGTAATAATCCTCGATACCCAATGGCTCGAAAAGCTTTTCGTTGAGATAATCCACCATCTTCTTACCCGTAACCTTGGTGACGATGGCAGACAGGATGTAGGTATTCATACTGTTATAGTGGTATTGGGTGCCGGGTTCGAAGTGGAACTCCGAAGCGAGCTGAGTCTTTACCCAATTCTCCACCTTGCCCTTCATAGCGTCGTAGATATAATCGGTCCAGCCCGATGACATAATAAGCAGGTCGTGCAGTGTCATCTTCTTGAGCCATTCGTGTGGCTCGGCGGGAAGCTCATCCTTGTCGAAGTAGTCAATTACTCGGTCGGAAGTCTTGAGCAGACCCTCCTGTTCGGCAAAGCCAATAGCTGTGGCTGTGAAGGTTTTGCTTACCGACCACATAACGTGCAACTGCTCAGGCGAGTAGCCTATGTCCCAATGTTCGTAGACCACCTTGCCATCTTTCAGTATCATCAAGCTGTGGAGTACATTGCCTGGGTCGCCCCAAACGTCGGCAAAGATTTTGTCGCCAGCAGCCTTGAAGCTCTCCATCTCGGCCTGCGATGCGCGGGGAAGTGAAGAGTTGTTGCACGAAGCAAGGCATAGCGCAGCAGCAAGCAGAGTCACAATAAAAAATAGTCGGGTTCTCATATTCTTCGAGGATTTAATTTTATTTTTAAACAAATATACAAAAAAAGCGGCAACAAACGCTGCCGCATAGTGGATATTGTTGTCAATGCTATTCGAATGCAACCTTCATAATGAGTCGTGTGGCTCCCTGATTCTTTTGAGTGTAGTCCTTGGCTGCCGAGCTGGCCTTTTGCAGCGCCTGCTCATTGTCGCGCAACGGAGCAAACCACGCCTTCAAATCTGCGGCCGACTCGACCTTGGTGGCAGCACCCAGTGTGACCATATCGCGTGCCTCCTTGAACTTGTGGTAGTTAGGACCAAAGGCTATCGGAAGACCAAATGTGGCAGCCTCCAGTGTGTTGTGGATTCCTACGCCAAATCCTCCGCCGATGTAGGCCCAGGTGGCATAACCATAGACCGATGAGAGTATGCCCACAGTGTCGAGTATAAGCACCTGATATGAGCTGATGTCGGTAGCCTCGTTGCACTGAGTGTAGCGCACGGCACCCTTCGCAGTTGAGGCGATGATTTTGCCGATGCGGCTCTCGCTCATCTCGTGAGGTGCTACAACAAACTTTATCTCGGGGTTGTCGTTGATAAGCTCCTGCAGGATATCCTCGTCGGGACCCCAGGTTGAGCCGGCAACAAACAACTGCTGCTCGCCCTTGAAGCGCTCCACCAAATCAATCTTCTTGGCAGCCTTGGCAATGTCGGCCACGCGGTCGAAGCGTGTGTCGCCAGCGATAATCACATTGTCGAAACCTATGCCGTGCAACAAATCCTGCGACTCCTTGTTCTGCACAAACATCTGCTCAAATGTGTCGAGGGCCTTACGCCAGTAGAATCCATAGCTCTTGAAGAAGATAGAGCTTGGACGGAAGATTGACGATATGAGGAATGTGCGTGTGCCACGTCGTTTCAGCTCATAGAGATAGTTGAGCCAAAACTCATACTTCACGAAAATTGCCACCTCGGGGTGGGCGATATCGAGAAAACGTGTAGCATTGCGAGGCGTATCCGAAGGCAGATAGAAGATGTAGTCGGCACCGTTGTAGTTCTTACGAATCTCATAGCCCGAGGGAGAGAAGAATGTGAGCAGAATTTTGTATTCGGGATGCTCGCGCTTGATTTGCTCCATTACGGGACGACCCTGCTCAAACTCACCGAGCGATGCAACGTGAATCCACACAATCTTGTCAGACTCAGAGATGGCGGCAGCCATACGCTCAAAGATATCCTTGCGTCCTGTGGCCCACTGTTTAGCCTTGAAATTCCATAGGCCTACAAATGCAATCAGTCGTGCATATATGGCAATACATATATTGTATAGAAACATAGCTTTGTATTTTTGGGGGATTTGACGGCAAAGTTACTCTTTTTTCTTTAACGTGCCAAATTTTATGCTTCGCACCTCATTACCAGTGACTTTCGGCCACATCTCTAATCAGGCGCACGTCGCTCGATCCATCGGGAAACATATCCACAGCCACCAGGTCGAGCTCAAACTCGCCATAAATCCTGCGTTGGGCGAGGTAGGCATTGACGGCACGATGCATAGCGTCGATTTTGGCCTGAGTGAGTGCCTGCTCGGGTGTGGTGAGCGAGAGCGCGCTGCGGGTTTTGACCTCGACAAAATGGGTCATACCGCCCTTTTGCGCTACGATATCAATCTCGTAACGGCCACTCCGCCAATTCACGTCGGCAATAAGGAATCCTTGGCGGCGCAGATACTCCATAGCAATCTGCTCGCCCTGTTTGCCTATCTGGGATTTGGTTTGCATTGGGTTATAAATATATAGGGAGTGCGATATCTGTAACGCACTCCCATATTGCTTCTGGTTTACATCAAGAAACTCAAATCGTCGCCGGCATTCACCTCGTAGGTCGCAACACCCTTCTTGAAGATGCGCATTGGACGTGAGCCGATGAGCTCCATTTTGTCGCCCTCGACGTGGAGCATACATCCCTCTCTGAGACCTACCACCCAGCGGCGTGGGTTAGCCTCGATATACTCCATAATGCGCTGCTCGCGAGTCTCGCCAGCGTGACCTTCGGGGTTGGCATCGAGGTAGTGGGGGTTGATCTGGAACTTCACAGCGCCGATAGCCTTGTACGACTCGGGTTGTACGATAGGCATATCGTTTGTGGTGCAGATAGTAGGGCAGCAGACGTTGCTACCGGCCGACCAGCCAACGTAAGGCGTACCCTCTGAAATCTTGCGGCGGATAGCCTGCATAAGACCCTGCTCCTGCATCTTCTTGGTAAGGGCAAATGTGTTACCGCCACCCACGCAGATAGCCTGGGCGTTGCGAATCATCTGGCGAGGGTTCTTTGCTCGGTGTACCGAGTTAACCTTTATACCGATATGGTTGAATCGGGCCTGCACCTTTGCCTCGTAGGCGGCATATGAGAATGTCACGGCTGCATAGGGCACAAAAACCACTTCGCTGACACCTTTCAGAAATTTTGCAATCTGTTCTATGGGATACTGCAGATATTCTTCACCAGCATTGGTTGAGTTTGAAATGAGTAATAGGTTCATAATTTGTTGATTTATAATGTTTTATACTTTTTGACCATAAAAAAGTACATAAATATTTATGTTCTAATGCCAAAAATAATAAAAAAAGTGTTACTTTTGCACAGTATTGCGTTGAAATATTAAACCAATCAAAATAAATTGTTAAACTTAAAAAGTTAAAATTATGTCAGAGATTCAGGCAAAGGTTGTTGAGATTATCGTTGACAAGTTGGGCGTTAAGGAGTCTGAGGTAGTACCTGAGGCAAGCTTTACAGCACACTTGGGTGCAGATTCACTCGACACTGTAGAGTTGATTATGGAGTTTGAGAAGGCTTTCGACATCCAGATTCCAGATGAGGACGCTGAGAAGATTGCAACTGTAGGTGATGCAGTAGCATACGTTGAGGCTCACAAGAAGTAATCAAACAAAAGAGATATTTCAACCCTCTCACTTGCGGCAGCTGATGCGGTGAGCCGCTTGGCTCGGGCGAGTGGACATCGATTGCAATTGAGTAGATGTAGCAAGGGTTTGAGCTATGGTGGAACAACTACGTTCTGCAAAGAGAGTAAGGGCTATATTGAGAAGGGAAACCTCCTTGATTTAGCCCATTTTTGTTATTTGCGCAATGCAGTCTAACCGCGCTGCTTGAGGGCAATATTTTTGGCGGTCGGTGGAGTAGGCTCTGCAGTGAGATGCGAGCCGGTGGCCACAATTGACTTAGAGAGCTCTGCGGAGCTGTTTTTAACGTATAAATCATTGGTTTTGATAGATTTTATTCTTCGTCCTATTCGTCGAAATTTTGGCAAGGATAGGCGTTTCTATGCGGCAGTAGATGATATGTTTGGATTTATTCCTCACAACATCGAGCTATATAAGCTGGCTTTGATTCACAAGTCGGCATCAATTGTGTTGGCCGATGGTCAGCATATCAACAACGAGCGATTGGAGTTCCTGGGCGATGCTGTGCTGGAGTGTGTGTCGTCGGATTATCTGTTTATTGAGTATCCCGACAAAAACGAGGGTTTCCTCACGAAGCTCCGTTCGAAGATGGTCTCACGCCAGATGCTCAACGAGGTGGCAAAGCGTATAGGTATGGATCAGTATGTGATTACCCATTCGTCTAACAACCTATCGCAGAAGCATATATATGGCGATGCTTTCGAGGCTATGATGGGTGCCATATACCTCGACCAGGGCTACGATTTTGTCAATCGTCTGCTTATAAACAAGATTTTTGTGGATTACATCAAGGTTGACCAGCTCACTCAGGCCGAGACCGACTTCAAGAGCCGTCTGATTGAGTGGTGTCAGAAGAATCACCACACAATCCACTTCGATACAGCCAACGACAAGCACTATTCGTCGGCTCACCCATTCTTCTACAGCAAGGTGATTATCGACAATATCGAGATGGGCTATGGCGCGGGCGAGTCGAAGAAGGAGGCTGAGCAGCGTGCGGCATACTCTGTCTCTCAGGGTTTTAACGACGATGATTGCACCAAGTTGCTCGATAAGTTAGATGATTTGGATGCTCGCGATGCAAAGTCAAAATCGCACTCTGCACGTCAGCCAAAGGTTGAGCTTAAGGTGGAGGTTGAGATTGGCAAGGAGCAAAAGAGAGAGCCTAAGCAGAAGCCTAAGGCAGAGCCAGCCGTTGAGGTTTCGGAGCAGCCTAAGAGCGAGGCAAAGAGCGAGCCAAAGGCCGAAGTAAAGTCTGAGCCAACGGCCGAGGTAAAGGCTGAGCCAATGGCCGAGGGTGGAGAGGTTGTTGCAAAAAAGAGTCGCAGAAATCGTAAGCCTGCGGCAAAGCCTGTTGTGACAGAGACCCCTGCTGCCGAGGAGGTTAAGGTTGAGTCTAAGCCAGCAGAAGTGGTTGCAGATGAGGTGGTTGCAACTCCAGTGGAGGAGCAGCAGGAGAGTGCTCAGAAGCCTGCTCGTCGTCGTCAGTCGTCACGACGTAAGAGTGGTGCTGCCAAGAAGGAGAGTGCTGAGGTCGATTCGGTGAACCATAGCGAGAATGAGCCCGCAGAGGCCAAGACAGAGGCCAAGACAGAAGCCAAGACAGAAGCAGAGCCAAAGAGTGATTCTGAGCCATCCAAGAGCGTGAAGAAGAGCCCACGTCGTCGCTCGAAGCCAAAGGCTAAGCAGGCGGCTGAGCAGACCGCAGAACAAGCATCTGCGCCAGCATCTGCACCAGCTCCAGGTGTGGAGTAACAGGGCGGAGTATTAGGCGAAAAATTTACCCAATAGCGTATGAAGAACCTGCATAACAAACTCTCTTCGAGGGGTGTAGCCTCGTTGGAGGATAAGGAGTTGGTGGCACTGCTCATAGAGTCGTCTGCCGATGCACGCGATGCCATTCAGACTGCCGAGCGACTACTTGCCGAGAGTGGTTCGTTGCCAGCGTTGGTGCGTATGCCCTTGCCTCGTCTGCGTATGGTTGAGGGTTTGGGTTTGCGTCGTGCCGAGCGATTGCAGGTTGCGGCTGAGTTGGGTCGCAGGGTGGCTGCTTCGTCGACAGGCGAGATGTATTCAATCTCTACCGACGAAGATGTAGAGCGATTTATGCGTCCGATTCTGATGGGTAAGCAGCACGAGGAGTGTTGGGTGCTCTACCTCACATCATCGAACCGAATAATCGAGCATACGATGGTGAGCCGTGGCGGAGTGCAGGCCACCGTTGTGGACCATCGTCTGATTGTGAAGCGTGCGCTTGAGTTGCTTGCCGTAAACATAATCTTGGTGCATAACCATCCGTCGGGTTCGGTGGAGCCAAGTCAGCCCGATAAAATCCTCACACGCAAGGTGAAAGAGGCGGCAGCGCTGTTTGAAATCAGCCTGCTCGACCACATAATCATCTCATCGGAGGGGTCGTACTCGTTCCGCAGAAACGGCATATTGTAGCGGGCTGGTGGGCCTGGGAGAGTGAGCGAAAACGCATAGATATTGAGGTCGCTAACATTTTATGTTAGGCGGCCTTATTTTATGTGGTGAAATAAAATCGGTATAGTGGGGTGATTTTCAGTGAAAATTATTAACTTTGTGGGTTAAAAGTTGAAAATTCAAAATATACTAAAGATATGACACAAGAGGAGTTGTTTAAGAAATTGGTCGCTCACTGCAAGGAGTATGGTTTTATCTTCCCTTCGAGCGAGATTTATGACGGTCTGGGTGCCGTTTATGATTATGGTCAGAATGGTGTGGAGCTCAAGAATAACATCAAGCGTTACTGGTGGGATTCGATGGTGAAGCTCAACGAGAATATCGTTGGTATCGATGCCGCTATCTTCATGCACCCACGCACTTGGGAGGCATCAGGCCATGTTGCTGCATTCAACGACCCACTCATCGACAACAAGGACTCTAAGAAGCGTTATCGTGCTGATGTGCTCATCGAGGATTGGATGGCAAAGCAGGACGAGAAGATTCAGAAGGAGGTTGACAAGGCAAAGAAGCGCTTTGGTGAGGCTTTCGACGAGGCTCAGTATCGTGCCACATCGCCTCGCGTGTTGGATATCGCAGCTAAGCGTGATGCTATCCACGAGCGTTTTGCAAATGCTCTTAACGACAACAACCTCGAGGAGTTGAAGCAGATTATCCTCGATTGCGAGATTGTATGTCCTATTTCGGGTACTCGCAACTGGACCGATGTGCGTCAGTTCAACCTTATGTTCTCAACCCAGATGGGCTCTACAGCCGAGGGTGCTAACACTATCTACCTCCGTCCCGAGACTGCGCAGGGTATCTTCGTGAACTACCTTAACGTGCAGAAGACTGGCCGTATGAAGCTCCCATTCGGTATCGCTCAGATTGGTAAGGCGTTCCGTAACGAGATTGTGGCTCGTCAGTTTATCTTCCGTATGCGAGAGTTCGAGCAGATGGAGATGCAGTTCTTCGTGCAGCCAGGCACCGAGATGGAGTGGTGGAACAAGTGGAAGAATACCCGTATGGCTTGGCACCGTGCGTTGGGCTTCGGCGACGAGAACTATCGTTTCCACGACCACGACAAGTTGGCTCACTATGCCAATGCAGCTACCGATGTAGAGTACAACTTCCCATTCGGTTTCAAGGAGGTGGAGGGTATCCACTCTCGTACCGACTTCGACTTGGGTCGTCATCAGGAGTTCTCGGGCAAGAAGATTCAGTACTTCGATGCTGAGCGTGGCGAGAGCTATGTACCATATGTTGTGGAGACCTCTATCGGTGTTGACCGTATGTTCTTGCAGATTATGTCGGCTGCATACTGCGAGGAGAAGTTGGAGGGTGGCGATGAGCGCGTAGTGCTGCGTATCCCTGCGGCGTGGGCTCCAACGAAGGTAGCCGTTATGCCACTCGTTAAGAAGGATGGTCTGCCCGATGTGGCTCGCCAGATTATCGACGAGTTGAAGTATGACTATGTGGTGGCTTACGACGAGAAGGACTCTATCGGTAAGCGCTACCGCCGTCAGGATGCTATCGGTACTCCATTCTGTGTGACTGTTGACCATCAGACTTTGGAGGATGGCACCGTTACTGTTCGTCACCGCGACTCAATGCAGCAGGAGCGTATCAAGATTGAGGCTCTGCGTGCGATGGTCGACGAGGAGGTATCATTCCGCAAGCTCTTCAAGAAGATTCAGGCATAGTAGGTGGGAAGAATCTTAGCAATAGACTACGGCACAAGGCGCACGGGGTTGGCAGTTACCGACCCTCTGCGTATTATTGCCAATGCGTTGGATACGGTCGAGACCAAGCAGCTGGAGAAGTATCTGGCCGACTACTTCGCGAAGAACGAGGTAGATATAATAGTCTTGGGCAAGCCCTCGCAGATGAATGGCGCTCCCTCGGAGACGATGCGCTACATCGAGCCGCTGGCTGGTCGTCTGCGTCACGCCTATCCCGACAAGAGGGTGGTGATGTACGATGAGCGTTTCACCTCGGTGATGGCTCACCGCACGATGTTGGAGAGTGGCATAGGCAAGATGGCTCGTAGAGACAAGGCGTTGGTTGACCGCATCTCGGCCACGATTATCCTGCAATCTTATATGGAGTCTGCTGAGTATAACAGCGACAGCCTGAGCGGAATGTTCAAATAATGATGTAAAAGATAGATTATGATATATCCAATTGTAATTTACGGTTCGCAGACACTGCGTAACAAGTCGGTGGATATCACTCCCGACTACCCAGAGCTCAAAAAGCTCATCGACGATATGTTCCTCACACTCACCGAGGCTTCGGGTGTGGGACTTGCAGCTCCTCAGATTGGCAAGAATATCCGCCTCTTCATCGTTGACTGCACGCCTTGGGGCGATGACGACCCCGCGCTTGCCGACTACAAGAGGGTCTTTATCAATGCCGAGATTTATGAGACATCGGAGGATACCGACCTCTTCAACGAGGGTTGCTTGTCGTTGCCAGGTCTGCACGAGGACGTGCGTCGTCCTGTGGCTATCCGTATGCGCTATCTGGACGAGAATTTCGTGGAGCACGACGAGGAGTTTGATGGTCTGCCTGCGCGCGTTATCCAGCACGAGTATGACCACCTCGAGGGTAAGGTCTTCACCGACCGCGTAACCCCTCTGCGTCGTAACCTGCTGAAGGGTAAGATGACGAAGTTGGCCAGTGGTAAGTATCGTTGTGCCTACAAGACTAAATAAATTGTCTAATGCGGCTCTTTTGGCGTCTTGCTCGTTCTCGAAATCCTCACATACGCTAAGTATGCTGCGGTTTCTCGAACTTCGGCAATCCTCAAAATAGCTCGCCTTATACCATTTATTTTGGCTGAGGGGTCATAAAACCATCGTAAGATGGCGGTTTCGGCATCTGCCGAGAGAATTCAAAATTCAAAATTGATAAATATCCTGTCTAACATCGAGTTAGGCAGGATATTTATTTATTTGTCACTCCATAGTCTTACGACTGTTTTATGATTTGGCTCTCTAAATCATAACTCATTCCCACCCGTCAGGCCAATCTTGAATTATAAGCATTACAACCATTACAGCATTACAGGCATTACACCCTGTAATGCTGTAATGGTTGTAATGCTTTGTCGCTGCACTCTACGCTCGGCGGTATTGTCCCGCGTTGGCTACTCGTTGCATAGTCACTTGTAAGTAACAGTTGGTAACTATGGGTATTTATGGGTAACTACGAGTGACTATGAGTAACTACTAGTAACTACCAGCTCTAAGTATTAGCATAGTAGGCTGGTGGTAAATACCTTAAACACAGTAGTTTAAGGTGTGAAAGTAATATATATATTAATATATATAATTATAACTGTGGCGTAGTATGGCTCTACACCGCAGTAGGTATGATACAGTAATTGACTTTACACTAAGAGAGTAAAATTACTGTTAATTTTTTCACACGTAAATACCTGAAGGACTGCGGTAGTGTGGCAAGCGAAAGCATTACACCATTACAACATTACAGCATTACAGGGTGTAATGCCTGTAATGGTTGTAATGCCTGTAATGGTCTGTAACGCTTGTAATGAAAATGTTCTCCTTAGCCCATAAAAAAACTCCCCGCCCTTTGGGGGCGAGGAGCTGATATAATCGATTAATGTCTGTTCGATTACTTCTGGTTGAGTGCAGCGTGAGCAGCAGCCAAACGTGCGATAGGCACACGGAATGGAGAGCAGCTTACGTAGTTCAAACCTGCGTAGTGGCAGAACTCAACTGATGATGGCTCACCACCGTGCTCACCACAGATACCGCACTTCAACTCAGGACGTGTACCACGACCCTTGAACACAGCCTCGCGTACCAACTGACCTACACCGTTGCGGTCCAATACCTGGAATGGGTCGGCCTTCAAGATGTTCTTCTCCAAGTAGATTGGCAAGAACTTAGCGATATCGTCACGTGAGAAACCGAGTGTCATCTGAGTAAGGTCGTTTGTACCGAATGAGAAGAACTCTGCAACCTCAGCAATCTGGTTAGCTGTAACGGCAGCACGTGGAACCTCAATCATTGTACCTACCATATAGTCGATCTTGTCGTTGCGCTCAGCGAATACCTGCTCAGCAACAGAGTCGATGATGTTCTTCTGGTAGCGGAGCTCCTTGTGGTTACCTACCAATGGAACCATAATCTCTACCTTCACGTCGATACCTGTAGCCTTCACATTCATTGCAGCCTCCAAGATAGCGCGTGCCTGCATCTCGGTGATCTCTGGGTATGTGTTACCCAAACGGCAACCACGGTGACCAAGCATTGGGTTCACCTCGTGCAAGTACTCAACCTTAGCTACAACCTCCTCGTAAGAGATACCCATAACCTCGGCCATCTCGCGCTGCTCCTTCTCTGTGTTAGGCGCAAACTCGTGCAATGGTGGGTCGAGCAAACGTACGATTACTGGGTAACCCTTCATAGCCTTGAACAAGCCCTCGAAGTCACCACGCTGCATTGGGAGCAACTTGCCCAAAGCTACACGGCGGCCAGCCTCGTCGTCAGAGAGAATCATCTCGCGAACAGCCTTGATACGCTCGCCCTCGAAGAACATATGCTCTGTACGGCACAAACCGATACCCTCAGCACCAAATGCAAATGCCTGAGCAGCATCGCGTGGAGTATCAGCGTTAGCACGAACCTTCATAGTTGCGTACTTGCCAGCAAGCTCCATAAGTTCGCCGAAGTCACCGGTGAGGCCAGCATCCTGAGTAGCTACCTGACCCAAGTAAACCTCACCTGTTGAACCGTTGAGTGAAATCCAGTCACCCTCCTTGATCTCGTAGCCGTTAACCTTGATTGTGCGAGTCTTATAGTCGATATTGAGCTCACCAGCACCTGATACGCAGCACTTACCCATACCACGAGCAACAACGGCTGCGTGAGATGTCATACCACCGCGAGCTGTAAGGATACCAGCTGCGTCCAACATACCCTTCAAATCCTCTGGAGATGTCTCGATACGAACCAAGATAGCCTTCTGGCCTGTCTCTGCCAATACCTTCTCAGCGTCCTCAGCAAAGAATACTACTGGACCTGTTGCAGCACCTGGAGATGCTGGAAGACCCTTAACGATAACCTTAGCGTTCTTGATAGCTGTCTTGTCGAATACTGGGTGCAAGAGCTCGTCCAACTTAGCAGGCTCGCAGCGCAATACTGCAGTCTTCTCGTCGATAAGACCCTCGTGCAACATATCGATAGCGATCTTAACCATCGCAGCACCTGTACGCTTACCGTTACGGCACTGCAACATCCACAACTTACCGTCCTGGATTGTGAACTCGATATCCTGCATATCCTTGAAGTAAACCTCCAAGTGGTTCTGAATCTCGTTAAGCTCAGCATATACTGTAGGCATAACCTCCTCCAAAGATGGGTACTTAGCTACGCGCTCCTCCTCAGAGATGTTCTGAGCCTTAGCCCAACGACGTGAACCCTCGATTGTAATCTGCTGTGGTGTACGGATACCTGCCACAACGTCCTCACCCTGAGCATTGATAAGATACTCACCGTTGAAGATGTTCTCGCCAGTACCTGCGTCACGTGAGAAGGCAACACCTGTA
>JAZQVY010000001.1:0-66917 GCA_045632085.1 Alistipes sp. | reverse complement strand
TGGCTCATCGGTTGAGGTGTTGCTCCTGAGCGGAATCAAGATTTTGGCAAAGCTCGACGAGGTTAACGATGAGGGTATCACAGTTTCATACACCGAGAAGCAGGCCGTTGAGGGCAAGAAGCGCAAGGTGGAGGTGAATGTGGTCCGCACCTACTCTTTCGACGAGATAAAGTATACAAAGGAGTATTTGGATTTCAAGTAATCCTTCATGAAATTGATAATCAGAGACAAAATAAGATAAATTAAACACACAATGGAAAACTTAAACCTTATCAGCAACTTTGCCGAGTTCAAAGAGCTGAAAAACATCGACAAGTCAACAATGATTGGCGTTTTGGAAGATGTATTCCGTCACGCATTGCAGAAGCAGTTTGAGAGTGACGAGAACTTCGACGTAATCATTAACCCAGAGAAAGGTGACCTCGAGATTTGGCGTAACCGCGAGGTAGTAGAGGATGGCGAGGTTGAGAACCCTAACACTCAGATTGCAGTATCGGAGGTGAAGGCTATCGACTCTACTTACGAGGTGGGCGACGAGTATTCTGACCAGATCAGAATGAATCAGTTTGGTCGTCGTGCTGTATTGTCATTGCGTCAGAACTTGGCATCACGTCTGCTCGATTTGGAGAAGGCCAGCCTTTATGAGAAGTACTCAGAGAAGGTAGGCGAGATTATCTCGGGCGAGGTATATCAGGTGTGGAAGCGCGAGGTATTGCTCTTGGACGACGAGGAGAATGAGCTCATTCTTCCAAAGAGCGAGCAGATTCCAAACGACTTCTATCGCAAGGGTGACACCATCAAGGCTATCGTAAAGAGCGTGGAGATGAACAATAACCAGCCACGCATCATCCTTTCGCGTACAGCCAATCAGTTCTTGGAGCGCCTGTTCGAGCAGGAGGTACCTGAGATCTTCGACGGTCTTATCACAATCAAGAACATCGCTCGTATCCCAGGTGAGAGAGCTAAGGTGGCTGTTGAGTCATATGATGACCGCATTGACCCAGTTGGAGCTTGCGTAGGTATGAAGGGTTCGCGAATCTACACTATCGTTAAGGAGTTGCGCAACGAGAATATCGACGTTGTGAACTACACCGCTAACGCTCAGCTTATGATTCAGCGCTCGCTCAACCCAGCTAAGATTTCAAGCATCACTATCGACGAGGAGCGTAAGACAGCTTCTGTATATTTGAAGCCAGACCAGGTTTCACTTGCTATTGGTAAGGGTGGTTTGAACATCCGCCTCTCGAAGATGCTCACAGGCTATGACATCGACGTATATCGTGAGATTGAGGAGGAGGACGTAGCACTTACAGAGTTTGCTGACGAGATCGACTCTTGGATTATCGAGGCCTTGAAGGCTGCCGGTTGCGACACTGCAAAGAGCGTATTGGAGCTTCCTGTTGAGGAGATTGCAACACGCGCCGATTTGGAGATTGAGCAGGCAGAGAAGGTTGTTGCAGTCTTGAAGGCTGAGTTCGAGGAGTAAAGTTTAACCCATTAGTGAAGAGAGAAAACATGACAAATAACAAAAAGATAAGGCTCATTCAGGTGGCTAAGGAGTTCAAGGTGGGTTTGAATACCATCACGGATTTCTTGCTCAAGAAGGGCGTAGGCGCTGATCTATCACCAAATTCACCAGTTAGCTCAGACGTTTATGCAATGCTTGAGAAGGAGTTCGGTGCGAACCGTAGCATTACCGGAAACGAGCGCGACAACATTCGCGAGAGAATACAGTTCAACAAACAGGCAACCGTAAGCCTCAACGCCGCAAAGCCAGAGGAGGAGAAATCAGAGGAGCCAGAGGTTATCATCAAGAGCAATGTGATTAACATCAAGGATGAAGTACCTCAGCCAAAGATTTTGGGTAAGATTGACTTGGACGGTGGCAAGAAGAAGGAGCAGAAGAACAATCAGCCTCAGGCAAATGTCAAGGCTGAGCAGCCAGCACCAAAGCCAGCACCAAAGCCAGAGCCTGCAGCAGAGAAGGTTGAGGCTCCAAAGCAGGAGCCTGCGAAGGAGGTAGCTCCCGTTGCAGAAGAGCCAAAGGCAGAGGAGAAGGTATTCCGCGTAAACCAGACTCAGTTGGCTGGTCCTCAGATTCTCGGCACGATGGATGTATCGGGTATGGTTCCTGGTGGCAAGCACAAGCGCAAGCGTTTGGAGAAGGAGAAGGTTGATGTAAATAAGCAGGGCAAGAACAACAATGGCAAGGATAACAAGCCAGGCGAGGGCAAGAAAAACA
The DNA here is from genome assembly GCA_045632085.1 of Alistipes sp. Classification (GTDB taxonomy): domain Bacteria; phylum Bacteroidota; class Bacteroidia; order Bacteroidales; family Rikenellaceae; genus Alistipes. The sequence goes on along the minus strand of JAZQVY010000001.1, from coordinate 64,675 downwards.
AGCCACAGCAGAATAACAACCAGCCTCAGCAGCAGCCAAAGCCAGGTGAGGGCAAGAAGAATAAGAAGAAGGATAAGCACCAGCCAAAGCCTGTGGTTCGTCCAGAGGTAAGCGATGAGGAGGTATCAAAGCAGATTAAGGATACCTTGGCTCGTCTTACAGCTAAGGGTGCTAAGAATAAGGGTGCTAAGTATCGTAAGGAGAAGCGCGAGGAGATCCGAGAGAAGATGTCGGAGGAGATGGAGCGCGAGCAGCAGGAGCGTTCAGTATTGAAGGTAACAGAGTTTGTTACCGTGAGCGAGCTTGCTACGATGATGAACGTTTCACCTATGGAGGTTATCTCGGCTTGTATGAACCTGGGTCTTATGGTATCTATCAACCAGCGTCTCGACGCCGAGGCATTGGTTGTAGTGGCCGAGGAGTTTGGTTTCAAGACCGAGTTCGTAACAGTTGAGGTTGCCGAGGCTATCGACGAAGAGGGTGACAAGGAGGAGGATTTGGTTCCACGTCCACCTATCGTAACCGTAATGGGTCACGTAGACCACGGTAAGACATCACTTTTGGATAACATCCGTAAGACAAACGTTATCGAGGGTGAGGCCGGAGGTATCACTCAGCACATCGGTGCTTACTCTGTGAACCTCAATGGTCAGAAGATTACATTCCTCGATACTCCAGGTCACGAGGCGTTTACAGCGATGCGTGCCCGTGGTGCGAAGATCACCGACGTTGCCATCATCATCGTATCGGCTGATGACAGCGTGATGCCTCAGACAGTGGAGGCTATCAACCACGCCCAGGCTGCAGGTGTACCTATGGTATTTGCAATTAACAAGATTGATAAGCCAACTGCCAACCCAGAGCACATCAAGGAGCAGCTTGCTCAGATGAACTACCTCGTGGAGGATTGGGGCGGTAAGTACCAGAGCCAGGATGTATCGGCTAAGAAGGGTATCAACCTCGACAAGCTCTTGGAGAAGGTTCTCTTGGAGGCAGAGATGCTCGATTTGAAGGCTAACCCTAACAAGAAGGCTCAGGGTAGCGTGATTGAGTCAACACTCGACAAGGGTCGTGGTTATGTGGCTACAATTATGGTACAGAGCGGTACATTGCGCATTGGTGATGTACTCCTCTCGGGAACATATACAGGTCGTGTGAAGGCTATGTTCGACGAGAACGGTAAGAAGGTTTTGGAGGCTGGTCCTTCAACACCAGTACAGGTGCTCGGTTTGAATGGTGCGCCACAGGCTGGTGATAGCTTCAACGTGATGGACGATGACCGTTCGGCTCGTGAGATTGCAAACAAGCGTGAGCAGTTGCAGCGTATGCAGGGCATTATGACTCAGAAGCATATTACATTGGACGAGATTGGTCGCCGTATCGCTATCGGCTCATTCAAGGAGTTGAACATCATTGTGAAGGGTGACGTGGACGGTTCAGTGGAGGCTATGTCGGGTTCACTTATCAAGCTCTCGAAGGAGACAGTACAGGTGAACGTTATCCACGCTGCCGTAGGTCAGATTTCTGAGTCAGACGTATTGTTGGCAACAGCATCGAACGCTATCATCGTTGGTTTCCAGGTGCGTCCATCAGCTGCAGCTCGTAAGACTGCCGAGAAGGAGGAGATTGAGATTCGCCTCTACTCTATCATCTACGATGCGGTGAACGATATCAAGGATGCGATCGAGGGTATGTTGGAGCCAGTGATGAAGGAGGTTATCTGCTGCTCTATCGAGGTATTGGAGATCTTCAAGATTTCGAAGGTTGGTACAATCGCCGGATGTATCGTGCGCGAGGGTAAGTTGCAGCGCAACACTCCTATCCGCGTGATTCGTGATGGTATCGTAATCTACACTGGTAAGCTCGGTTCGTTGCGCCGCTTCAAGGACGACGTGAAGGAGGTAACCGTTGGTCAGGATTGCGGTCTTAACATCGAGTCATACAACGATATCAAGGTTGGTGACATCATCGAGGGCTACGAGCAGGTAGAGGTAAAGAGAAAGTAATACAGATACAAACAATATAACTAAACCAAGCAAAAATGGCAGAGATTAAATTTACAACGGCAGAAGAGGCCGTTAAGGTAATCAAGTCGGGTGACCACATTCACCTCAGCTCAGTTGCATCGGCTCCTCAGTGCCTTATCAAGGCTATGTGCGAGCGTGGTCGCAACGGTGAGTTCAAGAACGTACACGTTCACCACCTTCACACCGAGGGTCCAGCACCTTACTCTGAGCCAGAGTTCGAGGGTATTTTCCAGTTGGATTCATTCTTCGTAGGTGGTAACGTACGTAAGACTACACAGGCAGGATATGCAGACTATATCCCTGTATTTTTGAGCGAGACTCAGAAGTTGTATCGTTGCGGTGCAGTACCATGTAACGTTGCAATGATTCAGGTTTCACGTCCTGACAAGCACGGTTACGTATCACTCGGTACATCAGTAGATGCTACATTGGCAGCTGTTGAGTGCGCTGACACAGTTATCGCTGTTGTGAACAAGTATGTTCCTCGTGCATTTGGTGATGCTATGATTCCAGTGTCGAAGATCGACCTCTTCGTTGAGGACGACCAGCCATTGGAGGAGGCTCACTTCACAGAGCCTAACGAGGTTGAGGTTGCTATCGGTAAGCACTGTGCTGCTCTTATCGAGGATGGTGCTACATTGCAGATGGGTATCGGTGCTATTCCTAACGCCGTTCTCTCTCAGCTCGGTGGCCACAAGAACCTCGGTATCCACACTGAGATGTTCGCTGACGGTGTACTTCCATTGGTTCGCGCAGGCGTTATCAACGGCGAGGCTAAGAACATCGACAAGGGTCAGATGGTATCTACATTCTTGATGGGTTCACAGGAGGTTTACAACTTCATCGACGACAACCCAGGCGTACTTATGAAGGACGTTGGTTACACTAACGACCCATATATCATCGCTAAGAACGATAAGGTAACAGCTATCAACTCTGCATTGCAGGTTGACCTCACAGGTCAGGTTTGCGCCGACTCACTCGGTCGTAAGTTCTACTCTGGTGTAGGTGGTCAGGTTGACTTCGTATATGGTGCATCACTCTCTAAGGGTGGTAAGGCTATCATCGCTATGCCTTCTATCACAAACAAGGGCGTATCGAAGATTTGCGATACATTGCTCCCAGGTGCGGGTGTTGTAACAACACGTAACCACATGCACTGGTTTGTAACTGAGAATGGTGCTGTAGATCTCTACGGCAAGAGCTTGCAGGAGCGTGCTCGCTTGCTTATCTCAGTTGCTCACCCATCAGCTCAGGAGGAGTTGGATCGTGCTGCATTTGAGCGCTACGGTTCACACCACCACTATATCAAGGGATATATGGGTAAATAATCAGGTTACTGAGATTTATATGTAAAGCCTTCCCGCTTGGGAGGGCTTTTTTATTAACCTTGATATAGCGGTGGTGAACCACCTTCTGTGCGTTACCTATCCCCCAACCCCCTTTCTGTAAAGGGGGCTTTGGTCGCTGCACTCCATATTGTCAAGGGTTACATGGACAAGTGATCGATCCAAACCTATAAAACAATGGCTGTCCAACTTTCGGGTTAGACAGCCATTATTATTTGTAGATAACAGAAAATCACGCACCTACAGTTTGGATAGCGCTCTTCATTAGAGGGCTGAAATCCTTGGGCCACATCTGCTTGCGGCCTTCAAAGCATAGAAAATGCTAAAAAAAGCGCCACGCAATAACTGCGTGGCGCATAACTCAACTACTCATTAGCCTGAGCATCGTGCTCCTGCAACTCCTTAACGTGAGCCAAGATACCGTCAGCATGACGGATAGTCTTGATGTATCGCCAGATACCGATAGGAGCTCCAATAACAAGACCAACAATGATAGCTTCAAGTACCTTAGATGCCATCTCAGGATTGTCGGGGAACTTGATTACTGTGTCGAAATACAACCAGATGCACCATCCAGACAAAGCAGGGATAGAGATAGCCATAGTCTGCATGTAGCGACGGCGGAGTTTAGCGTAAGCCTCACTTACCTCGAGCAAGCTACTCTCAATCCATCTATCACTACCACACACAGCACGGTGAGTAATGAAGGTGATGAGTGCCGCTGCAAAGGTATAAACCGCAGTTGCGCACGTAAATGGGATAGAGAAGCCCATATGCATAAGTGCAATCGAACAGAAAGGTATTGAGGCAACACACACAATCAAGTAGAGCATACCTGAGCGCTTAATCCAGCTAATACTCTTTTTCGTGGCGGATTTAATGTCGCTCTCCGTCACAATCTCTTGCTTTGAGAGTTTACCCTTCAACAGATTAAACTGTTCTCGGAATTCTTTTAAATCGTGGTTCTTGTGATCCATATAGTAGGTTTAGTTTTATTCGTTTACCATTGCTTTAAGCTTCTCTCTGATTCGATATAGGCGAACCGATACATTCTTTACCGATATGCCGACTATCGCACCAATCTCTTCGTATGACATACTCTCCAGCCATAGAAGGATGATTGCCCTATCCAAAAGTTCCAGGCGGTTAATCTTATCGTGAAGCAACTTAATTTGGCCAGTGTCTGCATCTGAATCCTTAAACAGGTCGACATCCATCTTCAGAGGGATTGAATCGACACTGTGACGACGCTTACGGTCATAGGATACGCAGGTATTCAAACTCACTCTCCAAATCCACGTTTTAAGGCTACTACGACCCTCAAACGAAGAAAAACTCTTCCACAAATTTATGAGCACCTCCTGATACAAATCCTCTACCTCGGTGTTATCCTTTGAGTACATATAGCACGCCATATAGATGGTATCCTTATGTTCTCGGACCGCCTTAGTAAATTCTTTCTCCAAATTATCCATTAGCTCGTGTTACTTGAAGAGAAATATTATCCCCTTCACATTATTAGTCGTAAATTGTCACTATAAAATTACAAAAAAAAGATGAAATTTCATAACTTTGCATAAAATAATTGCATATATGCATAAATTCACGCATAAAATAGCACACATTCCCCTTCCTGAGCTATTCACTTGGCCATTTCACTACACACCCCACCCTTTGGCACGTTTGGCAGCCGAAGAGGTGATGGATTATGTGGCCTCGAGAAGTGATTGGAGCGAGGAGCTGAGCAAGGGTAAAATGTTTGGTGTATTGGTGGTGCAGAACGAGAACAAAGAGCTGGGATTCCTGGCTGCATTCTCTGGAAATTTAGCCGGAACAAATCATCATAAATACTTTGTACCACCTGTCTACGATATGCTCAAGCCAGGCGATTTCTTCCGCCAGGAGGAGGCCAACATCTCGACCATAAATCGTCGTATAACACAGTTGGAGCAGTCGGCAGAGCTCGCCGAAGCAAAAGCCAACCTGCAAAGAGTAAAGCAAGAGGTAGAACAGAGTCTTACGAAGCTTGCTGCAGAACTTGCAACTCGCAAGCGTGAGCGACAACAACTGCGCGAGAAGGGAGGTTATGACGAGCAACTACTCATTCGCCAGAGTCAGCACGACAGCGCTGAGAGCAAGCGCATAAAAAAATCGTTGGAGGTGCGTATCACCAAAGCCAAAAGCGAAGTTGAAGCTATAAATTCAGAGATTGAGCAGTTACGCATAGAACGTCGACAGCGCTCAGCCGAATTGCAGATGGCACTCTTCAGAGAGTTTCGTATGCTCAATGCCAAAGGTGAGGTGAAGGATCTTTGCGAACTCTTTGCAACCACCCCACAACTCACGCCACCAGCAGGTGCTGGAGAGTGTGCAGCACCCAAGCTTTTGCAATATGCCTACAAGAGTGGTCTGCACCCCATAGCGTTGGCAGAATTTTGGTGGGGAGATTCACCCAAAGGCGAGGTGCGCCGTCACGGCAACTACTATCCCGCTTGCAATAGTAAATGTAAGCCGATACTTACACACATGATGGAGGGACTCAATGTAGAGCCAAATCCGTTGCTCTCGATCGTACCACCCGAGCCTCGCATCATATGGGAAGATGAGAGTATGGTGGTGATTGACAAGCCTTGCGGAATGCTGTCGGTAGATGGCAAGTCGGGAGTACGCTCGGTGGAGCAGTGGGCCAGGGAGAGATATCCCGATTACGATGGGCCAATGATTGTACATCGTCTCGACCAATCCACATCGGGTCTGCTGGTTGTAGCCAAGAGCAAAGAGGCTCACAAGTCACTTCAATCGCAATTTATATCTAGCTCTGCAAAAAAGAGTTATGTGGCGTTACTTGAAGCTGTTATCACGGCTAAAAATGGACGCATTTCGCTACCAATGAAGCTCGACTACGACCACCGTCCACGCCAGATGGTAGCCGAAGACGGCAAGAGTGCAATCACCGAATTTGAGGTGTTGGAGGTAAAAGATTCCAAGACTAGAGTGCGCTTCTACCCTATCACCGGCCGCACGCATCAACTTCGTCTGCACGCAGCTCATAGCAAGGGTCTGAATGCACCAATTGTAGGCGACGATATTTATGGTAATGGCGAGTGTGCCGACTGCAAAGATGGCAAGCGTTTGTGTCTCCACGCAGAGACACTCAACATCACCCACCCGATAACTGGCGAGGCTCTACACTTCGAAAGTAAAGCAGAATTTTAGTAAGTTTGAAAAATTAATTCTACTCTGAGCATTGCGAATTCAATTTTTTTGTATATTTGCACCATGCAATGGGGGATTAGCTCAGTTGGCTAGAGCACTTGCTTTGCAAGCAAGGGGTCATCGGTTCGACTCCGATATTCTCCACTAGGGTTAAGCATGCGACTGATTATAGATCAGTCGCTTTTTATGTTTGCCTATGAATTGTGCATAAATGCACATTCTTTAGCAAACATAAAAACGGCTTCGCCGTCTTGCTTTATCGGAATATGCGCACTACTCACCTTAAGGAGTGGTTGCGGGAATAAAAGATATTATATTTCAAGGGTATTCCCGCGTCACCGAATATTTAATATTCGGCGGTCGACTCCGATATTCTCCACTAGGGTTAAGCAAGCGACTGATTATAGATCAGTCGCTTTTTTTTGTTTGCCTATGAATTTGCATAAATATGAGTATTTATTGCAAACAAAAACGCCGAGATTAAAATATCTCGGCGCTTATTATATGTCGCATTCTCTTAGAAGTGGAATACGCAGCTCAGACCCCAGTTGCCAAAGCCCTTGCCCAAAGCATCGTGCAAGAAGAGCACTGTTGGTCGATAATCGACAGCCAATGTGATAGGCGCGCCACTGAAGTGGATACCAAAAGCGGCATCACCAGCCACACCTACATTAATAGCGCTTGACTCAGCACCGTTGTAGAGCCCAACAGCTGCACCAACACCCACCTGAACGAACCACTCGCCAGCCTTAGGAGTCCAATTAGCCCAGTTGCCTACCTCCCAATTGTGAACAACTGTACCAAAGATGCTGCCATCGAAATCGAACAAGCCTGCATTAACCTTCAAAACATTACCAGAGTTCAGGAAACGCTCGTACTGCAACTCAGCACCGCCACCAGCACGAAGACCCAACGCATTATTCTGCGCAAATGAAGTTGCGGCAAACAAACAGAAAATAGCCGCCAAAAGTAGTTTCTTCATAACCTTATAGTTTATTGGATTAAACAACTGCAATGTACGAATAAAAATTCAAATATCAAAATCAAAATTTAGCGGCAATAGAAAACGCCGAAACTATTTTCACAGTCGCGGCGTAGATAAATCGGCTATTTTTAAGCAATTATTCTATCTTGGGGATTATGAGTTCCTGGCCTACTTCTAATGTATATCGGCCCTTACCCCACATCCTATCGCGCACAAACTCGATAGGTGATATGAGCGTTTGGCGAGGATGAATCTTTGAGCCACTATAATGGGCGTGATAGACCATATAAAGCCCTTTTGGGGTGGGTGTGAGGGTATGATGTCCCGTACCTACATATCCTGCGTGGCGATGCAGAATAGGATTCTCGGGGTGACGCTCATAGGGGCCCATCACATTGTCGGCCACAGCCACACCAACGGCATAATCCTGACTCTGATAGTCATTGCAGCTATATGTAAGATAATACTTGCCTTTGTGTTTCATAACGGCAGGACCCTCAGCCACACGAGCCTGACGATGCTCCCAAGTACCCTCCTCGACATCAATCAGGCGGCGAGCAGTCTCCAACTTCACTTCGCTAAGGTCGCGGCTCATCTCGGCCACCCAAATTACATTGCCATAGGTAAAGCGCACCCAAAAGATATAAGGTGTACCATCATCGTCGATAAAGAACGATGAGTCGATACCCTTCTCATTGGGCAGATAGGGGCGTTTCTCGCTTTGAACAAACGGGCCGCAGGGAGAGTCAGCCTCGGCATAGCAGATATGCTCCTCGGCACTATATGTCATAATGTATCGCTCGCCTACCTTATACACCTCGGGAGCCCAAAACCACTTCTCGCCCCACACATCGTCGCGATGCAGAGCCAAGCCCCCTTTTGCATTTCCACACAAGTTGCTCCACGAGTGTAAATCCCGAGAACGATAGACAACAATTCCATCGTTGGAGTGAGTACCATAGATGTAGTACCAGCCATCATCCTCCAAAACGAAAGGATCTGCCAGCAAAAGCTGATCGGGTTGTGCAGATCTGATATTTGAGGTTGACTGTTGGGCATTAGCCGCAAAAGCAGTCAACATAGCTATTATCAGAGTGAGACATCTCTTCATAATCGGAGTGTTTTCAATTAGTATGTATGCACGCTCACGCCTTGAGCCGAAGGCAGGAAATTGATGCCATACCAGCACATCTGCAACAACAAGAACGAGAAGATAATTAGCGCAAAGGCTATATTATTATCCTTTAATCGTGGGCGGAGATGAAGGTAAAGCAGGTAGCTGAGCCAGGTTGCAGCAGCCCAAGTCTCCTTAGGGTCCCACGTCCAATAGTCACCCCAGGCCTGCTTGGCCCACAGAGCTCCCATAACCATACCCAACGTAAGGAATGCCCAACCGATTCTCACCAGATTATCGCACACGCCCATCTCCTCGGCAGAGGGTTGCTTACGTGGTCGGAACCAGAGATACAGAGCAAACAGAGTAACGGCACCCATCATAGCATAGGCAAACACATAGACAATAACGTGAGGTACAAACCACACGCTCTGCAGTGCTGGCATAAGCGATTTGCTGTGAATCTCAGGCTTGAAGATATTGATGCAGATAAATACCACCGACATCATCGTACTGAACGATAGAATCCACTTATAACGCCAGCGTACATAAACTGCAATACCAGCAAGCGACAAAAAGAACGAGTACCACAAGCGAGTCTCACCCATAGTACGCATAGGTGGTCGCTCCAGGGCAACCCACATCAGCACTATATAGCTAAAGAATACCACCGAACCCAAGATGGACATCGTGGCTGCTGGCTTAATTGTTTTAGCCTTGAATGCCAACACCGCACCCGCGAGCCAGCAGATAACTGCTGCAGCTGCAAACCATACAAGATATTGCCACATCATAGCTTTACCTCCTTTCTTTGCTTACCTTTTATTTTGGGAGTATTGCGTTTCGAGGTATCGCCTCGCCAAGTACGTCCGCCTGCTGTAACAAACATCGCTACGCCAGCTGCGAGCGTAAGCCACATCGCGATAGCCACCGCTGGTGACCATCCATCGCGCACACACTCCAGCACGCTGGTTGTGCTCCAACGGCCTCGCTGGGTATCGTAACCGACCTGATAGATATGCCAAGCACCCACACGGGCTGGATGGTTGACCTCAATATTAAAATCCTCTATAGTGCCGTCCATCTGCTCGACTCTCACACGCGAGAGATAGTGCTTGGGCTCGCGACGAGGCATAGCTATAGCCAGCCCGTTATCAAGGAAGAGGTATTGTGGCTCGAAGATAAAACTGCCACAGCTCACCCAACCCTCGCGCTGCACTCCGCTAACGACATTGCGGGCAACGACATAGACAGCAGGGGCTGCTCCAACGTGGTTCATTGCTCGGAACTCCTGCTCATCGGGGATACGTCCCGCCATATCCTCCATAGCCTTGACACTCAGCTCCCAATCTCCAATCTGCATCTTATTGCCCACACTCTCAACCGACAAAAACTCCCTTGATGAAGTTTCGCTCTTGGTGTCGAGAAGATACAGCTTTGGAGCATACTCCTCCATACGGAACTCTCTGAGAGTGATGGCAAATGGAAGCTCGACACTCTCACCATTGCGGTCTACACCAACATAGACAGTCTTGTCAAGCGAGGTGCGAAGTGTTACTCGAAGTTTATCGCCACTGCCAAACATCATTGCAGCAATGGCCACAAACGGAGCAACGTGCGACATCAGTCGCGCCACACTACGCTGACGAAAATGACGCACATCATCAATTGCCATAAGGCCCAAAGTGGTGGTGAAATAGAGCAACAGCAGATTGAAAGGCCACGACGAAGTCATACGCGAAAATCCTAACGCCCCAACCAAGCCTTCTGTAGCTACATCTTGGCGAGTGAACCCAAAGATAATGCACATCACAACCATCGAAGCCAATGCCGACGCAGATGCATAGTGGTCAGACAAACGCCTCACCCACTGCCATTTATCGGAATAGATATTGGCCAAAATAAGCAGATAGAGATAGTTGACGGCAATAATCAATCCCCAAGGATAACGCAGGAACGAATTGTCCAAATCGCCCACCACCAACTGCAACACCACACCCACCGCAAAGATGAGTGCTGAGCGCAAAAATGCTCTTTTACAACCCCACTTTAAGGTCATAGCTAATAATAAAAATTAAAAAAGGGAACTTGCCTCCATAGTCAAGAGCCAAGTTCCCCATATAAATAAATGAATTTATGCCAACTCCCACTGAGCACGCAACAACTCAACAGCCGCTGGAACGGTCTGCTCGCGCTCGCCCTTAGTGCCACACTCGAAGCTTACATAGTGCTGGTAGCCCATCTCCTTCAAAGCGCGGAATCCATCTACATAGTTATCCTTCTCGGCATCCTCGCCTGGCATCAAACGACGACCACGGCTCGCTACGTGAACGTGCTGCAGGTACTCAGTACCAGCAGAGAGGAATGCAGCATAGTCAGAAGTCTCCTCCTGCATATGCCAGAAGTCACCCATACACTTCACACCTGCGCTCTTAGAGTCGCGGCAGATAGCTGCTGCATCACCAACCAAACGCAAGTAGTGACACTCGCGACGGTTCAATGGCTCGAGAATTACAGTTGTGTTGTGCTTCAAAGCGTACTCACCAAGCTCGTGCATCTGCTCGCAGAGGTACTCGCGAGTCTCCAATGTGTGAGGCAAGCAAGGCTTCTGGCCGTTGAATGCAGGCACCATAATCACACCTGTTGAACCGATAGCACCAGCAGCAGCGATGATGTCGCGCATAGTAGAGTCGAACTGAGCCTTAACCTCAGGATCCTCAGCCAAGATAAAGCCGCTGAAACCTGCGCAGATAGCAGATACCTTAATGTTACGGCCCTTCAAAGCAGCCTGAATCTCCTCTACACGAGCAGCCAAGTTACGACCACCAGGCTCGAAACCTACGATACCCAAATTCTCCATATAGTCGAACTTCTCATTGAGGCTCTTACCTGGAGCTGTACCCTCCTGGAATGAGAGTTTAAGCTCGGTTGTATTCTTCTTAGGAGCGCAAGAGCTCAACAATTCGATAGGTGCAGTAGCGGCTGCAACAGCAGCAGCACCGAACAAAGATTTCTGTAAAAATTCTTTTCTTTTCATTATAGTTGTAGTTTATTCAAATAGCTTTTCCAACGCTTTAACATACTCCTCGACAGCCTCCTCATCGGCCACATCAGGCATCCACAAAGCAATATTCTCGGGCACGATGGGAGCAAATGGGCCTTGCTTAATCTCGAAAAGGACAGTATCATCCTCCAACACCACCAAGCCGTGCCACACGCCAGCATCGATATCGAAACCCACGCAGTCGCACGCAGGACCTACCTCGCGTTTGTCGGTAAGGTTACCCGCCTCGTCGTAGAACAACACGCCAACACGACCTCGCAACACTGCTATGCTTTCGCTCCTTGCGGGCGACAGATGACGATGAACGGGCAGATATGAGCCGCGATGCATCACATTCAGCAGGCGATTGACAGGCTCGTCGGTCGAAGAGTGGAAATTATAGTTCATTCGCTTGCGGGGCGAATTGTGAGCCTCAGCGGCCACCCTATCCATCAACTCCGAGTCGATATATTGATATTGTTTTTTGACCTCCATAGTCAAGATTTGCGATATAATGCAAATGTTAAAGCAAAAGGGTGAAGAGGGAGTTTATGTTTGCTCCGACCCCACCCTCTTAAAGTTTAATTATCTAATGCGAAAAAATGATTACTTACCAGGAACCATTACAACGCACTTGTCCATATCCTGCTTGCCAAGCTCGTGCTTGAACTCAGTCATATAGTCCTGAGTTGACTTGCTAGTCTCGTCCCAAGTTGTAGAAGCACCTGAGTAAGCAGACTCACGGCCCATTACAGCTGCCAAGCAAGAGATAGCGCACTGAGTTGCCTCGTCGTGTGCAGTACCCTTACGGATGTGGTTAACCCAATCAACGTGCTCCAAAACGTATGGATTGTGCTGCTGGTACTGAGCCTTAGCAGCCTCCTCGTCGAACTTCCAGATTACATTGCCTGCCAAATCCTTGATCTCGTGAGTGTAGCTATTCCAAGAACCCTTAGTACCCTGAATGAACTCACCTACGTTGTTAGCACAACCATTGATCTGACGGCACATAGAGTGGAGGTGGATACCGTTCTCCATCTCGAAATCTACGCTGAACATATCGTACTGGTCACCAGTGATACGGCGATGACGACCACCAAATGCAGTAGCCTTAACTGGCTTCAAACCAGACATCCACAAGAATACGTCGATATTGTGAACGTGCTGCTCTACGATATGGTCACCAGACAACCACTTCCAGTTAACCCAGTCGCGAATCATCCACTCAGTATCTGACCAAGCCTTGTCGCGGTTCTTGTACCACAACATAGACTGATTCCAATATACGTTACCGCCTGTAATCTCACCGATAAGGCCCTCCTGAATCTTCTGGTAAGCCTCTACGTATGGACGCTGGTGGTGACGCTGAGTACCTGTTACAACGCTAAGACCCTTAGCTGTAGCCTGCTTAGCAGTTGCCATAATTGTACGGTAACCCTTTGCATCAACTGCGATAGGCTTCTCCAAGAATGAGTGAACGCCCTTCTCAGTTGCATACTGGAAATGGATAGGACGGAATGCTGGAGGAGTAGCGATAACTACCATATCAACGCCAGAGTCGATAACCTTCTTATAAGCATCGAAACCTACGAAGCACTTATCGTCAGCTACAACCTGATTAGCCTTAGCCAATTTACCCTTCAAAAGGTTCAAACGATCAGCGAAAGTATCACCCAAAGCTACAACCTTGATACCGTTAGCTGCTGCCAACAAATCGAAGATAGCACCTGAACCACGGCCACCGCAACCGATAACACCAGCCTTCAACTCCTTACCGTCGTCAGCCTTATCGTTCAATACTGGAATATAGTATGTACCAGCCTCCTTGAGTGGAGTATAAACGGGACCCTTCTCACCACAAGAGGTGAGGATTGAAGATGAACCAACCAAGCTTACACCAGCCATTGCAGACAAAGACAAGAAGTCTTTTCTACTCATTTTGTTCTTGCTCATAGTAGTAGTTTTATTTAGTAGTTTGTTAATATTGTTGTTTCGTTTTAGTTCATTGAAATAGACTCGACCGATTAGTTAGCCGCCACACCCTCGGGCACCTCGCATACTACACGGAAACCGATACCCTTAATATCAGAATACCACCAGATACTCTTAGGATTCTGTGGATCGGTCTTGAGCCAAGCATCGTGCTGAGTCTTACTACGAGCTGCTGCACGTACGTCAGCCGCATCGTCGGTATACTGACCACCACGAACCACGTGCTCAGTACCACTCTCGGGACCCTTAGGATTAACTGCACCGTCTGAAAGCTTTGCGTATGCATCCTCAGCATACCAATCAGAGCAGTACTCCATAGCATTACCCAACATATTCTTCAAGCCAAATGGATTAGCCTTAACCATAGATGGCTCCTGAGTACGGTTCTTACTATTGTTGCCGTAAATAACGTAGCTATTGATATTGGTTGTATCAGCACCAAACATCTCGTTCCAGAAACCGCCATTGGTAAACTTCTTAGGATTACCCTCGAAGAAATATGGAGTCTCGGTACCACCACGAGCAGCATACTCCCACTCGGCCTCAGTTGGCAAACGATACTTCTTACCGGTCTTGAGCGACAACCACTGGCAGAAGGTCTCTGCCGAATAGTGAGTCATAGTGATAGCAGGACGCTCACCCATACCCCATCCCTGATCAGGGAATCCGAATGGAGGCGTTGGACCACTTACTGCATCGATATCCTCACGAGAGTTATTTGCATAGATTGTCTCAGGTGATGTACGGCCCTCAGACATAGTCTCCTTATAGAATGCCCAGAACTGATTCCAGGTAACCTCCAACTCACCCATAAAGAATGGAGATACGCTAACCTTGCGCTGTGGAGCCTCATCAGCCTTGTGGAAAGGCTCTTTATCCGAACTACCCATAGTGAACGAACCGCCAGGGATGGCAACCATACTGATTGCTGCTGATGTACCAGGGATAGTCTCGACATAGTTCTTGAACTCTGTAACTGGAGTAGACTCGGTGTAGATCTCAGCATTAGTATCCTCAACAGGGACCTCAGTCAAAGCCGAGTGCTTGTAATTAGGATTGTAGTGACCAACGTCGAGGTGACAGCTGATACACTGCAAATTGAGTTCCTTTTCGTTCTCCTCGTAATGCAAGTGAGCCGTTACACCCTCGTCAGTAATACCCTGTGGGAAGAGATTAACGTGGCAAGCCTTACAAGACTCATTATAGACGATAGTCTGAGCGTACTCCAACTGGCTCTTGCTCTCCCAGTCGATATCCTCTTTATTCTTTGTGAGGTATGACCAAAGATCCTTTGTACCTGTTGTAATCTTAGCCTTCACATAATCAAACGAACCCTTTGGAGGAAGGTGACAGGCTGCACACTCGGTCATAACACCGCTATTGTTGTTATAGTGAACCGACTGCTTCCAGCTGGCATCAGACTCTGGGTGGAAGTGGCAAGCCATACAAGAGTCGTTCTTCGATGAATTGACCCACATATAGTTGAAACCAATCATCAGCGAAAATCCGAACACAAGACCCGTAAGGCCAGCAATAAGATATTTTTTAGTTTTTGACTTAGACATAAAAATACACATTTTATCAGGTCAAAAATAGTAATTATTTCAGCAATATACAACTTTCGATGTATATTTTAAGAAAATAATTTCTTATTACACTTGACTTCTACTATTTTTCAACCCACTTATGCCACTTCTGCGACGAATCGTAACCCGCACGCACCATGGTCTCGACAAACTGCATACCTCGAACGCCATCCTCGACATTTGGGAAGTCTAACCACTTCTCATCGGGCTGCTTGCCGGCAGCTTTAGCCTTAACAACCAATGTAAAATTGCGATAAATATTGGCAAAAGCCTCGATGAAGCCCTCGGGGTGGCCACCAGGGGTACGGGTATTCCACTTCGAGGTATCGTCAAGGAAGTTGTAGCCATTACCGATATGCACCTCCTCGGTTGAGCGCTCAGCCCACTTCACATAGAGGGTATTGGGGCTCTGCTGTCGCCACTCCAGGCCACACTTCTCACCATATACACGCAAACGGATGTTATTCTCCTCACCTGTAGCCACTTGAGTCGACTGCAGTAAACCAGTAAAACCTGCATCATAATGCAAGAAAGCGCAAGCATCATCATCAACCGGACGGCCATCTGCAACCCTGAGCAAATCGGCACATACCTCTACTACTTTAGCGCCAGTAACATACTCAGTCAGATGCCAAGCGTGGGTGCCGATATCAGCCACACAACCACCCTTACCGGCCTGCTTAGGGTCATTACGCCAAACTGCATTGTTATCACCCTTAAGCTCCACGCGTTTCGAGAGCCAACCCTGAGAATACTCAACAAAGACTCTGCGAACCTTGCCTATCTCGCCGCGTGCTATACGAGCACGAGCCTCCTTGATAGCTGGATATGCGCTATAGACGTGAGTAAGAGCCAATGTTCGGCCTGTTTCGTTAACCTTATCACGCAGAGCAAGGGCCTCTTCCAAAGAGAAGGTCATAGGTTTATCCACGACAACATCGAAACCCGCCTCCAACGCGGCAACAGCTGGCTCGAAATGGAATCTATTAGGAGTCACAATAGTGACAAAATCCATACGTTCACCCTCAGGAAGTTGAGCTTCGGCGGCAATCATCTCCTGCCAAGTGGAGTAGATACGATTGTCGGGGATATAGTATGAGCGACCAGAAGATAGTGATATTTCCGGATTAATACTAAAGCAGCCGCACACTAACTCAATCTCATTCTCCATCAATGCTGCACGACGGTGAATAGCTCCGATAAACGCATCGCTACCTCCGCCAATCATTCCCATTCTCAGTTTACGGTTCTCCATTTTAGTTATTTTAGTTGGTTGATAATCAACAGTTTTAGGCTCGGCAGATATTGCTTCGAAATCAAAAAAAGGTAATCTGCCACAAATCGTCGTTTTTCAAAGTTAGCCTAAATAATTGAATATCGCAACATTTCAAAAAAAAAGTTTGCCCGACTGCGAGTCGAGCAAACCTCTTTTCTAGTGTTATGACGTAGGATTAAATCATAGAGCTAACCTCCCAAGCAAAGGCCTTAATACCCTGCTGATGATTCTCCTCATCGAGTTGTTTTAATTTTGACATAAACTCCTGAGCCTTATCATCCTCCATCACAGAGATAAGAGCCGAGTTCATAGCTGGCCATGCGTGGTTACCCAAGTGGGGCTCTCCATCATTAGAGCCGCAACCTATAAGCTCCTCCCAGCCGGTAAAGCCACGAACACCCATCTCCTTCATTATATCCATAACCGCGTCATAAATAGACTGGTTACACGACAAAAATACTGCTTTCATATCTCTTACTGGTTTTTCTTTTGTAATTTTCGTGCAATCTTCTCTTTGCGGCGCTCACCGTGGATAGCAAACGAAGCAAAGAGTGTAGGGATAAGAATCAACGTAATCAATGTTGAGAACGAAAGACCCCAAGCGACAGACATACCGAGCGAGTTCCACATCTCAGCACCTACGCCGTTACCTACTGCCATTGGAACCATACCCAATACAGTTGTAAGTGTAGTCATCAGGATAGGACGCAAACGGCTTCGACCTGCTGTAACAACAGCCTCCAAAACTCCCATACCACGCTCACGGCAAAGAATAGTGTAGTCGACAAGCACGATACCATTGTTCACCACAATACCAATAAGCATCAATACTCCGAGCAACGCCATGATATTCATAGGTGTACCAGTGATAGCCAATCCGATTACCACACCCACTACCGCAAATGGCAATGAGAACATAATCACAAATGGGTAAGTGAGTGACTCAAACTGCGATGCCATAATCACAAACACGAGAATTACCATCAACGCCATAAGCAAAACCAAATCGCCGAAAGTCTCCTGCTGGTCCTCGTATGTACCACCAATCTGCCACATAAAGCCCTGAGGCATAGGAATCTGAGCCAGACCAACCTTAGCCTTCTCAACAATCTCACTAAGTGCATAGCCAGAAGCTACAACACCCGATACTGTCACGTAACGCTCACGATTCTTACGAGTGATGGCAGGAGGAGTTGAAGCCTCCTTTACAACACCAATATCGCGAATCTTAATTCCCTGACCCATCTGGTTGTAGATTGTGATATTCTCGATATCCTCAATCGACTCACGGAATCGGCGATCGTAACGTACACGAATATCATACTCGTCACCATCCTCGCGATAATATGAGGTAACAGAACCATTGATGCGGTTACGCAAGTATGTCGATGCAGTTGTTACATCCAGACCGCTACGAGCCAACTTCTCCAAATCGAAGTCAACGTGGTACTCAGGAGTATACTCATCACGTGAGATAGTAACCTCAGAGCAACCCTCCATCTCGCGGAACATATTGGCAACCTGCTCGGCCAAAGCATCTGATGTATCGAAGTCGTAACCATAGATCTCGATATCTACGGCACTCTTACCGCCCATACCGCCACCACCTTCGGTAACCTTGTACTTGCGGATAATTGAGTACTCGTCAAAAATCTTACGAATACCATCTCCAATTTCGGTAAGAGCCAAATCACGCTCAGTCTTCTTGACGAAGCGAAGGTTCATCGAGATGATGTGTGTACCGTTGCTCTGCAATGTAGCAAAGATATTATCGGTATCGGCCTGACCCTGACGCACACTGACATTGATAAGCTCGTTAGCATAAGTCTTCTCAATGCGATCACTAAGTTCCATAGCCAATTCGCGGGTAATCTCCTGACGAGTACCGGCAGGCAACTGAATCTCAGCCGAAATAGCAGCACTATCCTGAACTGGGAAGAACTCCGACTTCAACTTTGGACCCAATACACCCATAATACCAACGAACAGAGCGACAGAACCCAAGATGATAACCTTGCGGTGATTTACACACCAAGCCAGGATTCCACCATAGAAGTTATTGAAACGCTCCATAACAGCGTCAATCTTACCCTGGAACCAAGCCTTTGTAGGGTTCTTCTTCATCATCAATGAGCACAACACCGGAGTAAATGTTACGGCAGCAATAGTCGAGATGGTAAGCGTAATGGTAACCATCCAACCCATAGCGTTGAACAATACTCCCGCCATACCCTGCACCATTGTCAATGGCAAGAACACGGCAATTGTTGTAAGCGTACCACCCATAACTGAGATACCCACCTCCTTGGTAGCGAAGATAGCAGCCTGCTTTGGCATAGCACCACGATCGATGTGGGAAGTGATATTCTCCAATACCACAATGGCATTATCCACAACCATACCGATGGCGATAGAGAGTGATGACATAGTGATAATATTCAGTGTCTCACCTGTAGCAAAGATGTAGATGATGGCTGCAAGCAACGAGATTGGGATTGTAAGCACAACCACAATAGTCGCACGCCAACGACCCAAGAAAAGGAACACAACCAACATCACAAGCAAGAATGTTGTGATGATAGTATCACGCAACGAATGGACAGTTGAGATGATATTATCCGAAGAGTCCATAATGGTGAAGATGGTCACATCAGAAGGAAGGGTACTCTTAATCTCGTTGATATACTCCTGCACGCTCTGAGCAATCTGCACAGAGTTGGCACCCGACTTCTTCTGAACGATAATCATACCACCCTGCTGTCCACCGTGGAATGCCTCCTGAATACGCTCCTGAACACCATCGTTGATGGTTGCAACATCGCTAAGCAAAATAGGTGTTCCATTGCGATAACCTACAACCAGATTCATCATCTCTGATGGATCCTCAAACTCGTGGTCTACACGCAATGAGTAGGCATTAGAACCCACATCAAACGAACCTGCAGGAGTATTGCGGTTGGCAGTAGCAATAGCAGACGAAATCTGCTCTACTGTCATATTGTATGCCTCCAACTTATTGGGGTCACAATACACCTGAATCTCACGCTGAGGGATACCTGCAATTGACACAGTACCCACACCATCAACACGAGCAAGTGGCGTTACGATCTGGTCGTCAAGAATCTTGTAGAGTCCTGACATACTCTCATCGGCTGTCACACCCAACATCAACACTGGAAACATATCAGATGAGAACTTGAAGATGATAGGCTGGCTAGTACCGTCTGGCAGAGTAGACAACATATCCAACTTGTCACGTACGTCGTTGGCCAAGATATCCAAATCATAGCCATACTCAAACTCCAACGACACAACCGAAACATTCTCCTTTGACTGAGATGTGATATCCTTCAAGTGGTCAACACCATTGAGCACATTCTCGATAGGGCGAGTTACGTTGTTCTCGATATCCTCGGCACTCGCACCCGGATAAGTCGTCATAACCATCATGGCATTCGACTCGATATCGGGGAAGAGGTCAATACCCAATCGCGATAGCGACACTCCACCAAATATCATAATCGCTACGAAGAGGATAATGGTGGTAATGGGGTTATTGACTGATGTTTTATATATATTCATCGTCTTTTCTTTTTTGAGTTAGCAAAATCCTTTACTCGTTAACACGCTCAACAGCCAAGCCGTCCTTCAAAGCGTTGTGGCCTGAAGTTACAACCTCGTCACCATCGGCAACACCGCTCAAAATCTCATACTTGTCGTTCATACGACGACCCAACTCAACACGCTGGTAAGCAACAGTACCATCCTGCTTGTAAACATAGACGTAACGGTTACCAGAACCCAACATCTTAACAACAGCAACGTCAGGAACAACAACATTCTGACGTGTGCCATAGTTCATTGTTACGCGAGCATACATACCTGGCTTGATGATCTCCTTACCATTGGCAACCTGCACCTCTACTGCGAATGTACGAGTAGCAGCATCGATCGATGGAGTGATGCGAGTAACCTTACCCTCGAAGGTCTGGCCCTCCAAAGCATCCAACACCACGTCTACCTTCATACCCTTCTTTACATAGCTATAAAGGCCCTCAGATACGTTAATCATAATCTTCACTGGGTTGATGCGCTGCACAACATAGATTGGCATACCGGCACACATATCGCCCACATCGAAGTTACGAGCAGTTACCAAACCTGAAACTGGAGATACCAAAGTTGTATTCTCCAACAAGTTCTCGTAAGCGAGCTTAGATACCTCGTAAGCTACCTTAGCACCCTCCCAAGCAGCCTTTGACTCGCCGCCGAACTTATAAAGCTCATCTGAACGCTCGAAATTTGCCTTGTTATTCTCATACTGGGCCTTAGCCTGTGCCAAAGTTGAATTATCAAGCTCCGCTACCTTCTGGCCTGCAGATACTCTATCACCAACGTCAACCAACAAACGCTTGATACGAAGTGGCTGCTGAGGAGTGATGTTGTTTACTGCATAACCCTCCACATTGCCTGTGAATACACTCTGCTGATCAACGTCCTGAATTTTAACAACCTGAGTAGTTACCTTAGGCTTTACAACCTCTACTGGCTGCTCAGCTGCTGCCTTCTCAGCACTCTGGTTACCCGAGCAAGCCACGCTTGCCACACAAACACCACCCACGAGCAGTGTTCTGATGATTCCATTCATTTTCATATATGTTTTCCGTTTTTAGTTTTCGTTTGTAAATGATGTACCCTTAATCTTCTCCAACGATACCTGGTTTACAAGGTAGTTGTAGATAGCTGTGCTGCGAGAGAGCTCGGCCTGAGTGTATGCCAACTGCGAGTTGTCAACATCTACAAGTGTACCGCCACCCACTTCGTAACGCTTAACAGCGATATCGTAACCGCGCTTTGCCTGCGAGATATTCTCCGACGATGCGTGATACTGCTTGAGGTTAGTGAGCATAGTGCTCTCGAACTGCATCATAGCTGTATGGAGCTGACGCTCAACATTCTCACGCTGCAACTGCAAGTTGTTGAGCTCAATTTGAGACTGCTTAACATCGGCACGACGCTTACCACCCGAGAAGATAGGAATGTTAAGCGCCACAGCAACCACAGAATATGGATTCCATTTATACTGGAAGAGTTTCATAGACTCGTCCATGGCTACATAGTTATAACCAATCGACAAAGCCAAACTTGGGATATTGGCAGCTCGCTTGAGCTCGATGCTCTTCTCGAGCATACGCTCCTGGATATCGAGCTGACGCATTGAAGAGTTGTTTGACAAATCGGCCTCCATTGCGATATGTGAAGTCATCACAGGCTCAAAATCGGCCAATGAGCCAGCGCAGTCGATATTCTTGTTCAAATCCAAACCAAGCAAAGCCTTCAACTGCCACAAAGCCAACACGATTGAGTTCTCGGCGCTGAATACGTTAGGCTCAGCATTCGAGATAGTCACCTTCGAACGAATGAAATCATACTCCGACACCTGACCTACCTCATAACGCTTCTCGACAATCTTGTGATTCTCAACTGCGTTATCATATACTCGCTTATAAACATTATAAGAATCCTTGGCAAGCAACACCTGATAGAAGGCTTTTGAAACCTGCTCAACCATATCGACGCGTGACGAGCGAGCCTGCTCAACTGCCAACTCTACATCCATAGCCGAGAGCTTCAACGACTTCCACAACTGAGCATTCACCAAAGGCATTGTTGCATTCACACCACCAGATACATTGACAGCCTTACCGACTTTCACAGTCATCGTATCCAACGCAAACACCTGCTTCTTGATGGTGTACTGATAAGAGCCCGAAGCACTAATGTCTGGCCACAAGGCTGCATAAGTACCCTTCTTTGCATACTTCTTAGCCTCGATTGTCTGGTCGGCAATCTTCACAGTGGGATTCTCGCTGAGTGCGATCTGAAGAGCCTGCTCCAATGTAAGAACCAATGGCTCCGAACCTGAAGTAGCCACCCCACTCTCCTGTGTCGAAGCTGACACCGTTGCCACACAAACAAGTGCAGCCAACGTAAAAAAGAGATTTTTCAGTTTCATAAATTTCACCTATTAATTATTTTCGTTAATTATTTTCTTTTAATTTTTCCATCTCAGCGCGACGCTCACTCAATGTTTTGGGGCGAGGTTCGCGGGCAAGCATCTCGTCTATTAGCTGCAGGCCTTTCACAGTCGACAAGCCACGCAAGAAATTCACTACCATAGCGCCAAAAGCCTCCTTACGACTGATACCCTCGGGAAGAACTACATCATTACCACCCATCAACACTCCGGTGCTAGTAAAGAACAAACGTGCCATCAACTCCACATCGACACTGGGATCCAGATATCCCTCGGCCAAACAACGATCCAGAGCATACTGCAAGCCTTTCACACCCCACTCCGAGTGAGTACGCTGCACTCTCTCATATACGGCGGGATAGAACTTTTTGAGGTTGGCCGTCAGACGCTTCTCCATATCACTCATCTGGCCGCTGTTGGTGAATATTTTAATACCCTTCATCAACACCTCCAACATATTGTCGCAATCGCCCACCTGCTCAGAAATACTTTTGCAGCGACGCTCCATCATATGGATAATACTCTGCGTAAGCAACTCCTCCTTATCGCCAAAAAGCTCATAAAGCGTGCGCTTCGACATTCCCAACGAATTGGCAACATCATCCATACGCACCGACTTTACGCCCAACGAAAGAATCATTTCCGAAACGTGGCCTACAATTTTCTCTTGCTGTGTCATGATATTCTCATTTTTCCGGATGCAAATATACGAAATGAAAACTCAAAAACAAAAAAAGTTTTCAAGTTTTCGCGTTTTGACCATATTTCAGGACAATAATACCATTCAACTCCGCATAAGAGTCCGAAAAAGCATACTTACGAAGTAAAAAAACGAGTGTGTCCAACTACTATTGAACACACTCGCCTATCGTAGAATCATTAATTTTCTGCTTTACTCCTGTTTGGCAGCACGCTTTCGATCGATTTCATTCAACAAAATCTTTCTCAGACGCATTGACTTAGGTGTAACTTCAACATATTCATCGGCTTTGATATACTCCAGAGCCTCCTCCAACGAGAACACCTTTGGTGGTACGATAACAGCCTTATCGTCAGCTCCTGATGCACGCATATTGGTAAGCTGCTTGGCCTTAGTCACGTTAATTGTGATATCGCCCGAACGGGTGCTTTCGCCCACAACCTGTCCACAATATACCTCATCCATTGGTGAGATAAAGAAGCGACCTCTATCCTGCAACTTATCAATAGAATATGCATACGCAGTACCGGTCTCCGATGCAATAAGAGAGCCGTTTGTACGCATCTCAATCTCACCCATCCAAGGCTCGAAATCCTTCAAACGGTGAGTCATGATAGCCTCGCCGGCGGTAGCTGTAAGCATATTAGAACGCAAACCGATAATACCGCGTGATGGAACCACAAACTCCAAACGTGTACGCTCGCCATCTGACTCCATATTTGTAAGCATACCCTTGCGCTTGGTGACCATCTCAATAACGGTACCTGCACACTCATCGGGGCAATCGACTGTCATCTCCTCAACAGGCTCGCACTTCACACCATCAATCTCTTTGATGATAACCTTTGGCTGGCCCACCTGCAACTCATATCCCTCGCGGCGCATAGTCTCGACCAAAACCGAGAGGTGCAACACACCACGGCCATATACGATAAACGAGTCGGCATTGAGTCCTGGCTCAACACGCAAAGCGAGGTTACGCTCAAGCTCCCTATCCAAACGTTCCTTGAGGTGACGAGAAGTTACAAACTTACCATCACGGCCAAAGAATGGAGAGTTGTTGATTGTAAAGAGCATAGACATTGTTGGCTCGTCGATAGCGATTGGTGGCAATGGCTCAGGATTCTCGAAGTCGCAAATTGTATCACCAATCTCAAATCCTTCGATACCCACAAGTGCGCAAATCTCACCGCACTCCACCTTATCAACTTTGGTCTTACCCAGACCATCGAATACCATCAACTCCTTAATCTTGGTCTTGACCATAGTCTCGCCGTCGCGCTTTGCCAAGGTCACATTCTGACCTGCGCGAAGCTCTCCGCGAGTAAGCTTACCTACAGCAATACGACCAACATAAGGCGAATACTCCAACGATGTTACGAGCATCTGAGGCGTACCCTCCACCTTCTCAGGCGCAGGAATCTCGTCGATAATAGCATCGAGAAGCGGAGCAATCGAATCGGTTGGCTCGTTCCAAACGTGCGACATCCAACCCTGCTTTGCAGAGCCATAGATGGTTTTATAATCAAGCTGTTCTTCGGTTGCATCGAGCGAGAACATCAAATCAAAGACCTGCTCATTAACCACCTCGGGACGGCAGTTGGCCTTATCCACCTTGTTCACTACAACGATAGGCTTCTTGCCAAGCGAGAGAGCCTTCTGCAACACAAATCGTGTCTGAGGCATAGTACCCTCGAAGGCATCAACCAACAAAAGTACACCGTCGCACATATTAAGCACGCGCTCCACCTCGCCACCAAAATCGGCGTGACCTGGGGTGTCGATGATATTAATCTTATAGTCCTTATATATAACAGACACGTTCTTCGACAAAATGGTAATACCACGCTCACGCTCGAGGTCGTTGTTATCCATAATCAGGTCACCTGTGTTTGTATCTGTACGCAGCAAGTGGCCTGCAACAATCATTTTATCAACAAGTGTTGTCTTGCCATGATCCACATGGGCAATGATGGCAATATTGCGAAGTTTTTGCATAGTAATTGAAATTAATCGTGCAAAGTTAATAAATTCTCACAAAAATGCGCTACTTTTGTTCTATTATTCAAAGTGTAATTTTGATGGATTTCTCTATAGATATAAAAAATTACAGTCGCGTAGTGGTTGGAAGCGTGGAATCACTATTACCACAACTACTACCCGACAAAAGAGTCATAGTGGTTTCAGACACAAATATCGACCGTTTCTACCATCCTCTGCTGGAGAAATATGACCACATACTCATAGGTTTGGGCGAGACCAGCAAAACACTCCACACGATTGATTCCATATATCGCCGTTTTATTGAGTTGGGAGTTGATCGCTCGTGCTTTGTATTGGGCATTGGCGGTGGCATTGTAACCGACGTGGCAGGTTTTGCAGCCGCAACATTTATGCGAGGTTTGGAATTTGGTTTTGTTTCAACATCGCTACTCGGCCAGGTGGACGCCAGTGTCGGCGGCAAGAACGGAGTGAATGTGGATGGCTATAAAAATATGGTGGGCACATTCTGCCAGCCAAAGTTTGTGATATGCGATGTAGCTATGCTCTCTACGCTCAACAAACGAGAGTTCCGCACAGGATTAGCCGAGATGATAAAATCGGGAATAATAGCCGACCCGCAGCTTTTTAATATGCTTGAAGAGTGCGATATGCAATCACTGCAACAAAACAGAGAGCTACTCTCAGAGTTGGTCTTCCGCGCTATCAGAGTGAAAGCTGACATTGTGGAGCGTGACGAGCGTGAAACGGGCGACAGGCGCAAACTCAACCTGGGTCACACGTTGGCCCACGCCATCGAAAAGTCATCATCGAAAATGAATCACGGCGAGGCTGTGGCAGTAGGTTTGGCCTACATAGCCGATGCTGCCCAACAAGGCGGCTTACTCTCTATAGAGGACAAGCAACGAATCGTTGGAGTGCTGGAGAAGGCTGGATTTGAGCTTACCCCTCCTGTCGAGATGCGTCGCCTGCTCAAAGAGGTCAAAAAGGACAAGAAGAGCGAGGGTAACTCCATCTTTGTGGTTCTGCCTCGCACTATAGGCGATTGTATCGTGGAGAAGATGCCACTCGAGGAGTTTAAGGCGATGTTCAAATAACAAAATAGATCATTTCACAAAAAAAGGTTGTCCCACTGTGGACAACCTTTTTTTAACATCATTTAATCTACTCGACTACTATATCAAACTCATCATATTTATCGGTACGCCAAGCCATATCCTTGGTGCGCTTTGAGATAGCAAACAGAGGCGAGAATGTACGTACGCTGATAGTCTTGCCATCTGGTTTGAACTCCAGGATTCTGAGCCAGCAGTCACCACCATTGCCATTCCACTCGCCATCACCCTGCTGAGAGTTGAACATCATTTGTGGAATATTGCGACCATCGGCAGCCTTATCAACGCGATACGATGAAGTTGGCTGATAGTTGATAGCCTTACCATCCTCAATCTTAGGGGCATCACCTGTGTGACCGCAAAGCACCAGACAGATATTCTTTGATGGATATACCAACTTTTGCCATACATCTTCTGACCAATTGCAGGGACGAAGCGTGTATCCCTCCTTTGTAATGCGCTCTCCAGCGGTATTGAGCCAAGAGTGAACGAGCAAGATCACTTTATGATTCTTGTATTTATCAGAATCAACAAGGCCTTTTGCCCAAGCAATGACCTCATCACGTGGCGCAAACTCTGTGGTGATAACCAATATATTGCCCCAATTCTCATCTTTGAATTCGTAGGCACTATTCTCCATAGTGTGTACACCCTCGAAGTTCTCACAAGTCTCCACCAAGCACTTCTCAAACAAGATGTTGCGCTCTGGGCGGATAAACTCCGGCGCCAACGAGTGGCGCGATGTGGCTGTGATGTGACCAATATCGTGGTTACCCTGAGCAACAACATACGGCAGGCGATTATCGAGTCGGCTCAACGCTCTTGACACAGCCTCCCACTGCTGACGGCCAGTCTGGTCGCCATTATATGGGTTAGGTAGCGCAGCTGAAATCTGTTTGCCGTTCTGCTCTACCATATCGCCAGTAAAGAGGGCCGCTTTAATATTGAGTCGGTCGATGTTCTGCACAATCCACGCAGTCTGCAAATCAAAGAGTGGCTGGTTAGCCGCAAACTTTGTGTAGCTCTGAGGATCGGGAACCATAATCATCGAAAATGAACCCTTATTTTCAAGTTGCGGATATACGGGGATAATGGGTTCGGCTAATTTAACTTGCGCCTGAACCACAATAGTACCAAATGCGAGAATGGTACATAAAAGTGTGGTTAGTTGTTTCATATGACGTTGTGTTTAAATATTTGTTGAATTTGCTATATTTTATCAGAATTATCATATCTTGGATAGTCTGTCGTTATACGCAATATCCCCATGTTATACATTCTTGACATTAAATGTGCATCATTGACGGTCCATGTGTATACTTGTAACCCCAACGAGTATGCTTCACTAATAATTTCAGGATTTGAGATGAAAAAATTATATGAAGAGTTGATGATATCATATCCTTTGTCAGCTAGATATTGAGGGGAAAGATCATAGCCTAGATATCCAACTTTGTATTCGGAGTTAGCCTGTATTATATCCTCGCAATAATTTTTATTGAAAGATATAAATTCTATTTGGCTAGATACTTCATACTGTTCTGTGAGTTTAATTATAGACTTGATATTGTATGCAGTTTTTATTTCGACTATTAACTTAAACTTCGGATATTTCCGTATAAGAATTAAGAAATCACTAAATAATGGGATGTCGGTGTTTGTATTGTTGAGAATTTCCTGATACGATGACGATTTGATGTTTATACCTTCGTATGTGTCATCGTGATTGACTACAACTATTCCATCGCTTGTTTCGTGAATATCAATCTCAGCCCCATAAAGGCCTGCGTCAATTGCATATTGCACGGCTTGTAATGAGTTCTCTGGAGCACCAGCAGTCCAATAGCCGCGATGTGCAATCTGTTTCTCTTTTGGAAACGTTGGGTTATACCCTTCTATTTCGCAAGAAATTAGCATAGCTATTATCCATAACGAAAGTGTGTAAAAAATATAATATTTTATGCAAAGTTTTAGTTCCATAAATTTGTCAGTGTCTTAAAACAGTGT
This sequence comes from Alistipes sp., assembly GCA_045632085.1. Taxonomy (GTDB): domain Bacteria; phylum Bacteroidota; class Bacteroidia; order Bacteroidales; family Rikenellaceae; genus Alistipes. The sequence continues at coordinate 36,227 of JAZQVY010000001.1, read as the reverse complement.
TCCTTCGTCGCTCTTTGGGGTGTAACCCAAGTGCTTGTAGGATAATTCGGTAGCCTCTCGTCCACGAGGTGTACGCTTGATGAATCCCTCCTTGATAAGAAATGGCTCATAGACATCCTCGATGGTGCCAGCCTCCTCGCCAACAGCTGTAGCAATGGTGTTAAGGCCAACAGGACCACCCTTAAACTTCTCGATAATGGTCGAAAGAATCTTGTTATCCATCTCATCCAGACCTCGAGAGTCAATATTCAGCGCCTGCAAAGCGATGCGGGTAATCTCCAAATCGATATGGCCCTCACCTTTTACCATTGCGAAGTCCCTCACTCGTCGGAGCAGAGCATTGGCAATACGAGGTGTACCACGAGAGCGCAATGCAACCTCTATGGCGGCATCGTGATCGATGGAGATATCGAGAATCCTTGCCGAACGCTTGACTATATTGGCAAGAATAGGCGTATCGTAATACTCCAGGTGGCAATTTATACCAAAACGCGCACGCAAAGGCGAAGTGAGTAGTCCGCTTCGTGTTGTGGCACCGACAAGAGTAAATGGAGCAAGCTCAATCTGAATTGAGCGCGCCGAAGGGCCTTTGTCGAGCATAATATCGATTTTATAATCCTCCATAGCCGAATAGAGATACTCCTCAACTATAGGGCTCAGTCGGTGAATCTCATCGATAAATAGCACATCACCAGCCTCGAGGTTTGTAAGCAGGCCTGCCAAATCACCTGGTTTATCGAGCACCGGGCCCGACGTAACCTTCATCTGCGCCCCCATCTCGTGGGCTATGATATTTGCAAGAGTTGTTTTCCCCAATCCCGGAGGGCCGTGCAGCAGGACGTGGTCGAGTGAATCGCCACGCATCAGAGCCGCTTTGATGAAGACCTTTAGATTATCGACAATCTTATCCTGGCCCGAAAAAGCTGAAAGATCCTGGGGGCGGATACGATTTTCGTAATCAGAGTCGCGTTCTATATTTCTCAAATTTCTATCTACACTCATTGTTTAGAGGCTTTCCTTAAAATAGTGGATTTTCTAACTGTACAAAGATAGAAAAAAAACCAAAGAGCATCGCAACTTGCTCGATTTTTTTGCTCAAGCAGGAGATAAAACAGCCATTCTCACGACAGAGATTTACCCTCCGACCTATCAAAAACAAATCTTTCACACCTTTTAGCAAGCATCACGCTACCATAAATGGAGTCGGAATGTTGTATTGTGTCCAAATCTGCTATTTTCTTGTATAAAAATTTGTATTAAATAAGCCTTTTTGTTGTATAAAACGAAATAAAATGTTATCTTTGAAAATTAATAATGGGGAATTAAGAGACTGCTTCCACAAGACTGGTTTTAGCTAATCAGGCACAGTGTTAAAGTCGAACCAAATAACAGTTGCAAAGAAAAAGCGACAGCCATAAAGGCAATCGCTCTGCAATTTGAGACAGACTCACTATGTGACCTCGAAAGGATTCGAACCTTCATCGTAAGAACCGGAATCTTATATTCTATCCATTGAACTACGAGGCCGTGCTGCAAATATGGTGAAAATTTTTGGATATGGCAAATGTAAATGTAAACGATAGCTGGGCTCGATTGGAGGCAGTGATTGTATGGGCAGGGATGACAACTAATTTCTTTGCCCGCCATATCGGTTTGTCACGTGCAGAGAATTTATACCAGATTAAGTCGGGTAAAAATGGGCTTTCGCGCAACCTGGCAGCCCGCATAGTAGCCGCCTTCCCCGAAATCAGCGCTGGATGGTTGCTCACAGGTGAGGGCAGCATGCTCAGTTCAGCCGAGAGCGTGAATCACAAAATCCCATTTTACGAGGGTGACGGCGTTTGGAAGGAGTTGCAGCATCTTCACGATATTGAACCTTCGAGCTTTGTCTCGCTCCCAGCACTCGGCACTTGCGATTGCGCTTTGAGATGCAATGATGAAGCTATGATGAAAGAGATAATGCCGGGAACGATTGTTTTCCTAAAACGAACGGACGTAAAAATGGTTATTCCGGGCAGCATGTGCGTTATCGCATCGCCTAATTTTGTACTTTTGCGAAGGATACGCACTGCAAAGACGACGGACGGCAGAGAGGTGTTTCGTTTAGAACCATCAAACCGCAGTTTTGATACGATGGAGGTGGATACAAACGACATAACAGCAATATACAATGTTGTGGGAGCGCTTAGACTTTTTTAACGAATCCCCACAGAATTGGATAGCACAAAACAGGAAACTTAAAACTTTATTAAATAAAACTTAAAACTTACTACTATAATGATGACGATTAAAACAAAAGAGAAAGCCTCACTTTGGTTAGCTTTCGTTGCAGCTGTTGTAGTGGCTGTAATTATGATTGTATGTGGAGTGACATGGTGGCTTGTAGCCTGCATTGCAGTGGCAATGTTTGTTGTAATGGCACTCTTCTCTTTGCAGATGATTAAATCGTATGTAGCATACAAGCTCAAACCTATATACTCAATGGTCTTGTCGCGCCACGTTCACACCACCGAGATCGTTGACCAGATGAAGGACAAACACGTAGAGGATATATCTGAGGAGTTGACTGCATGGGTTGAGGATAACGACAAGGAGATTGCACGTCTGAAACAGAACGAAGTATTCCGTAAGCAATACCTAGGCAATGTGGCCCACGAGCTCAAGACCCCAATCTTCAATATCCAGGGTTACATCTCTACCCTACTTGATGGCGGTTTGGAGGATGACCTAATCAATCGCAAATATTTGGAGCGTGCCGAGAAGAGTATAGACCGACTTATCAACATCGTCAACGACCTCGACACAATCGCCAAGTTGGAGAACGATATGAACCGTCTTAATATGACCAAGTTCGACATCGTTGCCCTCACAAAGGAGATTAGCGAGCAGTTGGAGATGGAGGCTGCCAAGCGTGATATCAAGCTCTCTGTTAAGGGTGCCGACTCATTGCCATCTATGTTCTGGGTTACAGCCGACAAGCACTTTATCGGCCAGGTACTCGTAAACCTCATTATCAACTCAATCAAGTATGGTAAAGAGGGAGGTACAACACGTGTGAAATTCCGCGACATGATGGATAAAGTTCTCGTTGAGGTTGAGGACACTGGTGTTGGTATCAGCAAGGAGGATATGCCTCGTATCTTTGAGCGTTTCTACCGTGTAGATAAGGGTCGCTCACGCGAGCAGGGAGGCACAGGTTTGGGCCTTGCTATCGTGAAGCATATCGTTGAGGCTCACGGCGAACGCATCACTGTACGCAGCGAGCTAGGTGTAGGTAGTACATTTGCTTTCCCTGTTAAGAAGGAGCTACCACAGGCTACCGAGGAGAAATAGGCAAGTATTTTAGCGTGCATCTTTTCTTATCGCTGAACGATGAGGGAGATGCACGTACAAGTTATAATACAGTTACCACAGGTGTGGTAGTATATGTTGATTTTTTATGTTGAATGATCTACTTTATATAGTTTGGGACGCAGACCCAGTTATGCTGAATATCGGAAACTTTGAACTCCGATACTATGGTCTGATGTGGGCTCTTACAATCCTTTTGGGAGAGCGATTCTTCTCGGCATTTGCCAAGAGAGAGGGATTTAGTAACGAGATAATTGAAACAGGCTTCGTCTGGATTGTGCTTGGCGCTATCCTCGGTGCGAGAGTTGGCCACTGTCTCTTTTATGAGTTTCCATACTATATAACCAAACCTTGGGCTATCATCACCGAGATTCGCAATGGCGGTATGGCCAGCCACGGCTCGGCACTCGGTATGTTGCTCGGTATGTGGATTACGGCACGCAAACATAAGATGAATTATGTGTGGTGGCTCGACCGCATTATGATTCCAGTAGCTATTGGCGGAGCCTTAGTGCGACTGGGCAATCTGATGAACTCCGAAATTATCGGTAATATAACCAATGTACCTTGGGGTTTCAAGTTCGTGAGATTGTATGGCGCTATGCCGCTGGAGAATATCCCTGTTCGACACCCTGCACAGCTCTATGAGGCACTATGCTACATTGTAACGTTTGTGGTGTTGCTGTGGCTATATTACAAGCGCGATATGGGTCGACGTCACGCGGGTATAATGTTTGGTGTAGGCTTGGTTGGTATATTTGTTACTCGATTCTTTATCGAACTTGTAAAGATAAACCAGGAGGCTTTCGAGGAGGGTATGCTACTCAATATGGGCCAGCTACTCAGTATTCCGTTTATCATTATGGCCGGTGTGGTTATATGGCTCGGTGCTAAGGATAAGTTACCCATATGCCGTCCACAATCATCACGCAAGGGTAATAGAAAATAATTTCAAAAAAAAGAAAACAGATAATTATGGTAGGAGAAGTAAACAAGATTATATACAACATGCTCATCAGCGGGCGAGGAGTATTTCTGCCCGAGGTGGGTTCGCTCTTTATCGAGCGCCAGGGCGCACGCCGCATATCAAAGGAGCGTCTGCTCTCACCACGCAACGTGGTTACATATTCGACACAGGAGCAAGCACCATCGCTCGTTAGTGAGATTGTAAAAGTCGCAGGCTGCTCACAAGAGCAAGCCCAGGATATCTACGAACGCTGGCTGGCAAAGACCCGAGATGGTAAAACCCTGACTATTGGAGGCGTTGGCGTATTGAATCACCGCAGCTTCTCAACCGAGTCGGCTTTCGGTGCGGCCATCAACCCAAAGGGAGTAAAGACACTCATAATCCGTCGTCGTTCAAACGGCTGGCTGTACGCCATTTGTGCTGTTTGCGTACTTATTGCACTGGGATTCTTTGGTTATATTATGTGGGGCGATGAATTATTTGGCAAGGATAAGTCTACACAAACAGCTACAGAACTTGTCGATATTCAGCCATCACTTAATGCGGAGCCAGCAACTGACACTACAGCTGTAGCGGAGGCTCCCGCACCCTGCCCTATGGGAGGTGGTATGGCAACAGAAGCTCCAGCCACATCAAAGGAGTATGCACACTATGTAGTAATGGGCATCTTCTCTACTGAGCAGAATGCAGCTTTGGCGGTGGAGCAGGTAAAGGCAAAAATCAACGACGCTGAGTGCGTGGTACTGCCTTTCAAGAATAAATTTATGGTGACTATCTTTGGCAGCAACAATCGCAGCGATTGCAATGCCTATGCCAAATCTTATAAGGATATCTATCCCGACTTGTGGGTCTACAACCGTCAATAATGCAGTTAGCCGAGGCCATAGGTCGTTTTATCGACATCTTCTACATCAAGCCGTTTCGGAAAATCTTCTCGCGTGAGGTTTTCCGATACGCCGCTTGTGGAGGTACCAATATGGTGCTCGACTTGGTGTGGTATTTCGTAATCTACCACTTTATTATAGCTGAACGGTTTATTGACTTAGGTGTAGTTGTGGTCTCGCCGCACATAGCCTCGCTTGTGATAGTCTTCCCTATAACATTCTTTACAGGTTTCTGGCTCAACCGCAATGTTGCATTTCAGGCCACTCAATTTGGTCAGGGCCGACAGCTGTGGCGATATGCATTGTCTGTATTAGGCTCGCTTGCGCTCAATTACATCTGCCTGAAATTCTTTGTAGAGATATGTGACATATGGCCTACTCCTGCCAAGGCCGCAACAACAGCCGTCTCAATCATATACAGCTATCTCGCAGGGCGATACTTCACATTCCGCAAGAAATAAGGTCCATATAAATATAGACTATAGAGCAAATAATAGAGGGGACGTGTTATCACGCCCCCTATATTATTATTTAGTACCTGCACTTCACAGGTTTACTATCACCATCGAAGGCTCATCCGTCGAGATATAGGCTTATCGACCGAATGGACACAATGGCTTCGACTAAGGCCTTAGGCCGCTACCTCCCTGCAAAGTGATGGTCTCGCCAGTGACATACTCAGCATCTTCAGAGGCCAAAAATACGCACACACGGCCGATATCACCTTTGGGATCGGCAAAGTGACCCAATGGAATACCCTGAATAGTCTTTTCGTATAGCTCTGGGAAGTTCTCACGCCACTGCTGCAAACTCTCGGTCATAGCCAAAGGGCATATGACATTTACTCGCACACCATCGGGGCCCCACTCGGCTGCAGCCACACGTGACATACCGCGAATACCCTCTTTGGCTGCGGCATACGATGCCTGACCCAACTTACCAAACAGACCTGCTCCAGAGGCAAAGTTAATCACCGAGCCACGCGAAGCCTTAAGGTATGGAAAGCACTCACGCATATAGAAAAAAGCAGCATACAAGCCCGAATAGATTGCAAGATCAAAATCCTCCTTTGTATGCTCAACAAGCGGCATTCCCGACTTCGACACCTGAGCATTGTTTACCAATGTATTTAGTTTACCAAACTTCTCGATGGTCTTCTCAACAACTATCTTGATAGCCTGCTCATCTGCACCGTCAGCTACAATGGGCAATACCTCTACACCATACTTCTCCTCTAACTTCTGCTTTGCCTCAAGCAAACGAGACTCTGTTCTACCTGTAAGCACAAGGTTTGAGCCCTCCTCGGCAAAGGCCTCAGCCAAGCCGAATCCAATTCCCTTACCGCCACCTGTGATAAGGGTGACATTTCCATTCAAACGTTTCATAATTCTCGTACTTTAAGTATTTCTATATTTTACATCGCCAAATTGAGCGCACTGTGACTCAACACAACTCCAAAATTAATCATTTATAACACAATTTACAACCTTTTACACCTAAAAACAATATCTTGTAAATCACGACACGTATTATGATGCTAGGAGAAAAAACGATTATCACTCTTTAAATACGAGTCAAACAAATCCTGAGCCGTTATTAACAATAATGGCGACTCAATATTAAGAAGTCGCCATTAGAAATTTTTGTAATCGTAATTACTCGCCTTTAACCACATCTGCGGGGTTTTCGTTGGCGGCGTGCCAACTGCGAGTCGTGACAAGTCCCAAAGTGATAGCCAACACCATCACCAGCGCCACAACAAATACCCACCAATCCATATCAATATGTTCGGGATATTTCTGCAACCATTTATCCACAACATACCACGCCACGGGAGCAGCCACAATAAAGCAAGCCACAACAATTTTTGAGTATCGAGAGTTGAGCAACCACAAAAGCTCACCTACTGTCGAGCCAAATACCTTGCGGATAGCAATCTCACGACGGCGATGCTGCGTCTCAAAGAGAACTATTCCAAAGACTCCCATCAACGAAATTACAATCGCAACCAAAGCGAAGCAGCCAATGACAAACATCGACTGACGCACATCTAAATACATATTTTTAACCACTTGATTAAAGAAGTATATCTCTGGCATCTCCTCCTGGGGGTTTACCTTCGCAATAGAGGCACGAATATGCTCCTTGACTCGCTCAATATTTGCCGTAGGTCGCAGGCGCAGATAATAGTGACGATGATTGGCGGTGGTAATAATATATACAGCAGGAAGTCTCTTATGATCAACCGAAAAGGTGTAAATATCATTCACATAACCATTTAAGTTGCGAATCAAGAAATTTGATTTTCGCCGTAGATCATCTTTGATGTTGATATTATACTTTTGTGCATCCGAAATATTCATCATTGCCACAGCAGGTTTGCCAAACTTCTCTACGGCATTACTCTCGTCAATCCATTTGCCTTGCATTAACTTTAATCCAATTACATTAAAGAAATTTGGACTCACACATAGCACATTTATTAGATTGTGATATTTATCCTCTTTGACTGCATCTGTTTGTTCCTTCGAAAAATAGAACTGACATAATGATGTCTGCTTAAAAAAAGGTTCTTCCGATGATGCTACATCCACCACATCAGGATGGGAACTCAATTCGGTTCTCAACACCTCGCTCTTTTGGGACATCGCACTTGAAGTCTTGAAGGTGAGTAGATTATCCTGATCAAAACCGAGGTCGAAATTAACCATATGGCGATATTGCAAGCCAACAAAGAGTGTTGTGATTATCAAAATCATCGAAATGGTAAATTGTACGCAGATAAGCACTATGCGTAAACGCCTACCATAGGTTGAGCCAGCAAAGCCCGCCTTCACAGCAAGCGATGGGTTGAACGATGTGATATACCACGCAGGATAGAGAGCCGCTGCAATAGCCATCACAACGCCAATCACAATTACCACAAGCAGAGCCAATGGATTTTGCGACACCTGTAGAGGACAGGCAATAAAGTTGTCAAGTGGTAAATCCATCAAGGCAAACGAGAGATACGACATCAAAGCCAATGCGCACACCACCAAACCGATAGCCTCAAACACAAAGCTCCAGCGTAAGGTGGCAATCGACGCTCCAAACACCTTGCTGATATTCACCGCACGCAAACGCACAGGCACCAATGCAAAGAAGAAGTTTACGAAGTTGATAAATGCCATCACAAGTATCAATAGTACGATAGCCAATACCACAGACATTACTTTAGGGTCGCTTAGATTTACACTACGGTCTCCGCCTACCTTGGCATCCAGATTAGCCCATTGCATCTCGGTGATAGGGAGCATCATATTGGCCTCGATAGCCTTTTTCGCAAGTTTTTCGTCTTCTAATTCGACACACAAAAAGTCGTAACTTATCTTGTTATAAACATCGAGGAAATCATCAGGCGAAGAGCCCTCCTTCATCTTGATAAAATAGGAATTTGCGCCATATCCCCAATAACGCTTTTCCATCATCTGATCGCCGATATTCTCAAACATAGCCACATCGGCAAAATCAGAGAAATAATTATTTGATGGTAGGTCCTTGTAGATGGCAACCACCTCCACTTCTCGCTCTGGGGCGTCATCTGAATCTTCGCTATACTCATTTGGCATCGCTATAATATCGCCGAGACCTACACCCAAACGCCTTGCCTCGCTTTGGCTTACGATAATGGTATTAGGACGCGCCAAGTCTCTCTTATTACCTGCAAGCTCATAGATAGGTATAATATCAAGCATCGGCAACGATATTTGTCGAATAAATGGAGTGCGGAATCTTATCATCTCGCCATTCTTACGATGTACCCACAAGAAATGTTCTGCGGGGTCATACATAGGGCATAGAACCATTCCGCCCGCCTCAACTGCCGGAGATTGAGCGATGGCCTGTTCTGCCAGATAACGACCCACCAAAGTGCTTATGGGAGTATCTGAGTCTCTCTTTTCGCAAAGTAGAAAAACTCGCTCATTGTCGGGGATGCATTGATTGTAACGGACATAGAATATTACCTGTGTCATAATTACATACATTGCAAAGAATGCGAGTGTCAAGCCTGCGATGTTAAGAATTGAGGCTGTACGATAACGCTTGAGCGTTGTCAGAAAGTTTTGAAATGCAATTTTCATAGTATTTAAGTTTTATAAGTTTTAATTTACTCACCTTTAACCACTTGTGCTGGGTTTTCGTTGGCAGCACGGTAGCTGCGGTAGCTTACGAGGGCAAGTGTAAGAAGTGCGATGGCTGCAAGTGCCACAACATATACCCACACCCCGATGGGGGCTTTATAGGCATAATCTTTCTGCCACTCGTCGATGACGTAGTAGGCTACGGGGGTTGCAATCAGGAAACACGCGCCCACAATCTGCACATAGCGTGAGTTGAACATCCAAATCATGCCCGATGTGGTAGCACCAAACACACGACGTATGGCAATCTCGCGGCGGCGGTACTGCGTCTCGAAAATCACAATTCCGAAGACACCCATCAGCGAGATAACAATCGACAACACCGAGAAGAGCGACATCAGTACCGTCTGGTTGCGTGTCTCGGCATACATATCGGCAATCTGGTCTTCTACCCTCTCGAACTTCATCGTCGCGGGGTTATGCCCCAACTGCACCAATACATTTTTGATATGTTCTATCGTAGTGTGGTAATCTGCCGTTGGGTGCAGGCGCAGATAGAATTGCCTCATATTCTGTACCTTGTTTGAACCCTGAATCTTATAATAGACATCGGGGCGATTGAGCGAACGGAAACGACAACCCGAAATAAAGCCGGCAGCATTCTCAAATATGGCAAAACGTTGATTATCTGTAGATAGTTTATCTAGCAATTCCGTTTCAAGAACATACTGCTCGTTATCATCTGGCAAAAAGCCTCGACCCGTAACAGGAATACGGAAGAACTGCAAGAAATTGTATCTGACGTATATACCATCCATATTAATCATCTCGCCACTCCCCTTCTTTACCTCAAAGCTCATTGCCATAATCGGTTTAAAAATATCTTTCTGTGCCATAGTTATATCCTCGACCATAGGGATACGTCCCAACTCCTCAAAAAGTGTCGCATTACGCAGTGCCAGTTGCTTATTCCTGTCGAATGATTTTGAACTCCAATGGAACGTAATCACATTCTCGTAGTCAAATCCCATATCGTAGGTTGTCATATAACGATACTGCAACCAAAACGCCAACGTAATGATAATAAGCGCCATAGAGATAGAGAACTGCACCACCGAAAGCACAAGTCGCAGGCGTTGCCCTGCCTTTGAGCCGCCAAAACGCCCCTTTGCCGCAAGCGATGGCGAGAATGAAGTGATATACCACGCAGGATAGAGTGCGGCGGTGAGAGCCAATACCACCACGATAAACAATATCCAGCCAATGGTTGCGATATTATCCTTCAGTGCAAGCGAGCAACTTACAAAGTTGGCAATAGGCGTATCCTGCACAGCAATCATCAGGTAGAGAGCCAAGCCCAACGATATAAGTGTGAGTGCCAACGCCTCAAACAAGAAACTCCAACGCAGCGAACGGTTGGTTGCACCAAACACCTTGCTGATATTCACCGCACGAATACGTTGAGGTATCAGGGCAAAGAAGAAATTCACGAAGTTGATAAAGGCTATCAGCACAGTCAGGATGGCCACAGCCATCAGGCTATATGTTGTGGCAAGATTACCCTGCTTACAACCCAAAGATATTCCGTCCTCTTTAATCTTATAAGGCGAGAAGTAGAAATCTTTCAGCGACACAAGTCGGGCCGAGTTCTCTTTATTTACCAATACACCCTCGCCAACTTTGGCTATCAACTCCCTTTTGTAGTTCTCCATCCACAGCTCCTCGAATTTTGCAGGGTCAGCTCCCTCGCGCAACTTCATGATACCAGTCTGGCCATAATGAAAGAGCGAATTGATGGCCTCGCCCGATTTCAACAGGTGAGCCTCCGAAAGTATCGAGTTGGAGTCAAATGCTTTATAGATTCCGACAATCTCACTCGACCACTGCTCCTCAAACGAGCCATCGGACTGCAACTCGCCGTTATAGACCTCGTCGCCGATGCCGAGCTTCGTCTTCCTGGCTGCATAGTCCGAGATAAGGATTGTTCCTGGGCGTTTGAGTTGCTCGAGATCTCCAGCCACCATCTCTATGCCCAGTACCTGCAATACAGGTACAGTCACAGATGTGTTTTTCAACTTATAACATTCATATTGCCCACCATTTAACTTATAGATATCATCACCGTCATGTGTAAACAGCGATAATACACCTCCCGCCTCTACTTCAGGTGTCTGCTCAATCGTCTTTTCGGTTATATGTGCTGGAGCGCCAGCATTGTAAAATTCCGACATTTGATCCGGAAAAATAGTCACATATACCCTCTCATAATCGGGGATTGTGCTATTGTACATCAAGCCGTGATGCACCTGCGCCATCAGGATGTAGAAGGCGATAAAGGCCAACGTGAGGCCCACGATGTTTAGCACCGAGGCGGTTTTGTAACGACGTAGTGTCGTGAAGAAGTTTGTAAATGCTACTTTCATACTCTCTATGTTTTTATCTGTGATGTGAGGGGGAATCACCCACCCTCACACCTAAAGCGTATCTCGTAAAAGTTGACTCAAAGGTCTACTCCGCGACGACGATTACATACGGCTACGAACATCCGTTACCAACTGACCATCGAACAAGCAGAGGATGCGCTGTGCGTAGGATGCATCGTGCTGTGAGTGGGTTACCATAATCACTGTTGTTCCCTCGAGGTTGAGCTCACGCAAGAGGTTCATCACCTCCTGACCATTCTTCGAGTCGAGGTTACCCGTAGGCTCATCGGCAAGGATAAGCTTGGGGTTACTAACTAGGGCGCGGGCGATGGCTACACGCTGCTGCTGACCTCCCGATAGCTGCTGTGGGAAGTGCTTTGCGCGGTGGGTCATATCCATACGCTCCAACATTTTCTGCACTCGTTCCTTGCGCTCGGCTGGTTTCACGCCCATATAGATGAGTGGCAACTCGATATTCTCCGACACATTCATCTCGTCGATGAGGTTGAACGACTGGAACACAAAGCCGATGTTACCACGGCGGAAATAGGTACGATCGCGCTCCTTCAAGTCGCCCACCTCCTTATCCAGGAGCATATACTCGCCACTTGTGGGGTTGTCGAGCAAGCCCAAGATGTTGAGCAGTGTAGATTTACCACATCCCGAAGGACCCATAATGGCGACAAACTCGCCCTCCTTAACCTCGAACGATACGCCTGCAAGGGCTACTGTCTCGATTTCCTCAGTGAAGAAACTCTTCTTCAAATCTGTTACTTTAAGCATTGTCATAATTGTAAAATTTTAAATGGTTTATAAATATTTGTTTTCGCTGTTACGGTTTAATTCTCTTTTACCACTTGTGCTGGGTTTTCACTTGCAGCACGATAGCTGCGATAGGTGATGAGCAACAGAGTTATCAACATCACCAGAGCAAACGCCCCCACATATACCCACCAGCCGATATTAGCTTTGTGGGCGAAATCCTTCTGCCACTCGCTGATAATGTAGTACGCCACTGGCGTAGCCATCAGGAAGCAAGCGCCGACAATCAGCGCATAGCGCAAGTTGAACTTTAAGAGCAATCCCGAGGTAGTAGCACCAAACACTCGGCGGATGGCTATCTCACGGCGACGATACTGGGTCTCGAAAATCACGATTCCAAATACTCCCATCAGCGAAATAACAATCGAAACCACCGAAAAGAGCGATAGCAGAATGGTCTGCTTGCGTGTATTGGCATACTGCTCATCAATAGTATCTTTAAATGCTCTAATCCTATACTTCTCGGCATCGATTCCAAACTCATCTATCTTCTGTAGCAAAAAATCGTTGAACTGCTCCACATCGACCGATGGGTGCAGACGGATAAAGTATACGTACCAATGTCTACTTTCGCTGCTGACGTACATAACAGGTTTCTGCTCTTCGTTCAGAGAGCACAACATCAATCTATCGTCAAGTACACCTATAACATCGTAATAGCTTGTCTGTCCCTTGTTTTTAAACATCTCTACCTCTTTTTCTTTCATATCTGCAGCCACTTTATTGCAAATAACATTGAATGATTTCTCATCTTCGGGCGTGAAATCTCGACCAAGAGTGATGGGGATTTTGAAGAAATCGAAGTAGTTATAGCGCACATTTCGCATTTGGTATGATACTTTTTTATCACCTATATCCACAGTGTTTAACATACCCATTTCGAAGAACGAACCACCAGCCGTAACATCCACAACATTTGCCGACGTTTTTAATTCGGAGATAAAGCTCTCTCCTTTGCCCTTGATTCTAAACTGCCAATCGGTGATTTGTACTTCTATGATATTATCGGTCTGGAAACCGATATCATACTTCGTCAGATGGCGATACTGCAGGAAGAATGCGATGGTTGTGATTATCAAAACCATAGAGATTGTAAACTGCACACCAATAAGCGCAATTCGCAAGCGTCGGCCGCTAACCGAACCCGCAAAACCACCCTTCACCGCAAGCGATGGGTTGAACGAGGTGATATACCACGCAGGATAGAATGCTGCCACCAAAGCCATCACAACAAGTATTGCCAGCATCACGCCTATGGTTTGCAGATTGTCGGCAAGCCTGAGCGAGCAGGTGACATAGTCGGCAATAAAAGTATCTTTGATGGCAATCATCAGGTAGAGCGCCAGGCCTAACGATATAAGCGTCAATGCCAACGCTTCAAACAGAAAGCTCCAACGCAGCGAGCGATTGGTAGCACCAAACACCTTGCTGATGTTGACCACACGCAGGCGACGAGGAATCATCACCATAAAGAAGTTGACGAAGTTGATAAATGCAATGATAATAATGAGCATTGCAATAGCAAACTGCGTGATATGCTCACGCTTGTCGCCCTGAATCACAAACATTTTCGAGTTCAAACGCTGTGAATAATACAGATCTTTGAGCGAAACAAGTTTTACCGCATCGCGTCTTATATGATGAATAGAGCGACCGTTTGGAAATTCTATGAGTTCAGGTTTTCTTCTCTCATCGTTCCACATCGACTCAAACTTCTCGGGTGAGCAGTTGTTGTACAACTTTACATAGGCGTGATACGTATATATCCCTTCGTCCGAGTTATTATTTTCGACCAATGCGGTGATTATCTTCAGATATTCGAAATTGGTGTTTTGTGGGAAATCCTCAAATATTCCGGCCACCATATAGGCTTTACCTGGGCGAATAGCCGCATCCCTGCGGTTTTGTGGCAGACGTATATCATCGCCCAACCCAACACCAAGCAACTTGGCTGTCGAGGCCGATATGAACAGGGTGTTTGGCTTTTGGAAATCCTCCTTTGAGCCCTGCAACAACTTCATCCCAGAGATATCCATTATCTGAGGAGTTATCCTGCTCACATCTACATTAAATGAGGTAAGCTCATCATTCTGTTTGACCCACACACGTGGCTCACAAAACCTCACATCAACAAAACCCCAATGCTCCACATCGGAGCAATCCTGCATAATTCTTTGAGTGAATGGTCGCTCCGACCACTCCGAGTACTCTTCATCTCTGGTATCCGAACAGTGGGTGATGAAGTAGACTCGATCGTTGTCGGGGATTGCCCGATTGTAGGTTGCGGCATAATAGACCTGCGCCATCAGGATATAGAATGCTATGAAGGCGATGGTCAGGCCCGTAATGTTAAGCACCGAGGCGGTGCGGTAACACTTGAGCGTGGTTAGAAAGTTTTTAATTGCAATTTTCATAATATTTAGGTTTGATTATTACTTCTTTAAAATCAACACATCGTGTGAGCCGAAGTTTTCGTACGATGAGGTGATAACTCGTTCGCCAGCTGACAGACCCTCCAAAACCTCGTAGTACTGAGGATTCTGACGGCCGATGCGTATATCACGGCGGTAGGCCTTCTCGCCCGAGCGGTCAACCACATAAATCCAGTTGCCGCCCGTAGTCTGATAGAACGCTCCGCGAGGGATAATCACAGCCTCAGCCGCCTCGCCAAGCTGGAGGTTGATGTAGTAAGTCTGGCCACTGCGAATATTCTCGGGAATGGCGGCTGGGAAGGTGAAGTCGGCACGAAACTGCCCATCCTTAACCTCGGGATAGACCTTGCGAATGGTCATATCGTATTTACGCTCCTGACGATCGATGGTGGCAGGCAACCCCACTACTATGCGGTCGATGTAGTGTTCGTCAATCTGCGTTGTGACCTTGAACTCCGACATATCGTTAATCTGGCCTATCGATGAGCCCGAACCTACATTTCGGCCAAGCACCACATCCAACGAGCCCACCTCACCATCGATGGGGGCCTTGACGCAGAGGTTATCTACTCGCTGACGGATAAGCTGCATATTACGAGCCATCGACTGTAAGTCGCTCTCCATCTGTTTGACTTGATTAGTGCGATAGAGCGAGTCCTGCTTCTGGCGCTCCATAATCAGCGCACGACGCTTAACAGAGTATTCATAATCCTCCTTCGACTGCAACCACGTCTCTCGTGCAAGCAACTCCTTGCGGTAGAGTACGTCGTTGTTCTCGTAGGCACGGCGTCTGCGCTCCACCTCCATATCGAGCTGCATCTGCTCCTGTCGCAGGTTCAGGCGGTTCTGCTCCATCGAGATAAGGGTGTTACGCAAAATGTTCTGCTTCTCGGCAAGGTCAGCCTCGGAGTTGAGAATCTGCATCGAGAGAGAGTTGTTCGACAGCTCCACAATCACATCGCCCCGCTTAACCATAGTGCCCTCCTCGGCCACAATGCGCTCCACCAAGCCCGACTCCATAGGCGAAATCTGCACTGTAGTGATAGGCTTCACCGTACCCGACAGGCGCACATAATCGTTGAATTCAGACTGCTCTACGGCCGAGATTGTGAGGATGTTAGCATCCACTCGCAGCGTCGAGGAGTTATCGCGCAACAGCAGCGACACCACCAACGCCATAAACACCGTAGCCACCGCATAGGGTATATTTTTCTTCTGCAGGAGGGCTCTCCAGCCAGTCTTCTTTTCCAGTTTAATATCCATAGTTGTGTCGTTTATTCAGTTTTAATCATATCAATTGGGTTAGCGGTGGCGGTGTGCCAAGTACGAGCAACCTGAATGGCATAAACCACCGTTAGAACAAGTAACGCTCCCACGGCAAATATCCACCACGAGAGTGGCGCACGCAAACCCGCAATGGTCTGCATCCACGCAGAGCCTGCCAAGTATGATATGGCGATACCAAAGGCCGTTGCGGGAATGGTTATCCACAACAAATCAGCAGCAACCATCAGCATAACCTCCTTAACCGTAGCGCCCGCTACCTTGCGAATGGCAATCTCCTTGCGGCGGCGTTGCATCTCGTTATCCATATAACCGATAAGGCCCGACAGAGCGATAATCAATACCAGAACGCAGACAAATGTGACGATATTACGCATCGCCTTGACAGTGCTCAAGCTATTTTCCACCAGTTCCTCGTAGGAATACATTTTCAATTCTTCGTTACCCGTAACACTTTTCAGTTTCGAGAGCACCTGCTCACGCTCCTCAGAAGTAGCTTTCTCGGAAAAAAGCATTGTAACTGTGTAAGCTATAGAGATAGAGCGCTCGAATGGTTTATGTATCACAGTTGGAACTACGGTTCCCTCAACTGCCGACATAAAATCTTTCACAACGCCAACAACTTGATGTGTTCCGAGCCACGCTCCCACATATTTACCAATAGCAGAATCTTCCCAGCCCATACGCTCAACCAGAAGCTCGTTCACTAGGCACTTATCCATACCATCCTCCTCGGTCAAATAGCGTCCATCAACCAGCTCTACTCCCAAAAATTCAGCAAAACCAGGTAACCACATCAAATCGATATAGTGGAAAAGCGGCTTTTCCTGCTCGTCGGCAGTTCTGAGTAATGACTGTGTGGTGGAGCTAGTCACGGGATTTTGATTTGTTATTGATACCGCCTCAACAAATGGGAACTTCTCTACCTCGCTCGTTGTGACCTCACGCGATGGAATTTTATGATCGAGATTGATTCTACCCTTTTCATCTCGTGGAGAATGGATATTGACAGCATAAATATTTTTTACGCGATAACCATAGTCAAGATTACGACGAAATTGCATCTGGCGAATACATATTATCATAAATATCAACACCGCCACAGTACAAGCCATCTGTACAAATAGCAATGCTCGCTTCCAAAAACGATAGTTGTCGCTGCTACCTCTAAAGGCTGTTTCCAACTTCACCTGCGAGAACAACCACGCAGGGATACTACCCGCAAGCAAGAACGTAAAACCGCATACCACAATAGGTATCCACATCAGATTGATGGTAAACACGGCTTGGGCATTAAGACGTAGGATAGTCATTATCTCCTTCTCCAAACCCCAAATCATAAAGAGTGCCCAGAGTGCTGCAGCGCCGATAATGAGCAGTGTTTCGGCGAAAAAGAGTTTGAACACATCGCGTTTCTGCGCTCCGTGACAACGCAACATCGCTATGGTGCGGCTACGCTCGGCAAGTGACGAGATTGAGAGCAACACATAATTAAGGCAGGCAACAACAAGCGCAAGGATTCCTATACCCAACAAAAGAGCGGACATTAATGAATTTGTATCATCTCTGTCTATTTCACCGATAGGCACAAGATGATATTTGGTCTTGTAGTCCGTTTCGCGTTTCAGATATTTTTCTGGTGCGTCAGCTCTTTTGGCAATACCCTCCAGATTCTTCTCAATATCTACTCTCTTTGCACCCTTGCGACACTTAACAAAAGTCTCAAAAGCTAATTGCCATTTCAATTCGGGGTGATATAATGCATGATCTTTGGGGCTAAACCCAGTCAGCAAATCAGTTCCACTCAATATGGATATGTGTGTCGGTTTACTATCCCAATTACTATATACGCCCTGAATAGTATATTCTTTAGCAACTTCATCGTCATCCACGGTTCTCATCTTAATGATCTTTCCGAGCGGATCTTCATCGCCAAAGAGTATTTCTGCAGCGCTATCGGAAATCATAGCCATATTTGGCGTAGAGAGTATCTTGTGAGGATCTCCGCTGATGATTTTCAAGTCGAACACATCGAAGAATGTATCAGATACTTCGCCCAGCTGCATCTTGATAGGCTCACGATTCTCATACTGTATATTTCTGTGATACCACTCAGTGACTGCAGCAGCCTCGAAAAGAGGATTTTCGCTAACGATTTGTTCATACATAGGATAACGTACTCGGTAGTCGATGTTTGGCTCGTCATTGCTGCTTGTGCCTAAGGTATATATACGTTTATTGTCTGGTATCCAACGGTCGTAAGATTGATAATAACCAATATGCACAAAGATGATAATCGCCACAAACAAGCCCAATGTGAGCGATACGAAACGTGCCAATGTATTGCCTCGGCGATTAGCGAGATAACGGAATGAGTAGTTGAGTGTATTCATAGTTTTTTATTTTTTATGTTTCTATTTTTTATTGAGCTAATATAACGTTTTTATAATTATCAACATCTTATTTAGATGCTGCATAACCGCCAAGTTGTGGGCAACGACACTTTATAACGAAAATAGTTGATTCTATGTTGCCAGCATCATCACCCACTTAGCCTTTGCGGTAGTTTATAACACTCTTGCAGAGGCCGACTCCAGGAACGAGATGCCGTTGTAATAATCGACTATTCGGCACTGGATGATGTACGACAGACGCGTGCGAAGCATATCGGCTTCGGCTTGCAGCAGAGCATTTGACGAGGTTTGCAGGTCGAGCGGAGTGACCATTCCTCGCTCGAACTTCTGCTCCACACCCTCGTAGGCAATCCTGGCAGTCTCCACTCGCTTGTTGTTCACCACCCACTGCGCTCCATAGCCCTCCATCTGCTGATAGGCACGAGTTATCTCGGTAGTGAGCGAACGGCGGGCATTCTCGACGCTAATCTCGGCATTGCGCAGGCTGTTTTTTGCTCGCTCCTTGCTGTTGCGACGACTCAAACCCGAGAAGATGGGAAACGAAATCGAGCCGAGCGAGAGGCCTGAGCCTCGGTTGGAGTGAATCTGTGTAGCCCAAGAGTCGGTGGGGGTAGCCATCTTGCCCATACGGGTGTAGTAGCTTGTACCATAGCTGAAGCTGATGCCCGACGACAGGCTGGGAGCCATAGACCACTTGGCATTAGCGAGGTTTATCTCGGAGCTACGCACCGAACGTTCGGCATTCTTCATAGAGTAGTGATTGGCCAAAGCGTAGTCAATAACCCCATCGAGCGACGACGGTACAACAGAGCTTTCGATGCCGATATCGGGATCAATCTCCAGCTTTTTATCGCCCTGATAGTTCATAGCTGACGAGAGCGAAATATAGGCCATCTGAAGGGCGTTTTGTTGAGACAGAAGAGTATATTCGTTGCTGGCAACGGTAGCCTCCACCTCCTGCAAATCGGCTTTGCTGCGTGTGCCCAACTCAAATTGAGTTTTTGCAAGCTCCAGCGAGCGAAGACCCGCATCGAGGCGCTGCTGAGCAATATCGACCATCCCGATGTAATAGACCACATCGAAGTAGCAGACCATCACCTCGCGCGTCACATCGTCCATTGCCTTTTCGAGGTTGCTTTGGACTGTCTCGTAAGATAGTTTCGCCTGCTTGAGAGAGTTGATAAGTCGGCGTGCCGAGAAGATTGGCAACGATGCACCAGCCGAGTAGCTGTTGCTGAAAGTGGTGATGGTGGTGTAGGCGTTAGTCGCAGGGTCGATAGCACGACCGAAGCTCAGCGAAGCAGATGAAGATGCACTTGCCGATGGGAAGAATGCAGCCACTGCAGCCTGACGCTCCAATTTGGCATTGTGTAACGAGTTCTCACTCTGCTCCACAGAGAGCGAATTTTCAATCGCATACTCCATACACTCCACCAGTGTCATACGCTGAGCGTATGATGAAAGGGCTGAGAGTGTCAAGAAAATTGACACTAAGGGGGTTAAAATAGTCGTTTTCATATTGTTTTTCGCAGTTTCTTCGTTTTACAAAAAGTTATGCCGAAACTGTGCCAAAAATGCTAAAGCATTACAGGTCAGGCATTTGATAAAAACTACAAATACGAAAAGTGTCAAAATATTAGACAGTGGTGTAATTTTTTTTGACACTTGCCGTTTTTCTACATAAATTTGTAACAAACGCCGATTATGCCAAAGCTAGGAAAGATAATCATTGTGGACGACAATCGAAGTATTCTGTCAGCAGTTAAGATACTGGTGGACAAGCACTTTGCATCTGTCGTCACACTCCCCACGCCCAACTCGCTCATCACTCAAATGCGCCTCGACCCAGCCGATGTCGTGCTGCTGGATATGAACTTCAGCGCGGGCATCAACACAGGCAACGAGGGACTCTATTGGTTGCAGCAGATTGTGGAGAAATTTCCTGAAACAAAGGTGGTGCTTTTTACCGCTTATGCCGATATCGACCTTGCTGTGAAGGCTATGCAGTATGGTGCGGTGGATTTTGTTGTGAAACCTTGGGATAACGAGAAACTGGTGGAGTCGCTCACCAATGCCTATCGTATGAGTCGTGGCGAGGTACGCAAGCGAATCAAGGAGTCGAATACACGCGACGAAGTGCCAATGTTTTGGGGCACTAGCGCTGCTATGATGCAGGTGAGAGATATTGTGGATATGGTTGCCGCAACCGATGCCAACATTCTCATCACGGGCGAAAACGGCACGGGCAAGGAGATGCTCACACGAGAGATACATCGTCGCTCGCAGCGACGTAATGCACCACTTGTAAGCGTCGATATGGGTACTATTCCCGAGACTCTGTTCGAGAGCGAATTGTTTGGCTACAAGAAGGGGGCTTTCACCGATGCTCACACCGACCGCGAGGGTAAATTTCAGGCGGCAAATGGCGGCACGCTGTTCCTCGATGAAATAGGCAATCTACCTAAGCACCTGCAAGTTAAAATGCTCACAGCTCTGCAAAACCGACAGGTCATACCCGTTGGTAGCAACGAGCCACAAGCGGTGGATTTGAGGATTATCTCAGCCACAAACTGCGACCTTTTCAAGATGGTTTCAAGCGGCGAATTCCGCCAAGATTTGTTTTACAGAATCAACACCATTCACATCGAACTGCCATCCTTGCGTCGTCGTAAGGAGGATATCATTCCGCTGGCGGAGCTATTCCTTGAGCGCTATGCCAACCGTTACAACAAGGGCGAGTTGCGCTTCAACGACGAGGCAAAGCAGATGCTCCTGGATCACCCATGGGAGGGTAACATCCGCGAGCTGCAACACACGGTGGAGAAGGCCGTGATTATGGCAGATAACCGAGATATTGCACCTGCGCATATATGTCTTGCACCCGTTATTTTTACCCCTTCGGAGAGTACAACATTGGAGGATATGGAGCGACGAATGATTAGCGATGCTATTGCTACGCACAATGGCAATATGACTATGGTGGCGCAGCAACTCGGCATCTCACGCCAGACCCTTTACAACAAAATCAAACGCCACGGACTATGAAAAAGCGAACCATTCCATACCGCAGAATACTGCTGTTGGCAGCCATGATAGCCCTCTCGGCAGCACTTATCGTGGTGGCGTTTGTGCGCGACATCAGGTCGCTACTGATACTCTCCGTACCGTTGCTCATCACCTCGACGTGGGCTCTACTGGCTATCTATCGAGACATCATAAAACGAATAAACACTGTCTTCGAGGTTATCGAGGGCAACGACCTTTTGCGTCTGACTGACGACCCGGCGCACACCGATAACGCAATGATAAACTATCTGATGAACCGTATTATGGAGTCCATGAGCAAGGTGCGTCACCAGATTAAGGAGAAGGAGCAATATATAGAATTGATTATGGAGTGCGCCAATATCGGCATTATCGTAATGCAGGAAAAGGGCGCTATTGTGCGGGCAAACACCAACGCTGTGCAACTCTTTGGACTACGCCGATTGTCGCATATCGACCAGTTGCGTCCGCAGTCGGAGCAGTTGGCCGACACACTGCTGGCCATCCGTTGCAACGAACAGAAGGTAGTTAAATATATGACAGAGACGGGCGAGATTACGCTCTCTTTGAATTGCTCAGAGATGCAGCAGGGCGAAAAACGCTTGAGGGTAGTTACCATCGGCGATGTGAATAATATGCTGAGCCAGCAGGAGTTGGAGTCTTGGGGCAAGCTCACACGTATCCTCACACACGAGATTATGAACTCGCTGGCACCTGTGACCTCCATCAGCAACACACTCCTGAGCAAGGATGTCGATGAGCAGACTATGCAGAAGGGTTTGCAGACCATCAACTCTACGAGCCAGCGCCTGCTGTCGTTCGTCGATTCGTTCCGTTCGGTGACACGCATACCGCCACCTCAGAAGAGTCCCGTATATCTGGCAGAGCTGGTGGCCCAAACCGCCTCACTTGTTGAGTGGGGAGATATAGAGCTTTCTACTGAGATTGTACCTGCCGACACTATGCTCTATGTGGACCGCACGCAGATGGCACAAGTTTTCCTAAACCTTATGAAGAATGCGCAGGAGGCTCTCTTGCGTAGCGAAGCGCCACGCCACGTCAACATCAAGAGCCGCCTAAATAGCCACGAGCAGATTATCATCGATGTGAGCAACAACTGCGGCCCAATAGCAGAGGATATTGTGGAGAATATATTCACACCATTCTTCTCGACTAAGCGCAACGGTTCGGGCATAGGCCTTGCCCTCTCGCGCCAAATCGTCCACCTCCACGGCGGCACCCTCTCCCTTTCTTCGAATACCCCCGACCGCATCACCTTCACCATTGTGCTGGAGTAGAAGCGGCTGTGGCATATCCATCAGTTATAAATTCTATTAAAGCAGTCGGCCGTTGTCGTGCCACTCACCATACATAACGCCATTGCGGGTGTAGTCGATGAATTTTTGAAGGCGGCGTTGATATGCTTGGGGATCTCGCTTGCGGATATTTTGAACATTGTCAATGCGTACTCGCACATAAAGCGCAGGCAAAGTTTGGAAGTTTTGCCATACAACTTCGTCGCTTTGCAGAGCTACGAGAATATCATCTTCTATATGAAAATCCATATTCGGCAGTACGGCTCGCCCAGCATCGGTCATCAACCCTAATCGTTCGAGTCGTCGGCATCGCTCCTTGTTGAGTTCGGTCCACGCACTACGCTTGCGGCGAGGAGAAAATCGGCGCCACATAACGCCCTCACCCGCTTTGATAGTCGAATCTATCCAACCAAAACACAAAGCCTCCTCCACCGCATCGAGGTATTGCAGCCCGTCGGAACTCTTGGTTGTCGAAATCCATATCTCTCGCTTTGTGGAATGGTTTTCAACGAGCCACTCTCGCCACTGCTCACGAGAGGTTGTATGTAGTCTTTCGGTTATCTCCATATTATCAGCGTATCTTCTGCAAAGTTAATAATTCTTGGCACAATTTTCGGAACATAGGTATGACTTACAAATATTTCCGATATGAAGCAGAACGATAAAAAACATTTGACGGCGGAGAATGGTCGCCCCATTGCCGACAACCAGAACACGCAGACGGCAGGCGTTCGTGGGCCTGTGACGATGCAAGATCCGTGGCTGATGGAGAAGTTGGCCCACTTTGACCGCGAGGTAATCCCAGAGCGTCGTATGCACGCCAAGGGCTCGGGTGCGTATGGCACATTCACCGTTACGCACGACATCTCGGCCTACACTCGCGCCTCGATATTCTCTCAGGTGGGCAAGAAAACCGAGTGCTTTGTGCGCTTCTCGACCGTGGCCGGCGAGCGTGGTGCTGCCGATGCCGAGCGCGATATTCGTGGCTTTGCGATGAAGTTCTACACCGACACCGGCAACTGGGATTTGGTGGGCAACAACACGCCTGTCTTCTTCCTGCGTGACCCCCTGAAGTTCCCCGACCTCAACCACGCCATTAAGCGCGACCCTCGCACGGGTATGCGCTCGGCAAATAGCAACTGGGACTTCTGGACGCTGCTCCCCGAGGCGTTGCATCAGGTGACGATTACGATGTCGCCACGAGGTATTCCCGCCTCGTTCCGCCATATGCACGGCTTTGGCAGTCACACTTATAGCTTTATCGATGCCAACAACCGCCGCACCTGGGTGAAGTTCCACCTACGCACATTGCAGGGCATTAAGAATATGACCGATGCCGAGGCGGAAGCTGTGATTGCAAAGGATAGAGAGTCGCATCAGCGCGATTTGTTTGAGGCGATTGAGAGGGGTGATTTCCCTCGTTGGCAGATGCAGGTGCAGCTGATGACGGAGGAGCAGGCGAAGGAGTATCACATCAATCCGTTCGACCTTACGAAGGTGTGGTATCACGGCGATTTCCCGCTGCACAATGTGGGTATCTTGGAGCTTAATCGCAACCCCGAGAACTTCTTTGCCGAGGTCGAACAGGCGGCATTTAACCCGATGAACATTATCGACGGCATAGGTTTCTCGCCCGATAAGATGTTGCAGGGGCGCCTCTTTTCGTATGGCGATGCGCAACGCTACCGCTTGGGCGTGAACCACCATCAGATACCCGTAAATCGTCCTCGTTGCCCGTTCCACTCCTACCACCGCGACGGTCAGATGCGCACCGACGATAACGCCGGCCGCACGATAGGCTACGAGCCAAATAGCTATGGCGAGTGGCAGGATTCGCCAGCCTTGAAAGAGCCACCTTTGGCGGTCAATGGCGAGGTTTATAACTACGACGAGCGCGAACTAGATGGCGACTATTATACACAGCCAGGCAAGCTGTGGCGATTGATGTCAGCAGAGGATCAACGAGCGACTTGCGAGAATACGGCACGCGCGATGGGCGATGCGGAAATCTTTATCAAACAGCGACATATCCGCAACTGCCACCGCGCCGACCCCACTTACGGCGAAAGTGTCGCCAAAGCTCTCGGACTCTCGCTCTCCGAGGCCCTCACCGCCGAGGACCCCGCCCATCCAAAGTGGGATTGGAGGTAATGTATTAAACAAATACAAAAGAGAAACGACAACCAAAAGGCTGTCGTTTCTTATTTTGAGCGGAAAACGAGAGTTTAAACCTATGCTCACCCATCATTTTGGGGCTGAAAATCTTGTGTTTTTTAGGTTTGCTTTTGAGTTCGAAAGTAACGATTTTGGCCGTTTTTCGGGCACGGGAATTGTCGTACTGCGTCCACCTTAAATTTCTGTGCTGCAATTACTTATGTAAAGATAATAAAATTTTATGAACTTGCAAAATGGATATGTAAAAGAGCCTGAAATGTTAATAGTTTTAAGTAGTTGCCTTATTCAATATTACCCTTTGCTAAATTGCAATCACTGCATAATACTTGTAAGTTTTCTAATACAGTTTCTCCTCCTTTTGACCAAGGAATGATGTGGTCAAAATGGATATTGTGTAAGCCGTCATTGCACTCCACTCCACACAACCTACACCTGTTGCCATCACGCATCAGTACTTGCACTTTCAATCTATTGCTTGGCTCCCTTTTCGTGTAGTGTTTAATACCCTCCTTATTTGTTTCTACATTTGGCTTTGTATCAGAATCTTCATTTGACATATAGAGGACAAATGCATCTAGGGCATTGTACCAATTTCCAAAGGCTCGTAAGTATGCGCCTGATGATATTTTAGATATTGAATGATCGTTCATATCCCTTCGAGTCGGTTGTTTTCCCTTTATCAACCAAGCATCTCGGATATTGTCTAACAATTCTACATTGGAATGAAATGTATTGCCAGATGATATGCCGATACATTTAAGTGCAGCATTCCAGGAACCAAATCTTCTAATAATTGTAGAACTACTATATTTGCCCCACTTGTCATACTCCTTAATAGTTAGGGTATTAGCATTAAGATGTTGAATAGAAACTTTCAAATCCTCAAGAAGGTCTTGATCGCTAACATTTCCTTTCTTTTGAACAACAAAATCCATCACGATAACTATTATTATTTAGATCAAAGTTAGTAATTATTTCAATTAGTTGATAATTATTGCGAAATAAACTTTTGCGATATGACAAAAATAGCCCGCCAAACGCAATCTTGTTGGCGGTACAAAGATGATGGATCGTTTTCTTGCAAAGAAGTTATGCTGGTGATAGCGGAAAACGAGACTCGAGCCCACGGGGTGGGCATTTCTCGCGGACTATATTTATACCCCCTGCCCCTGGAAGGGGAGAATTGGGGTCGCTTGTGCAAGCCAATTATCCTAAAATCAAAAAGGCTGGCTTTTAGCCAACCTTTTGATTTTGAGCGGAAAACGAGACTCGAACTCGCGACCCCAACCTTGGCAAGGTTGTGCTCTACCAACTGAGCTATTTCCGCAGATGTTTTATGAACTTGCAACTGGTTTTATCCGATTGCGAGTGCAAAGGTAAGTAAAAAATCTGATTATGCAAATTTTTTTGTATCTTTGATGGTGAAAATTTATAAAAATTATTGAATGGTTTCAGTCGTTGACTCTTTTATAGAGCTGGGCAAAAGATTGCAAAGCTTTGGTAATGACGAATATACATTGCAGATAATAGCCGAAGCGTGTGCCGCAAACAAATGGTTTACCCCCGCCGATATTTATCGAGCGGTGGAGGCTATCCGTGAGCAATTTCTCAATCACGAGAGGTTGCAGGGCTGGTTATCGCACTACAATATAGAGCAGGTGCAGCCCAAGCGTGTGGCGATAATTATGGCCGGGAATATTCCTCTTGTGGGATTTTTCGACCTGATGTGTGTGCTGATGTGCGGCCACACTGCACTGGTAAAGTCATCGAGCAAGGATAAGATTCTCACCGAATATATCATAGGTGAGCTTAGAGCTATCTCGCCTGCGCTCCCCATCGAGAGCTACGTCCCAAACGACCAGTGCGATATGGTGATTGCAACAGGTGGCGACAGTGCCGCAGCCTATTTCCAATCGAAATACGCCACCACCCCATCGCTTATTCGAGGTAGCCGCCATTCGCTTGCGGTGCTAAGTGGCAACGAGACCGAGGAGGATTGGAAGGCGCTTTCGCACGACATATTCACATACAGCGGCCTGGGTTGTCGCAATGTATCGCTCGTAATGCTACCACGAGGCGCAGAGCTACGCATACCTGAGCCCGACTCAGTGAACGAGATGTACAGAGGTTGCTACCTATCGAGCCGTGCGCTTATGATGATGACCTCGCAGCCCCACACCGACCTCGGCCACGCGTTGGCCGTAGAGCGACAAGGATTTTCGGACAATATCAGTTGTATAAACTACTGCTACTACGACAGCATAGAGCAGGTGGAACAGTGGCTAGCTGAGAATGACGATAAGATACAGTGCATAGTATCGCGTGCTATAACACATCCTCGCAGAGTTGATTTTGGGCGTGCGCAGTACCCCACACTTTTTGACTATGCCGACGGCGTAGATGTGATGAAATTTTTAACCTCAAACTAAATATGACCAAGTTATACAATTTCGACAAGGTAATTGACCGCAAAGGCACCAACTGCGTGAAATATGACGGCATGCTGGAGCTCTTTGGTCGTGAAGATTTGATACCTCTATGGGTAGCCGATATGGATTTCGAGACGCCCGACTTTATTATAGATGCCATGCGTGAGCGATTGGAGCACCCTATTTTGGGTTATACTCTGGCTTATGACACATATTGGCAAAGCATAATCGACTGGCTTAATCATCGCCATTCGTGGCGTGTAGAGCGAGAGTGGATGTGCTATATCCCTGGCATTGTGAAGGGTATCGGCATGGTACTCAACGCCTTCACCCAGCCAGGTGACAAGGTGATTATCCAGCCTCCCGTGTACCACCCATTCCGCTTAGTACCCGAAAAGAATGGTCGCGAGGTGGTATTTAATCCACTGCACCCCACAGAGAGCGGCTATGAGATGGATTTCGAGCATTTGGAATCGATAATCGATTCTCGATGCAAGGTGCTTATTTTGGCCAATCCTCACAATCCTGTTGGCATCACTTGGTCGCGCGAGACACTGCAACGCTTGGCCGAGATTGCTGTGCGCCACAACCTGATTGTAATCTCAGACGAGATTCATTGCGATATGCCACTCTATGGCAATGTTCACACGCCATTTGCTACCGTATCGGAGCAGGCAGCACAATGCAGTATCACGTTTGGTGCTCCATCGAAGACCTTCAACATTGCGGGCATAGTAAGCTCGTTTGCGGTGGTGCCAGATGCCGAGCTTCGCGAAAAATTCTTTGCATGGCTCGAAGCCAACGAGTTGGATATGGCTACAATATTTGCGATGGTCGCTACAGAGGCAGCCTTTACCAAGGGCGAGGAGTGGCGCTTGCAGATGCTCAGCTACATCGAGCATAATATCGACTTTGTTGCCGACTATCTTGCCGAGAATCTACCAGCGGTAAAGGTTGTCAAACCTCAAGCATCATACCTTGTATGGTTAGATTTTTCGGGCTTGGGAATGTCGCACAAAGAGTTGGTTGATATGATTGTAAACAAGGCCCACCTCGCTATGAACGACGGAGCAATGTTTGGCAAAGAGGGCGAGCAGCACATGCGAATGAATGTCGGTACTCGCCGTGAGGTGTTGCAGCAGGCTATGCAGCAGTTGCGTGATGCGATTTTAGGATAGCAATAATAAAAATAGTCACTTTAAGTAATAGACTATATTTTACTGCATTACAAAAAGTTAGGTCGTGCGTGATTGACATCAGCACGACCTATTTTGTTTTTATCTCTTGGGCGCAGCGTGGCGCAGCTCAAAGATGGTGATTTCGGGCCTTGCTCCTATTCGCATAGGGAAGCCGACGCAACCTATACCATCGTTTACATATAGCCAACGCTCCTGCTCTTCGTACAGTCCCGACCACCTTTTATAGAGCAATGCAGATGGGGATATACCTCGTTTGCCAATAGGTAGTTTTATCTGCATAGCGTGAACGTGTCCGGCGAGTGTAAGATCTGTATAACTCTCTGATAAGATTTTATCCCACATCTGAGGTATATGAGAAAGTGTGACGGTGAAGCAACTGCTATCCACCCCCTTGTATGCCGCAGCAAAATCGACCTCGGGCAGCTTGCGCGAATGGCGATGATCCTGCAACTCCTTCTGATAGGCTATGCCTACAATACAAATCGAATCGCCACCACTATAAATTTTCTCGCTACTATTATTCAACACACGCCAGCCCAAACCCCGCTGTTGTAAAATCAGCTGGCGAGTGTTGTTATCGGGTGTGAAGGTAATAGAATCCTTGATATATACACCTACATCGTGGTTGCCGATAATGGAGTAGATTCCATCGCGCGCCTTAAACTTCTGCAAAGCCTCGTTGATTGACGGTGTAATCTCCTCGTAGCGGATATTTACCAAGTCGCCACACATTGCAATCATATCCGCAGCCTCTCGGTTACACAACTCGGCCAACTCAGAAATCTGCTTCTCGGCATTCAGCATTGTACCAATATGAAGGTCAGAGAGCTGCAATATGCGATAACCCGAAAAGTTCTCGGGCACTCTCGGCGACTCTATCACTACCCTATTTATTTGATAATTGGTACGGGTTACCACTACTCCGTGCACCATCACAGCCACCATAGCAATCCATACCATACAGCCCGCAACTCTTGCAAACACACTCTTTGAGATCAGAATAGCTAAACTCAGAGGGGCGCGTGCCACTGCTGTCATAAGGTAGAATAAGAATGTCCAGCTGCTAAATTTCACCACCCACGTGGGGTTATCGCGACAAATCAGGAAGAAGATACAACTCAGAATCTGAGGCAGGAAATCCAGTACCCACAATGGCACAACAATCCTTTTCAAAGCTTTACCACCACAATTACCAACCAGACGTTTCGCAACGCGGTAATCTATTGCAGCCAATATAAGCGAACATAGAAGAATCAGCCAAGTCATACCCAATAAGTCTATTATCATCTGCACCACCTCGCACCTCGATATTTGGCATAGGAGTTGCTTTTTTCTGGGTGCAAAGATATGGTTTTTAATTAAAACTTTTAGCTTATGAAAACAATTAGACTTATAGTTATGGTGGTGCTATCGCTATTTGCAATGAACAATCTGGCGGCACAGACCTATCGTTACCATTCTCATCATCATCGCCCGACGGTCTATCTAATGGCTGTCGAGGAGAGCGACTCTCTCTACTCCTATCCAGTCAGTGGCGTTATCTCGGTGAATCGTATTATCGCCGACAACACCCGTGACGACTTTACGGAGACTATGCGTACCGGTTTCCAGCAGGTTCCAAATCCTCAGTTTGTCTTTGCTACCCGCAACAATCGTTTTGCGTTGGGTATTGGAGGATACATCAACCTGCGCACCAGCTACGATTTTATGGGTGCTGTGGACAATATCGACTTTGTGCCATACAATATCCCTATGTCGGCCACCTATGCCAATCGTCAGCGCATAATGATGGACGCCACCACTTCGCGTTTCTTCACAAAAGCCGTTGTTAATTCCAATCTTTTGGGTCGTGTGGTTGCTTTTATCGACATGGACTTCCGTGGGGGTGAAGAGTTTAGTTACACACCTCGTCTCCGCTCGGCATACGTATCGATGTTGGGCTTCACTGCCGGACGTGATGTGACGACTTTCTGCGACCTCGATGCCGCACCTACAACCGTTGACTTCCAGGGTCCTAATGCCTACAACTTCAACTTTGCCACTATGCTGCGCTATGAGATGGAGTTCTTCGATCGCCACCTGAAGGCCGGTATAGCAGCCGAGATGCCAGTTGTAAGCGGCACCTATGGCGAGACTTTTTCACCCATTTCACAGCGCGTACCCGATGTGCCTATCTACGTGCAATATGCTTGGGGTGAGAATCGCCAAAGCCACTTCAGAGCCTCGGCCATATTACGCAATATGTACGTGCACAACAATGTCAGTGGTGAAAACACAAGCCTTTTTGGCTGGGGTGTGCAGGCGAGTGGACGCATAGAGCCTTGCGACTACTTTGTGGCCTACTTCAACGGAGTCTATGGTAAGGGTATCACCCCTTATATTCAGGATTTGACAGGCAGTGGTCTCGATTTCACACCCAACCCAGCAAATGCCGAGCAGATTCAGACAATGCCTATGTGGTCTTGGCAGGTAGCAGGTCAGGTGAACATAATCCCATCTACGCTCTTTGCCAGCGGAGGCTACTCAACAGTTCGCGTTAATCACTGCAACGGATACTATGCCGAAAATCAGTATAAGCGTGGTTCCTACATCTTTGGTAATGTGTTCTATCAGGCCACACCAAATATGCGCCTTGCATTGGAGTATCTGCACGGCACTCGTAAAGATATGAACGATGTGAAGGGCGAAGCCAATCGTCTGAGCTTGATGGTGCAGTATAATTTCTAAACCGAGTATAACCTCTTGTGTTGGTTAGGGGTTATAGCACAGGGTTGCCAGCAATGTTGGCAACCCCTTTTTATTACGCCTCGGCTAACAGAAAGCCATTTTGATTATCCTCAAAAATTATCTATATTTGGGGAAATTTCCCAGCTTATGCGCAACCTTTTCTACATAGTCTTTATGTTAGGTGTGGTACTTTTGCCACAACTTAATATGTCGCAATCTGTAGAAAAGATGCAAGAGCAAGCTATGCCAAAGGTTGTGGTGCGCCGTGCACGCATTGTGGCAGCTGGAGATTTGATGCAACACACCTCTCAAATTTCCGCAGCACTTCAAAAAGATGGGCGATACAACTATTCAAAGTCATTTCAATATATTGCCCCCTATTTTAGGCAAGCCGATTTAGCGATAATCAACCTCGAAACTACGCTCTCTTACGATGGCCCATATACGGGTTATCCCGCCTTTTGTGCACCTGCGGCTGTGGCTGACGTGTTGCAGGAGATAGATATTGATCTGGTTGCATTGGCTAATAATCACTGCTGCGACAAAGGCGGACGCGGAATTGACGCTACGTGCAGCATACTCGATTCGTATGGAATAAGTCGCACCGGAGTGTTTACAGATAGTCTTGATTACAAGATGAATAGAGTGTGTTACTTAAAGCGTAACGATATACGCTTTGCGGTAGTAAATTACACATACGACATCAACTCGCCTGCAATTCCCAAGAATCGCATTGTAAACAAGATTGACACCATTGCAATTGCTCACGACTTGGCCACAATTGACCGCAGCAAGGTAGATTGCATTGTGGCCGTTATGCACTGGGGATATGAGTATCATCACCAACCCAATCGAGAACAGAGGCGAGTTGCAGAGTTTCTTCAGCGTAATGGAGTCGATCTGATCATAGGCAGCCATCCCCACGTTGTGCAGCCTGCCGAACGTTCGGCAGATGGCCGTATCACGCTCTATTCGCTCGGAAATTTGGTTTCGAACCAACGCAAAAGATATAGCGATGGAGGTTTGATTGCAACAATTGATGTAGAGATACGCGACAGCATAGTTAAAGCAGATACCATATCGACTCAAAAGCAGTATCGTCTCTCGCTTATGCCTGTGTGGGTCAGACTCCCCGACTACGCCATCATACCACAATCTGTGGGTGACACTCTACCACTCGACGCCACTTCAAAAGCTGCATATGAACTATTTATGGCTGATACAAAAGAGCTGTTGGAGTAGAATACTCACGCGAGCTATCGGCTACTCCTCTTTAAGGGTAGCATACGACAATATTCGCCAGGTTACAGCAACCGCAAGAACAAACATAAGTAGCTGCGCCCACAGATACTCAGAAACGATGGCGACAATGCAGTAACCAATAGTGAGCCAAACCATAGTCACCGACAGGATCTTCACTCGCAACGGGATAGCGCGATGCTCACGAAAATTACGGATATATTTACCCAGATATGGATGCGACAAGAGCCAATCATATAGCTTCGTCGAACTACGTATAAAACACCAAGCCGAGAGCAGCAACAATGGCGTTGTTGGAAGCAGCGGAAGGAATATTCCCACTACACCCAGCACCAAGCTCAGCAAGCCCAATATAGTCAATACAATTTTCACGGCTGCAAAATTAACCAATCGGAGAGAAATATATAGCTCTAAAAGTTAAAAAACGTCAAAAAAAATTCATACATTTGCACTTTAGGAACAAAACTATACACAATATGAAGAAATTAGGTATCGCTTGCGACCACGCAGGCTATGAGATGAAGGAGTTTTTGGTTGGCTATCTGGCCAGCAAAGGTTACGAAATGACTGACTTTGGCACCCACTCAGAGGAGAGCATCGACTACCCCGACTTTGGCCACGCATTGGCTGAAGCTATCGAGAATGGCGAATTGAAACGAGGCATTGGTCTTTGCGGCTCAGGCGAGGGTATGGCTATGACTCTCAACAAGCACCAGGGTATCCGTGCAGGTTTGTGCTGGAAGGCTGAGATCGCAGGCCTTACACGTCAGCACAACGATGCAAACGTTGTGGTTTTGCCAGCACGCTTTATCTCAAACGACGAGGCTATGGCTATCGTTGATGCATTCCTCAACACCGAGTTTGAGGGCGGTCGTCACGTACGTCGTGTTGAGAAGATTGCCTGCAAGTAATTTTTCTAAACCTCGCTACAATGTACAAAGATTCTCAGCTCTATGTGGCCCACTCTACCACCGGCCCTATCAACATCATAGGCAAAATGGCCAATCGTCACGGCCTGATTGCAGGTGCTACGGGTACGGGTAAGACTGTCACCTTGCAGGTGCTTGCCGAGACATTCTCTCAAGCAGGTGTACCTTGCTTTATGGCAGACATGAAGGGCGACGTATCGGGCATATCACAACCAGGCAAGCTAAGCGGCTTTATAGAGAAGCGATGCAATGAGTTTGGCATCGACCCATCGAGTTTGAAGTTCGAGGGTTGCCCAGTCCGTTTCTTCGACGTATATGGCCAGCAGGGCCACCCTATGCGCACCACCATCAAAAATATGGGTTCGATGCTTCTGTCGCGCTTGATGGACTTGAACGACACACAGGCTGGAGTGTTGGCTCTCACTTTCCGTATTGCTGAAGACGAGGGTCTGCCACTAATTGACATGAAGGACCTGCGCCTGATGCTTGACTATGTAGCGAAGAACTCGCAGAGCTACTCCACTACATATGGTAACGTATCGGCAGCTTCTATAGGAGCCATTCAGCGTTCGTTGCTCACACTTGCCGAGCAAGGAGGTGACAAGTTTTTCGGGGAGCCAGCTTTCGACATCTACGACCTGTTACAGACCGAGGGTGGCAGAGGTGTGATGAATATCCTCGCAGCCGATAAACTGATGTTGCAGCCCAAGCTCTACTCCACATTCCTGATGTGGCTTCTTTCGGAAATTTACGACAAGATGCCCGAGATTGGAGATATGGAACTGCCTAAGATGGTTTTCTTCTTCGACGAAGCGCATATGCTCTTCAAGGATACATCAAAGGCCCTGACCGACAAGATTGAGCAGATTGTGCGTCTTATCCGTTCGAAGGGAATTGGTATATATTTTATCTCACAATCACCATCAGACCTACCTGAGGCCATACTTGGACAGTGTGGTAATCGAGTGCAGCATGCACTACGTGCATTCACCCCCAAAGATCAGGCAGCAGTGAAGGCCGCAGCACAAACCTTCCGCACCAACCCAGCATTCTCAACCGAGCGTGAGATTCTGGAGCTTGGAACAGGCGAGGCTTTGGTATCATTCCTCGACGAGAAGGGTGCACCATCGATCGTTGAGCGAGCAAAAATTCTCTTCCCACTGAGCCAGATTGGGGCAATCACCAGCGAGCAACGTGCCGAGGTGAATGCAAAATCACGTATCGCAGGTAAATACGACGAGGCCTTAGACCGCGAGTCGGCGTTTGAGAAGATTTTGGCAAAGCGCGAGGCTGAAGCCAAGCAGCAAGCCGAAGAGGATGAGCGCCAGGAGGCCGAGAAGCAGCAGGCAATGGAGGAGAAGCAGCTTTCTCGCGAGAGCAAGCGTTCAAGTAGTGCAAAGAAGAGCATCATAACTACAGTATTGGGTACTGCCGTAACCTACTTTGCTAAGACCCTGGCAACTCAGGTGGCACGCAAGATAACAGGTGGTACTATTCGCACTACCACAACAAAACGTCGCTCTACAACATCCTCAACAAAGCGACGCACCACAAGTAAGAGATAGGTGCTATATAACTTATTATAACATAGAGAGCAGGCTGTTCCACAGAGGAACAGCCTGTTTTTTTTACGATGCGAGATTAAAACATATAGGCCATACCTACATAGAAGTTGCGATTGTTAATCTTATCCTCAGCACTCTGCTGTGCTATATTAATCAAGCCCCAATCATAACCGAGGTAGATACGATAGTGGTCAAACATCGCAACACCAGCACGCAGTCCCAAACCGAAGTCAAAGCGCTTGAGATTCTCATCACTGAAGGTGTCGGGTTTGCTGGAAACACCACCCACCGTATAACGCTCGGTACCGAACAATCCAACAGCTATGTAAGGACCAAACGAACCATATACACTCAGATTTTGGCTGATTGGCATACGATAGCCTATGTGAATTGGCATCTCCAGATAGTAAGGGCGCGAGGTGAGGCTTACATCAGCCTCGTTGACAATTGTCTTGATTTTTGCGCCGCGTGATGAGAGCAACAACTCACTATCAAAATAGAAGCCGTCGGTAATAAATGGAGCGTCGAGCTCGACTCGAAAACCAGCTTTGAAGCCAATGCGAGAGTCGGTATCAACCGATACACCAGCTGACTCGACAGCATAACGACTCACATTCATTGCACCCGTAATACCCATACGCAGCTCCTGTGCCGAGAGCATAGAAGTAGCCATCACCGCGACAATAGAGAGAGATAAAATCTTTTTCATACAAATAGTGTTTAGTTAATATTCAACACCATTCGAAGCAAAAAAGATGCCTATCTAAAAAAACAAATCAGGCTACATTCTGTTGTTATGAATGTAGCCTGATTTTATTTTTCACAAAGCGCAACGCAGCAGATTGCCGTTTGTCCATCTCCCATTAAAATTCGTGTAAATG